>DASPVV010000206.1:0-31598 GCA_035622175.1 Terriglobales bacterium | reverse complement strand
TTCTTCTTTTGACATTGTCCTATCGCGCTCAATACTCGTGACCGCGGCCACGGAGTGATCAACCTCATGAGAATGTCCTGTTCCTGGTCACATCTTCAGATTGTCTATGTGCTACAACCGGCGATCACTCTCAAAATCCTTCAACCCACTCGAAACATGCGACGAGTTTTAAGATAGTGAAAGGTCATATCTCTCTAACGCGCTGCTTGTGTGCGTTTAATGTTGCAGTCTTAGGCCATGAAACCTGTGCGCTCGAACGGCAAAGAAAACAAGGAAGCGGCATGATTCTGGACAGCAGGGGGCGCTATGTTGACGCTGCTGAGGTAGAGAATTATTGCAGGGAGTATAGAGCGCTCGATGAAAGGTGTCAATCGCCGGAAGTACATCTTTCTAATGCTTAATTCCATCGCATAATCCATTGCATAGTCGGGCTGTGATGAGCAACAGATCAGCAAACTAGAGCGAACGTGGAACAAACTAAATCATTGAAAACTATAGGTAGACAGGGTTGTTAGCCCCTTCTACGAAACCTTCGCTTAATCCAACACCTTAGCCTGTGGAAAATCCGGCCGAAGCCTTTTACTACAGGTGAGCAGCCTTTCTGAGCGCCTCGGTCAATCGGGCCTCTAAACCGAGAGGAGGCGCAGCTTGAGATAGGCGTGACGCGTCATATGGGCAAGCCTCGCCCGAACGCGATAACGCCTGCCCACTGTCATCGGTGCACTGACTTTACCGCACCGCAATGTCAAGACATTCCCGCGAAACTCAGAAATCTAAAAGAGCTGCGACCTTTCCGAAATCTGGAACTGGAATCGATAGGACGACGAAAATCGCGGTCGAACTCTTCCTTAGAACCTTCGAGAGGTTGCAGTCGCGGAGAATTCGTGAATAATGTTGTCATCATCCTTGGGGAGAGAGGCCGATTGAAGTTGGACGGCCTCGTTTTCGTAGAAGCCTCTTCGTTGTGCTCTGCCGCTCTGGAAGCCACTCGGTTGTCAAAGTTCAGAACTGGCTAAGGTTGATCGCGTCTTCCTAGACGCCACAATGGAGTCGTCAAGACCTAAATAATTTAGGAGAGGATATGCCTTCAACAGCGTTGCATTGCGACTCGAGGCTTCAGTACGCAGTGGTTTCTCCCGATGGCAGCCGAATTGAAATACCGAAGGAGTTGTTTGCAGTGCTGTGGGATTTTATCAAGGGGAACAAGTCCAGTGGTACGGTGACCATCCGGTTCAGAAACGGCGGAGTTGCGGGTCTGGAAGCACTCTTCAAAAGAACCTACAAATAGCCATGGATCACTTTGGTTCTACGATTGGGCATGTCCTTCCAGATGGAGCCGTCAGATAATGAACGACGGCACACCAAGTCGAACAACAGCCACGCCTGTAGCTAGTCGTGTGTCTTTACCGTTTCCCTCCCCTCATTGAACAGTAATGATTTAAATGATGTGCCACATGCAAATAACGCCGCTAAAATGGGGGAGCCGAGATTCAAGAACCAACGGTTTCCCGCGGTCTCATCTGTTCGGATTTCAAAATCAATTGATCCGCTTTGCGACAGTAACTTCGTTCACATTTCAAGAAGGTCATTGAATCACAGACTTCAAGTCTCTGGTTGGTTTGTTCCAGCTGACGCGGATTGCCGTCCCCGAACCACGGGTTAGGGACGAGTCCGCGGGGAAGAAAGTTTGCGTGGTTGACATTGTAGCTTCATGAAGCTACATTAGGGACATGAAGAGCGTGGGCCTTCGGGATTTGAAGAATCGATTGAGCGAGTATGTTCGGGAAGTCCGCTCGGGCGAGGCTATGCTTGTGACGGATCGTGGGGAAGTGGTGGCAGAGCTCACACCGCCGGGAAAGGTGGGGAATGAGCCTGGAGTGCCTTGGGTGCTGGCCGCACTGGCAAAGAAAGGCCAATTGACGTTGGGCACCTCGAACAACGCGGCGGTGTATCCGAAGCTTACGCGTCTCCTCAAGCGACGTCAGGCGGCAGAGCTTCTCCATGAGGAGCGGGGCCGACAGTGAAGATTTATGCAGAGTCGAGCGCCGTGCTAGCGTGGTTGCTCGGCGAACATACCGCACTCTCTGTGCGCGAGGTGCTTCGCCGCGCCGAACTCGTGGCTACCTCCGATCTTACGCTGGTTGAGTGTGATCGCGTGCTGATTCGCGCCATCGCGACGGGAGAAATCGATGAAGCTGCGGCTGCGGACCGCCGAGCCCACTTGAATGCCGCAGCTAGCCACTGGCATTTGTGGCGAGTCAGTTTGGACATTGTAGAACGTGCGAGGCATCCGTTTCCCGCCGAACCAGTCCGGACGCTTGACGCGATTCATTTGGCATCGGCGTTGGCCGTGCGCTCGGCTGTCCCGGGCGTAGAACTTCTGAGTCTCGACGATCGCCTTCGCCGAGCTGGGAAACAACTTGGTTTCCACCTTCGGCCCGAGCGAGTCAACCCTGCTCGAATCTGAGCAAGACATTTCCAAAAGAATCGATCAAAATCCAGACTCCAAAACCCCCGCAAATGGATTCAATCGGCAGGCAGATTCTGGGTGTAGCCGCCGGGGTCCGGTAACCGACAATTTCCGCAGCACGCCTTTGGCATCCGCACCCCAGTATCGACCACCAGCAAAGAATCTTGATCCTCAATGCGCTGCAAGCCGAACAGCCGGTTGGCTCCGCTTCTTGCCACTCAGAGCCTCGAACTCTTCGACGGCGGCTGCTTGACCAATGTCTTCGCGAAAAACCGTGATGTCAACGTCCGCAGAGAAATGCGAGGGCATTCGGAGACGGGGTTAAGTAAGAGATTGGCCGCTAAAGCGACTAGAATTCCAACAGCGTCAGTGAGACTATTATCCTGCCATGATTGAGGGACAACAGATTAGTTCCGGGCGGACTGGGGTAGCACGGCGCCGGGTTCTGGTTCCTCATGACCGCTCACACTGAGAACGCTCGTGTCAACATGCCGCCCAACAAATCTAGCGAAAGGGTGATTGATCAGCAATCATGGATTCTTCAGAGCGGGCAACTACGACAAGCTCACGCCGCCCGCGGAGTAAGTGGTTTCCGATTTTCCTGCAATTGCGGCTACGTGTGTCAAGGCGGCGCGGTCAAGAAGCAAAGACTTGAGCATACCGCTTGTAATAAGCTGCCGCAGGCGCGCGCGGCTTATGCGTAGCCATTCGACTGTCACGCTTGGTCCAATCGACTAAAAAAGCGAAGTAATCCACGACATCATGTACACTTTTCGCTGCCTGTGATGAAACGCGTTCTTCTAACCACAGACGGTGCCTGTATTGGGAATCCAGGTCAGGGGGGTTGGGCCTGTATCTTGCGATACAAGGAGCACTGTCGAGAGCTTTTCGGTTGCGAACCACACACCACCAATAATCGAATGGAGCTTCGTGCGGTCATTGAGGGACTGTCGGCTCTGAGGGAACCCTGCCGGGTAACGGTTCGAACCGACTCGCAGTATTTAATGAACGGGATCACGAAATGGATCCACAGCTGGAAAAGGAACGGCTGGGTTCATCACGTGCACGGTATTGGCGAACAGCCGGTCAAAAATCAGGTCCTGTGGAAGGGTCTGGACGAGATCACTCACAAGCATGAGGTCACCTGGGAATGGGTAAAGGGTCATTCGACGGATCGAGACAACCTCCGCTGTGACCGACTCGCCACAAGAGCTGCGCGACAACAGGTTAGCTGCGGTGACCGGCGGTTGTTAGAGTCCAAAAGGACAGCCCAACCTCCACTCCGTTCAATCCCACGAAGTACCCGAAGGACAGGGTGAGTGGAGCGGGATGAAGAGCAGAAACGGCGACGTTTTCGAAAATCTCTGCCTTTCTCGAAAAGTGGGTGTCAACTATTGCCCCAATATCGATGACTACCGACTTAACACCCTAAAAGGGGTGACATTTGAAAGATCACCCAAAGTTGGGTGACAGGAACAATCCTTGAGTCCAAAACGAGGCAGTCCCCGCCCGCTCCGTCGGTATCTACAAAGGAGTCTACAGGGGACGCCGCGGTTCAAAGGCCGGGTACCGACGTTTCGAGTCCATAGACGCAGATCCGATCACGACGGTAGATGCTTGGATAATCTGTACATGTTCACCGCTACCGTGGTCCCACTCCAGTACGCCGCTTCCTGTCCGACCTGATCGACTCGTTGTGGCAAAAGAAATCACCCAGATAGCCTTCAACTGCCGTGGAGCCGGAGCGTTTACAATTTGAAACCGCTTCTGCTGGAGGCTGTCTCGCATGAAATGGAAGTCAGGCATGGTCTGCCTCGCAGTTCTGCTCTCCCCAGCGATCGCCGCATGCCAGGCCGCCAGGCCCCCGGCTGCGCCGCATCCGCAGGAGCCCCTGGTCTCACCTGAGGTCCACTCCGAGGGCAGTGTCATATTTCGGTTTCGTGCACCCAACGCATCGCAGGTGACGCTTGCTCTGGAGGGCGCCGAACCGATGGCGATGAAAAAGGACGAGCAAGGCGTGTGGAGCGTCCAGAGTGCGCCGCTTTCCCCTGATTATTACGGGTATGCTTTTGTCGCTGACGGTGTGCAGTTGATCGATCCTTCCAATCCCCGGCTGAAGCCCAATCTGCTGGCCACGGAAAATCTGGTGCATGTTCCCGGTCCGCCCTCGCTCCCCTGGGAGCTGAACGATGTGCCGCACGGCGAGATTCATCATCACTTTTACACCTCCGAGGTTGCCGACGATGATCGTGACTACTACGTTTACACGCCGCCGCGCTACGACCCGGCGGCGCAGGCGACCTACCCGGTGCTTTACCTGCTGCATGGGTTCAGCGACGACGCCAGCGGCTGGACGGAAGTCGGCTATGCCAACCGGATCCTCGATAACCTCATTGCGCAAGGCAAAGCGAAGCCGATGATCGTCGTGATGCCGCTCGGCTACGGCACCATGGAATTTGTACAGCTGGGATGGGGCGCTTGGAGTCACACGGAAGTGCGCGACAAGAACTTCGCGAATTTTCAGAAGGCGCTGCTGACGGAGGTCATGCCGAGGGTCGAGAGTGAGTATAGAGTGGCGAGAGACCGCAAAGCGCGGGCGATTGCGGGACTCTCGATGGGGGGATCGGAATCGCTGCTGACAGGGCTCAACAATCTTGACAAATTCGCGTGGATCGGCGCTTTCAGCTCAGGCGGAATTCCAGAGGACTTTGGAAAGGATTTTCCGGGTCTCGACGCGAAGGCTAACCAGCAGATCCGCTTGCTGTGGATCGCCTGCGGTACCGAGGACCGGCTGATCAGAGTGAATCGAAATTTTCGCCAGTGGTTGAAATCGAAGGACGTGCAGTATACCGAGATAGAGATGCCGGGGCAGCATACGTGGATGGTGTGGCGGCGGAATCTGGCAGAGTTCGCCGGACTCCTTTTTCACTAATCGAATCTAGCCTTGCGCTCGGCTTGATAAGCGGTGACCGGAATCATCGCGGGACCACTACCCCGGCATTTGGCATAAACCCGATTGCGCCAGGCAGAGCACCAGGACAAGGAGAGAGAGTTTCACAGCCAACCTCCGACCTTAGTATTGTAGACCGCCCTCTCTTAACGTCGTAATGCGCGAATGTGTCGTACACGGTTGTCCAGTTGTGCCTGTCCTCGCCCCAGGTGTCTGGCGGCATCAAGGATCGTTCGGCCCGCTCACATGCTTGCGCTTGCAAGATAGTCGCTTGCGGCCACCGCCGGCTCTTCCCAAAGGCGAGTGCGCAGCACTTTCGCCAGCACCTCGACATTGGGTTCAGCGAACATCCCACGGTGACTTCCCGGGACCCGGTGAGTCTCCAAACCCGTTGGGACAAGTTCATGCCAGCCCAAAGCCGAAGCATGATTCCCTCCCTCATCCTCTGTACCGCTCCAGAACAGAACGACGCTTCCGGCAAACGGCTTAGGCTTATAGTTCCGCACGGCAATGAACTCGATCTTGTTAAAGTCGCGCGGCCCCGATGGGACTCTGCCTTTCATCCGCAGCAGCGCCCTGTAGCGAGTTCGCCAAAGCTTGTTCCCGAGTGTCCGCGTCTGCGTATTCCACGCCTCGCCCAAGTATTCCCACTGCTTCCTCATGGGCAGCCCACGCAGATTTGAGAGATGATGTCTCAGGTTTTTCACCCAAAGCTGGAAGCGCGCCAGAAGGGCTTCGCCTCCGGAGTGGTTTCGCCATGAGCCGGGGTTCCAGGCGTCAAACAATACCAACAAAGTTCTCTCGCCCGCCGCTTCCAACTGTTGTGCAACTTCGTAGGCCAGGATTCCATCGTCACACCATCCCCCCAGACAGTATGGTCCCTGGGGCTGAAGCGCCCGCAATTTGGAGAGGAGACGCGCGGCGATATCCTCCAACTTGAACGGGGCAGTCAGATCTCGTATTTCTGATTCGACGAGACCCAGTCCCAGGAACGGATGCTCGGTACCCAGGCGGAGGGCCAACGGCCGGAACAGTGGTCCCGCGCCCAGGCAGAAGAAAGCGCGCCCTGATCCCCTGGGCTGGATTGGGATCACGCCAGGAATCTCCGCCGATGACGAAGGGGCAGAGATCACAGCGGCTTGATCTTGAATCGTGGGCGCTTGAAACATGCCGGCGAGTGATAGCTTTTTCCCGGTTTGCTTCTCAACCTCGGCAAGCAGCCTTACGGCCAGCAGCGAGTGACCTCCTAGATCGAAGAAGTTATCGCGAACGCCAACACGTTCCAGCTTTAAAACTTCCGACCAAATCTTGACCAGCTTCTGTTCCAAGGGAGTCCGCGGAGGGGAGTATTCATTCTTGGGCGAAGGCCACATAGCGGAGAGCGCACGCAGCGTATTTCTATCGACTTTCCCGTTGGGAGTTAAAGGCAGACGATCTGTGATTTCAAATTTCCAGGGCAACATATACTCGGGGAGCTTCTGTTTCAGAAAGCTGAATAGCTCCTCCACGCTTGCCGCAAAGCCCGGTCGCAAAGTGACGAATGCCATGAGTCGCTTCTCGCCAGAGGAATCTTCGCGCCGGACGACGGCAGCAGCCTTGACACCCGGATGCTCCGCCAAGACTGCCTCGACCTCCCCCAGTTCAACGCGAAAGCCCCGAATCTTCACTTGCTCGTCGAGCCGGCCGAGAAATTCAATACTGCCGTCGGCCAGATAGCGGGCGCGATCCCCGGTTTTGTAAAGACGAGCTCCCGGACTCTCGGCAAAAGGATTGGGAATGAACTTCTCCGCCGTGACTTCCGGCTTGTTGAGATAACCCCGAGCAAGTCCGGTGCCGCCGATGTGCAGCTCTCCGAAAACGCCGACCGGTACGGGTTGCAAGTGCTCATCGACGATGTAGATCTCGGTATTGGCAATCGGGCGTCCGATGGGAACTTGTTCCTTCAATGCCGGACCGCGGCACCTGTGAACGCTGCTCCAGATCGTGCTCTCTGTGGGGCCGTACTCGTTGAAGATGGTGGTCAGGGGAAGCTGCCTGCAATGGCGTGCAATCACTTCTCTCGCACAAGCCTCGCCCGCCACGATGACGCGACGAAGGGAACGCAGCTGTTCCGCATTCGCCTGCTCCAAGAGAAGCCCGTAAAGCGACGGGAGGCTTAGCACATGGGAAATCTGTTCTTGGGCTATTAGCTCTGACAGCTGGGACAGGTCTCGCTCCAGGCCAGGCCGGGGCAGAACCAGCGTGCCACCCTGAGAGAGTGTCCAAAAGATGCCAGCCAGAGAGCTGTCGAAGGCAAAGGAGGAAAGCAAAAGAAAGCGTATCAACCGATCCTGGTAGTAGTTGATTCGAGCACTCGTCGAATGCACCAGATTTCGATGGGCGACCAGTACTCCTTTGGGCCGCCCGGTCGACCCGGAGGTGTAAATCACATAAGCTAAGCTGTCCGGCCGTGCTGTGCAAACCGGGTTTCCCGTGCTCTCCCGCGACACGAATTCCCAGTTCGTATCAATGCAGAGCGCTCGCGTTTTGCCCTTCGGCAGCGACTCCGCCGAAGTCATGGATGTCACGAGCACGGAAACTTGCGCGTCTTCCAAAATGAAGGCCAAACGTTCTCGCGGGTAGGCTGGATCGAGTGGCACATACGCCCCGCCGGCTTTCAAGATGCCCACCAGTCCAACGATCATCTCGAGCGAGCGCTCGACACACAGCCCCACCCGTACCTCGGGCCCCACGCCGAGCTTGCGCAGAGAATGCGCCAGCTGATTGCCCCGTCGGTTCAACTCCCCGTAGGTTAGCTGCTGGTCTTCGCACACCACCGCCACCGTCTCCGGTGTCCGCTCGACTTGCTCTTCCAACAATTGGTGGATGCATTGTTCCCGCGGATAGTCGGCTCGCGTATCGTTCCACTCGACTGCCAGCTGCCGCCGTTCGGCCGCGGTCAGCAGCGGCAACTTCGACAGGCGTTGCCCGGGATCAGCCACAATCCCTTCGAGCAACGTCTGCCAGTGTCCCACCATGCGCGTGATCGTCTCGGAATCGAACAGGTCACAGCTGTACTCGATCTTTCCCCTTAGTCGTTGCTCGGTCTGCTGCATCGACAAGGTCAAATCGAATTTGGCGGTGCCCGTTTCCACTTCCACCAAGCTTGCCGTCAGCTTCTCTAGCTCCAGCTTCGGCAGGGGCGCGTTCTGCAGAATGAACATGACCTGAAACAGCGGGTTGCGGCTCAGGTCGCGCTCCGGTTGCAACTCCTCCACCAGCTTCTCGAAGGGCAGATCCTGGTGGGCGTAAGCTTGCAAGGCCACCTCCCGCGTTCGACCCAGCAGTTCGCGAAAGGTTGGGTCCCCCGACAGATCAGCGCGCAGGACAAGGGTGTTGACGAAGAATCCGATCAGCGGCTCGATCTCGCGCCGAGTGCGATTGGCTACCGGTGTGCCAACCAGAATGTCGGTTTGGCTGGTATAGCGATGGAGCAGCGTCTGGAACGCAGCCAGCAGGGTCATAAACAGCGTTGCGGCTTCCCGCCGGCTCAAGGCAAGAAGCGCATCGCTCAGCGCTTTGGGGAGCACGAAGGACTGAGTGGCGCCGCGCAGGGTCTCGAGCGCCGGCCGGGGATGGTCCGTTGGCAACTGCAACGACACTGGCCGCCCGCTCAACTGCCGCTTCCAGTAGGAAAGCAATTTCTCCAAGCGCGGACCTTGCAACCATTGCCTTTCCCAAAGGGCGAAGTCTGCGTACTGTATTGGGAGCTCGGACAGGGAAGGAGGGTTTCCCGCTGCGAAGGATGGATAAAGCGCCTGCAATTCCCGAATGAGCACTCCTATCGACCAGCCATCCACCACAATGTGGTGGATGGTCAAAACGAGGAGATGGTCCGTCTCGGTCAGCCGCAGTACAGTAGTTCGCAGCAGCGGACCACGCTCCAGGTCGAAAGGCCGCTGCGCTTCTTGCTCCGCCAGCCTGAGGGCTGCCGCACCACGCCCCGGCTCTGGCAGGACATTTAAATCTGTTATCGACAGCATTACGTTCGCCTGCGGCTTAACCACCTGGATTGGGCTGCCGTCGACAGTTCCGAATGTGGTGCGCAAGGCAGCATGCCGGGCTACGATGGCCTGGAGCGCATTGCGCAACGCGGCCAGGTCGAAAGGGCCCTTGATACGGATTGCCTGAACTGAGCAATAGGCTGGATTGCCCGGCTGAAGCCGATCCAGAAACCACAGCCTCCGCTGGCCAAACGAAAGGGGTAGTTCCCCACCGCCGTCGCCTAGAATTGGCTGAATCGGCCTCGAAGTTTGAGCCTCGTCGCCGTCCTTCCGTTCCGCTGTGCAGGAAACGGAGGAATCGATGACCTGCCTCATTTGTTCAGTTTTGGTTGCTTCGATTGTTTCTGCTGTTTGCTCTTCGCCCGGAACCTTTTCGTCGCAGCAGATCCTAGAAACCGCGTTCGCATAACGGTGGTTGAGGAAGGTCGCGAGCCCGGCAATCGTGGGCGCATCAAATATAGCCACGAGGTGCACAGCCTCGCCCAAGCGGTGTTGCAGCTCGTTGAGAAAAAGAGCCGCGGTGATTGAATCACCACCCAGTTCAAAGAAATTGTCGTGAATTCCTATTCTCCCAATGCACAATACCTGTTGCCAAAGCTCTGCCAAAAGATGTTCCAATCGGTTCCGCGGAGCTTCGTACACTACGCTTTTGTGCGTTGGCTCGGCTTGTGCCTCGATCAATTCGCGCAGGCAGGAATCGGTGGGATGCTCCTTCTGCGTGTTGTTCCACGCTGGCTCGGCGGGTGAGAGTTCACGGCAGTCTCCCACAGGTTTCCTTTTCCTATTCATATAAGAGGTGGCGGACAGCCCGGCTGCTCAGCTCTCGTTTGTTGGCTTGCCGTCCATCCTCCTCCTAAGACTGAGCGGTCTCATATCGGTCCAAACCTGCTTGATGTAAGCCAAGCACTCCGCCTTGTCTCCCCTCTTGCCAGCATCCCTCCAGCCGAGAGGGGTTTCGCGATCGGCCGGCCAAATCGAATACTGTTCTTCATGATTGACGACGACCTTGTAGCGAGTCGAGTCTCCTTGATCATCGATCTTCATCCAGTACGGATGCTCTCCCACACTAGGCCTGCGGAAACTATCAAAGCTCCAGGCCGACAACTTCCTTCGGCTTCTGTCGCTCACCGTGTTTCGCCTGGTTCGATCCAGGACTTTCTTGGCGGGACCTTGAGGCTTTTGAAGAGTTGTTCGCGTGCCTTCGAGACATCGCGACGCTTCTCAAAAACACGCCTGTAAGTTTCAGATGCACCGCAGGCGAAGCCAGCCCGCATAACTGCCGACCTGACTCGTAGCTAGGAATCAGCACGACGCTCATCGGAGATGCCGTCGGTAGTTAATGAGGTTTTCCTGGGTCTTTGGCCAGTGGCGAGCTGGCCTCCTGGACAAGCTGGCTCGCACCTGAATCACCAAAGTAAACAGACCCTGCTAAGCATGAGTTATCAACGGTTTACGAGGAGTATGGCAGTACAGCCAGAAAGTCCGGGTGCAAAACGGATGCACAACAAAAGTAGCAGGCATGCCCACGCCAAAGCGGGCATACCCTGGTCCGCACTCAATTTGCTGTCTTTTGGCACTCCCACAGCGAGGTTAGAAGCAACGATTCCTTTCAATCCCTGACCATGACGCTGGACGTTATACGACGACTGTCTGACATCAGTATCGTATCGCATCAGTATCTGCGGATGTCATCGTGAGTTTTCGCGACTTAGATGCCCAGAGGTTATGCCAATCGGGCAAGAGGCGTCACCTGTTTGGCTGACGTTCGTCGAAGAGCGTTCATGAGGCGGGCACAGCATTCGAACCAACGACCGATATCGCGTGTGTTTCCTTTGGCGGGACAGCAATGCTTTTGACCTGGAGATCGTGTGGTTACCACTGCACTCTCAGGCTGGCTGCCGTCTCGGGCTGACATGCTCCGGAAAGATCACATCTATCCTGCGATCTCCAAATTCGGCAACGCGAGAGGAACAAGTGCAAGCGCCAGGTTGTCCCCGTTGGCGCCCAATCACCGCAGTTCAGGTGCGTTCCGTATTCCAAGAGGCGCCTGGGCGTGAAGGACGATCACGATCCTACAAAGCATCAGGCAAAGCCACAATACAATTACACGAAGTGTGATTCGTGCCGGGGCACTCTCGATGCCGGCCATGGCACTCTCAAGCGTGTCGTGGCATCGAGCAGAATAGTTTGCAAAGCAAGTATAGATCACAGGCACACCGAAAAAACAAAAGCGAGCTAGGCAGAGACATGCGAATCTCGCCTAGCATCCACGTCGTGAAACGAAGAATCGACGTCCAGGTTGGTTTCAGGAGGAGAATTTCTGGTCAGGTCGGCCGTGCTCGTTGTCAGCGGAGTAATCTTGAACGCCCTGGCTGCGGCGAAACAGTCGAGCGAGCTTCTGCGGTAGTGGTGTAGATCGCTGCCACCATTCCTCTCGCTTCGTCCATATGCGTCCAGCGGAACGGATTCCGTCATGGTCGGGGCGGGCGGAATTTGAAGCACAAATTCCGCCCCGAGCTTGTTACTGCCTGTCGTAGACAGTTTCGGCGCTCAATTCCTTACCGTCTGCGGTCTTACCTTTCGTTCTCACAGTCGAGACCTTGCCATCCTTCGACACTTCAGCTATTACCTTCCCCAGCTCTTTTCCGTCCTTCTTCAGCGTTCCCTCCACCCTTCGAGAGCCGACGCGCTTCAGGGCAATCGCATCCGCACCACCGGGAGACCCTGTACCGGTTATTGCGGAATCTTTGCCATCATAGTTGGTAGAAAAACTATAGGCGAAAGAAGCACCATCGGGGCCAACTCCCTCAAAGCTGTAGTTGGCGCCGGTACCTTGCGCGACGATGGTCCGCGTCACACTTTTTGGCCCCGGTGCCGGTTCGAATTTGGACTTTGGGGTATTCAGTTTCCAAGTTCCAACAAAGGGATTGTCCTCGGCCAAGAGGGGACCGGAAATCGCCGAGCAAAAAACTAAGGCCAACACCACCAAAATGCGCTTCATCAGATTCTCTCCTTCGATCGCCTTGGTCCAATTTCCATCTGGCCGCAGCGTCACCGGGATTATCGTCTTGTCAGCCGCTCTGGCGCAACACAAGTTAGGTGAGGGTCTTCGAAGCATGGGTGAGGCAACATGATTGCCGGGCAAAAGCTTGCCTTTGTCGCAGCGCAACGAGGTTTGTCCGCTCGCGATCAAAAACAACTTCTTGGTTACTCAAGCGTCAGCCTCTTTATCCTCTTTATCCCCTTTGCAGGATGCTTCCCGAACCTGCGTGACAACGACCGACTGCGTAGGTCGCGCCATCCTCGAAAGTCGCGACCTCAACCGGATGTGGGGCTGAACTTGTGCGGAGGTTTAACCTTCAGTTTCGTCTAGGCGGAGTGCAGGGGACTGACCGCGGCAGCAGACTCCATACCGCTGCCAGAGCCGAAACCACGGGCTATGGGCAAGCATTTCATCGTGCCTTCGATTGGCAGCCGAGAGGTCCCTTGGGCTCAGCGGCCTGGTGTCAGGCACCGCGAAAACGCGCTCTAGCCATTCGATTTCAGCAATGGTTTGTTCGGCGTCCATTGGTCCCAACTATCTTAACAAAGCCGGAGTGATCAAAGACTCGCCAAGATTGTTCCCCGCCCACGGCAACTTCTGACACATTCATGCTCCGATCGAGTAAGGACAGGAATGTCTGTTCCAGGGTGACGAGGAGCTCCATTTGCGGGAAAGGCTCGTCACGGGAGAGTACGTAGGATCATCAATTCCTTAAGAGGATGCAAGCCGTGGCGACGCAGGGGCATCGCTCGAGTTCGCAAACACGTATGCCCGCAGAGCGAGCGGAGAGTGCCCATCATCGCTCCGAGCGACAAACACACCGCTACCCCACTACCTTGTTCGACTCCTTGGGCAGCCACGGAATGGCTTTGCTCGCCCATACGCTAGACGGGTAAGTGCTGCGAAGTTCCTCGGCGACTTTGCCCAGTACCGTGTGATCGTTTCTAGTGAACTTTTCCCCCGGGATCCGCCTCAGGCGCCGTACTTCCTCTTCAAAGAGCCGGCGTTGCCCGCAATCGCAAAGGACCCGGCAGCGACCAAACAGTGCCTGGCCCGCACGCGCTCGCCGCACCGCGGGCCGATCAGGCAGGCCGAATCAAGTAATCAAGCGCTCCAACAACAACAGCTCTTTGATTCGGCAGCTTTCCTCAGGGCCACGCGTTCACGACGTTGGCGACGTTGACACTCCCCAACCCTGTACTAAAGTCCCAGCCGGGGGTCGCGGGGTAGGCTACCTCGAGCGACGTATCGGACGTGGAAAGCACCCCGTAGGCACTCCCACCGGCAGGGTCGTAGCAATTGACAGTGCCGTAGCACGGAACGTCACTGTTACCCAAAGTCACATCGTGGAAAATACACGACGTGCCAACTTTGTTGCCACGATTGGCATTGCACTTCTGCAACGTGGAATCGTTGGGATGGTTTGTAGAACCGTACTCCACCACCGCCAACCTATAGTAAATTGGTGCCGCATTGCCCTGGGAACCTCCCTTCTTTTGGTTAATCAGCGCCTGTACCCCGGCGAGCTGCGGTGAGGCAAAGGAGGTACCGCCGCCACTGTTGAAGAAGAGAGCGTCTTCCGGGTTGTCGTAATTGCAAGGTGCACCTCCCTGTTGGGTATCTGACATACACAATGCAAGATCTTGATACCAGAAGGCGATGGAAGAAAACAACGAGACATCCGGCAGATCACGTTTGTGATCATCGGGATTGCCGAAGACGGATTGCCAGGAAGGCTTAGGGTAGACAAAGCTGGGTCCGCCGCTGCCGGCTACGATGTCGATGAAGTCCGTCGACCCGATAGAACTATTACAGAAATCCAGGCCACTCGTATACCCGAAGAAATGGAAGAGAACGCTGCCAGCACAAGACTGATTCCACGTCATCTCGGGAATATACGACTTGGCAGACCCGCGCCTTGGGCCATTCTTCTTGTTCCAGTAGAGATTGAGCGTGCCGGTGACATAGTCTGAAAAATCAGTGCCCCCGGCAGCAAGGTTGTACGGAGTGGATGCCAGGCCATTGACCGAAATCCCGGCCGTAGCAAAGACGCCTGAAGAAAAGGACGCATTGCACACTGCCGCAGACCAGTCACCTGCGGCTACGAACATGGAGGTGCCTTCAGCAGCCGCCTGTTGCCAGGCAATGTAATAAAACTCATTGGCACTGATCCCAAGATCGGCCTCGCACTCTCCGTAGCTGTAGCTTATGATCGGCGGCGGGGTTTTACTGTTGATCAAGTTATAGGCAGCCATGTCACCGCCGAAGGTGGTAGCCGTGTCCGCACACGAAGCAAGTTCGATGTCGGCATCGGGCGCCACGGCGCCGGACCACTCAGCGTCCAAGGCAGCTTCGAACTCATCGCTATTGGTGGGCGGAACGGCGCAGTTGTCCGGCCCTGAGGGCGGAGCGGGGTGTTTTTGGGCGAAAGTTCCACTGTAGGATGACAGGCCAAAAGCGTACCGGAAGATGTACCAATCGTTGGCTATGATATCGGTATCTTCTAGGACCGCTATCCTCTGTCCCTTCCCCGTGATCTTTGCCTGGTAGAGGGGATTAACGTTATAGATGGTAGCGAAGTCGGGGGGACCTTCGATATAAAACTCGACATTATTTAGCCCGGGACAGCCTTTGCAAAGAACCGAGAAATCTGGACTGGGCCTGTGCGCCATCGCCTTCGGCCGGAAATCAGTCAGGGAGGCGACTCCTGCCACTACCGGTGCCAGCCCTGCTGGAATCGCAGGATCACTGGCGTTGGCAATATGCGTCTGTCCGTCGATGTTGTAGCGGTGAATCTCAGCATGGAAGGTGTCTCGCACTTGGCCAGCCGTGGCTGAGATGTCAATGACCATAGCGCTCGGGTAAACCCGGTTCACGCGCATGCCATGGGACTCCAACCAGCGTACGACGGCCGCTATATCTTGCTGTGCCGGACCGAAGTTTCGGCCCAACTGCTCCGCGGTAAGCCAATGATGATAGTTGGGGGAGTGCGGATCCAGCTGCTCCGCCATGAATCGCTCAAGCGCCTGCTCTTGGCGGGGACTGCGCTGCAGCAGGAGAAACATATGTTCCATGGGCAGGTCGTCGGAGGCCGCACCCTGGTCAAATTCCGGCCGCGCCAGGGGATGAGTATTGCCCTGGAGTAGCACCAGTTCATTTTCGTCGACATTCTGTACTCGGGCCGCAATGCTGGGGGAACCGGCACGAAGCTTGTCCTGGGCTGTTGAAAACAGGCTACTCGCCAGTAGCAACGCCACAGCCGAACACTTTACAGCCGAAAAAAGAAGGTTTTGCAGATTGCGCGAAGCAAACATAAATAATCTCCTTGAGCAGGGTTGGCCGTGATCGATGGAGGTAAGCACGCGGGATATCATATGCAAGGCTGCGCACAGCAACTGCATACGGGTGAGCTTCATGCCCGGGCGCCCGCGCACGAGCGAAAGTAACGGACGCTGGTTGCAGAAGCGAACCAGGCCTGAATACCCGGCTGGCGGGCATTCTGCTGGCAATTCATCGACCCTGTCAAGAGAAAATCGCAAGAAAGCCCATTGCAACCTGTGGGATAACGCTTCCAAAGCGCCGCTTCCTTGAGCCCAAGGCGCTGTTGCAAGAGTGGGCAGGTTAGACTGCAGCCCTCAGACCCAAATTCCAAGCTCGGAGATTTCCGCCCCAGGATCGCGAGCGTTCAACACCCAGGCGGGAAAGTAGCTGCGGACCGACGCACCCATGGTCTGAAACCTGAGCCATCTTTTTCCCTTTCTGCCTAGCTGACCTACCTGCTAGGGAGCCTTTCCGGGCTCAGCCTGACAAAGTCCGTCGATCGATCGAACCGCTTCCGATTCCTTTTGCTTTTTCCCTTTTTGCATGACCGCCGGGCCGCAGGCTATCATTCTGCAACCAGACTGCTGTTAGAGGACGCCTTGATGACTGGCGGCCGTCCTGAAGACAACACGGCGGTAAACACTCGGGAATGTCCACGGTGCCATTCGGCTAATTCTCCCACGGCAAATCGCTGCATCCAATGCAACTCTCCCTTGGACCTCGCCACCCTAAACATGGCAGCGACAGTATCCGCTATTTCAAGTAGGGACGAGGAAAACGTCCCGCAGGGTTGGTCGCAGCCTTCCAATCGGTCGGCCGCGTCGCTTGCCCTTTCGCCGGGAAGTGTGCTTGGAGCCCGATATGAGGTTCTGCAGTTACTGGGAGAAGGAGGGATGGGGGCGGTTTACAAGGTGAACGACCGGGAACTCGATCGCACGGTTGCTTTGAAGGTGATTCGTCCTGAGATGGCGATCTATCCGGAAATTCTCAAGCGGTTCAAGCAGGAACTGATCCTGGCCCGCCAGATCACCCACCGCAATGTCATCCGCATTTTTGATCTGGGCGAGGCCGATGGCATCAAGTTCATCACCATGGAATACATCGAAGGGCGCGATCTAAAGCGCCTGATCGGTGACATGGGCAAACTGAGCTTCGAGGAAACCGCCCGAATTGTCGAGCAAGTATGCCTCGCACTTGAAGCTGCGCACGCCGAAGGTGTCGTGCACCGCGACCTGAAGCCCCAGAACATCATGGTCGACGAAGAAGGCAAAGTCGCGGTCATGGATTTCGGTATCGCTCGTTCCGTCGAATCGGCGGGAATGACGCAAACCGGAGCGCTGGTCGGCACGCCGGACTATATGTCTCCCGAGCAGGTGATGGGGGAGCACGTCGATGCCCGCTCCGATCTTTTCACGCTGGGCGTAATTCTTTACGAGCTGCTCACCGGGTCCACGCCCTACAAGGCCGATACCGCTCAGGCTGCAATGTATAAACGTACGCGAGAAGTGCCGCGGCCGCCGGTCGAAGCCGATCCCAGCATTCCGCGATTTCTGAGCGATGTGGCGTGCAAGTGTCTGGAAATCGATCCGGCGCGGCGCTATCAATCCGCGCGCGAGATTTTCGAGGATCTGGAAGCGGGGCGCGGCGGAGCGGGCCGTCCCCCCTCGAGGGCCCGGCCATTGCCGCCCTGGCTTTCCGCTTCGCGCAAGAAATGGCTGGCGGCCGCGGCGGCGGCGCTGGTATTGGCCAGCGCTGGACTGGCGCTGCGCGCGCGGTTCTTCGCGCGCGGGCAGCCGAGTTCATCCGCCCCCGCGGTCTCGCTGGCAATTCTGCCTTTCCGCAATGCATCCGGAGACCCCGGTCTCAACTGGCTGGGATCAAGCGTGGCGGAAACGCTGAGTACCGACATCGGGCAGTCGTCCCATCTCCGTATTGTCTCTTCCCAACGCGTGAGCCAAATTCTGAGCGATTTGCGTATTTCGGCCGACAGCGCCATCGATCCCGCTACGGTGCAACGCCTGGCTGAGTTCAGCAACGCCGACAACATCGCCTGGGGACGCTACACTCGATTCGGAGAGCAAATTCGCATGGACGCTACGATCGAGGACCTCAAACGCGGTCGCACCACGACACTGGCGGAGACCGCGACTGAAAGCAATATTCTTACTGCGATCGATCGCCTGGCCAGCGATATCCGTTCGAACTTGGCCCTTTCCGAAAGCACGATCAAGGAACTCCAGGGGCAGTCTTTCACACCTTCAACCCGCTCTCTTCCCGCCCTGCATGATTACAACGACGGGCTCGAGCTCGAGCGTCGCGGCAATTTCCTCGAAGCGGCCAAACGCTTCGAAGCCTCCAACCAAGAGGATCCTCGGTTCGCCCTAGCTTATTCCGAACTAGCGAAGACTTATGCCAACCTGGGGCAAGACAACGAAGCGGAGCAGGCCTCCCGGAAGGCAGTCGAGTTGAGCGATCAGCTTCCCCCTCCGGAAAAGTATCTGATCCAGGCGAGCCACGAACGGATCGAGCGAGACTATCCCAAAGCCATCGAAGCCTACAACAATCTTGCCAGAGCTGCGCCCGGCAATGCCGACGTGCGGTTCGAGCTGGCCGGGCTTTATGAGAATTCGAGCGCGTACGACAAGGCAGGAGAAGAGTACGCGAAGGTGCTGGCGCTCGATCCGAAGCGTGTGGAGGCGCTGCTCGCGATGGGCCGTGTCGAATATTATTCTGGCGACCCGCAGAAAGCGCTCGAATACTTCACCCGTGCCCAGCCCCTGGCAGTCGAAGCCGGCAACGATGAGGAAAGGGCCGCGATTCTTCAGGCGATGGGCGTAGCCTATGCTGCTCTGAACAAACACGAGGACGCTCTTCGCAACCTGCGGGATTCACTCGAAATCAAGCGCCGCTTGGGACTCAAGAAGGGCATGGCCATGAGCCTGGACGCCATGGCGTCATCGGAGGACATTTTGGGCAAGCCGGACCAGGCGCTCAAGGACTACAAAGAGGCACTGGCGTTGTGGCAGGGCTTGGGCGACAAAGCGGGAACGGGCGACGTCCTGAATGACCTGGCTCAGTTTTACGTCGACCATGGCGACTACGACCAGGCTTTGAAATTGTTCAAGGAATCGCTTCAAGCAGAGATCGACGTAGGAAACCAGAGCTATCAGGGATTGGTCTTGAACAACATCGGCAACGCGTATTTTTACAAGGCCGATTACCAGACCGCGCGCACCTATTACCAGCAGGCCCTCGACGTTCGCGAAAAACTCAAGGTCTCCAGCACCATTGCCGACACCCTCCACAACCTGGCTGACACTTCGAGCAAAATGGGTCAGTATGACGTGGCCATCGAGCATTACTTGCGCGCCCTGGATTTGCGGCGGAGCACGGGAGATAATCGGGGCGCTGCCCTCGAGTCCTCGAGCTTAGGCATTTTGTTCGGTTATCAAGGCCGCTATGGCGCCGCTCTCAGCTCAGAAGAAGATGCTCTGAAAACGATCCGGGAACTCGGGGAGCGAGGCTTCTGGTTGGCGGAAATCCTTGGCTTTGAGGGCAGCGCTCTGGCGCAGGTCGGACGAAGCGACGATGCCGAGAAGAGTCTCGAGGAAGCTATGAATGTGGCCGGCGAGCTGAAAAACCAAGCTAAAACTGCCGAAATTCTCGGCTACGAGGGCGACAATGCCTTCTATCGTGGTGAATACAAAGCCGCGGCTACACTGTACGATGAGGCGCTTAAGACGGCATCGCATGCCAGCAATTTGGATCTCATTCTGGTCGCGAAATTCAATGTGGCCAAGGACGCTGTCCGGCAAGGTCGCTTTCAATCGGCCGCCAGCTCACTCCGCAAACTCTCGGAAGAGGCGGACAGCATGGGGCTGAAGTATGTATCTGTGGAATGCTCGATCTACCGTGCCGAAGCTCTCATGAATCTGAAGAGTTATGAGCCTGCAAGAAAGGAGCTGGAGAGCGACTTGAGCCGAACCGAGAAGCTCGGCATGAGGGTCTTGCTTGCCCAAAGTCATTACCTGCTGGGGCGCGATCTTGAACTTGCCGGCCAAGCCGCTGATGTCTCGGAACACTTTACCGAGGCTCGCAGAATTCTGGATGATGTTCAAAAGGATGCGAAGACCGACAGCATCGTGAAGCGAAGCGATCTCAACCCTATCTACACTCACTCGCTCAGCCATTAGTTAATTCAATTCGTTCTCACGCGAGCTTCCCTTTCTCGCCACCCCCTTTTCAAGTTTCCCGCGCCTCGATGCTTTGTGAAGACTCGCCAGGCACGCCGAAGCCTCGCATCCATCTCAGTCTCCCGTGCCTGAAAGCGTGATCACTTGCGAGCTGATGAGGGCGCTGTCAGTGATGGTCACCTTGCCGGTGAGCAAACCCTTGGACCCCGGAGTGAAACTGATGCTCAGTTGGCAGCTTGCCGAGGGATTCACCGTGTCCCCTTTCGCGCAGGTGGTTGCGCTCGCGAGCGTGAAGCTGGCTCCGCTGATGGCGATGTTCGTGAGACTTAGCGGTGTGTAGCCGGTATTGGTCAGGGTCACCGTCTTGGTAGTCGTGGTCGACACCTTCTCGGTACCGAAATTCAGAGAATTCGTGCTGAGCGTCGCCTGCGGATCGATGACCTCGGTCGTCAACAGCACCTGCTGCGGGCTGCCCGCCGCACTGTCCGTGATGGTGAGAGTGGCCGTCGAGGCCGTCGGACTGAAGATCTTCTCCGTGGCTAAAATGCCTACCCCAATCTCGCAGATCTTGCCCGCACCCAAGGTCCCCGGCATCGCCGAAATCAGGGGAGGACAGAATGTGATGGAACCGTATTCGCCCGTGGCATTCCCCGGCGTGGTGATCTTGACGCTCGAAATCGTGATCGCCGAGGTCCCGGTGTTGGTCAGGGTGATGATCCCGATGCCCAGCTGCCCCAGATACAAGGTGCCGAAGTTAACGCTCGTTGTAGAGATTTTCAAAGCGCTCACCGTTACCGTGCCATTCACATAGCTGATCGTGTAGTTCGGATCGACCGCACCCGAACAGGAGCTGGGGTAAGTTCCTGCCGGGCTACTGCTGGTGGCTGTGGTCGAGCAAGTGGGCGCGGTGGTCAGGTTGGAGGCGCTCTGCCCATTTACAAATCCGCTATAGCTGGCGGTGATGCTCGGCGGGGTGCTTCCTTGGGTCATCGTGGCACTGCTGGCCGTAATGGTCAGAGGCGCCGGGCTTACCGTCACCGTGCCCGTCCCATAGCTGATCGTGTAATTCGGGTCCACCGCCCCCGTGCAACTGCTGGCATAGGTTCCTGGCGTGCTCGTGCTGGTGGCTGTCGTCGTGCACGTGGGCTGCGTGGTCAAGCTCGAGGCCGTGTTTCCACTCACAAACCCGCTGTAGCTGGCGGTGATCGCCGGCACCGTCCCGCCATAGGTCATCGTGGCGCTGCTGGCGGTAATCGCGAGCGGCGCCGGGTTCACCGTTACTGTGCCCGGCACATAGCCGATCGCGTAATTCGCGTCCACCGCCCCCGTGCAGCTGCTGGCATAGGTTCCTGGCGCGCTCGTGCTGCTGGCTGTGGTCGTGCACGTAGGCGCCGTGGTCAGGCTCGAGGCCCCGTCTCCGTTGACAAACCCGCTGTAGCTCGGGGTGATGGTCGGCACCGTCCCGCCATACGTCATCGTGGCACTGCTGGCCGCAATCGTCAGCCCCGCCGTGTTCACCGTCAGCGTGTAGCTCAGCGTGGCATTGGGGGTCACCCCATTGGCGGCAGTGAGGGTGATGGAGTAGTTGCCGGCCGTGCCGTCTGCCGGCGTGCCGCTGATCAACCCCGTTTCCGGGTTGAACGTCAGTCCACTCGGTAGCGTACCGGATTCCGTCAGAGTTGCCGTCGGGAAACCGCTCGCCGTGACCGCGAAGGTCGCTCCCGTGCCCTCGGTAAAGGTAATCGTGGTGCCGCTGACCACGCACCCATCGATGCAACTGCCGGTGAGGGTCGGAGCCGTCGGCGTAGGAGGCGTCTCGACGGGAGAAGTCCCGGTGGATGTCGGCAGGAAGGCTACTACCACATCGTTGACTTGCGAGGTTTTTCCGCCGATCGGGTCGAGCCCGGGCCCGGGAGTGAAGAAGGTCGTAATGTCTTGATCGAATTGGCAGTAAATCTCTTGGCCCTGGCTATTCTGGTAAGTCTCCCCATTGTCGACCAGCATCGGCGTGCTGCAATTGGTTCCGTAGGGCACCGTAGGACCAAACTCCTCTACGTCGGGATCGTCGAGCAGGCGTGGCGCGACGGCGCCTGTCCAGTATGGCGCCGGCGGGACAAAGCTAGTGTTGTTCCATCCAATTTTCCAGTAAACCGGGCCGGTATAGGAAGTCGTGGGCGGCTCTGTGCCTGGGGTTCCGGAGTACACCAAATAGTGAACGCCATCCCCGTTCGCATAGGGGTAGGGATACGGCACGACGGTATCGCCAGTCGTCGGGTCGGTCCCATAATTGAAGAAGCTCACAAACCGGGCGCAGAAACTGCTGCTCGGGCTTGCGCCCGCCGGGCAAAGCCCGGTCGCTGGGAATTCGGTATGCACGACAGTGAGGGAGAATTCCGCACTCACCTGCGGAAACGTGAACGTCAATGCATCCGCATTTTGGTTGGTGCTGCAGGGGGGTGTCGTGCTGCCCGGGCAGAAGGTGGCCATCTGGGTCACATTCGACCCCGGACTGAAGGTTAAAGTGACAGAAGACGAAGGAGCAACAAAACTCGCGTTCACCGACTCATTGGCATTGATCGTCACCGAAAGCTGGTTCGATGTGGTCACCGTGCAAGCCCCGGTCGCCACGCAAGTTCCGCCCCAGACTCCGAAGGTGGAGGGCGAAGTCGCGCTCTCCGTCAACACTACCGCCGTTCCGCTCGGATAGGTAAAGGAACAGATTCCGGTGGTTTCGACGACTCCGTTGCTTTCGACGACCCCATTGCTCTCACTGCAGGTGTTCGGCGGCGAGCTATTGTCGGTTACCGTGCCCGTGCCTAATCCCAGTTCCGTCAGGCTCAGAGTGTAGGTGGTCACCACAGTCGTATTAAAAGTAGCCGTCACGCTCATGTTGCTGGTCATGGTTACCGTACATGTCTGGTAAATTCCCTCGCTGGCGCAGGCGCCGCCCCAGCCGGCGAAGCTTGAGCCTTCGAACGTCCCTGCGGTTAGCGTCACCACACTTCCTGGTGCAAACGTGGGAGAACAGGAGCCTGGCCCTGAGCCCGCGTCGCAGGCGCTATCATCGTACTCAACCTCACCTGATCCGGTGCCGTTCACTGTGATCGAGAGTTGCGGCGGTTGCCCAGACCCGGACAACTGTATTTGCTGGGTAGCGCCGCTTACGTTCAGGGCGTTGTCCGTTAGCACTACAGTGCCGCTCAGTGTGCCTACCGCCGTGGGGGCAAACTCGATTCCCAGGATGCAACTGGCTGCCGGATTCAGCACTTGGCCGTTGCTGCAGGAAGTATCGGGACCTCCGAGGCTAAAGTTGGTCGCCGGGCTGATCGTTGAGATGTTCAGTGGCGCATTGCCCAAGTTCTCAACGATGACGTCTTGCGCCGCGCTGACCGAGCCTACGTTGGTGGCGGCAAAGCCAAGCGAAGGCGGGTCGGAAACGTCAATCTCGCGGATCCGTGCGTTACCCTGATCGGCGACGTAGAGGTTGCCGGCGTTTTTGAACGCCATGCCCAGGGGTATGTCCAGTTCCGCGCTGGTGGCCGGACCGCCGTCCCCGCCGTAGCCAGCGGTCCCGTTGCCCGCCACTGTGGTGATCAACCCGGTCGCTGCATTCACCCGGCGGACGCGGCTGTTGCCCCAATCTGCGATGTAGAGGTTGCCGGCGGCATCCACCAACACGTCATGGGGTGTGTTCAACTCTGCGCTGGTGGCGGCGATATTGTCGCCGTTGTAGCCGGCGGTTCCGGTGCCGGCCACCGTCGTAATAATCCCTGTCGCCGCACTTACCATGCGGACGCGGTTGTTCTCATAGTCTGCGATGTACAGGTCGCCGGCGGCGTCCAGAGCCACACCGGTGGCGTCATTCAGTTCCGCACTGGTGGCTGGGCCGCCGTCCCCGCTGTAGCCGGCGGTTCCATTGCCCGCCACCGTCGTAATAATCCCCGTCGCCGCACTCACCCTGCGGACGCGGTTGTTATGGGTATCCGCGATGTAGAGGTTGTCCGCAGTGTCGAAGGCCACTGCATTGGGAAAGTACAGTTCCGCGCTGGTGGCGGGGATATTATCGCTGTTGTAGCCACCTGTCCCGTTGCCCGCCACCGTACTGATGATGCCGCCTGGCGTTACCTTACGGATCCGGTGGTTATATGTGTCGCCAATATAGAGATTGCCAGCGCCATCCACCACAACGCCATAGGGAACGTTCAGCTCCGCCGCGCTGGCCGAAGCGCTGTCCCCGCTGTAGCCAGCGGTCCCGTTGCCCGCCACCGTGGTGATGATGCCGTCGGGCGTTACCTGACGAATTCGCTGGTTTTCGTCATCCGCGATGTACAGGTTGCCGGCGCCATCGAATGCCACATCAGTAGGTTCGTTCAATTCCGCGCTGGTGGCGGCAATATTGTCACCGTTGTAGCCAGCGATCCCATTGCCTGCCACCGTACTGATGATGCCCGGTCCGAAGTCAATTGCCGGGCCAACCCCGGTTCCCGAGATGTACACTGTGGCCAGCGCGTTGGCCGGTGTGGCCGTACCGTACAGAACGACCGCACCGCTGCGCGTTCCAGACACCAGCGGACTGAAGGTCACGTTTACCGTACACGACGAACCAGTGCTATAGCTCCCGGCCGAACACGTCGTGCCCGAGGCTACCAACTGGAAATCCTTGCCGCTGGCGCCTTGGGTTAGCACGGCGACACTTCCCACCTGCACGGTGGCCGCGAAGCTGAAGACAATTGAGGAAGTCGAGCTGCTCGTCCCGAGATTTACCGAACCAAAACCCACTTGGCTGGGACTCGCTGCCACGGTATCAAACGTAGCCGTCACCGACGCATTCGCATTCATCACGACCGAGCACTGGTTCGATGTGTTCACCGTGCAAGCCCCGCCCCACCCTTGGAAGGCGGGCGACGTATTCGGGCTCGCCGTCAATATCACCGTGGTTCCGCTGGCATAACTTGCTGAACAGAAACCTGTCACCGTCCCGTTACTCTCACTGCAGTTGATCAACGGCGGCGTGAGGTTGTCTGTAACCGTGCCTGTGCCCGCGCCAAGCTCGTTCAGGGTTAGAGTGTAAGTAGTAGTTCCGGGCGAATCAAAGGTAGCCGTAACCGCCTGATTGGAATTGGTAATGTCAACCACGCATGACCCGGTGCCGGAGCATGCGCCGCCCCAACCGGCGAACACTGAGCCAATATGCACGGCCGGGTCCGCGGTTAATGTAACTTGCCCATAAAATTCTGCCGAGCACGTACCAACAGTAAGATAGCCGCACGCAATTCCGGCAGGAGTAGTCCCTACTGAGCCTTCGCCCGTGCCCTCTATGGCGACCGTCAACTCGTACGCGCCCGTACCGCTGAGATTCGCGATTTGCTGCATATTAAAGGCATTGTCGTTAACGCTCATGGTGCCGGTCGCCGGTCCGACTACCGTAGGAGCAAAGGTGACACCCAGAAGGCAGCTGGTGCCAACCACCAGCGGAGTCCCAACCGCACAATCGCCGGCGGCGCCCAAGCCTAACTGAAACGGGGATGAAGCGACAAACGAAGTGAAATTCAGGGCAACGTTGCCGACATCCGACAGGGTTAGATTCTGCGAAGAGCTGATCTGACCTACCTGGATATTGCCGAACACCAGCTCGCCCGTACCTACCTTGACCTCGTCAATTACATTGTAGGTATTGTTAACGATGTAGAGGTTGCCGGTACTGTCCACTGCCACGGCGATAGCCTCGACCTCCGCGCTGGTCGCCGGGCCGTTGTTTCCGTTGTTGCCGCTGGCGCCGGTCCCAGCAACGGTCGTAACGGTGGCGTTCGTGCCCACCATGAGAACCTTGTCGAGGTCGTCGGTGACGTAGATGTCGCCAGCGCTGTCCACCGCTACGCCGGTGAGAGAATTAGCGACACTAGTAGTAGCGAAATCCGCGGCTATCGTAAGGATGCCGTTGCTGCCCACCTCGAGAACAAAACTGTCAGCTGGGTCAGCGATGTACAAACCCGCACCGCCCACCGCGATAGACGCAACGGACGATAGTCCGCTCTCGGTAGCGAGGCTGCCCGCCTCGAGCGTCTGCGTACCGTTCCCTGCCAACGTGGTGATGATGCCATTGATATCCACCTTGCGGACACGGTAGTTGTTGACGTCCGCGATATAGATATCGCCCGCGCTATCCACCGCTACGCCACTAGGACCGTTGAGCTCAGCATTGGTAGCCGGGCCCCTGTCCCCGCTGTAGCCTCCGGTGCCGGTTCCGGCAACGGTTGTGATCGTGCCGTTCACGTTCACTATGCGAACCCGGTTATTACTGGCATCGGCGATGTAGATATAGCCCGCGCTATTCACCGCTACACCCGCAGGGCCATTCAGCTCCGCGCTCGTGGCTGGCCCGCCGTCGCCGCTGTAGCCGGCGGTTCCATTGCCTGCGACCGTCGCGATGTCTCCTGCTGGGATCGTGACTCCTGCGATGGTAATGCTCGTCGCCTGCACATTCACGACACGAATGCGATTGTTGTTTTGATCAGCAATATAGAGGTTACCTCCACTGTCGACCGCTACGCCCGCCGGGCTATTGAGTTCCGCGCTAGCGGCCGAGCCGTTGTCCCCGCTGTAACCCGCAGTACCGTTGCCGGCAATGGTTGTGATCACGCCGGGCGTAAATGCCAGGGCGGATCCCACGCCAATGCCTTCCAATCCGAAACTGTAGCGATTCCCTGAGGTATCGGTCAGCACGAGCGCGAACCAGCGTTGGCCAGGCTTGGTCGGCGCGAACTGCGCTTGCAAGGTGCAAAATGTTCCTGTAGAGAACGCTACGTTGCTGCAGGCTGCCGGGTTCGTGAGAGTGAAGTCGCCGTTGGCCTGAGCGCTTGCAATGGTCAGGCTGGCGTTGAACTGCAGGATCACGGGCTGCGCCGTTCCCGTTTGGCCGACGGTGACTTGCCCGAAATTCACTGGGGCTTGGCCCCCCGGTAACACTTTCCGGACGACGTTGTTGACAGAGTCCGCAATGTAGAGGTTTCCCCCGCTATCCACCGCTACGCCTTGGGGACCATTCAGTTCGGCGCTGGGGGCTGGTCCGCCGTCCCCGGCATAATAGGCGGTCCCGTTGCCCGCCACGGTCGTGATGGTGCCGGAAGTGTTCACCTCACGAATGCGATTATTGTGTGAGTCCCCGATGTAGAGGTCGCCCGCGCTATCCAGGGCTACTCCGGCGGGGCCATCCAGCTCCGCGCTCGTGGCCGAGCCGCCATCTCCGCTATAGCCAGCGGTTCCATCGCCCGCCACCGTGGCAATGTCCCCGGCGGGGATCGTGACTCCCGCGGTGGTGACGCTCGCCGTCGACTGCGGGTTCACAACTCGAATCCGGCTGTTGCTCGAGTCTGCGATATAGATATTGCCCGCGCTGTCTACCGCTACGCCACCGGGGGCGGACAATTCTGCGCTCGTGGCCGGCCCGCTGTCCCCGCCGTAGCCGGCGGTTCCATTGCCCGCCACCGTGGCAATGTATCCAGCGGAGATCGTGACACCTGCGATGGTGATGCTGGTCGACTGCGTGTTGACAACCCGAATCCGGTTGTTGCCTGAGTCCCCGATGTAGACATTGCCCGCGCTGTCTATCGCTACGCTAGGGTTGTACAGTTCTGCGCTCGTCGCTGGCCCGCCGTCCCCGCTATAACCCGCCGTTCCATTGCCCGTAATCGTGGCAATGTCCCCAGCGGGGATCGTCACTCCTGCAATGGTGATGCTCGTCGACTGCATGTTGACAACCCGAATCGTGTTGTTGCCTGCGATGTAGAGGTTCCCCCCGCTATCTACCGCTACCCCTGTCGGGTCAACTAGTTCGGCGCTGGTGGCAGGCCCATTGTCCCCGCTATAACCGGAGGTTCCATTGCCCGCCACAGTCGTGATTAGTCCGCTCGGCGCCACCAGCCGGATACGGTTATTCAAGCTATCGGCGATGTAGAGATTGCCGACACGGTCGACCGCTACGCCTGTGGGGTCAAAAAGCTCGGCGCTGGTCGCCGAGCCGCCGTCGCCGCCGTAACCTGCGGTACTGTTCCCAGCAACGGTCGAGATGACTCGCGCCAGCGTAACGTTCAGCTGTGCTCCCGCTGCATCAGCTACGCCTCCGGCCAGTACCAAAATCAGCGGCGAACTTAAATACAACGCCAGCTTCGCGGCCTTTGCGCTTTTCGAGCGAACCAGCTGGCTAGAAAATGGCGGAAATCTTGGGATCATGTGAGATCTCTCTTTGCCTGGGCAATTAAGATTACGACCTTGTTCTACTCTCTCTTCGCTTGGCCAGCAGCCCGCTACGACGAGAGTTAAGCTCTCCCAGCACGCGTTCAATTTCAATCAGCGCAGTGGCAACCGGAAGATCCTGCGCAATGTCCAGCAGGAAGCAAACTTTGGAGGTGCCGGGCTGGCAAGACTCCGTTACCTCGATGTCTCCTTCGGTCTCCTGCCGTTCCGCAATTGCTTCGCCCAATGCGACCAGGGCAGTCGATGGACCGCCGGGCTCTAGTACCTGGACCCGAGCGCCGGCATATCCATCGCGAAAAGCGTAGAACCAGCACTCGACATCTTCCTCGGAGGCCGAGGCTAAAGACACACCCAGCGGCTTTATCGCGATCCCATCGGGCAGTTCCGAGAGCAGCACACTTCCAAGCAGTTGTAAGGGAATCTGCGCTTGCGGGGGATCTTCCGTGACCTTGAAGACTCGATTCTGCAAAACGATTTCCGCCGGCCTGCGCTCGAGCTTGGTTGCCATGGCGCGTGTTTCTAGCTGCAAAGGGCGGTTGAAGTCAAGGTTGTTGCGGTAGCACTACGGTAGCTCGGATCTTGTTTTCAAGACATTAGGCGGGATGGCGCTCGCACAGACTCAAGGCATGTTTGGCTTATTGGCTGCGGCTCGGACTTGTTCTCGGGTTTTACACGGAGGGTAATTTCAGTACGAAAAGCCGATGCACATAGACAACACGCCCCGCTAGGACTTATTTGATCGACTTATGCCCGTCTCGCAACGGGATGACATCGAGGGGCAGCCACGACGCGCCTTGTTATTGATCCCCTCAGAGACATCACAGCGTCGACGTCAAAAGGCCAGTTTTGTTCTCAATCGCTCCCTCCGGCCAACCCTACGACTGCTTCTTCCGAATTCATCCGCCTGACCTCGAGGAATGACGGGCATGCATGAGGTTGACGGCTCGAAAAAGCGGCAAAGCAAGTAGAAGCTTTCGCACTGTTTTGAACGGCTTGCAGCGGAAAAGCGCGGGCCCAACAAGCGTTCCGCCGGAGGCATTCGAGGCATTCGACCCATTTCCAAGGGGTATCGAGGGTGATAAACTCGACTCGCCCTCCCGTCTCACGGACTCTGCGATGGGTTCTGTACAAATGCGTGACACGGTTGATCGAAACCAGGAATCCGTCCGCGCGCAACTCGAAAGAATTTTGGCCAGCCCCGTCTTCCGGAACTCCGACAATCCGAGCCGCTTCTTGCGGTTTGTAGTCGAACGCACGTTGCTGGGCGAGGCGGACCACCTCAAGGAGTACCGCATTGGGGTGGAGGTGTTTGGGCGCTCCCCTTC
The DNA here is from genome assembly GCA_035622175.1 of Terriglobales bacterium. GTDB lineage: Bacteria > Acidobacteriota > Terriglobia > Terriglobales > Acidobacteriaceae > JAFAGX01. The sequence continues at coordinate 2,000 of DASPVV010000206.1, read as the reverse complement.
CTACGACCCTCGCACCAACCCGGTGGTCCGGCTGGAGGCCAGGCGGCTCCGGGCAAAACTGGAACAGTATTACCAGGGTGAGGGCCTGCGCGATCCGATCCGAATCGACATGCCCAAGGGTGGTTACGCGATCTCGGTCGCCAGGGCGCCAAAATTGGAGCCAGCATCGGAAGTTGCTCGAAGCCAGAGTGCAACGGCTGCGCGCCGAGGCCGGTTCCTATGGTTCGCATCTCCAGGCGACTCTCGTTCGAAGTGGAGCCTGGTAGTTGCTCTCGCCTTGCTCATAGCAGCCGGGGCCGCGCTTCACTGGCGGTATGCTCGGCTTCTTAGACCAGGTCCAGACCCTCCCTCTCTTGCCGTATTGCCTTTTCTCAACCTGACCGGCAAATCGGAAAATGATTATCTCAGCGACGGGATCACCGATGAGATCACTGGCTCGATCGCCAAGAGTGCGGGCTTGCGGGTAGTGGCGCGCACTTCGGCATTCCAATTTAAAGGCAAATCAGAAGATGTGCGCGCGATCGGAAAGCGGTTAAGCGTGTCATCGATTCTTGAGGGAAGCGTCCAAAGCCAGGGCGGTCGGCTGCGCGTTACTGCGCAGCTTGTCCGCGCGACCGACGGGTACCACCTCTGGTCGGACACCTACGAGCGCGAGTTTACCGATGTCTTCGCGGTCGAGGACCAAATCACCCGAGCCTTGGCCGATGCTTTGCGCGCGAAGCTATTGACAGATGCGGAGAGCAGCAGCAAAGAACACAAGGTTGACGCGATCGCCCATGAGCTTTATCTGCGCGGACAATACATGAGGCAGCGCCTGTCGCCTGATGACGTGAAGCAGGCGATCAGCGATTTCAATCAGGCGATCGATCATGACCCTCTGTACGCAGAGGCCTACGCCGGGTTGGGCGCAGGTTATGCCTCGCAGGGCGCGAATGCCTGGATGGATCCCGCAGAAGTCTACCCCAAAGCGCGGGCGGCGGCTGAGCGCGCTATAACCCTGGACCCCAATCAGCCCGACGCCCACGCCGTGCTCGCCAACATAACCTTCTTCTATGACTGGGATTTTCCCGGTGCGGAGCGCGAGTTCAAGCAGGCACTCAAGTTTAATCCCAATAGTTCTGCGGCGCATCAATGGTACGGCATCCTGCTCTATTACTCTCGGCGATTTGATGAAGCCAGAGAGCAATTCCGGCTGGCAAAAGAGGTGAATCCATTAGCCTTGCAGATCGATATGACCATGGTGATGCTCAACGAAGCCGAGCACAGGTACGATGCGGCCATCGAACTGACCCGACGGGTCATGAGCGAGCATGACAACTACCTCTCTCATGCTTTGTTGGGACTGTTATACGCGGACGAGAAACACTATCAAGACGCCATCGACGAGGGGCAAAAGGCAGTTGCGCTGGCGGAAAAGCAACCGGATATAATTCTGGTTCTTGCCAACCTATACGGGCAATCCGGCCAGCGCGACCGGGCTCTCGCCATCGTACGCCAAGTTCTGGCTAACAAAAATGCTTTGGTCCCTCCTTTTACGGTGGCAGGCGTGTACGCCGTGCTAGGGGACAAAGAAGAGATGTATCAATGGCTGGACAAGGGCATCGAGCAACGTTCCCCCGCGTGCCTAAAACTGAACATTGCCGAAGCCTTTGATCCGTATCGATCTGAACCTCGTTTTCAGGGCTTATTGCGAAGAGTCGGGCTGCAATCCCAATAAGACCCTTCTCAGATTGGAGGGTTTTCGCGAGTCAGCGATGAGGCTCTTGCCGCAACAGTGACAGCTACGACGCCTGTTCTCCGCCAGTTCCCCGACGAATGGCAACTCTGGCTATTGTCTGGTCGACCTTAGCCAGCTGGGATTTCACCGAGCATTTGACATAGTGCCGTCGCCGATGTAAGCCTTGGGGACGTTTGCAATCAGGGCTATGGAACACGACCTTTATCAAGAATCGCTTGTCCATTCGAAGAACCTGCCTATCGAAACCGGGGGTGAACTTCTT
>DASPVV010000205.1:0-7216 GCA_035622175.1 Terriglobales bacterium | reverse complement strand
GGAATCATTTTGGCGGATGAGCCAACGGCGGCGCTCGATTCCCATACTGGCCGCAACGTGATGGAGATGATGAGCGAATTGGCGCACAAACGCGGCCGGGCTGTCGTGACCGTGACGCACGATTCGCGCGTCTTGGACTTTGCCGACCGGATTGTAAAAATTGAGGACGGAGCAATTGCCGGGCAGGAAAGCGAACCAATTCCACCCGGGTTACTCGAGTACAGTTTGCCCCAGACCGCTGTGAGCCTGATTTAAACCCGCGTAATGAGCTGGAGAAGTGGAGAAGTTTATGAACGGACATTTCCCGATTGGAACTCTGTTGAAGAACCGAATGACCCTGGCGGTTGGTCTCGGCGCTTTCTTGCTGATAGCGTCTCTGGTGGTTGCCTCCAAACGATCTCACGAATCGGTGCGTGCTGTTCTAGATACGCCGAAGAACCATGAACTGGAACCGATTGCCGGTCCAGGACGGGTCGAGCCTTATTCGGAAGACATCAAGATTGGCTCGGAACTGAGCGGCCGGCTGAAGTCGGTGAACGTTGAGGAAGGGGATGCGATCCGGCGCGGTCAGATGCTGGCCGAACTCGAGAACGCCGACTATCGGGCGCAAGTGGAGTCGTCGCGGGCAAACGTTCTGGCTAAGGAAGCAACTTTGCGAAAGGTGATCAACGGGGCCCGGCGACAGGAACGCGATGAGGCATGGTCGTCGGTGAACGAGGCCGAAGCGGTGATGGAGGATGCGCAGTCGGAATTGCACCGTCGGCAGGAATTGTTTTCTGGAGGCGTGGTCTCGCGGGAAGAGCTCGAGCGCTATGCGCGCGAGGCCGATGTGGCTAAGGCGAAATACGACGCCGCTGTCGAGCAGCATGCACTGGTTGACGATCATGCGCGCGAGGAGGATCGGTCGTTCGCCGAGGCTGATTTGAAGCTGGCTCAAGCTCAGCTGGAGGAGGCGCAGGCTTGTTATGAAAAGACCTTTATTCGCTCGCCGATTGACGGGAGCGTGCTGCGCAAACACCATCGCAGCGGCGAGAACGTCTCGAACTCCGCGACCGCGCCCGATCCCATCTTGACGATTGGGGATCGGAGAACACTTCGGGTGCGGGTCGACGTTGATGAGACCGACGTAGGTAAGGTAAGAGTTGGACAAAGAGCCTACGTCACCGCGGACGCGTACGGGAAGCAGAAATTCTGGGGCCAGGTGGTGCGTGTGGGACAACAGCTGGGGCCGAAGAATGTTCGTACCGACGAACCGACAGAAAAAGTTGACACCAAGATACTCGAAACGCTGGTCGAGCTCGACCAGCAGGCGAATCTGCCCGATGGATTGAGGGTAGACGCGTTCATTGTGCCAGACGGGGGAGAAGTCGCGGAAAACCGCTGACCGCGGAAGCGTAGTCCGAGATGAGGCGGCAATTTTAGCATCGTTCGTGATGCGACCGGCGGCTGCGGCTACGACGCACGTTACCTGTTTGTAATCTTGGAGTTCTCTCGTGGGGCACGACGATATCCTGGGGGCTAGGGCTGAGTGATGCTGTAATTCCGATGACGTTTCATCTCAGCCTGCCGGAACTGCTCCCTGCTCCCAAGTCATCTTCGGTCCATAGGAACCATCAACCTTGGTGAAGTCTGGTTAGGAAGAGCCTGAGCTGCCTCATTTTTTTGAGCTACAGCAAACATCATCCCTGAGTTCGATGCCGCCCGGTTTTGGGACTCGCTCGCATTGAATCTCGCCGGCAGTTGTGCGAAATTGTCGTGCGCAGCCTTGGGGGCCAGCGCGTGGTGAGCTGTAATCGCAACACAATTTGGTAGCGCTTCCGTAAACAGAGACCTGCAGGCTGGTATGTCGAATTAAACGACGCCCAGGCTTTGCATGCTGCGGAACTGGTGTATCACGTTCCCGACTGCCATTAGGGCAAATATGCCGGTTGATCCAAAGTCGGGTTTTGCTCGCCAATTGGGCTTGTTCGACACCACCCTGCTGGTCATGGGTGGAATCGTAGGTTCAGGTATTTTCATTAATCCTTCTGTGGTCGCTCAACAGGTTCACACTCCTCGGCTCATCCTGGGAGTTTGGATTTGCGGCGGGATTGTCGGTCTGGGCGGCGCATTCATCTGGGCTGAACTGGCGGCGATTTTGCCAGACGTGGGCGGTCAGTACGCCTACTTGCGCGAAGCCTACCATCCGGGGGTGGGGTTTTTGTATGGATGGGCACTGCTGCTGGTCATCCAGACCGGGGGCATGGCGGCCGTCTCGATTACCTTCGCCCGCTACTTCCTGGAACTTTCCGGTTTACACGCGCCGGAGTGGATGGTAGCCGCCGCGGCATTGGGCATGTTGGCGTTTGTAAATTGCCTGGGCATAAAGAGCAGCGGACGCACACAAAGCGTGCTGATGCTGATGAGAATCGGCGCCGTTTCCGCGTTGGTGATTGGCGGTGCGGCTTTTGTCAGCCGACATGCGGCTCCAACCGTCGCCGAGCAGGGCTGGTCGTTACCCTCCTTGGGTGCTGCCATGGTGCCGGTGCTGTTTGCCTATGGAGGATGGCAAACGGCAAGCTTTGTAGGGCCTGAAATTAAAGACCCGACTCAAACCCTGCCCCGTGGTCTGCTCATCGGAGTCATGGGAGTGGTGGCGCTCTACGTTGCCGTGAACTGGGTATGCTTGGACTCGCTCGGTCCGCAAACCATGGCCGCGACCCACACTCCAGCCACGGCTGTGATGCGTCTGGCGCTCGGCGAGCAGGGCGCTACCTTCATCGCGGCGGCGATCGCCATCTCCACCTTGGGGTTCCTCAGTCAGTCGATCCTAACCGCGCCCCGGGTGTACTTTGCCATGGCAAAGGACGGACTGTTTTTCCGTGCCGTGGCGTGGCTCCATCCGCGCACACGCGTTCCCGTAGTCGCTATCGTCCTGCAGAGCGTGTGGACGATTGTCATCGCTCTATCTGGTCGCTACGAGCAGATTTTGAATTATGTTGTTTCCATGGACTTTCTGTTTTTCGGGCTGACCGGGGCCACGCTGTTCATCTTCCGGAGCCGGATCGCCCGGGGCACGATGAAGGCCGGCTGCGGCTACCGCGTGCCGGGACATCCTCTGACGACCACACTGTTCGTTCTGATATGCGGCTGGGTCGTTTGCAATACAATCTACCGTTATCCGAAGAACTGCCTCATCGGCTATGGCCTGCTGCTCGCGGGCGTGCCGGTGTACTGGCTTTGGAGTCGTCGAGGCTCGCACCCAATTTAACCTTGAAGGACTGCTCAGGAATCCATATGAACCACTCGCAGGGCGAGGCACTTTCGCGCTACTTGGCATGGGCCAAGCTGTCGTCGGACGCTCCGTTTAATCTGGCCTCTAGCGGAGTGTTGGATTATCCCCTGTCCGAACTACCGGTACGCATTGAAGACCTGGAAATCAACGGCACAGGATCTTACGGCTACCCGCCGCTGATAAAGCGATTGGCGGCGAAAGCAAGCGTTCCCGAGGAGTGCGTAGTCTATACGCTCGGCGCCTCGATGGCCAACTACGTGGCATTGACCGCCCTCGTCCACCCAGGTGACGAGGTGCTGGTCGAGAACCCCACCTACGATCCGCTGTTGGCGATTCTCGACCACCTTCGCGCGAAGGTGAACCGGTTCGAACGTCGTGCGGACAGAAGCTTTCGCTTGGGATTGGGGGAACTGGAACGCAAACTCACGTCCGGAACCTGCCTCGTGGTGCTCTGCAATCTGCACAACCCAAGTGGCGCGCTAACCGAGGACGCTGCTTTACGCGAAATTGGAGAGATGGCGGCGAAAGTGGGCGCACGGGTCATGGTAGACGAGGTTTATCTTGAGACCTTGTTCAACCAGACGTGGCGCTCTGCATTTCATCTTGGATCAAACGTCGTCGTAACCAGCAGTCTGACCAAAGCATACGGGCTGAGCGGCCTGCGATGTGGGTGGATTCTGGCCTCGAGGGAGCTGGTCGGTCGCATGCGGCAGGTCGTGGATTTCACCTATGGAGTCCCGGCGCATCCGGCGGAGCGACTAGCGGTGATCGCGCTTGACCATCTCGATCGTGTAGGCGACCGTGCCCGGTCTTTGCTTGAAACCAATCGTGCCCTGATCAATCAATTCTTGGCCGATCATCCTCAACTGGAATGCGAGCCCAGCCGTTTCGGTACCACAGTCTTCCCCCGGCTCAGAAACCTCAAGGCCGCCGAATTCGTCACGGTGCTACGGGAGCGATTTGAGACCAGCGTGGTTCCGGGTACCTTTTTCGAGCAGCCGCAATTTATTCGCATTGGGTTCGGTAGACAAACCGAGATGGTGCGCGCGGGATTGGAACGGATCAGCGCCGCGCTCGGCACCTTGGGTTCGGCTCAACCATAAAGCTCATCCAAGCCAAAGCGCGACCGCCGCTGGCCAAGCAGGACCGTGCGTCGCAGCTCCAGCAATTTCGCCAACCAATATGCAGCCATGGTAGCGCACCGCAGGAGACGATTGTGAAAAGGCAATCTTGCGAGCCCGATAATGCCAGGCTTCATCGAAACGGTAGCCGACAGGAGATTGTCGCCAGAGCTCCGAGCAGGGTAAAGCTGGGCGTGGCCCCGGACGGTTTGCGCAATTCGCTAACTAGTGCATGGGCTACGTTCTGACTAGCTTTGCTGGGCTCGCTCGGATCTACGATGGCCTCGTAAATGATCCGGGCTACTTGTTTCACGTCCATGTTCAGAGCCGACTCGAGGATATGCTCCTGCACATGCTCGTAGCAGTCCTGACAGATGACCGCCGGGGTGACCCCGCGCTGATGATGTTGCTCTCGAATACAAGGTGAGAATGGGGGAGGCTGGACGGCGGACGTCTGCGAGCTGGCCGACGGTGCCTTGAAGTCGAGCACCACAGATTTAGGCAAGGGTTTGCCGGTCGAAGTGGCGGCTGGTTTCTTCGCCTCGATGACAGCAACCCGTTCTGTGCATTTGCAGACGGGACAAGCCTTTAAGTCAGCCCAGTAGTAAGTCCTGCAGTGGGCGCAGGGTAGGCCATAGCCCGCCGACTTGCGAACCGGCTGAGGCAGGTTGGGCGGTACTGACGTGCTGGCCGCCTTACTAGTCGAATCTTTAGTTGATGGTGTCGGATGCATGCTGGGCCCCCGCCAATGCAAAGGTGCAACCGAACATTTACCCGAAGGGCCGGATTTTTTCAAGAGAATTCACAACAAACATGCCTAACTGCAAGAATACAGGGGAATTAGGATGGTGCCGGAGGGGGATGATTTTGGGGCACGCTAATCTTTCCGATGACACTCGGAAGATTGACCTCTCTTGATGACCTAGCGCCCATGCGAGTGCCCAAAATTGTGCTTTCTGACGGTAATACTCCCCCTCAAAACGGTAGGGGGACGGTACCCACTTCTTCATGGCGAACAAAAGCTGATAGGCTATTTGCATAATCTGATACTACGATAGTCTGATTGGGGGCAGTCATTAGCGTCACGGAGGCAGCCCCGCAATTTTGCCGAGTGCGTGAACCGAAATATTACGTTCGTTCTGCTAAAGAATGGCGCGCCAGTAGCCCGCTTGGTGCCGGACGACGAGAAGGTTTGTTTCGGTCGAGAACTAGCCGAGGCCTTGGCTAAAACAGAGTTGCCGGAAGATGAAGCCAGAGCCTGGCATCATGACTTGCAGTTCGCTCGCAAGACTCTCAAAGCCCCGAGTAATAAATGGCGATAATTCTCGACGCAGATGTCATCATTCGCGGCGAGGAGGGAACTTTCGACCTGAGCAGCTGGGTGGGCTCGTCCCGACGATCAGTTTGAAATAACCGCTATCACCGTGGCAGAGCTGTGGCATGGAGTAGAACGGGTCACAGGGACGCATAAAAATAAACGCGAGCGGTTTCTGCGAACCATTTTTGAGTCACTGCCAATTATTCCCTACATGGAGCTAACCGCATTCGAGCACGCGCGACCCTGGGGATATAAGGCGCGAAGAAATCCATTGCCCTAGTTTGTTCGACACAGCATAATCAGAACAGGTTGAGATAATACCTTTGGACAAACCGTTCTTTCGTTTCTACCCTGGCTGGTGCTCGGTTGGCCGTCATGAAGCAAGATGTGGAAAACCAGAAGAACCTATAAATATCGGCTGTGGCCCAACCGCAAACAGCGTGAGCGGCTGGGGGAAACGTTGGAAGTGTGCCGTGAACTCTACAACGACGCTTTGCAAGAACGCCGCGATGCGTGGAAAACGTGCCGTTTGTCGGTTTCGTTCAACATGCAGTCGGCACAACTTCCAGGATGTAAAACTGTGTGTCCAGGGTTAGACTCAGTCTATTCGCAGGTCTTGCAAGATGTATTGCACCGTGTAGACAAAACCTATAAAGCATTCTTTCATCGCGGGCGCGGGTTTCCTCGTTGCAAAGGCAAAGGCTGGTTTGATTCGTTCACCTATCCGCAACTCGGATTTTCATTGCAAGGCAACCGGCTGGCATTGTCGAAAATAGGAAATGTCAAGATTAACCTGCACCGCCCCGTGCTTGGCGAAATCAAGACGCTAACCCTCAAACAGGAAAACGACAAATGGTATGCCTGTTTCTCCTGCATGGTGGACACCGAGCCGTTGCCTGCCAATGATGCGCTGGTAGGGATCGATGTCGGACTGGAATCCTTTGCGGTGACCAGCGATGGGGAAATCATAGACAACCCGCGCTGGTTTCGACAGGCGCAAGCCAAACTTCGGCGTAAGCAACGCCACGTGTCACGCTGCAAGAAGCGCAGCCATGGATGGCGCAAGGCCTGCCGTCAGGTTGCCTTGCTGCACAAGCGTGTTTTCCACCAACGCCATGATTTTCAGCACAAACTATCACGAGAAATCGTAAATGCTAAGGGCATGATTGCGGTGGAGGATTTGAACATTCAAGGCTTGGCGAAGTCGAAACTGGCCAAGTCAGTGCACGACGCCGCGTGGTCGGCATTCATCCGAAAACTAGCGTACAAGGCTGAAAGTGCTGGGCGCTGGTTGGTGAAAGTGGACCCACGAGGAACGTCGCAACAATGTCCGTGTGGTGCCTTGGTACCGAAGAAACTTTGGCAGAGGGACCACACCTGCACGGCGTGTGGATTGGAAACAACCCGCGATCATGCATCGGCATTGGAGATTCTAAGGCGCGGACTGTGCCTTGTGAGCGCAACGCCTGCAATTGGTGGGCGTGCTTGCAGAAGCCCCTGGCT
>DASPVV010000204.1:0-9890 GCA_035622175.1 Terriglobales bacterium | reverse complement strand
GCGGCAAGCAGAAAAGCCCCGCGCCAAACCGGATCGCGCCAGGCGTTGGACATCATCGAACCGTTCCACTCATCGAAAATCTTCTGATGGCAATTTCGGCACTGGCCAGGGCTGTTTTCCTGAGCCCAGTGCTCCTCGAATGGCGGAGGAAAATATTGCGCTTCCGACGTGATGTAGGGCGGCGCCTCCGGAATGCGATTGGGCAGATCGTTGTGGTTCTGAGAAGGAAGATACACCAGGGTCATAACTCCAAGCGTCGTCAGGCCGAAAGTGACAGTTCTGAAGAGGCGCAATCGCCCTGCGGGCAGGTCTTGCGCGCCATCTGTGGTTCGATTCGAGGTCACCGGAAACTCCTAATGGCTTATGTCAATCGCGCTGGCAAGGAATGGATCGTTCCGCGGCACTAACGACGCCTTCGTCAGACTGCGCAGGAAAATAAGGCCGAAGAGGCTGGCATAGCCGACACCGATCAGAGGCTCGAGAAGTCCGATTCCCGGAGTAGCGGACAAGGAAGGCATAATCAGCAGATAGAGATCCAACCAATGTCCGCAGAGCAAAAGTACGCAGACGAACTTGAGCACGCGAGGATTGCGCTTGGCGTCCGCAGAGAGTAACAGAATGAAGGGCACAACCCAATTCGCGACCAGATTCAGAAGGAATAAGAAGAGCCAGGGCCGGTTCACGCGTTTTACGTAATAGGTAACCTCATCGGGAAGATTGACATACCAAATCAGCAAATACTGGACAGTCCAGATGTAGGCCCAAAACGTCGCGAAAGCGAAAAGCAGCCGGCCGAGGTTGTGCAGTTGCTCCCCGGTGACAAACTCCCTCATGAACCGGCGTTGGCCGAGCAGAACTGCAGTCAGAGTTACAGCAGACAGGCCTTGAACGAAACACCCCGAAAAGACGTATATCGCGTAGACCGTGCTGAACCAATCAGGTTCGAGAGAGATTAACCAGTCGAAGCTACCCAGAGTGAAGGAAACAGCAAGAACAACGACGAAGACCGCCGAATAACGATTCAGCCGCTGATGGTAAATCAAGTCGGGATCGCGGTCTTGTTGAAGCGAAACTTTGCGGAAAAGCCATGCAAACACGATCCAGGAGACAAGAATGGCTACCGCACGATTCAATACAGCCGGCGTCTGCAAGTAGATCACTTTGCCGGCCATGTCCGGCGCGCCGGCGAAGGCCCCGGTCCGACTCCAGGGATAGATCCATTGGCGGCCGAGAAAAACCATAAACATGAGCACGGCCGCAACAGGCATGACGGCCATGAGTGCTTCAGGTATTCTGCGCAGGCTAGCGGACCACCGCGCACCGCACAGGCGTTGCGATGCGATGAAGAAAATGGCGGCCACCGCGAGGGAAAGAAGATAAAAACTGTCTACAAGAAGATTCGGCCAAGTGCGTTCCGGCGCGTGAATCATCCCGCGTATGGCGGCACCGATACCCACGACCAGGAGAAACACGAGCCATTGTCGATACCGGCGGGGAATGCTCAAAAGAACCTCGTCCATTACTGAGAGCCTCCTTGGGACCTCTGTAGTGAGCGAATGTAGTTGATAATCCTCCAGCGTTCGTCACTTGCGATCTGCGAAGCGTAGGAAGGCATTTTCCCGGAGCCCAGTGTGATGATGTGGAATATTTGTCCGTCGGGCATTGCGACCAGACGATTCGAAGTATAGGCAGGAGGATTCGGAATCTTCGGGACTAACGGTCCGTCGCCCTGACCACGCGCGCCGTGGCAAACGAAACAGAAGGTTGCATACAAACGCTTTCCTTCCGCAAGAGTGTCGCGATTGACGGCAATCGGATTGTGTAATTCTCGACCCGCGCGTTCGGCTTCTTGAGGTGTCGCGCCATAGTGAAAGGGTTGGTACCCGCGAGCAATCGTGTTTGGGGCCGGCCTTTGCAAGGTAAGACCATCCCGCGTGACAGGGTTGGCCGAAAAGCTTTTGTACGCCGGTGTGCACGCCATGTCGGGCATATACTCATACGCTCGTTGGTTCCGGCTTGAGCAGGCGGTCCCCAGCAACATCATGCCAGCCGCGAGCGATAACCACGCATATCGGCTCACGGGGGGCTCTCCCTTTCGTAAATGTCCTTGGCACCGCAGGCCTCCAGGATCTTCCATACATCGCTCTGCCGCAGGGCACTGGCGACGGCTCTTCGATCAGGTTGCCGCAATGCTAGAGCGAAGACATCATCCGTGATGCCGTCTGCTAGCAGGTGCTCGTGTTTTCCCGGAAACAGGCGCGTGCGGACTAGCAGTGCAGCCACCGTGATCAGACCTCCAAACAGAATCGTGAGCTCAAAAGCAATCGGTATAAAGGCGAGTGTGGAATTGTCAGGCTTTCCGCCGACATTCATAGGCCAGTCCAGCACATTTGCATAAAACTGAAAGCCGATTGCCACCAACAAGCCGGATAGCGTTCCGAATAGAGCCGCCAAGGGCAAACGCGACTTGCGGATTCCCATCGCCACACCGAGTTCGTGAATGGGATAAGGCGCGAAGACGTCGTACACTTTCAATCCCTTTCCGCGAACCGTGCGTACCGCATTCAGGAGGCTCTCCTCTTCCTGAAAGCAGGCTACCAGGAACCTTCTAGGCACAGGCCGCCTCCTGAGTTCCGTCTTCCTGGTCGGCGCGCAGAGTACGCAGATTCGATACGAGACGGTCGTGTACTCTGAGCTCTCCCACCAAGCCTTTGACTTCCCAAATGGCAATCATGGGAAGCACGCGGATGAAGATCAAAAAGCAGGTGAAAAATAAACCGAAACTTCCGATGAGAATACCGACGTCATAAATGGTCGGAATGAACATGCCCCACTCGGCTGGCAAAAAGGTGCGGTGGAGAGAAAGCACAATAATGACGAAGCGCTCGAACCACATCCCGATGTTGACCAGGATCGAAGCCACAAACAGCGCAGGTATGCTGCCGCGGATTCGATGGAACCAAAACATTTGCGGGGTAAGCACATTGCAAAGCACCATGATGCCGAAGCACCAGGCATATGGACCCGCCAAACGGTTGCTGAAGAATGTGTAGCGTTCATAAATGTTGCCGTTGTACCAGGCGCTGAAAAATTCTGTTAGATAGGCATAGGCGACGATCGATCCGGTCAGCAGCAATACTTTGGACATGGCCTCCAAGTGACGCATCGTGATGTAGCGCTCCAGGTTCATCGTGTTGCGAGTGATGATGAGCAACGTCATCACCATGCCAAATCCCGAGTAGATGGCGCCTGCTACGAAATACGGCGGGAAAATTGTCGAGTGCCAGCCCGGCAGAACCGCCGTAGCAAAATCCATGCTGACGACGGAGTGAACGGAAACGACCAGAGGTGTCGCCAACCCCGCCAACAACAACGAGACGACTTCATAGCGCGACCAGGTTCGATGAGAACCGTCCCATCCGAGGCTTACCCAGCGAAAAATCAGCTTCTTGATTCCATTCGTGGCGCGATCGCGAATCGTCGCAAGGTCGGGAATCATTCCCAAATACCAGAAAACCAGCGAAATCGTGAAATAAGTCGAAACCGCGAAGACGTCCCATACCAGAGGCGAGCGGAAGTTCACCCATAGCGGGCCGCGCTGATTGGGATAGGGGAACAGCCAGAAAGCCAACCACGGCCTACCGACGTGAATCGCGGGAAACAGGCCGGCACACATGACAGCGAAGATCGTCATAGCCTCCGCGGAACGATTAATCGAAGTACGCCATTTCTGCTGAAAGAGAAGCAGGATGGCAGAGATCAAGGTACCTGCGTGGCCGATGCCTACCCAGAAAACGAAGTTGGTAATGTCGAATGCCCATCCGACACTGTTGTTCTCTCCCCATATTCCAATGCCTTTGGAGAACAGGTATCCGATCATGGAGAGACCCATCGTCAGAGCAGCCGCCGAAAGGGCAAAACAAATCCACCAGGCCCTTCCGGGCAAGCCTTCCATCGGGCGCAGGACATCGTCGGTGATTTCCTGCAGCGATGGATCGCCTTCAACCCACTTCGGCGGCGGCAACATGGGAGCTTGGTGGAACTGCGATTTCGACGGGATCGATACGCCGGTCATAAGGTTTTCCAATATCTCCATCTGTGCGTTACCGGCCCAATGCAATTAGTGCTATGTCGTGAGGGGGTTGCGAACTTTGGCGAGATATCCGACATTCGGCAAGGTTCCCAGGCCTTCGAGCACGTGGTAGTAGCGCTGATTGCGACGCAAACGCGACGCGCGGCTGTTGAGATCTTTGAGATCGCCGAAGACGATCGCTTGCGTCGGACAGGCCTGCTGACAAGCAGTCTGAATGTCTCCGTCTCGTACGCTTCGTTGAGCCTGGAGGGCGGCAGTCTTGGCGGATTGAATTCTCTGCACACACATGCTGCACTTTTCCATCACTCCGCGTGAGCGCACCGTGACCTCTGGATTCAAAACCATGCGGCCCATCGGGCTTTCCATGGTGTAGTCGTATTCGGGATTCTGCGAATATTCGTGCCAGTTAAAGCGGCGCACTTTATAGGGACAGTTGTTCAGGCAATAGCGCGTCCCCACGCAGCGGTTGTAAACTTGCTGATTGAGCCCGTCGGAACTGTGCGTAGTGGCGAGGACCGGACATACCGTCTCACACGGAGCCCTTCCACAGTGCTGGCACATCATAGGCTGCTGAACACTCCTGAGATTCTCTTCCGAACCGCTGTAGTAGCGGTCGATGCGAATCCAGTGCATCTCTCGATTGCGAATCACTTCCCTCTTGCCGACCACCGGCACATTGTTTTCCGCCTGACAAGCGATCACGCAGGCTGAGCATCCCGTGCAGCTATTGAGGTCAATGACCATCCCCCAGGAATGATCGCCCTCCGGTCGCGCAGGCCAAAGCGAAGACGCTGCTTCCCCCTGTGTTTCTGCAGCGGCGGCGGTAGGAACCAACTGGGCCACTGTCATCTCACGCACGATCGGCCTGCCCTCGATCGAGAAATGAGACTGTGTCGCGGCCAAGGCCTCGTGCTTGCCAGTCTTTTCAATGGCTACGTTCTTTGCAGAATAACGGCGAACTCCGTCAACGATGCGAGCCAGCGGATAGGCATTTACACCGACCTTCGTTCCTGCCGTCCCCACCTGCTTTCTTCCATAGCCTAGGGGGATCGACAGGGTCCGGGCTTCTTGTCCGGGCTGGATGAACACAGGAATTTCCAGCTTGGCGTGTTCGGTCTTGAGCACAACGATGTCGCCGCTTTGCAGATCCAGTTTTTTGGCAAGGCCGGGAGAGATCGCAGCCGCATTTCCCCAGGTCAGGCGAGTGATGGGATCGGGCAACTCCTGCAGCCACGGATTGTTCGCGTGGCGCCCATCGCGCAGCCCGACGCTCTCATACAAGTGCAGTTCGTACCGGTCATTGATTTCGTTGGATGAAGGGGTCAGGGGTGCCGAAGACTCAATGATCGTTTGCGCCGCCTCTCTCCATGGTCCATGAAACTCCGTAGAATGACCACTCATCTGCGAAGGCAGTTCGGTTACACCCGTTCGCAACGTTTGATCCCAGTAATCATCGAAGTTTTGAATCGCAGACTGACGAAGAAACATGTTGTTGCGCCAGAACTCGCGCAGATAGGTGTAGTAGTTGCCGCTTTGCCCCAGCCAGCGCAGAAGATTCTCTTGCGCCGCCCGCGTTTCGAACATTGGAGAGATCGTCGGCTGAGCGAGACTGAAGCAGGAATCGACGGGTTCAGCATCCCCCCAGGCTTCAAGAAAGTGGTGATCAGGACAGATCGCATGCACGTGGCTGCTGGTTTCGTCCCGGCGATCGGAGAAGGAAACGGAAAGCGGAACTTTTTCCAACCCTTCTAAGAACCGATCGGCCTCTGCATAGTCGTAGGCTGGATTCACGCCGCAGAGAATCAGCGCTCCGATCTCGCCCCGGTTCATGTCCCCGACGAGTTGCTCCATTTCCCGGTCGTCGCCCATTCGTTGCAGGGAAGGACGTGAAAGGTTGATCGTCTTTCCAATGTTGCCGAGGAAGGCATTCAGCGCGGCAATCACCACCTGCACCGAAACATCCTGGACGCCGCTGACGACTAGCGATTCACCGCGATGCTTCCACAACTTGTCGCCGACTGCGTCGAGAGCCATCTCATGCGGTAACGGATCGGGGCCGGGAGGGAAATCCCGCATTCCAATTCTGGCAGCCACACGGCGAAGTAATGCGACGGCTACACTTCCCAACATCGAGGGAACAACGGGAATTCTAAGGTCTGCGTTGGCACCGGTGATCGACAGTCCGGATTCAAACTGGATGTGATGGGAAAGATATGAGGCGTTCTCTGGATTTCGAGTTATGGCGTATTGGCGCGCGAAGTCTACCGGAGAAAGCCATGTGCCTAAAAAGTCCGCTTCGAGGCCGATAATTAGGCGGGCATGATCAAAACGATAATGCGGAACTAGCGCGCGACCAAAAGACTTTAGGTGCGCGTTCCGCAGAGCACTCATCGATATGGGGTCATAGACGATGTGCCGGAAATCAGGATGGCGAGCCCATTGTCCGACGATGTTCCGCATTGAGGGGCTTACAAGGGTTCCTGAAAGGAGCACGATCTTTTGGCGTTTCGCTCTGGCTGCGCTGAGGCCATCCATCACACGCCGATCGATCTCCTCCCAAGTTGTGTCTGAACCCTGCCACAACGGACCGCGCAGGCGCTCGTCGTCATAAAGAGAAAGGACGGTAGCTTGCCCTACCGCGCATGTGCCGCCTCCAAACAAGGGAGAATCAGCATTCCCCTCGATCTTGACGGGGCGTCCGTCGCAGGTTTTGACCAGCAGACTGCAGCCCGCAGAGCATCCGGCGCAGGTGGTTGCATACCAATTCGGCACTCCAGGAATCAGTCGATCCGAACTCGCGGCGAGTGGAATCGCTTTTTGCGCCAGACCACGGCTGCACCCGGTCAAGCTAGCGGCTGCTAGGGTAAAGCCCATGAGAGAAAGAAAATCTCTGCGCGTCGCTTCGGCGGGCTGGTTCGACAGAATTACGAACGGGTCTGCGGACAAGTCCCGCGATGCCTCAAGGCTTTTCCCATAAGTGGGTGTTTCGCCGCATTGTGTGTGGTCCTTCATTCACTCCCCGGTTTCCTTCTTCAAGCTGGCCCGCTTAGTAATGGCACTTTCCACAATCTAATCCCGGTACTGGTTTTGGCCGCTCGCTCAAGCTCTCTACAGCCCTCTTGAGATTCGAAGTGGCAACACCCGCGTGCTGGCGATGACAATCGAGACACCACCCCATCGTGAGCGGAGACACTTCTTTAACTCTGTCCATAGCCTCGATTGCCCCGTGGCATCGCTGGCAAGGCACCTTGGACAGCACGTGCTGACTGTGATTGAAAGAAACAAAGTCTGGCAGATTGTGGACCTTGATCCATACGATCGGACGATGTTGCGCCACGCTTTCTTTAAGCTTCTCGATGTCGGCCGTTTGCTTTTCTAGCATGCTGTGACAGTTCATACAGACGCTGGCTGACGGTATGCCTGCATGCCGGCTCTTCCGCGCAGCGTAGTGGCAATAAAGGCAAGGGACCTGGTTATCCCCCGCGTGTATCTTGTGGGAGAAAGCAATAGGCTGATCCGGCGAGTAGCCTTGATTCACTCCCACGTGGGACAACTCCCAACCTATTCCTGCCGCTGAAAGCCCAAGGACGCCGACACAGAGAGAGAGTTTCCGCGCTGGATGAGTAACAGCCTTCAGTCTTCCTCCTCGGGCCAAAGCCACAGCGTAAGATTGCGGAGCCGTAATTGATTTTCCGTACGGTTGACGCTTTTCCGAACAATGCCGGCAATGGAACGAAAGACGACCCCAGCTGATCTGTGCAACGTAATGATGAACACTGGCGCGATGCTGGTCAGGGGAAATACAGCCATGCATCCGAACGCGCAGAAAACATGCAGACGAATTAAAAATGGCATCTCCGTGACATACGCGGTATCCGGGGCAGCATGAATTAGGGAAAGAACATATGGCGTGAGAGTAACGACGGCCCAAGAGGACGCCCAGCGATAGGCTGCCGCTAAGAATAGTCCGGAGAACACCCCCACGAAGAGTAGGGCGAGAAACATAGCGTCGGCTTTTTGCGTGACCACAGAGCCAACGGAATGCTCTAGGTGCCGACCTATTATCGACAGACAACCGACAAGGACGGATACTCCCGATACAAAGAGAAGTCCTTCTAATAAATAGAGTCTAAGCGGCGAGTTGTTCCAGGCTATGACCTGACGAGGAAAGAGTAACTCGCTGAGATGTCCTATCACTAGTAAGAACAGGCAAACCTGCAATGGTCGCCTGCTTCTAAGTTCGTTCCAGATCCCGATCTTTAGAGTGCCAAGCCAGGGTTGGTTTCTCAGTTGCATGGAACGAACGCCGAGCCCTACAGCCAGCAATGCGATTGCTGCGTAAGGACACCGAGAAAAGAGAATATCTTTCGTCATTGGCCTAGCGTGCGCTTTCGTTCAATGAAATCGTTTGCGTTTGAGCGCCTTCCGGTCTTCTGTTCCTACCTGGCGAGTTGATTGGTCTTTGCGCAACCTGATGGAAATAAGCTTTCAGGACAAACGATTCTTGCGGAGTCAGCAGATTTGTGCCGGAAGATTTCGGAGTGCGCAGAAAACATGGGTGTTTCAAGAACGAAGTAAGAGCGACGTCACGATATTTTGCATAGACATCAGTCAGGTCAGGGCCAAGGCTGCCTCCCCGTGACACGCCGTTTTCTCGAATGCTGTGGCAGGAACTGCAAGAGGCTCCTCCTTCGGCGAAGTGCATGCCGCCAAAAAACAACAGACGTCCCGACTGGATTTCCGACGCGGTCGCCTGACTCGCGTCGCGCTCGTCGGGCGCCTTGGCTTCGGGCCCACCTCTGGCAAGGTAGTCGATTAGACCTCCAATCTGTTGCGGCGAGAGATCATGATCCGGCATTTTCTGCTGGTTGAACGTCCGGAAAAGTACCGCGGCGACGGGATCACCCGACTGAATCACGCTCTGCGAAGAACGTATGAAACGCAACAGCCAGGCTCGCGGATGGCGATCGGTAACACCCTTCAAATCGGGTCCCACCCGGATACCTTTCCCATAGGTATGGCATCCTGCACAGCGCTTGGAGAAGGTAGCGGCCGGCGCCGAGTCATCTGAGGTAGGATCAGAGTCTGCACGAGCGAGGGATGTACCACCGACAAGCAACAACCCAAGTCCTATGGTTAGACTGATGATGCCATGTTTCCGTGCTAGGCATCGTTTCATGCACGCCACCGGTTCGCCATATCCAGCCACCCGAAACGCCGCCATCGGTGTCGCCGATATTTCGAACGACGCACTTGCTCGTAGCGTTTTTGAATCCTTCTTATCAATCAATGCCATCATGATCTCCGCTAAAATCAAAAAGGCCCAGAGATGTGCATCGCACCTCTCTGAGCCAAATACTTCGTCAATCCGAATTAACGGAAACGAGAATCAGGGCTCGGCCCGGGCATCCGGTCAGTCCTCTGGGTCAACATTGCGAAAGCTCTTTTTGGCTATTGCCTCCAAACAAGAAAGGGTCCCATCCCGAAACTGGAGCGTGATCGAGCCGGCCACCTTGCGCCCTTCCAAAAAATCCCGCAGAGCAAGGAACAGTTCCTCAGGAATCTGGATCTGGCGCCCATCCGGCGAGATCGCCATGCAGCTATCTCGAGGGGCCGCACCTCGTCTCGTACCAGACACCGCATGGTTCCATCGGTTTTCTTCTTTTGACATTGTCCTATCGCGCTCAATACTCGTGACCGCGGCCACGGAGTGATCAACCTCATGAGAATGTCCTGTTCCTGGTCACATCTTCAGATTGTCTATGTGCTACAACCGGCGATCACTCTCAAAATCCTT
>DASPVV010000203.1:0-48748 GCA_035622175.1 Terriglobales bacterium | reverse complement strand
TACTCAATCCGCGTACTCCCAACTACACTGTATGGCTCCAGCCTGGAATAGGGGGGTGTGCTTGAAGAGATGGGCATGGGTTCGAAGCGTGGTTCGATTCTCCCTGGCGTTATTTTCTTTACTGGCGGATGGACAAACGGTCTGGGTCGACATGACGCCTTCGCATGCCACCAATCGCTTCGTGCCGAATCAAACTTTGGGTGCAGGGGTCGATCGCATTCCCACGGAAGCGATCGATAAAGATCTCACTCCCAGCGTCCTCGAAGCGGTGTTCCGTTCCGGCTGGCAGCCGGTTACGTACCGTCAGAATACCGAGTTGGCGGTCGAAGCGTGGCACTGGAATCCGCAGGGAACCTGGAGTGATCCGACGGGCAAGGGTTATTTCACCGGTGCGGCGGTTCCCTCAGACCCGATTCGTTATTCCTATGGATACGCCCTCCCGCACCGCGGCTTCACCCGCAACGACGGCACTGGCAACTCCGGCTTTTCCCGGCTCACCGACGGCGACGTGAACACTTACTGGAAAAGCAACCCTTACCTGAGCGAGCGATTCACCGGGGAGAGCGACGCGCTCCACCCACAATGGGTCGTCCTTGACCTGGCCCAAACCCAGGAGGTGGACAGCCTCCGCATCCACTGGCAGGAGCCCTACGCCACCCATTACGCGGTCCAGTATTGGACTGGGGAAGACCCCATGCAGGCTCCGACGCGAGGCGTGTGGGAAACCTTCCCCCATGGCGAGGTGACCGCGGGGAAGGGCGGGATCGAGACCCTGCGTTTGAGCTCGGCGCCGGCCGCCGTTCGCTATCTGCGAATTCGCATGACGGAATCGTCCAATACCTGCGACTCCCATGGTCCGGCCGATCCGAGAAATTGTGTAGGGTATGCCATTGGCGAGCTCTATGTGGGCACGACCACACCCGATGGCGGCTTTCACGACGTGGTTCGGCACACCCCGGACCAGGAACAAACCACGACCTATTGCTCTTCGGTCGATCCCTGGCACGAACCGAGCGACCTACTTTCGACGCGTCAGGCACAGGTAGGATTCGATCTGTTCTTCACGAGCGGCGTGACCCGCGGACTGCCTGCCATGGTGCCGGTTGCGCTGCTCTACGATACTCCCGAGAACGCGGCCGCGGAGATTTCCTACCTGAAGGCGCGCCAGTATCCGATCTCCTACATCGAGATGGGCGAGGAAGCCGACGGTCAGTACATGCAGCCGGAGGACTACGCGGCGCTTTATCTCCAGTGGGCGACCGCGCTGCATCACGTCGATCCTTCGCTGAAGTTGGGTGGGCCGGCCTTTCAGGGAGTCAACAAAGATATTGAAGTCTGGCCGGACGCGAAAGGAAAAGTGTCCTGGCTCGGTCGCTTGATCGATTACCTGAAGCAGCACGGTCGCCTGGGCGATCTCGCATTCTTTTCCTTCGAGCACTACCCGTACGATCCCTGCCGGATTCCCTGGGGCAGCCTGTACGACGAACCCGACCTGGTCAACCACATCATGCAGGTTTGGCGCGAGGACGGCGTGCCTGCCGACGTACCCATGTTCATCACCGAATCGAATCTGTCTTCTTCTGCCAGCGAAACCTACATGGACCTGTTCGCCGGAATTTGGCTGGCGGATTACGTCGGGTCATTCCTGAACGCCGGTGGAAACGGGGTCTATTACTTTCATTATCTGCCTCTGTTCATGGAGCACGGCTGCAACGATTCTCCCGGAACCTTCGGTATGTTCACCGTCGGTCCGGGATACCAGATTCAGCAGCCGCTCGCGCAATTTTTCACCGCTCAGCTCATCAACCTGGAGTGGGTCGAACCGGGGGCTGGCGAACATCTGGTCTTCCCCGCCAAGAGCGATATTGAGGACGGCGCCGGCCACGAGCTGGTAACTGCCTACGCGGTGAAGCGTCCGGATGGCCAGTGGTCGGTGATGGTCGTCAATCGCGATCAGCAAAACGCCCACAGCCTCGAAATCTCGTTTCAGGACGAGACCACCGAGGGGACCAGGTCTTTTGTGGGTCCGGTTGAGATCGCGACTTTTGGCAGCGCCCAATACCAATGGCATCCCGCGAAGACCCGCTTCGAGGGACACGCCGAGAATCCAACCGAGTGGCCCGTCGTGGCCTATTTCCCGGGCAACGCCGATCCCGATGGTCCCATCGCTCACAGCAAGCAGACCGCCGCGAGTGGCGCTTCCTATAGCTTGCCGGCCGCATCCGTGATGGTGGTCAGAGGCACGATTGGGGCGGGATCGAAGCATACCCGACCTTAACCACGCTAGGTTCTCCGAAGCGCCGCTCGCAGCTCCGGTTTGAAAGGCCGACTCGTGCAAGGCAGCCTTTGCGGATACGTCCCTCGGCACCGAACGCCGGTTGGCCATCCGTCAAGGAGTGCACCCGGCGCTCCGGCAGGGTTGCTCCCGCACGGAAAGGGCTGCGAGCTTCAGTGGTGGCTCGAGACCAACTTCAAGCCGTCAGCCTGGAGGATTCGTTTGATCTGATTGCGCGCATGAATCGCCCAAGGGCCGCTGGCGTCGAGCTTGGTGTACGCTCGCCAGTGTTTCAGCGCCTTCCGCGGTTCTCGAATCTTTTCGTAGGCCAGCGCCAGATTATAGTGAGCGTCGCCATAGGTGGGTGCCAGCTGCAGCGCGCTGTTATAAGCCTGGATGGCTTCGCTCACCCGTCCGGTCTCGTCGAGTACGTTGCCCAGATCGAAATACGCCAACGCGTAGCGGGCGTCGATGCTGATTGCGATGCGGTAATGCTTTTCCGCCAGACCATAATCCTGACGGTTGTAGCAAAGCGTGCCCAGGTTGATGTGGGCAGCGGCATGTTCGGGATCGAGCTCGAGCACCATCTGATAGACCGCCATCGCTTGCGTCTGGGTGGCGGCATTCTCCTCAAGAGCGATGCCCCGAGAGAAAAGTTCAGCCACGTCCTTGGGTTCGACCTTGGCTCCGCAGATTGAAACCGGCGTCGACGGAACCACATTGTCGGAGGGAACAAAATCGAACATGAATTGTCCGGTGATGGGTTCGAGCACCTTGCCATCATGACGAAAGGCGACCCGGTGTCCGGTGGTGAACGTTCCCGCCTCAAGCAAGGGGTTTTCCATCCCCGCTGCCTGCTTTTGCATGGCGGCAAGGGACTGGCGGATCACCGCCGGGCGAACCTTGCGCGCACATAAGTCCCGTACCTTCTTGATTTGCAGCAGATCAAAGAAAGAGTAGCTCTGCGCTACGGGAACCAGGCCAGCCCTTTCCCACGCAGCCAGCTGGCGCGGGGTGAGCCGCAAGATCCGGACCAGATCTGCTCGACTGTATCGCTGCACTGCGTTGGTAACCGTTTTGTCAACATTATCCAGAAGCTTTTGTGTACGCAAGTGGAAATGGTGGAAATCCGTGGAAATAAGGCTCCCGGCCGCTTACCCGTACCAGGAACGGCAACCTGGTGCGGCCATGGCTCGCATCCGTCCCGGTTATCGACAGACTTTGCAATTTGTCCAGGCTCCCAGGCAATGTTTGCTATCATCGTGTTCGATGGCCACGAAGGGTAAGTCGGTCGCGGACCTAGAGTCCACCCGGGAGATGACCGGCCTGGTCGAGCAATCCTGCCTGGTGGCCAAGGATGCCGCCTTCAATCTGCGCGATTTTCTTCAGAATTCCTCCAACATGGCGTTCATCGCGGTGAAGGATTGCGAGAAGGAGCTGGACCGCATGGAACGCGAAATTGACCAGGAGATCACCAGCGCGATCACCCAGGTGAGCGAGGTCGAAGCGCGTGAATTACTCGCCTGTCTCAAGTTCATTATTGATCTTGAGCGCATTGGCGATCTGACCTGGTCGGTTACCCAGCGTCTACGGCACTTAACCGGGCGCCTGCTCAAAGACGACCGGCGCGACTTGATCGCCATGGCGGAGATCCTGGAAAAAATGCTGGAGAACATTCACCAAGGCTTTGTGAAGCGCGACCTGGAACCCGCCAACTGGGTCATGAAGACCGATTCGGAAATTGATCACGTGTGTCACGCTGTGTTCCGCCGCCACCTGGAAAGTAAAGATTGCAGCTTCGACTACAGCACCAGCTTATTGCTCATGGCGCAGGCGTTCGAACGGGCTGGAGATCATGCCAAGAATCTGGGGGAGGAGTTGTTCCATTTGGTCGAGGGGCGAAGCATGCGCCACGAACGCAAGCGGTCAGCGAAAACCGGGGCGCAATCCTGACCCATCCCCGCCGATGGTACGGACAGAGATCTTGGCCGCGGCTAACGCCGGGACGAGAAGCGGGCGGTGTTCGATGCGAGAAGCCGAACCCTGGCGCCTTCGCGGGCCGGTGGGGATGGTTATCGCGAAGCTTCTTCCAGGCGTCCCTGTTCCAATTTCTCCTGACACTCGATGCAATGGCGCGTCCAGGGTACGGCTTCCAGCCGCTTAGGGTTGATCTCCTTGCCACAGGAGATGCATTCCCCGAACGTGCCCTCGCGAATCCGAGACAGGGCCCCATCTACCATCTGCAGGAGTTGACGATCGTTGTTGCTCTGGTGAAAGAGGAACTCTTTATTGTAGGAACTGGCGGCGCGATCGGCGATATCCTGTGCCGTGTCTTCATCCGCCGAGCGTCCGTCTTGTTGCGTACGGGAGACCATGCGGCGCAACTCTTGCTGCCGCGTCTCTAACCGCTTTCGAAAATACTCCAGCTTCTTTTTTTCCATGGATGCCAACTTCACCCAAAACCGCCCCTTCCCTTACTTCCTCGCCGCCGATCGGCCAAACGAAGATGATATGCGCCCAAAATGAGATGCGTCAACTGGCGGTAGGATTCAACGAATTCAACCCGCAGGGAATGGCGCAAGGGAACAATGCCGCAAGGCATCGGGCAGCTTGTGGCGGGGGTGAGAAACTCTCTTCCGGCCTTCCCTGGCTTGCCGGCTGCCGGGCGCGCGACGCGCCGCAGTCGAAATGGTTCATCGCGGCAACACGTCGGGCATCGTGGCCAAGGCATAGCCCATAACCGCCATCGCCGAGGCGTTCTCTCGCAGCTCGAGGGGCACGACCTTGTCCAGCGTGTCGGCGGCGGTGTGATGGTAGTTAAAATAGGTGCGACTGTCCTGCATCAGGGCAAGCGCGGGAACTCCGGCCTGCGCCAAGGGAGCAATATCCGCCCCCGGGCTGCGCGGGATCAAACGGATCAAATTGGCTCCGAAGCTGTCCAGAATCTCTTGCACCGGCTTCAAGAAGGGAAGCGCATCGGGAATGATTTTTGCCTGGAAGCCGAGCGGATGAGATGCTCCAAGATCACTCTCGATGACAGCGACGTGATGAGGAATTTCCTGGACGTGGTTCTTTGCGTAGACATCGTGACCGCGCCCTCCGTTCTCTTCGTCCATCCAGGCGACAATGCGAAGAGTGCGCCGCGGATGCAGGTGTAATTGTTGGATGAGATGTGCGCTGTCCATCGCCACCGCAACTCCCACCGCATCGTCCAACGCTCCCGTCCCCAGGTCCCAAGAGTCGAGGTGCCCGGAGAGCACAACCACCTGCTCTGGATGTTCGCTGCCCTTGAGATCGCCGATCACGTTGTAACTCATACTGTCGGGCCCGGTCTGTGAGGTCAAGGTCAAGTGCATGCGGACCGTACCTTGGGTCGCTAAACGGGTGATCAGATCAGCGTCTTCGCTGGTCACGGCAGCCGCAGGAATTCCCGCTGGCTCGCTCCAGCCGGTATGGGGGAGACGGTAATCCGCCCCGCCCACCGAACGGACCAGGCCGGCAATGGCTCCCAATTCGGCGGCCGCCTTGGGCCCCGCCGCCCGGTAGGCCACCGCTTCCCCATACGCCTCCCCCGCCATCCCATCGGCGGCTTTTTGCGCGTCGAAGGGGACATTGAAGAGCACGATCTTCCCGGATACAGTCTCGCGTCCTAGCTGCTTGAGATCATCGAAGCTCTTAACCACAACGATTTCGGCCGTGATACCGCTCGGCGGGGTGGGTACGGTTCCGCCGAGCGCGGTGAGCACGATGTTCTGCATCGTTCCCGGCGGCTGCTTGGCATATTCCACCAGTTCCGCCCGATCAGTACCGCGGATCCAACTGGGAACTTTAACTTCTTCGAGCTGAACTTGCAGCCCCAGGCGGCGCAGTTCTAAAGCCACATACTGGACGGCGGCCGCGGCAGCCGGCGAACCCACCGGGCGCGCGCCGATGTTGTCGGTCAGGTGAGCGGCTTGTTGGTAGGCATAATCGTCGGCCAGGGCAGCATCGCGCAAAGTGACCAGTTCGCTCTTCAACTGCGCAGAAATGGGTCTGGGTTGACTTCGCGAAGAACTTTGAGCCGGGCAGAAGGAAACCCCTAACACAACCAGGAATAACAGACCCAAGGTTTGTACGCGCATGGCGAGGTCAGTGTAAGGGGAAAATGTATCGAGGGGAAGGGCAGGATGTTTGTTTCCCCGGGTTTTTGCCACAAGAGCTCGGAGAGGGCTTCCCTCGGGCCGGGGGTTGCACTTCGCCCCCAAAAGAAAAGCGGCTCCATTTCTGGAGCCACTATCTAAAAGAGGCTACTCTGGAAGGTTTCAGGAAAGGCGATCGTAAATCCCGATCCGCCAGCCGGAGTGGCGCAGAGAGAAGATATAACCAGCGCGGCGAGTGAAGGTATTGGTAACGGCGGCCTCTTTCATTGCAGGGGAAAGAAGCACTTGCTGCGCCACAATCAGCGATCCCCGTAGATTTGCTCGGGGCAGCCGCCAACCCGTTTAAGCGCAATCACTTCTAGGCATCCTCGGCGGAATCGGGTCCCCTTCGGGACCTCGCCCAAAGGGTAAAAGACTGCAGGTTCGTGCACATTCCGAGCAGCCGCCTAGCCTCGCTTCCCGTCTCCCTGTCCCAAGGTAAAAACAAGGTAAAAACTAGGAATGGCCGGCTACAGTACGCAACTTGCCTGGCAGAAAGTGGTATGGCGGCCACGGACCGGTTACCGTCAGCTCGCAGTTTTTCAGTTGTTTGGCGGCGCTATTGTAACGGTTCTGGTATTTCTCTACTGATTTCGAATCAATCAAATGAGCGATATCGATCAGCATGCCGTCGGTATTGACTCTCTTGCAACTGATCTCTTCTTCGAGCGGATTGAACATCTTGTGTACCTGAACCGACAAAGCCCGGGCCTTGGTTTGGCGCTCGCGATCGCGCGAGGCCTTCTCCCGCAGCTTCATCAGATACTCGCCCCCCACCGTATCCGGCAGCTCCACATCCATCATCGCGTCGCGCCAGGATCCGTCACGCACCACCAGCTTCAGATGCATTTCGGCCTTGCCCCGCAGTCGGGCCACACTCTGCCCGAAGGCGCGGCGATTGGCGCGCACCGCCTGTCGCAACGCTTCATCGGTGTCAAAGATGGTCCCGAAACGGAACGGGAGCACTGTCCCGTTGCGGAAGCAGACGCTGACCACCCGTGCGTGTTCCAAGACGGCTTTATCGTCGAGGCTGCCGGTAGCCCGGTCGTACTCGCTGACCACCACGGAAAACTCACCACTGGGATAGCTCATCACTGGGGCTGCGTTCACTCCCTGGGTGCCTTCGAGTAGGAACGGACGTCGCGCACGGATTCCGTTGAGGGCCTGTTGCTCGGTAAGACAATATGCGTACCACGCCATAGGGGTCTCCCCGTACCCGACTGGAGGCAGAGCGCAACACCTCGAGCGGGTACAGCTGGTTACGGCATTTGAACCTTTGGAAGAAAGGGCGGTACTACGACTAGAGAACGCTTCGTATTACGTTCCGCCCTACATATTACTTTGGTACCGAGGCAAAATGCAACCTTTTTGTGGCAATGCCGCATCGCGGCCCGGCGAACCCATTGGCCCCGCGGCCAGTCTGCTAGCCGGAGGCGGCCTCGGGCTCAAGCGGCAAGCCCTGGCTAACGCCTTTTGTTTTCTGTGGCTTGACGCAAGGCTTCGCGTTCGGCTAGGGCTTTGGTGACCACGCTTAGCATCTCTGTCAGGGGGGCGGGTTTGCCGGTCCAGATTTCAAATTGGCGAGCTGCTTGGTGAACGAACATCTCCAGGCCCGCGATGACCTGAGCCCCGGCAGCTTTGGCCAGCTTGAGCAAACGCGTCTCCACCGGGTCGTAGACCATGTCGAAAACATAGCGGGCTCTGATTTCGTTTTGGTTCAAGGGAGACTCACGCGTGTTTCCCATGCCGACCGGAGTCGCATTGACGATCACGTCAAAGAAGAGTTTCGCCAGGTCCGCACGCTTGATGGTTCGGACGCGCGCGGAGCGGGCGAGTTTCTGCGCTGGTCCGGGGGTACGGTTCAGGATGGAGACTTCAGCACCCCGTTCTTTCAATCCGAAGACAGCGGCTCGGGCGGCACCACCTGCACCGAGGACGAGCACTTTCGCGTTCTCCAATTCCAGGCGTAGCTGCAAAGGCCGGACCACGCCGGCAGTATCGGTGTTGAATCCGTACAGCTTACCGTCATGCGCCCGCACCACCGTATTGCAAGCTCCGATTTTTGTCGTGTGGGCATCCGTATTGTCCAGATGGCTCACAATCTTCTCTTTGTAAGGCATGGTTACGGAAAGCCCGTGGATGGGAATATCGCGCACGCAGGCGAGCAGGTCTTTCAAAGTTTTCGCGTGCAGCAACAGGTAGACCCCGTTGACGGTTTCCCGGCGCAGAGCAGCATTCATGACCGCCGGCGAAAGCGAGTGCGCCACCGGGTTGCCGGCCACCCCGTACACCCGAGTGGGGGCATCCACGTGCTCGATGCGATAGGTGGCCTGCAGCTCCCGCGCCGTGATCTGCCCGGGGGCGGTTTTTTCATCTTCGCTTACGGCGGCAAAGGTAAAAACACTCCCCGCCCGCAGTCCGAGCACGCGGCTAATGAGGCCTTGCTCTCCCATGCAAAGACCAATTAAGGAATGGCGATCGCTGTTTCGCTCGATAAACTTCATCATTTCTACGTTGTCGTAGAGAGTGTTGGCCGTAGTGACAACTTTATAGAAATCGGACGGGATGGCGACCATCCTCCTTAGGGTTTCTTCGAGGTCCTTCGTGGCATGGAAATCATGGTAAGACAAGATCAAAGCCGCCGCGCTTCGCAGGCGGTGAAGCGATTCGGCGTCGGTGCGCGCGGCCGATTGCAGCTCGAGGTCGAGCAGTTGGCAGCCGGCGGCCGCGGCTCGCCACAAAATATCCAGCTGGGAGGCGATCGAGCCTTTAAACTTTCCTCCGCTCGAGGCTCGACGGCAGGTGGCAATGAGCATGGCCTGGGGGTGGTACTCGGTGAACTGCTTGATTTTCGGCAAAGCCAGCACGGGGCGGGAGAGGTAATCCAGCCTTAACTCCAGAAACGGGTTATCGCGGACCAGGGCCTCGGCTTTTTCGAGCAAGCTGTTGGCATCGGACCCGGTCACCGCAACACATACCCGGGGCAAGCGCAGGTGGCGCAGACGGGCCGCAAGGTTGTTCGAGGCAGCGGTCACGATATTTCAGAGTGGCGCGATCTTACAGGCGCTTAACTCCAGATGCAACAAGCGATTGTGTTTTTCGGGGTAAAACTTTTTATCCTGCCCTCTATGAACCGGCGTAACCTTGACCCCCGCCCCTGCGGCTTGCTAGTGTCCGGGCTGGAAGTCTCTCATTTCTTGAAACTTAACTCGGATGACAGGCAATCGATTAGGCCTGGAGGTTAGAACATGAAGAAAACAAGCTTGTTAGTGGTTTTGTGTCTGGCCATCGGCGTCAGCGCCGAGCAACCCACGTCCCCTCCAGATCAGAGCCCGCCACCCAACGGGACCGTAGCCACGAACCTGAATTTTCCCGCAGAGCGAATTGTCAATCCGACCCGCTCCGACATCAATTGCGCCGGCTTTGTCAACCCTACCCGTCTGCCGGACGCGGACTACGTCATGGGCGGCCTCGAAACCCCGGACACGACCCATTTCAGCGAAGGCGAAATTATTTACCTTAACGGGAAAGGATACGAGCTCGGCAAGCGCTACTCTGTGGTGCGTGAACTGCGCGATCCCAATCGCTACGAGATGTTTCCCGGGCAATTCGCCTTGATTCGGGCCATGGGCGCGCCCTATGCGGACCTCGGGATCCTACGGGTGCTTGACATTCGCGGCGCGCGCGCCATAGCCCAGATCGAATTCGGTTGCAGTCCGATTGTGCCGGGCGACGTCGTGCTGCCCTATGTCGACAAAACAAGCCTACCCGTGCACCCGCCTGTATCCTTTGATCGTTTCGCCCTGCCCAACGGAAAAGCCAGCGGACGGATTGTGCTGGCCAAGGATTTTGACACCGCGCTGGGTACGGGAGTGAAAGTCTACCTAAACTTGGGCGCCAACCAAGGCGTCAAGGTCGGGGATTATTTCCGAGCGGTACGCTCCTATGAAGCCGATCTGCACGATCCAGTAGACTCGCTCTCCTTCAAAGCCTCGACTGCCGAGGACAGTCAGGCCAGACCGCCGGTCCTCGAGCGAGGGATGTTCTCGGGAGGAAAAGGCGCGTCGATCCACGTCGCCGACTTTCCCCGACGGGCCGTGGGAGAAGTCGTCATCCTCAGCACAACACCCACGACTTCGACCGGCATGATTGTGTTCGCCGTGGAAGATGTGCACGTGGGCGATGGAGTCGAACTCGATCCGCAATAGTCCCGTCCGCGTCGCGTTCTCGTCGAACCGGGGAGGACCAACCTTCCCGGTTTTGTTTTGTGGGCGCTTGCTGCGACCGTTTCCCGGTTTTTCCCCTGCCGTCTGGGATCCGGTGACTGGGCGTCGGCGTCTGCCATCGCGGCCGATCGGCTCACGGGTGCCAGCGAAGGGAAGGGATGGTTTACTTTTGATCGCGATCGCCAAAGACTTCGGCGGTGAACGCTTCGAGGGACGCCCCATGCAGCCATGCGTCGGTAGCCAAGCCGGCCTTGCGACAAGCCTGCTCGAGAAACGCCAGCCGGTCCCAGCCGTGTTCGACCGGCACTTGGGGCAGCAATAGGCCACGGCGCCCATGCTGGGAAACGAGCAGCCCATGCTTGCCCACTTCGACCCCCTCGGGTTGAATCGCGGCGAGCGGAGACAGGACGCTGAGCGAGAGTTCCAGCTGGGGGACCTCCTCCTGCGTCACGGGCAGGAACCTGGAATCTTCAAAAGCGGCGGCTCGTGCCGTCTCCGCCACGGCGCGAAAGAGCGAGGTCGTGGGAAAGACATAACCCACGCAGCCGCGCAGCTGGCCTCGCAAACAGATCGTGGTGAAAACACCCCGCGGTTCGGCTAAATGGGACGAAGGGGATTCGAGCGAGATCTCACGCTGGTCGAGCGCCGATCCAATCGACTCGTGCGCCAGCTTGAGCAGGAGGCCGCGCTCTTGCGCACTGAACTCCCACGGCTCTGCGCGGCCAAGGCTGGGCGCGGCGAGACCCGGCGACGAGCTTTCAGGTTGCAGCGACATCGCGCTTCCTCCGCCGGCTCAACACGAAGGCGCGGCGGCGACTTCTCACCGCCCGGCGATCGATCTTCGACCAGAAAGCCACGAAGTAATCGCCCGCGGAAACCAGGGAGAGCAGCACCATGAACCCGATGGCCAGTCGGGCAATCCAATGGACGGGGAAAATGTAGGGGCCATAAATCGGCCACTCTTTCCAGCGATGATCGAGGATGACAGCTACCACGGAGATGATCTGCACCAGCATTTTGAACTTGCCGAGGTCGCTTGCCTCGATGGTGAATCCCTCCGAAGCGGCGATCGATCGCAAACCACTCACCAGGAATTCGCGGGCGATGATGACGACCGCGATCCAGGCCGGGACAAGGCGGGGATTGAATTCCACCAGGGCGACGAAGGCGGCGGCAATCAGAAGTTTGTCCGCCAGGGGATCGAGCAGCATGCCCATGGTGGTGATCTGGCCCCGTCGCCGGGCCAGATATCCGTCGATCCCATCGGTGATCGAGGCCGCGATGAACAAGGCGGAAGCCAGCAGTTCCTTTTCCCCACCGGGGCTCGAGAAGCGGGGGCTCGAAAGGATCCAAATGAGCAGCGGAATCGTGGCGATGCGGGTGAGCGTGATGGAATTGGGAAGATTCACGGGACTCCGCCCGCCGGATCTACCGGACGATCGATGATCCGATTATCCTCCACGTCGAAGCGTGAAAGCAATCACCGGAAGATTTTCCATGGTGCTGCCGCCAGGCACCGGCGGTCAATCCCGACCATCGCCTGCAATCCCGCCGGAGAGTTCCCTTGGCGAGGACCGGCCTGGGCCAAGATTCTGAGCCAGCACCGGGTCCGGACCCAGCTGCCCCGTCGCCAGACGAGCCGGGTGTTCTAGAATATGCGATTGCTGGCTTCGCCCGAACTCGACCGCCTGTACGTGGTCTTGGTATCGACCCGCAATCCCCTGAACATTGGCGCAGCGGCTCGGGCCATGAATAATTTTGGTTTTTCCCAACTGCGAGTGGTCCATCCTTACCAGGCGGCCTTTCAGGAGGCGCGCTCTGCCGTCGGTGCGGCGGACGTACTGCGGCAGGCTGGCGTGTTCCGCCGTGTGGCCGAGGCCGTGGCCGACTGCCAACTGGTGATCGGCACGACCGCCGCCCGGAATCGCCAATTACGCCAGCCGCTGCGCGAGCTGCCGGAGGGTGCACGCGTGATCCGCCGCCGCTTGGGGTCCTCCCGGGTCGCGCTGCTTTTCGGCCCGGAGAAGCGCGGTCTCGCCAATGAAGATTTGAGCCATTGTCACTGGCTGTTGCGCATTCCAACCTGCGCCGAGCATGGCTCGATGAACCTAGGGCAAGCGGTTGCGGTTTGCCTGTACGATTTGGTGCGGATCCGAGGGCTTCAGCCGCAAGCCGAGAAAATCGAGCCCGCCAGCGCCGGCGAAGCCGAGGCGATGACCCGGCATCTTTTCGAGGCGCTGCGCATCAGCGGTTATGTGAATCCGCAATCGGCCGCTTTGACCGAGGCCAAGGTACGGCGCATGGTGCGCCGACTCCGAATCCCGGCCTCCGACACCCACACCTGGTTCGGGATCTTCCGCCAAATCCTCTGGAAGGTGCGGCAGCGAGATCTGCCCTGATCTCGCTGCCCGCCCTTGGGCTGACTACGGGCGTACTAGTAACCGGAGTAACCTGCAGGTAATTCGAGGCATATGATATAAAACCAATCAGCCCAAATACTGAGCGGGGACGTTCCCATCGGACGGGGCGTCTGCCGCGAGCCCGAGAGGAACGTCTTGAGTTTCATCAATTTTGCAGCCCGGGAAATCAACTGCAAGGTCGTCTACTACGGCGCGGGGCTGGGCGGCAAGACGACCAATCTGCAGTTCATCTACCAGAAAACTGCCGAACAGCAGAAGGGCAAGATGATTTCCCTGGCGACCGAGACGGACCGCACGCTTTTCTTCGACTTCCTACCTCTCGATTTGGGCTCCGTACGCGGGTTTCGGACTCGCATTCATCTCTACACCGTTCCGGGACAGGTGTTCTACGACGCCAGCCGCAAACTGATTCTGCGCGGCGTCGATGGCATTGTGTTCGTGGCTGACTCCCAGCAAGAGCGCATGGATGCAAACCATGAAGCCCTCGACAATCTGATGGACAACCTCAAGGAACACGGATACGACTTCCAGAAAATCCCCTATGTCCTGCAACTCAATAAACGGGACCTGCCCAACATCTTGCCGGTCGAGACTCTGACCAAAGAACTGCGGCGTAAATCCGAACCCATTCTCGAGGCGGTGGCATTCCGGGGGAGCGGCGTATTCGAGACTCTCAAAGAGATCGCCCGCCAGGTGCTGGTCGAGCTGAAACAAGGCAGTTGATCGGGCCGTCGTCCCTGCGCATCCTCGGCCGCGCCGTGATCTGCGCGCTCTCCTGAGCGGAGGCGCAATCGCTCCCCTGACAACCACGCTGCCCCAGGCCGCTCCCCGCATTCCTGAGCGCAAGGCGTGGCAGGGAAGGCTGGCGTTTGCGACCTGACCCTTAGAGGTCGTCGTCTCCTAGAAAGCGCCCGTAATCGTTGGCTTCGAGCCAGTGGTAGAGGTGGACCTGGTACAGATACGAAGCCACGATCTCCTCGCCCAGCTCGTGGTTTTCTGTGGTCACAAAAGGTACGCCGACTCCAGCCAGCAAAGCGATCAGAGACTGGACAATGCGATTGGGGTTGGTCGCGAGGTGGGGATACGGAGATTTGATCTGGCTGAGGGTAGCTGGGATGACCAGCAGCCGGTGTGGGTAGGAACTCATGCGTCGGAGTCGACCAACAAAAACTGGACGCTCGACCGTGAAGGAGTGAATCAGGTCAGCCAGGTCTTTGCGCTCTACTACGCAGACATCTTCGAGACCGGCAAGGCTGTAATCTCCGAGGGTAAGCGCTTTCTTCTGGACTCCGCTGAACCAGCCTGGAAAGCGGGAAAAATCAAATGGGTTCTGTTCGCGAGTATCCACCAGAATCACGCCACGGGGCGCGCTGAGCTGCGTTCCGCCGCGCTCGGCGATGACTGGAATCGGCGGAGGAGATACGGGGGCGGCGGTCATCTGCCATGGAAGCGGGGACCGAATCAACCTGCGGCGTCTCATGGTTTTCGACCCGCGGAGTATCTTACCGCGAGAAGCCAGGTCAATAAATCGGACGAGCCGCCGACGCCGGCATTCGCTTTGCCTGGGCTCGCAGAGCCTTTCGCATCTTCCCCATGGCCCGTGATTCATCCGGGGAACGCATCCACCCACCAGGGCGCAAAACCACCGCTTAATAGCAGAGCCCTAGGTGGCGGCAGCCTCGATGGTCGCAGGTGGTGGCATTCGAAAGGCAACTGGATCGATGGCCCACAAAAAAAACGTCGGGCCGGTTAGCCCGACGTCTTCTCGTCTCGAGACTAGCAAAACTCTACTTGGCTTCCCCGCTGGGCGTGGCACCGAACTCGCGACGACCGACACCGCGCACGGCCCGAGACGCCATCGACGGCGCGCCCGCGGCTGCCCCGTAGCGCTCCATCAACATCGGAACCATTGCGTTTTCCGCCTCCTTGACGAAGGTCAACCCTCCGCTCGGCCCCAAATCCACACGGACAAAGTCTCCCAAATGCACCTGTCCGGTGGCCACCAAATTCGCCAGGGGAAACACCAGGTGACGTTCGATCGCCCGCTTGAGATGGCGAGCCCCGTATTTCGGGTCCGTTCCCTCTTCGAGCAGGAATCTCTTTACCGGGGACGAGCAGTTGAAGACAAACTGGTTGGCGGCAGAGGCGACAAGGATGCGCTGCTGCACCAGCCCCAACTCGATTTCGAGAATCTCTTCGAGGTGTTCGGGGCGCAGAGTCTTAAACACCACCACCTTATCAATTCGGTTCATGAACTCGGGCGTGAACTTGCGCCGAGCCGCTTCGATGGCCGTGCGGTCGATCTTATCGTCCAGGCTGGCATCGACCTTTCGCGGCTTTTGAGCAAATCCCATACCGCCCTCGACCAGGGTGGTCATTTCACCGGCGCCCAGGTTCGAGGTCATGATAATGATGCATTGCGACAGATCGACCCGCCGGTTGTCGCCAAGCGTCAGCGTGGCCTTATCGAGAATTCCGAGCAGCAGCTGCCACAACGCGTCCGACGCCTTCTCAATCTCATCAAAGAGCAGAATCGAGAGCTTGAGTCGATCGGTATGCCACTGGTTGAGTGCTTCCTGCGTAAGCAGGGGATGGGTCTCGCGATGACCCAGATAGCCGGGCGGGGAACCGATTAATTTGGCGATCTCGTGAGAGTGCTGGAACTCAGCACAGTCAATCTTGATCAAAGCCCGTGGATCCCCGAAGAGGCCCTCCGCCATCGATTCGACCACGCGGGTTTTGCCCGACCCGGTGGGCCCGAGAAACAGCAGATTACCTACCGGGCGCCCCGGCGGATTCAGCCCCGCCAAGAACATCTGATAAATCTCCACCACCTTTTCGATGGCCACATCCTGGCCGACGATTTTTCGTCGCAAGGCGTTTTCAAAATCTCGGGCATCATTGCTACGACGGGTTGGGTCAAGCACGGGATTGAGCGCGGTCTTCATAGCCTTATGGACTTCATGCTCCATTCTGGCCTTGTCCCTGCTGGCGACGCGGCACGTAGGTTGAACGACAATTTTTGTTACCCGGCTTTAGAGCGGGTCCCAGCGTCCAACGTATACCCTTCCTTGCAAATGACTAGCCATCCCCGCGGCGACCTTCTGGCGTCTTTTCTGTGCATTAGGTGCCCTCCGGACCCACGAAAGACCCCTGGGTTGCCGAGCACGATCCCGGAAACGGAAATACTTTGCCCATGGGAGGAGTTTTTTTGCTACGCCGCGAACCCCTAGCTGACGACGTTGAACCGACGTAACTACCCACCAAAACCAAGGCTTGATTACGATCCGCTGTAGCGGGTGGGGGGGAATACGCTTGCGTCGTCTAACTACCGTGCTGAGCTTGCTGGTCATGGCGGGCTTAGCCGTTTTTTTACATCGCTCGATCACGCAGGTGCCCACGGTGGCTGCCGCCCAGAATGGGCTGGCGGGTCCCTCTGGGGCACTTAGACTTGAGTCCGGGAACTCTCTCTCCTCCTCCGTCTCGGTCGAGGTCACCCGGGTCGCTCCACCGGGGAGCACCTTGTATTGGACCAAGCGCGGAGACACGGTTTCCTCGGTCGCTCGCCATTTCCTGCTGCGAACCTCGTACCTGACCTCCGCCCAGCTGGCAGAAGCCTTGCGCAAGGCAAACGGCAATCCACGGATGACTTCCTTGAAGCCGGGAGAGGCGTTGATTGTGCCGGGAATTCTCGAGACGCCCATCGTTGAGAAGCTGGTCCCCGTGGCGCGTGACTTTGAAGTTCGGGCGGTGTATCTGACCGGATTGATGGCGGGCAGCGAGCATGGCCTCGAGGTCATCCGGCGCTGGCGGAGAGCGGGCGGAAACTCCGTGGTCTTCGATATCAAAGACAGCGACGGAAGCGTAAGCATTCCCTTCGAGCATGCCTTGCTCGGTCGCCACCACACCGCGATTCCCGACTTGCCCAAACTGGTTCGCTTCCTACATTCGGAAAACCTGCATGCGATCGCCCGCATTGCCATTTTCCGTGATCAGCGCCTGGTGGACTCGCACCCCGAACTGGCGATCAAGTCGCGCCGCAGCGGGCAGCCTTGGCGGGAAAACGGAAAGCTGGTTTGGACAGATCCGTCTCGCACCGAGGTGCAGGAATACAACATTGCCCTGGCCCGGCGAGCCGCGGAATCGGGCGTCGATGAAGTGCAGTTTGATTACGTGCGATTTCCCGCAGAGGGGGATCAGAAGGATGCGACCTTTCGTTTCTTCCGCGAACATCCGGATTGGCAGCGCTCCGACGCCATCCGTGACTTTCTTGCGCATGCTTACGCGGAGCTGCATCCCCTCGGAGTCTTGGTCTC
Source organism: Terriglobales bacterium (assembly GCA_035622175.1). Lineage (GTDB taxonomy): Bacteria > Acidobacteriota > Terriglobia > Terriglobales > Acidobacteriaceae > JAFAGX01. The sequence continues at coordinate 31,333 of DASPVV010000203.1, read as the reverse complement.
GCTCGACGTGTTTGGTGTCATGGCTTGGCAGCGACCGGTCGATCTAGCCCATACCGGGCAAGACATTGTCAAGATGGCGAAGTATTGCGACGTGCTTTCCCCCATGATCTATCCATCGCATTTCTTTGGCATGGATGGTTACGCGAACCCCGGGGATGCCCCCGAGCACTTCATCGGAGAGTCGATGGAGCGCTTTGAACAAATCACCCACGGCAGCGGTGTGGTCATCCGACCCTGGTTGCAGGCCTTCCGCTGGCGAACCAAGAGCTATTCACCCAAGTACATCGAGACCGAGGTGCGGGTGGCCAAGCAGGAAGGCGGCATCGGCTTTCTTTTCTGGAACGCGGCCAACGACTATAGCAAGCCCCTAGCCGCGATGGGGGAGATGCGATCGGGCAAAGGGCAGTACTTTCGTGGAGACGAACTGCCGGAAAAGGCGCCGGCGGTCGGGATCACTTCCTTGACAGGATCCGCCCCCGTCGCTCGCCAGGAAACTCCTGTCCTTGCCCCGGCCAAATGAAGCCCCGGGCAAACGCCACTCCAAGCCCGCCCGATTTCGGCTGACCTCGGTTATAATTTTTTTGTTTGACTCCTATCCACGAGTCGAGTGTGCCGCTTGCGGCGAAACCGGCGGAACCGCACCGCGGCAGGGCAGGAACCCGTTCCCCGATGGGATTCTTGAATCTTAGGTTGAGGAGTGCGCATGGCAATTCAGAAGACGGAGAAGATTTGGCATAACGGCAAGCTGATCCCCTGGGATGAGGCGCAGATCCACGTGATGTCGCATGTGGTGAACTACGGCTCCTCGGTCTTCGAGGGGGTTCGCTGTTACGCCTTGCCGAGCGGGCCGGCAGTTTTTCGGGCCCAGGAACACATGCAGCGTTTGCTCGACTCGGCGAAGATTTACCGCATCGATGTGGACTTTACCCGGGAAGAGCTCGTCGCCGGCATGGTCCAAACCGTGCAACGCAATCGAGTGTGGCCCTGCTACATCCGTCCGATTGTCCTGCGCGGCTACGGGGAGGCTGGGGTCAATCCCTTCAATTCGCCGACCGAGGTCTATATTTGCAATTATCCCTGGGGCAAATATCTGGGGACCGACGCCGAGCAGGGAGTCGATGTTTGCATTTCCTCGTGGACAAGATTGGCCCCCAACACGCTTCCCGCCATGGCCAAGTCAGGCGCCAATTACATGAACTCGCAGCTCATCAAGATGGAGGCCATCGTGAACGGCTATGTCGAGGGGATCGCGCTCGACGACAACGGATATGTCAGCGAGGGCTCCGGGGAAAATGTGTTCGTCGTTCGCCATGGCACGCTGCAGACGGCACCGCTTGGCAATTCGGTGCTGCCCGGCATCACCCGCGACTCGGTGTTGCGCATTGCCCGTGAGTTAGGCATTCCCGTGCTGGAGCAATGCATTCCTCGGGAGTTACTCTACCTCGCCGACGAGTTGTTTTTTACCGGCACCGCCGCCGAGATCACGCCGGTTCGTTCGGTGGATAAGATCAGCGTCGGCGAAGGCGTGGCGGGCCCGTTGACCCGGGCCATCCAGAAGGAGTTTTACGGTATCGTGCGCGGCGAGAAGCCGGACCGCTTCAAATGGTTGACGCCGGTGCCGGTCGACAGCAAGCAGCCCGTGGGCGTATAAAGCGCCGCGGCCAGCCGAACGGCGCTCTCCTGGTACGACCAGAACCTCACGCGTGCGAGCGCGAAAGCCCGGGTGCGAGCGCGGACAAGGTAGGGAAGGCTCGCGTCGTCCCGTTCCCGCCCCCGCCGCCACGGCCACCGGGCTCTTGCTTGCTCCTTTCTCCATGGGGGCGGGTGTTTCTCCCGCAGTGCCGAAAGGAATGTTTTGTCTTTCGCCGGGGCGATGGCCCCGGGGCGCCGCGCCTCGGTGACGGCGGTGACAAGCCGGCCAGGCGGGCCGGGGCGGCGATCGATCGCGCTTCGAGTCCGGCTACCCCTTGGAACCCGGATCGATTACTTAGGTCATCTTGGGTTTGCTCGGTTTTCGGTACATCATACGAGTCGGCCCCCTGAGAAAGCCCCGATGAATATCGACGATCTGCTTCGCACCGCGATGGAGCGGCGTTCCTCTGACTTGCACCTGAAAGTCGGCAATTACCCCCACTTGCGCATCGACGGCGAGTTGATTCCTCTGACCGAGCTGCCCCGCATCAGCGCCGAAGACATGTTGACCATGGCTTTCAGCATGATGTCGGCGCGGCAGAAGCAAAAATTCAAAGAGAACTCGGAAATCGACATGGCGTACGGGGTCGCCGGGTTGGGCCGCTTCCGGGTGAACGTGTTTCAGCAGCGCGGCAACGTAGGCCTGGTCTTGCGCGTGATTCCCACCAAGATTCGCGCCCTCGATGAACTCTATCTGCCTAAGGTCGTAGAGCAAATCTGCGACATGCCGCGGGGATTGATTTTGGTCACCGGAGTGACCGGCTCCGGCAAGTCCACGACCCTGGCGGCCATGGTGGATCGGGTCAATTCCACACGCGCCGAACATATCATCACCATCGAAGATCCGATCGAATTCTTGCATCGCGACAAAAAGGGTTACGTCAATCAACGCGAAATCGAAGTGGATACCCCATCCTTCACCGCCGCGCTCCGGGCTTCTCTACGTCAGGATCCGGACGTCATCCTGGTGGGTGAAATGCGCGATATGGACACCATCGGCATCGCCCTGCTCGCGGCCGAAACTGGCCACATGGTCTTCTCCACCTTGCACACCCTCGATGCGGTCGAAACCATCAACCGTATCATTGCCGTGTTTCCTCCGCCCGAGCAGAAACAGATTCGTTTACAGCTGGCGGCCGTGCTGCGCGCGGTCGTCAGCCAACGCTTGGTGAGACGGTGCGACGGCGAGGGCCGGGTTCCGGCGGTGGAAGTTATGATCAACACCGCCTACATTCGGGAATGCATTCTGGTGCCGGAGAAAACCCGCTCGATCCGCGACGCCATTGCCGCGGGCACCTCCCAATACGGCATGCAGACCTTCGACCAGTCGCTCTGGGATTTGTTTCAGGCGAACCTCGTGAGTTACGAAACCGCACTCGAAAACGCCTCGAATGCCGACGACTTCAAGCTGCGCATGCAAGGCATTTCCTCGACCAGCGACCTCTCCAAGAATGCCATGCAGGCTTCCGGCTACGGCGGACGATAGCCCGGAGCAAAACCGAGGCGGGCTCGGGAACAAAATCGGCGGCGAACGAAAAGGGGCGTCGAGCGAGCGCGCGATCGGGATTGCCTAGGCCGGAAGGGCGCTAGCGCTGACCGCGTGATGGGCGCGATTACATTCCGCCCCGCTTAGGAAAAACAGGGCCCGATGAAAGGTGGAAATATCAAGCACCCGGTCCAACTGGGTGCGTCGCAGCAGCTGGTAGACGAAGGATGAAGGATTCGCAAGTTTGAATTGCACGCCACGGCCGGCTGCCCAGGTATGCAACGAAACCAGCGTATTCAGTCCGCCGGCGTCGAACGATTGCACCTCGGTTAAGTCCAGCACAATGGTGCGGCTCTGCTTCTCGGCAACCACCGCAGTGCGGAGGGCATGAACCTCCTGGCCGCGAACCACTCTTCCCCTGCATCTCACAACCGCCAAATCTCCGAGTTTTTCTACGCTGATGGTAAGCATGATGCCATCCTTCTGGCTTCTACCTCGAATACGAAAATAGACGGGCAAAAGTTCCGCCTGTCACCAAAAAAGATGTTAAAAGAAGTTAAACGCCGTAAACGGCTGGGGATGCAAGCGGGATCCGAGGGGTGCGCAGCGTGGTTCCTCGAGTTCGCAAGGCTGATACCGAAGATGAACTCTACGCCTACGCCATTGGCGCGCTGGCACGGCGCATGCGCTCGGTGGCGGAGCTAAAACGCTTGCTGCGCCCGCGGGTGGATGTCGAAACCGCCCACGGGCAGACGCTTCTGGAACGGGTGATTCGCCGGCTGAAGGATCAAGGCTATCTCGATGACGCTCACTATGCGGCGGCCTATACAGGCTTGCGCCGCGACAATGAAAAGTTCGGCCGCCGGCGTGTGATTTGCGACCTGAAAGCCAGGGGGGTTCATGCCGAAGTCATCGCGCAGGCGGTGGATGCCGCTTACGACGAGGTGGATGAGGAACAGCTCGCGCGCGCCTATCTGCGCCGCAAACGAATCGCCAAACCCAAAGATCAGAGGCAGCTGGCGCGGGTGTGTCGCCAGCTCCTGCGTGCGGGCTTCACATCCCGGGCGATCTTCGCGATCTGCAAACAGTGGAATGCCGACGAAGCAAGCTTCAGCGGGCTCGAGGAAGAAGATCCTCCCGGGTAGCGCGATGGCCCTGGAACCTCGGGAGGTCATGGACCCTGGGACCAGACGGGCCTCGCCATCATTTAAAATGGAACTTCCAATGATCACGGGATCGGAGATTCGCCGTAGATTCCTGGACTATTTCGTCGCCCAAGGGCATCGCGAAGTCCATTCCTCGTCGCTCGTTCCGGCCAACGATCCCACTCTGCTGTTCACCAACGCCGGGATGAACCAGTTCAAGGATGTCTTTTTGGGCCGGGAAAAACGCGACTACACCCGCGCTACCACGGCGCAGAAGTGTGTTCGCGCCGGCGGCAAACACAACGATCTCGAAAGCGTTGGCTTCACCAATCGCCACCACACGTTCTTCGAGATGCTGGGCAACTTCTCCTTCGGAGATTACTTCAAGCAGGACGCGATTGCCTACGCCTGGGAGCTGATCACTTCCCCTGGGTGGTTTGGGATTCCGCAAGGCAGGCTCTATGTGACCATCTTTAAGGGCGAAGGCGGCGTACCCCGGGATGGCGAAGCCTATGAGGCGTGGGTGGCGCAAGGGGTAGCCAAGGATCGCATCTTCGCATTCGGTCAGAAGGACAATTTCTGGCAGATGGGCGATACCGGCCCTTGCGGCCCCTCGAGCGAGATTTACTACGACATGGGCCCCGCCGCCTCCGATGCGGGCCACCCCGATTGCGCCTTGGGTTGCGAGTGCGGGCGGTACGTCGAGATCTGGAACCTGGTGTTCATGCAGTTCGAGCGGGATGCGTCGGGCAATCTGAATCCGCTGCCCAAGCCTGCGATTGATACCGGCATGGGGCTCGAGCGCGTAGCGGCGGTGCTCGAAGGCGTGATTTCGAATTATGAGACGGACCTGTTTGTGCCGCTGATGAGGCGGGCCGCCGAGTTAGCGGATGTGGAATTCCGACCGCGCCGGGAAGAGTACGAAGCCGGCGGTGCCGGGGTGCGGCCGGCGGCGACCCGCCCGGCTCGCTCCGGGAGAGGTGCTCCCGCGGAGGCGAGCCTGCGGATTCTGGCGGATCATTCCCGCGCGGCAACGTTTCTCATCAGTGATGGGGTTTTGCCCTCCAACGAGGGACGTGGCTACGTATTGCGGAAGATCTTGCGAAGAGCCATTCGCCATGGACGCTTGCTCGGGCAGCCGCGGCCGTTCCTGTTTCAGATGACCTATGCGGTTCGCGACCTGATGAAAGATGCGTATCCCGAGCTGGTCGAATCTGCCGATCGCGTGGCCAAAGTCGTAGAGAGGGAGGAACGGCAGTTCGATCGCGTGCTCAAAATTGGTTTCAGCCGGCTGGAGGCGGAGATTTCTCGAATCCTGAATGCGGCCGCCCGCCAAGCAGAGGTTGCGGCGGCTCCCGGGGGAACCGCGCGGGGCGGGGGCGACTTGCTCTTGCCTGGAGAGACCGCCTTCTCCATTTATGAAACCTACGGCGTGCCGCTGGATTTCATTGAGGATGCCTGCCGCGATGCCGGCGTACGCTTGGACCTGGAGGGTTTTGCCCGGGCCCGCGCCGAGGAGCAATCTCGCGCCCGGGCTTCCTGGAAAGGGGCGGCGAAGCAAAGCGCGAATCCGGCTTACCAAAAGCTGCCCGGCTCGGAGTTCGAAGGCTACCGCCACACCCGCTCTGAAAACTGCCAAGTCCTGGCGATCATCCAGAATGGCCAGGGTGCGCAAGCGGTCAAGCCTGGCGCCGAAGCCGAGATTATCCTCGATCACACGCCCTTCTACGCCGAGGCGGGCGGGCAGGTTGGCGATCGCGGATGGCTTTACAGCGACGATCACAATACGGTGGTGGCCGAAGTCAGAGGCTGCTATTACCCCGTCCCGGGCGTGCGCGCGCATCAGGTCCTGGCGAAGCAGCCGCTTGGTGTGGGCGAGAAGGTCGATGCCGTGGTCGACAGCAAGATCCGCCAGTCCACCATGCGCAACCATACGGCCACGCACCTGCTGCACGCGGGACTGCGCGAAGTCTTGGGCAAGCATGTGAAGCAGGCGGGATCGCTGGTTGCGCCCGATCATCTGCGCTTTGACTTCACCCACTTCACCGCCGTCGAAGAGGAAGAGCTGGCAGACGTCGAAGACTTGATCAACCGAGAAGTTCTGCGCAATGAAAAAGTCGAAGTCATCGACAACGTGCCGCTCGATGTGGCCATCAACGAATACAAGGCGATGGCGCTGTTCGGCGAAAAGTATGGCGACCGGGTGCGCGTCATACGGATCGGTGGTTTTTCGACCGAACTGTGCGGCGGCACGCACACCGACGCCACCGGAGGGATCGGACTGATCAAGATTCTGAAAGAAGGCAGCGTGTCCTCCGGCGTGCGCCGCCTGGAGGCGGTGACCGGCGAGGACTCGGTGCAGCATTTCCGCCGGGATCACGAGCTCGAGAGTGTGGTCGCCAGCTTCGCCCGTCCCGCCGTTTTGCCAAGGACCCCACAGACACCCGCCGCTGCCGGAGAGAGCGCGGCGTCGCCCGCTGAAGCCCTGAAAGCCGAGCTCGAAAGAAAGGACTCCGAGATCAAGCGTCTGCAGCGTGACCTCGACCAGGCACGCATGAAGTCGGCTTCCTCGAGCGTAGCTTCGGTGAGCGAGAAAATCAAAGATATTCGCGGAGTGAAGGTCCTAGCCCATCGGGTCGACAATCTAGACCGCCCGCAGATGCGCACGCTCGTCGATCAGCTTCGCCATAAGATCGGTTCCGGAGTGGTGGTGCTCGGCTCGACCACGAATGGGAGCGTCTCGCTGATTGTCGGCGTGACCAAAGACTTAACCAGCCGCATCCAGGCAGGCAAGGTGATTGGCCCGGTGGCCGAGAGGGTGGGGGGGAAAGGCGGAGGCCGGCCGGATTTGGCAGAGGCGGGCGGGAAGGATCCGGGAGCGCTCGATTCCGCTCTGGAGACGGCTTATGCGGTGGTTGAGGGATTGCTGGGACCCTGAGCAGAGGCTGGGTGGCTAGAGCCCGTACGCCTCTTTGGCGGTGTTCCCGAACAAACAGTCGCGCTCAGCGATGGAGAGTGTGGCGGTAGCCCGTTCGACAACCCTAACCCACTTCTCATACCCGCACGCAACCAGGGCTACGGGCCAGTCGGAACCGAACATCAGACGCTGCGGGCCAAAGCATTCGAGAGCCACTTCGAGGAAAGGCTTGAGATCCGCTTCCGTCCACTCGTTCCAATCCGCTTCCGTGACCAGCCCCGACAACTTGCAATAGACATTCTCTCGGCGGGCAAGGTCCTTGATCCGTTCCCGCCAGGGAGAGAGAATCTTCTCCCGAATCCTTGGCTTCGCGATATGGTCGACGATGAAAGGCTGCCGCGGATGACGGTCCACGAATGCAATGGTCTGGGGAAGGTGACGTTCGAAGATGAGAATGTCGTAGCGCAGACCAAAATCCCTGAGCCGGGCGATTCCCCGATTGAAGTCTTCGCGCAAAATGTAGAAATCGTCGGGCTCATCGTGGAGGACGTGCCGCACCGCCTTCAGCTTCGGGTGGGCGGCATACCTTGCAAGCAGCGAGCCAACCCCGGAATCAACCAAAGGAACCCAGCCTACGATTCCGCGCATAAAGCTATGGTGAGCCGCAAGGTCGAGAAGCCATTCCGTCTCAACCAGGCTCTGCCGCGCCTGGACGGTCACCACTCCCGTGATTCCTCCGGCGCGCATCGCTTGCTCGAGATCGGGCACGAGGAAGTCGCGGCGGATGGCTTCCATCCCCCGCAGCATCCACGGATATTCCGCTGGGGTGTACTTCCAGAGGTGGTGATGGGAATCGATTCGCTCTTCCCGCATGGCGGCTCAATTGTTTTCCGCACGGCCGAGCGTCCAGCCTCGATCTTTAATGCCCGCCAACCGTTCTTGCACCTGCTCGAGCAGATGCTGGTCGATCGGCTCTTCGATCCACTTCACGTTCTTTTCAAGATGCGCCGGGTTGGCGGTCCCGACCAAGGTAGTGTGGATGTCAGGGTTGCTGAGCGAGAATTGGATGGCCAGTTTGGCGATGTCGGCCCCCTGGGCGCGGCAATAGGCCGCAGCCGCAGCGCACGCCTTCCGCACATCCTCGGGAGCCGGATGCCAAGCCGGCAGCGCGTGATTCGTGAGCAGGCCCTGGGATACCGGAGAGGCATTGATGATCCCCACCTGTTTCTGCTTTAAGCAGGGCAGCAAGGAGACCAAGGTCGTGTCGTTCAGAGAATAGTGATTGTACGACAGGATCGTGTCCGCTTCGGTACGGGAAAGAAGGGTACGAAAGATCTTGAGCGGATAGCCGGTGACACCGACAAAACGCGCTTTCCCCTGCTCTTGCAGCCCGCGGAGGGCAGGTAGGGTTTCCTCGATCACCTGATGGAGGTCGCCGTACTCGTTATCGTGGGACTGGATAAGGTCCACATAGTCGACACCCAACCTTCGCAAACTTTGATCCAGGCTCTGGGCGGAGCGCTCGGCCGAGAAATCGAACTCGGCGTCTCCGTAGCGTCCTACTTTCGTCGCGAGATAATAGCGCTCACGCGGGATTCCTCGCAGCGCTTTCCCGAGCACTTCCTCGGCCCTGGAATAGCCATAGAAGGGAGACACGTCGATGAAGTTAATACCCAGGTCCAGGGCAGTGTGGACGGTGCGGATCGCCACCGACTCCTCGACCGGCTTGAAAACACCCCCCAGAGACGATGCGCCGAAGCTCAGCACCGATACACTCAGAGCCGTCTTACCCAGAGTTCGATATTGCAAGGCCTACTCCTTCCGCATGCCGGACTGGAATTGCTATCGGAAAAGGTAGTAAAGCATCGCCATCGTGACGAGCAAGGCAGCGGCAACCCGCCGAGGCGCCGATGAGGTCGACGCGGAATCGCCGAGAATCGCCGCGACCGGATTCTCCCAGGTCAGGCCCTCAATCTGTTGCTCGGAGGGAGGTGGCGTCACCAGGCTGACGACCACGTATAACCCGCTGCAGAGACAGAACACCCACCAAGCCTGCATCAGGAATGGAATCCCAAGCCTGTGGCTTATGATCTTCTCGGTTCCGAACAAGGGCAAATCCAGCACGAACGACACGGCACCGATCAGGAATCCGAAGACGAGCGTGGCCAGAGCCGCTTGCCGGGTGCCCCGTCGCCAAAAGACTCCCCACAGAAATACCGCCGTGATGGGGGGAGCAAGATCGGCCGCAATCACGTTGATGGCCTCGAAAATGCTCGAATATCTCCCCCCTTGTGTCGACCAAAGGATGGCCAACAGCATAACCACAACCGAGCTGGCACGTCCCACCAAGACCTGAGTTCGATCTGAGGTTTGTGGTCGCAGCCGCTTGACGATGTCAACGGCGACCAGCGTTCCCGAGCTGTTCAGGGCAGCCGAGACAGCGCTGAGCAGGGCGGCCAGTACGGCTGCCGAAATCAGGCCTTTGATGCCGGTCGGCAACAACTGATTGATGAGAACCGGCAGTGTCTGATTGCTCGACGAGCCAATCTGGTCGCGGAACAGAACGTAGGCAATCACGCCGGGAAGGACCAGAAAAAAAACCGGCAGGATCTTAAGAAAGCCCGCGAGCAAAGGGCCTAACTGCGCGTCCCGCTCGGATCGCGCACCCAGCACACGCTGCACAATGGTCTGGTCGGTGCACCAATACCACACCCCCAGCACGGGATATCCCAGAAAAACTGCGTACCAATTCAACCCCACCGAGCTGTGCCACTGCAGCATGTTTAACTGCGCGGGTCTGGTGGCGGCGGCAAACTGGGAAAAGGTGTGGATGCCGTTGTGGGGAAGAGCGCGTACAGAAAATACCGTAATGATGCAGGCTCCCAGCAGCAAAAAGCCCGTGTTGAAGGTTTCCGTGACCACCACCGCCTTCAATCCGCCGAGGACCGTGTAAATGGAGACGACGGCCGCGACGATCAGAATCGAGGTCAGGACACTGACACCGAAGAACTGCTGAAACACCGCCGCGCCCGCATAAAGACTCATGCCGATATGGATGAACAGAGCGGCAACAATCGCCATCAAGGCCAGGAACGACCGGCAGGCCGGACTGTAGCGCCGCTCGAGAAACTCGGGCAAGGTGGAAAGCCGGCTGCGGAAGTAAAATGGGGCGAACACCAACGAGAGCAGAATCAAGGTAAACACAGCCATCCACTCGAAGTTCCCCCAAACCAGGCCCTCGTTGTATCCGGACGCGGTGAGACCAACCAGGTGGATGGTAGAGATGTTGCTCGCGAACAGTGCCGCCCCGACAATTCCCCAGGGGAGGGAACGTCCAGCCAAGAAGAAAACTTGTCCCGTGACCGCTTGCTTGCGGGTGGAAAGTACGCCGATCGAGAGGATAGTGACGATGTACCCGACGATAATGGCCAAGTCGAGGACCGGAATTCGCAACGTTCCCCCTCTAAGGGTATCGAAAACAGTGTTCTAAGCGTCCCCATCATCGAGCTCTACTACCGCCTTGATTAAGGTGGATTTGCTAGGAAGATCCGGGAGTCGACGCGGGACTTCGGGCAGTGCCATACGGTCCGAGATCCACGGAGTGGTGTCGATCCGTCCTTCCTCGAGCATCTGGATGATCCGCGGGAACTGGCCGCAACTGTTACGGCTGGCCGAGATGGTGATCTCGCGGCGGTGCAACAGACCATCGTTGATCGTGATCGGTTCCCGGGTGAGTCCAACATAAACCAGTCGTCCGGTTGGCGCTACGTTTTGCAAGCTTGAGCCCATGGACGCTGAACTGCCCGTGGCATCGAAGACCACGTCGGCGAGTTGTCCGACGGGGCTCGACAGAGTTTCCGCACCCGCGAACCGGCGGCGCCAAGGGTTGAGTTCGACAACCCGTACCCTGGCGCCGGCGATTTGCGCGAACTGGATGACCGCAAGACCGATGGGACCGGCTCCGATCACCAACACGCTCGCGCCCGCTTCCAAGCCACTTCGGCTGACCGCATGGGCACCAATCCCAAGCGTCTCGATGAGCGCCAGTTGGTCGAAAGAAAGAGATCTGGATTTGTGCAGAAGATCAAGGCGTACCGATAAGAAGCCCTGCATTCCCCCATCAACATGGACGCCGTAGAGCTTTAGGTTTTCGCAGCAGTTGGTTCGACCCCGCAGACAGGCGCTGCATGAGCCACAAGAAATGTACGGGTCGATGGCGCATTGGTCCCCTACCCTGAGGCCGTTTCCATTGGCCGGGATCTCCACAATCTCCCCTGCCAACTCATGCCCCAGCACGCGCGGATAAGTGTAGATGGGATGGCGACCCGCCAGCGCATGAAAGTCACTGCCGCAGACGCCAACCCGCCGGATGCGCACCAGGGCTTCCCCGGGGCGCGCCCCGGGGCGCTGCACCTGACGCTCGACTAACTCGCCCGGCGCTTGCAGCAGAATCTGTCTCACCGCGTGGTCCTTTCCCTCCACCGAGCCAACCCTGAATCGGGTACTTGGTTCAGCCAATCAATCTGCGACCCGATTATAGGGAGGCAGAGTGCAGGCGTCAAGGAAGTTACCTCAAAGCTAGTAGGATAAGCGGGTTACTTCGAACCATTGTGGAGCGCAGTCGGCGGTCGCGGCCGACCGGCTGCTCCGTAGTTGCTGTACCAATTTGGCGGGAGATTTACAATGGAAGTCGCGGGCACACCTGTTATAAAGGGAGGAACGAATAAGGTCAGGGCGGAATCGATGGCATCCACCGTGCAAATGCATCCCAAGTCGCCGGCCGATACGCGGGTAACCACCAAACTCATCGGTAACATCAAACGCTTGATCTCAACCGGAGAAATCGTGCCGGGTGCCAAGTTCCCTCCGGAACGAGAGCTGGCGAAGGAATTTGGGGTGAACCGAGCTTCGCTGCGTCAAGCCCTCAAGGTGCTCGAGATCATGGGCGTTCTAACCCAGAGAGTCGGCGATGGCACGTATCTCAGCGCCAGCGCAGAGTTGATTCTTCAAGAACCGCTCGACTTCCTGATCCTGTTAGATGACATTTCCCACCATGAGCTGATGGAGACGCGGATGATCGTGGAGCCGGAGTTGGCGGCACGGGCTGCGGAACGAGCGACGACCGAAGACCTGGTAAACCTAAGACGGGCGATTGCTGCCATGGAAAACTGCCGCACCAATCAGGAGCGGTTGGAAGCCGATCTTGCCTTCCATCAATGTATCTTCCGGGCCAGCGGGAACCGTATTTGCCACCTGCTGTTTAACGTGATTCACCGCAGCGTACTGACCAGCATGTCGCAACTCTCCACGCGGGTGTCGCTCGAGCGGCCGCTTACATTCCACAAGCGGATTTATGCTGCGATTCAGCAGCGCGATGCCGACAATGCGCGCCGCCAGATGTTGGAGCACCTCGCCGATACCAAGGCGCTGCTGGCCTCCACCACCAAGTAAGGTCCTCAGCGCGATCTTGCGGAAAGTTCCATTCTGGTCGGAGATGCCGACTCCATCTTGAGCCATATCACCAGGTCACTGGCGTCAAGGGTTGGGACAAAACCGTAGCGGAAGACTGAGCCCCGGGTTATGGGCTCTCCATCGATGAGCAGCGTCGGCTCCTGATCGCCCCAGTTCCTGATCACGAACGCAGGGTTCGACAGAGGAGACTCGGGGCTGGCCGGGAGCGAAAGCCGCAGTGGCGAAGGACGCGCAGCAGTCTGACGTACGATCACGAATGCCCGCTGCGAAGGATCGTAACCCTGGTTCTGGAATCCTGTACCGCTGATCTCGAGACTGGGCGGGGAAAGCCAGGACTTTGCCAAGGGGATCAGTTCTTTGGCCGATTTTCTCGTCAACCCGTGGAGCAGAAGTTTCGTCATGCTAGTGTCGCTTTGCGTGTAGGGGTCCCAATAAATATGGGAGAGCGAAGAGTGCGACGGCCGATCCGGCGCCACCGCGGAGATGCCGCTCGATCGTACCTGCGCCACCGGCCAGTGGTTCCACCACTCGAACATCGAGTAGGTCACTTCCCCGGTGTAGGCGGTGATGGATGAGTTTGTCGGGGGAACGATCTGAAACGGCTTCCATTCCGACTTAAGATTGACCATCTGTAGATTGGGGTGTTCCGGCGTTGGCATGTTCGTCGGCGGGGGACCGTTCTCCCAGGAGTAGGTCACCGTCTCGCCCGCCATATTGCCGATGGTCAGCGCCGCGGGTTGAATATTGTCCTCCGGTCGCGTGCCCGGGCCGTTAATAATGATGGTCTCCTGGAACTCGTGCCAGTTCTTGAAGTTGGATGTCCAAAGAACCTGCTTACGCACTGCCACGCCGTCGGGATAGATGGTGAAGTATTCGTCTGCCCAATCCGTCCATCCCGTGTTCGGGTCCGGATTGGCACAGCTGTAGTTCACCACCTCGCAGAGCCCGTATCGCCAGTGAACGACGGCGCGGGCATCGCTGGTCTCGAGGATGCGAACGTGGGAATAGCGGTTCTGTTTGTCCGACATCGGCTCACAGTCTTCGCCTCCCGGACAATCGACTTCGCCGCCGGTTTCCAGGAATTCGTCGGTGTACCACTTGTTATTTTCCGTAACCCAATCTCCGCCATAGTTGGTGCCTTGCCAGAACACCATGCGAATCGGGGCCAGATCAAACCGCACCACCACATCGGAGTTGGGCGCGACGCGTCGCGGCTCGTCCCACATGTCGTCATAGTGCAAGGTGGTGTAAAACGCTCCGAACCGTCCAACGCCGGGCGGTCCGGATGGCAGAACCGGCCACGGCAAAACCTCTCCGGCGGGGGCATGCACATCGGAGTATGCTTGGGCAATCTCCTGGGGAGACAAGCTCCGTCCGTAAATGCGTAGGTCATCGAGAATTCCGTCGAACGAATAGCGCACCGGAATCTTGGGATGAATCCACTGCGCGGGCAGGATCGGCTCGCGAGCTCGGCCGATGACCAGGTCTTGCCGCTCAGCCGGTCTTAGGGCTCCTCGCAAGGCGAGTTGACCCGCAGGTCGGCCATTGATGTAAATGGCGATTCCCGTGGCCGGATCGTAACTGCCGGCGATGTGAGCCCATCGTTTGAGAGGAAGCTGCACCTCGGAGAGCAAGGACCACCATTGACCGTCGACTGCGACCTTCATTCCTAGGTGTCCGAAACAATCGATCCCGAAAGAATAGCCTGCCTGTTCTTCGCGCCGCTGCTCTACGATCGGGAGCCAGTTCCATGGATATGCATTGACGGCCACCCAGGCATCTACCGTCACCCCAGATTTCGTCTCCGGGGTATGCTTATAGCCGCGAACAATGGCGGTGGATTCACCATCAAAACGCAGCCCGTTTCCCGAGACACCCTGCACCCACTTGAACCGGCCTTGGATGGAATCCTCCACGCCATTGACGGAATCGCGCGTCACCTGCCCGCTGACTTCGTCGAAGAGCCATTCCGCCTCGGGCCCGGTGCTCTGCGCTCCGAGGAATGGTGGCATGCAAATCAGAAAGATGGCGGCCGCCAGAACAGCTTGTCTCATCGCTCGCTCTCCATGTTCGACGGTTTTCAGAAATGGCTGAGCCAATCGCTCAGGAGTCTATGGGCTCGGGAGTGATGCTGTCAATTTTGCCGTGTTCCTTATCTCTATCACTCCGGGCCTCCTCCTTCCGCCTTGACTTAGCCACCCGCTGGTGTAGGATTTGGTTCATCCATTGCGAGATTTATGCGAAGACGCGATTTCCTAAGACTGGGTGGTTCGACTGCGTTGGCGGCGCTTGCTCGTGGTCGGGTTGCGAGTGAGGTGATGAACCGTGTGGCGGAGTCGCCGGAGGGGGAAACCAGGCTTCATGTGGCCCTTCACGGCGACGACAGGGATAACGGCGATGCCGCATCGCCCTTCGCGACCCTCGAAAGGGCGCAGAGGGCAGCCCGTGACGTGAAAAAGACTACGTCGGTGACGGTGCTACTCGGAGGAGGGACGTACTATCTAGAAGCTCCTCTCATCTTCGGTCCCGAAGATTCGAGGACCAACGCGGCCTCACTCACCTTCGCCCCGGCCACTGGCCAACGGGTCACGATCAGCGGCGGGCGCAGGCTCGCCTGCAACTGGAAGTCGTACAACAACCGCATCATGATGGCCGAGGTTCCTCCCGGGCTTGCCTTCACGCAGCTGTTCGTGAACGGCAAACGGCAGATCCGCGCGCGCTATCCAAATTACGATCCATCGATTCCCGGTAAGTCGGGCTATATTCTGGCAGCAGGCCCGATTCCTGCCGGCACGGCAAACCCTTACGCCGGCGAGGATGAGGACATGACGTTCTCCACCCAGGCTCCCAGGGGGATTCGGTTTGATCCGTCGACGTTCTCCCAAAAAACCTGGGCAAGACCGCAGGATGCCGAAATCCATATCTTCCAGGCCGCCTATTGGGGAAACCTGCAGTGGAAGATCAAAGGGGTTGACTTCGCCACCAGCTCCATCTGGTTCGGAGAGGGTGGGCAACAGATCGGCGCCAAGTGGAGCAGGGATCCTGCCGTTCTCAATGAGAAGTCGCGGTTCTTCATCGACAACGTGTTCGAGGAACTGGATGCGCCCCACGAATGGTTTCTCGATCGAACCAAGGATATCCTCTATTACTACCCGGACCTCCAGACTGACCTTCCCACCGCCCTCGTCGAGGTTCCTCTCTTTGAACATGTCATTCGCTTTGAGGGTACAGAGGAAAGCCCCGTGCGCCAGGTCTCGCTCGAAGGATTGCGCATTGCCCATACCGCCACGACCTACCTCGAGCACTACGAAGTACCGTCCTTGAGCGACTGGGCGATTCACCGTGGGGCTGCTATTTTCGCCGAAGGGACCCGCGACTGCTCGATCGAGAACTGCTGGTTCGATGCGGTGGGTGGCAATGCTGTGTTCGTGAACAACCACAACCGAGGGTTTTCGATCGCTGGCTGTAAGTTTACCGAGACGGGTGACAGCGCGATCTGCTTCGTGGGTGACCTCGAAAAGACCAACGGCAGCGAGCGCGCCTTTCCCTACCAGTGTCAGGCCAGGAACAATCTGATTCATGATTGCGGCTTCTATGGAAAGCAGATTGCTGGAGTCTATGTCTCCCGGGCCAAGCGTATTACGGTGAACCACAACCTGATGTATAACTTGCCGCGTGCCGGAATCTGTATCGGAGATGGAACGTGGGGAGGACACCTCATCGAGTACAACCAGACTCACGATACCGTCCGTGAAACCAGCGACCACGGCCCTTTCAATGCATGGGGGCGAGATCGAGGGTGGGCCTTGGCACAGTCGCACGCGCCCTACACCGTCGAACGTAGCCTCGATGCCTGGGAGGCTCTTGTCGATGCCATGGAACCGGTGATCGTGCGCAACAACTTCTTCGACGAGAAAACAGGTTGGGGGCTGGATCTGGACGATGGCGCCTCCAACTATGAAATCTACAACAACATTTCCGTCGGTGGCGTCAGCCTGAAGCTGCGGGAAGGCGCGTATCGCAAGGTGTACAACAACATCTGGTTTATGGCGAAGAGTGCCCCCTGCTTTCACGTGGGGAACAATGACAACCATGACCAGTATTTCAACAACATCACAGTGATGAATCCCGAACAGGCCAAGTGGCCCGACGGCTGGCCGTGGTGGCCGCAGATGATCTATTCGATCATTGCACCGCCCGCGGTGGGCCCATGGTTCGAAAAAATGGACCACAATTGCTTCTATTGTGTGGGCGGAGATTTTCAGGCTGTGGTCGACAATTTGCGGTCCGAGGCTGGCCAGCACAACCCGAAGCGCTATAACCTCGAACAATGGCAGAGCCTAGGCTTCGATCAACATTCGGTGTTCGCTGATCCGCTTTTCCTCAATCCCAGAGACCGAGACTTTCGGGTGCGTGCAGAATCCCCGGCTCTGAGCGTGGGCTTTAAGAACTTCGAAATGGGCCGGTGGGGTCTGACCGATGAATTTCCGCAGCAATGGCGCGAGCCGGAAGAGGTGGTTTCGCAGAACCGCTAGCGAGGATGTATGAAGAAACTTACCAGCGGAATCCTGGTGGTTGTGACGGCCGTGTGGTCGGCAGGACTCTATGCCCAAGAGGCGCGGCGCATCGGCATGGTGATCGGAATCAAGTCCGACCGGATCAGCGCCTATGAGGCTTTACACGCGGCTTCCAACCCAGGCGTGCGCGACCTGCTCAGGAAATACCATATGCACAATTTCTCCATTTTTATTCATCGACTCGACGATGGCAAATACTACTTGTTCGGCTACTACGAATACACCGGGACCAACTACCAAAACGATATGGCGAAGCTCGCAGCCGAGCCGGGCAATCAGAAGTGGCTCTCCGTAACGGATTCTATGCAGCTGCCACTCGCGGGCGAGAAGTCCTGGGCGAAGATGCAGGAGGTTTATCACAACCCATAGAAGGCCAACCTCGGGGGTCGAGCCAATCGACCACGAAGACCTCCAAAAGCCGCAGACTCGCGGATTTTGACGCCGTACTTGCTCAGCATGAGATGGTTCGGCCCCTCGGTCCTGGCTGGACTGGGTTGCGGTCGCGCCCGGGAGGGCGAAGGCGTCGAACCGCGGTAGGAGCCATTGGTTGAGCCATACCTGCGAACTCTAAGACTTCCGAGGCATCATCAACGTGTTGGGCAAGAAGTTAGGGCGAACCCCATTCGCGGCGAAGCCTTAGTTTCTAACACCTAGAGGCAAGAGAAACGCAAAAAACGCTTGACAGTAGAAATCTTAGAATGCTAGTTTTCCGCTCATATTGGTTCGACCAATGAGGGTGATGCGTCGGGGTCGTCCTGTCCACACAGACGGCGTGGGAGGTCTTATGAAGTCCCGGATTTCGCTTTCCCGGAGAATCCTGCCCTGGTTCCTGCTGGCCTTGACCACCGCCATGATCGCTACCCAGGTGGCCGCAGGGCAAGCCACCACCGCCACCGCCACACTGCATGGAACGGTGCGAGACCCTTCGGGTGCGGTGGTCGCAGGAGCAACGATTACGGTCGCGAATGTCGAAACCGGCGCCAAGTGGGAAACTCAGAGCAACTCTACGGGAAACTATTCCCTGGTCAGCATCGCTCCCGGAAAGTACACGGCCCAAGTTGCCAAAGTAGGCTTTATCACGGAGAAACTGGAAGCCGTTGTGCTCGAGGTCAATCAAACCGCCACCATCAACTTTAACCTGCGAGTGGGATCGACCAACACCATTGTTAATGTTTCTACCGCCGGGCTCGAGATTGAGAGCTCGACGGCGGAACTCGGCAACGTGATTACGACGAGCGAGGTGAATGCCCTGCCGCTCAACGGGCGAAACTTCACGGAGCTGCTTTTGCTCGCTCCCGGGGTGAGCCCGGCCAATCAATCGCAAAATGCTGGCTTCGGCGGGATCGGCAACCCGCTGGGGACGGTCGTGCTGCCCGCGGTCAACGGCCAGACGAACCGCAGCAACATGTTCTTGCTCGACGGGGTCAACAATTACGGCTCGATTCGCGATACCTACGGCGTACAGCCTACGCTCGATGACATTCAGGAATTCAAGGTTCAGTCGCACAACGATGAAGCTGAGTTCGGCCAGGTTTTGGGTGGAATCGTCAATCTTGTCACCAAGTCCGGGACCAATCAGTATCATGGTGATGCCTGGGAGTTTTTGCGCAACGACGCCTTTGACGCGGCCAATTACTTCAATCCCGTGAAAATCCCCCTCAAGCAAAATCAATTTGGCGGTGCCGTTGGCGGGCCGGTGATTCTGCCCCGCTATAACGGCCGGAACAAAACCTTCCTTTATTTTTCCTATGAGGGATTTCGCAGCCACAGTTCCGCGAACAATCTCTTTCTCACTCCGACTGCGGCTCAGCTGAATGGAGATTTCAGCAATCTGGAGAGTCAGGGAGTACAACTGTTCAACCCCTACAGTTCAGTCCCCGACGCAGCCACCGCCACGGGCTACTTCCGCCAGCCGTTCATGTGTGATAGCACGGGAAATGCGCTAGCGGCGAACGCCATGGGAATACAGGCGAACGGAACCGCGTGTGACAAACTCCCATCCTCGCTGCTGAACTCGACCATGGTCTACTATGCCAAAACTTTGTTCCCCGCCCCCATTAATACCGGGAACCCCAGTTTCAACGGACGGGATACCACGCCCTCGATCGTCCGTCAGGACCAGATCTCGGTTCGGGGAGACGAACAGATTGGCGAGAAGGACCGCATCTTCGCGCGCTACACTGCGGCCTGGCAGCCGGACAGCGTTACCGGCGGATTTCCAGGGTTGCTCGCGGTGACACAAAGCAACAACTACAATATAGCCGCGAGCTGGACCCACACCTTTGGCCCAAGTTCTCTATGGCAGTTTACGTTTGGCCGCGTCTCCGCGCAGTTCAACGGCATTCCTGCGTTTACCAACGCTCCGGCCAACTTCCTGCAGCAATCGGGTTTCGCCCCGGCCTTCTACAATCACCTGAATCTTGGCCCGCTCATTCCGTCGATCTTTGTTACCGGATACTTGGGCGGCTCAACCTACGTCGGCAAGCTGCATTACTCGAACGTATGGGAGTATCGGGGCGATATTTCCAAGACCTCAGGCAGGCATACATTTCGCATGGGCGGCAGCCTCGCCACCGATGGCTGGACGCAACCCTTCTATGGTTCCCAGAATAACTTCGACCCGCCCCAGACTGCCGACGGCAACGGCAACGGAGGGGATGCACTGGCGTCCATGATGCTCGGAGTTCCCAGCTACGCTGAAGTGGACAACGTGTATTCCCTCCTTCACGGGGGAAAGATCATTGGCGGTTATTTCCAGGACCAGTGGAGGGTCAACGACAGGCTTACCCTCAACTTAGGCCTGCGCTACGACGTAACCATTAATCCTCGCCAAGGGGAAGCCTCGAACGGAAGCAACATCACCGGCAATTTCGATTTCAATAACGGAACGTACGTGCTGCAAGACCCTGCTCCGGCGTGCTCAGCGACCCAGGGTGCTCCCTGCATTCCGGGAGGAGTCCTGCCCGCTCATGTGGTGATTGCCAAAAGTGGGAAAGTGGTGACCGACAACTACGACAATGTTCAACCCCGGATCGGCTTTGCCTATCGTTTGACCACTAGAACGGTCATGCGGGGTGGGTACGGACGCTTTTTCGACAACTGGGCGGGAGTGACCCAAAACCAATCGAACTACACCCAGTCGTGGCCGAATGTTTCCTTTGTCGCGGCTCCGAACAATCTGAACATCGGACCTGCGACAGCGTTCGCCAACGATCCGCTGCATCTGGGCAATGGACCGATTCAGCCGCCATCAACGCCTTTCTCGCCTCTCAATGTGAATTACTACACCAATCCCAACCTGAAAGCCGCCTACGCCGATCAATGGAACTTTGGCTTTCAAAGGGAAATGGCTGCAAACGTCACGGCGACCATCAACTACGTTGGCTCCCACGATTCCCGCCTGCCGGACGTCCTCACCGCCAACGCAGCACCCACACCTGAACCGGGCAATCCGCAGTTGCGAGCTCCCTACCCCTATATTCTTCCCATGCCGTATTACCAAAATCTCGCCGTGAGCAGCTACAATGCGCTGCAGCTCTCCTCGCAAATACGATCCCGAGGCGGATTATCCTCGACCCTTGCCTACACCTGGTCGAAAGCCCTCAATAACGGCTGTGATGGTTACTTTTCCATCTGTGACATACAGGATCCCTATAACGTTAGCCGGGATCGTGGACCCGCTACCTTCGATTCCACCAACATCTTTGCTGCAAGTTTTATGTACCAGCTGCCCTTTGGTGCAGGCAAGCGATTCAGTAGCGGTAGCGCTTGGGTCAATCACATCATTGGAAACTGGCAAATCAACGGGATCGCCACGTTGTCGAGCGGACTCCGTTACGATGTGCAAACCTACAATCCCTCGATTTCCAACACCAATAATCTGTACGGTTCCGAGCGCGCCAACCTCGTGGGCGATCCCTATTTGAATGTCACCAGGACAAATCCGATCAACGTGCAGGCGTTCGCTATCCCGGCTCCTTTCACGTTCGGAGATATGGGGAGAAACAGCCTGGTTTCGGATTGGAACAAGGACCTCGACGTTTCCTTCTTTCGAGCGTTTCCTATTTCGGAGTCGAAGAGATTTGAGTTCAGGGCGGAAGCGTTCAACGTAACCAATACGCCTGTATTCGCCATCCCCGACAACGGAATCTCAGATCCAACCTTTGGGGTCGTGTCCTCTACTGCCAATACGGCCCGCGAGCTACAGCTGGCATTGAAATTTTACTTCTGAGTGGGACCGGGCAAGTTGATCCGTGGCCGACCCGCCTGGTGTCGGAATGGAAGGGAAGACCCGCCGCCGAAATGCTTGGGGGCAAAATCGCCTGACGTCACCATTCGGGAAATCCATTATCTTCGGCATTTCTTGACTAGCGACGGTAGAGCGTCTACCATTCTCCCAGGATTGAGGGTAGACGGTCTTCCATGACGCGAGGCGCAACAACGATCGAATCTGGTCCAGGGAACCCTGGACATGCTTATTCTCCGCACGCTCTTATACGGGCCGGCGCATGGACACCAGATTGGTAAGCACATTCAGCGAACCACCAATGATTTTCTGCAGATGCAGCACGGTTCGCTCTACCCGGCGTTGCACCGCCTGGAGCGGAGAGGATGGATCGTCTCCAAATGGGAGACGGGTCCGGACCGGAACCGGGAGTTCAAGTATTATCGGCTGACGGATAAAGGTCGGAAGCAGCTCGTTGTCGAGGAGTCGCAGTGGAAGCAGATGGCCGAGGCCGTTGCGCGCGTGATGTGGCCCGCTGCCGAGGAGAGCTGAAATGCGATGGTGGCAGATTCGAAAGCGAAACGCCGATCTGGAGCGCGAGCTCCAGTCCGATCTTGAACTGGAAGAAGAGGAGCAGCGGGAGAACGGACTGGCTCCCGAGGAGGCACGTTACGCTGCCCGGCGCGCTTTCGGCAATCCTACGCTGATTCGCGAGCAGACACAGACCGTCTGGTCCTGGAATCGTTGGGAAACACTTGGACGTGAACTTCGCATTGGCTTCCGTACGCTCATGCGTTCGCCTGGCTTTTCTTTCATCGCCCTGCTGGTCATGGCGTTGTGCATTGGCGCCTGCACTTCTCTGTTTACGATTGTGCGCTCCGTGCTGCTGAGGCCGCTTCCATTTAGAGACCCCGGTCATCTGGTGATGATCCGCGATTGCTTCCGTGCATCGGATACGAGCAACACGATCTCTGCGTGCGGCGCGGTCTCGCCGGGCGACTACCGTGACTGGCGCGATCGGACACACGGCTTCGAGGACATGGCGTCGTGGCAATGGTGGAGTTTCAACCTGACCGGCGAACATGGCGAGTTGCCGGAAGCAGTAACCGCCGCGGGGGCAACCTGGAATTTCTTTTCCGTGTTAGGAGTGCAGCCTGCTTTCGGCCGCGCTTTTACCGAGGCCGAAGACAATCTGGATGGAAACACACTCATGCTCACATGGACCGTGTTCGCGCGCCGTTTCGGCGCTGACCCGCACATCATTGGCCGTCAGATTCACCTCGATGGCAAACCGTACACCGTAGTCGGCGTTTTGCCTGCCTCCTTCACCTATCCCGACGCCAGGGTGCAGGTGTGGGTTCCGTATCTATCGGTCACCCCGGCTCATGCTGTTCATCAGCATGCACGCCACATGACCTATGTCGTCGCCCGCACCAGGGCTGACGTGCCGCTCGCCAGCGCCATCGCCCAGGTAAGCGCCCTACAGCATACGCTCTACCTGCAACACCCGACCGAGGCTGTCTCGGATACGGTGGCGCCGGAGTCGCTTCTCGATGACCTAGGACGGGACGTCAAGAAGCCCCTGACTCTGTTGATGAGTGCGGTGTTGTGCATGCTTTTGATTGGGTGCCTCAACATCGCTAATCTACTGGTGGCGCGGAGCGCTGCGCGTGCTCGCGATATCGCTCTACGCAGCGCTTTGGGTGCGCAGCGGTCCACGCTCATGCGCGAGCAACTGATCGAGACCGCACTGGTTTGTTCCGGTGGAGGCGGGGTCGGTATCTTCTTGTCGCTGGCGATGACAGAGTGGATGATCCGCTCCTGGAAACATCTGCCCAGCGCCGAACGCATCCACACCGATTTGCCCGTGCTCGGCGTCGCGTCTTTGCTGGTCGTTCTGGCTGCGCTAGCCGCCGGGTTGTTACCGGCGATCACCTCGACTGGCAAGGTCGTTCTCGATCGTTTGCAGGCAAATTCGCGCGGCGCGGCGGGTAGCGTCTCGCGTTCGGCTCTGCGCAAGGGTCTTCTCTGTATCGAGATGACTGTAACCATGGTGCTCTTGGTCGCCGCGGGTCTCTTGCTGAAGAGCTACGTGAATCTGCGAGGCACCAATCTGGGCTGTATCACGGAGAACGTGTTGACGATGACCTACAGCCTGCCGAAAGAGCGATACGACATACCACAAAAGAAAATCGCGTTCTATGAGGCATTGCTCGAACGCGTTAGAGGCATCCCAGGCGTACGGGCTGCCGCATTAGGTGGTCCGGTACCCGGCGCCGGGTTGCGCGAAGACGATGTCTTCACAATCGAGGGACGTCCAGTGCCCATCGGAAAAGAAGATCGCTCGCGCGCTCTCATTCGCCAAGCGGATCCCGGGTATTTCACGGCGCTGGGCATCCCGCTCATGAGTGGCCGCTTCTTTACTGCGCAAGACCGTCTCGATCACGGGGTCAAGGTAATCGTCAGCAGCGCGCTCGCACGCGAATCCTTTCCCGGCGAGAACCCAATTGGCCGGCATCTTGCCATTCCACTGTGGAGCAATGAGCCATATGAAATTGTTGGCGTAGTAGGTGACACCCTCTACAGGGTGAATCAGCCAACCATGCCCGCAATCTATTTCCCCCTGCTCGCCGGCGGCGGATTCACGGAAGAGATGCTTGCGGTGCGCACCACTGCCGATCCACTCGCCATGTCTGTTCCCATCCAGAAGGAGTTCGCCGCGCTTGATCCTCAACTGCCTGTTTCGGACGTGATGACTACGGAACAGATTGTTGGCGAATCCCTAGGCGATATCAGCTTCACGGCGACCCTGGTTCTGGCATTCGCAGGGCTAGCTCTTCTGCTGGCTGCCGTCGGTCTGTATGGCGTTCTCTCCTACCTGGCGACGCAGCGGACAAGCGAGCTTGGCATTCGGATTGCGCTCGGCGCCCGGCGCGGCCATGTGCTTCGGTTCATGCTGTTCGACGGCTTGCAGCCGGCATTGTTCGGCGTCGGCCTTGGCTTAATGGTCAGCGCAGTGGTCACCCGCATCCTGCAGTCGATGGTTTACGGAACCAAGGCGCTCGATGGCGCCATCTTCGCGGAGGTTACAGCAATTTTGCTTCTTATCGCCGCGTTGGCCTGCATCGTTCCAGCTTGGCGCGCATCGCGCCTGGATCCGATGAAAGCGCTGCGCACCGAATAGATGCTAATCATATTCGAAGCAAAAGCCCTCTCAATTTCTCAAGTAACGCCTACTCCGCCATTGCACTCATAGAGGGCCCATCGGTGAAATCGTAAGGCTAGAATTCAATGCCGGCTGTCCTTGACGGCCAATTTCTCAGCGGCTAGGTTTTCCGCGGTGGTCAAGGCGTCGGCTGCACTGACCTTCACATCTGGTTCCACGCCTTGTCCTTCCCAGTCACTTTTGGTCACAGGATTGATCGGCCGGCCGAAAGGGACACCAATGGTGAAGTGATCTCCGG
Source organism: Terriglobales bacterium (assembly GCA_035622175.1). Lineage (GTDB taxonomy): Bacteria > Acidobacteriota > Terriglobia > Terriglobales > Acidobacteriaceae > JAFAGX01. The sequence continues at coordinate 6,355 of DASPVV010000203.1, read as the reverse complement.
CGGGCATACCGCGCACGGGATGGGCGCCGCCGCCCGTAGTTTCGCCCACGATGGTGGCGCGCTTTTGCGTCTTCAAATCGAAGGTAAACTCCTCCCCTCCCGAAAATGTTTCGTGCGAAGTGAGCACGTAGACGGGTTGATCGATAAAGCGTGGTCCCGGAATCCAGGGAAGCGTCCAATACTGGTGGGTCTCGTTGTCGTGGCGGTTGGTGAGATCGTTGATATGGGTCGGCTCCCGGAACAGATAGGAAACCATGAAATCGACCATACTGGGATCGCCGCCATGATTTTCCCGCAGGTCGAAGATTAAGGCATCGGTATGCGCCACAAAGTTCATGGCGGCTACGACCGTAGGTCCGCAGATGTTCGCGTCGGGAAACGCGCCGAACTTGATGTAACCAATGTTGTGATTGAGGATTTCAACCTTGGAGAAAGTGCAGTTGTCATGTTCCAGCATGGTGCGGAACCTTGCTTCGTCAGCCGGGCTCGGCTGGCGTGGTTCATCAGAAGCGCCGGGCTGGGTGGTGGGCACGATATAGGGATCGTATCCAACAAAAAGATGCTTGTCCTGGCTGACGGCGCGCAAATCACGCTGGAGCGCGTCGGCGAATTCATTGCCATCCACCATCGAATTGTAGTCGCCGTGCTTCTGATGGTCGCGGATGGCCGCGATCATCTTCGCCGCGCCATCGGGATACACGTAATACTCGCTCAACCGCGCGCTGATGGCATCAATCGTTTTCTGCCGAATGGCTTCATCCAACTGAATGTCATCCAGTTTCGCGCCGGGCGGCAGGGCACGGATGCCAAGCCGCTTTACCCGTGGTGGTGTAGTGCTCGCAAGTTGCAAGGTTCCGTAGGCGTCGACGTTGTCTCCGCGGCCGTGAACAAGAAACGAGAGCCTATCTGGAGTGCTATGCACAATGGAGACGAGCGTAAAACCACCGGTCTGGCTGCTGAAAGAAGTCAGTCCGTCTGCGCTGTTTTCCGGATCGTATTCCTTTACATAAGCGGCGATGCGGTCGTGATCCCCGCTATTAAATGCATCGAGGAAGGCTCGAAAGGTACGGCCTGCCGGAGTATCGGGAGGGCTTACGTCCGCGCCTGCCCCCAGCGGCATGAAGCCAACAAACATGATGGCAACAACAAAGACAAAACACAGGCAAGCTCTGATAAGAGTGCAGGTTCGCTTCTCGAGCACCGGAGATTGAGGGATCATCATGTCCTCCGAGGAATGAACGGGCGGTGAGACCGCGAGAAAACGAATACTGTCAACCCGCGCAGTCTCCGGGAGTAGGAATAACTTCGAGGCCGCCAGCGACGGGTAGCGTCTCCCCAGGAGTCAAACGCTAACCGGCGCTCGCCCAGGTCGTTTCCACGAATTTCCTCCTTTGCTCGCATGGTTTGCATCCGGCTTTCTCAGTTCGCGCTGAAGTAAGCCGCTCGCTCCCGGTAATCCAAGTAGGCGATAAGGTTGAGGTGACGGGACTCTCCCCTGCACGGCTTCCATCTTTCTCAATCCTCGTTGCCGATCTTGCCGAAGCGCACAGGCCGAGCCCTGCAGAACCACAGCTCGACCAGCCATCAGCTCTTGCCGCGCGCTTCGGAGCCCACCGCTGCCTCTCTGGGAAAGTACGGACCCCGACCCCGCTAACCCTAATGTTTCACAAAAAGACCGAAAGGGCATGAAGAATTCTATGGTTGATTGTCACGGGGCCAGCCCAGGCCGTTCGTACAATGTGGCCGAACCTGCTCAAAAAGGATTACTACCATAAAAACTAACGCCGGTGTGCAAAGGATGAGCGATATCTTCCGGGCGTGGTACCGATCCTCCGGAAAAATGTGCGACGAAGGATCTCCGCGCTTCCCAAGCCGCAAATGTCGGCCACCTCGTCGAGCGACGAGACCGTTGTTTCGAGTTGTCGCCGAGCCGCTTCCACCCGCAGGGTCTCGATATGCCGAGCCGGGGTTTCGCCGATTTCCTCTCGGAATATGCGAGCAAAATTGCGTGGACTCATGGCCCCTCGGCGCTAAGAGTGCTGACAGACAATTTCATTCGAAGGTTGTCCGCGACCCACAGAAGATCTCGAAGACTTCGACGGCCGCGTGCTTGCGCCATCAAAGTGGCACTGAACTGGGACTGCCCTCCTGACGCCGCAGACAACCATCATTTGTGCGACCTGCAAGGCAAGCGCTTCGCCCAGGTCGTCTTCAACAAGTGCGAGGGACAGGTCGATTCCCGCAGTCACGCCAGCCGAAGTGAAAAGATTCTTGTCTCTAAAGCAAGGGGACGACTCTGTTAAGGGCTGTCATTGATTGGTTCGGGTCCCAGCTATCTCTAACAATCAAGGACTTACCCTCTCGAGGAGTCCTCTGCTGATTCTTCGTCGTAGGGTCCAAATCGCTGAGAGTTTTCCGCTTTGGCTGCAGATAGAGCCGGAACGTTCAAGAAAGCCAAGGAGGAAACGACCATGAACCATCGGCTCTGAGCAGGAATCTGTAACAACGGTTAGGGCTGATGAGGCTGCCACAGCAGGAAGGTTGACGTCCTAAATCAGCTTCTCCACTTCAAACGTGTTGGGCTGGCCATGGGGTGCTGCATGGCGGTGCCGCTCCGCTTGGCCTCGAGATAGGCTTCTTTGATCTGGAAGTACCACTTTGCGGGGCGGTCCGCGTCCTCGATCAACATCAAATGCGGCTTGTGCTGGAGGCCTTCGGATTGCTTCTCCATCGTTCGGCGGTCTTGCTCCAGGAACTTGGCAAAGAAGAGCTTCAATAGCCCTGAGCCAAACGGCAGCCAGGGAAAGACGTTATATTTCGCGACCACGTCAATGCGGCAGCGCTCCCGGGTCACGGGCGTCACCGTGGTTAAGCTGGCAAACCAATACCGTCCGGCTCGAATCGTTTCGTAGCGTTGGTTCGGCAGCACAAAATCGATGGTCGTGGTGATCGAGTCCGTGTGGGCATAAAGCCGCAATAGCTTATAGGGCGCACTGTTCGAGCTGGGGGTGTGGGCGCTCATGCGGAAGCCCATGGGAATGGGCTCGAAGTCCTTTTGCTTCTCGTGAATGCTCTGGCGTGTGCGCCACCACCAGGCGCGGTGGACGAAGGGACCATGAGCCGGATCCATCAGTCCGATGATGCCGTGATCCACACTTGCAGGGAGGTCGGCCGTCAGGTAAGCCATCTTGAAGTTCTCCCCAAAGGTTGGGACGCGCGGCACGGGGATGGGGGGCTCGTTGGCTTTGCTAAAGCCCGCTCCCGCTGGCGGCGGATCCGGGATAAACACCCAAACATAGCCGTCTTGATCCTGGCAGGCATAGCTGCCCGCGTAGATACGATCGATCTTCAAAGGTTGGTCGGAAGTGAGCGATGGAATGTGTTGGCATTGTCCGCTTTGCGCATCGAACCTCCAGCCGTGATAGCTGCATTCGAGCTCCCGGCCGTCCCAGCGACCGTAGGAAAGCGGCATGCCCCGGTGGGGGCAGGCGTCGTAGAGGGCAAAAGGCCGTCCCCCCACGTCGCGCCCGAGGACGAGGGGTGTCTCGAGCAGCAGGGTTTTGTCGAGACCCTTCGGAGTCAGCCCTGTGCTCGGCATGGCACGATACCAAAAGCCGAAGAGCATCAAAGCGTCGAGCTGATGCTGAGGAGAGTTTCGTCCTTCCTTCACACCGTCCCAACCTATCATACTGCCGAGCCTTGGGTTGGCCCGGAACCGCCAATCCGGCAGTTTCCGGCGGGGGTGGTCGCCGAGTTGTCGAGTTTGCCCAACCTCGCCCCGTTACTAGCGGTTTAATTGCTGGCTGATCAGCAGCTTACACGGATTACCTTTGATGGTTCTATTCCCCTTAGGCAGATTGCCGCCAGGGCTCGGTGAACCCTATAATCGAACAACTCTAGGCATTTTTTGTGCCTCTACGGTATGCGAAAACGCCTGCAAATCATGGTACTGGCAATCGCAGTCGCGAACTTTGCTCCCCGCCTGCTGGGCGTGCAGGTGGAACTCGGGTCCGACTCCGTCATCACCCCGACAACCGACGACTCCGGCCGCACGATTTACGTCAATGAGCCTGCCCCGGTTAGGACTGGCAAACGGTCCCAGTCTGGTGCGCCCCAGAGTTCGCTTATGTTCTGGAGCGTGAAGGACCACCGTTGGAAGCCGATTCCGTCAGCAAACGTGCGCGCGGCCCGCTCAGCCGCAGCCGAGGTGAGCCAGTATCTCGGTTCGGAGGAAAGTTCCCCGAACGCCGCACTGCCGGGCTCGCAGGGCGACATCGACCTTGCCATCGAGCAGGCTGCCAGGCGGCATAATGTGGATCCCAACCTGGTTCGCGCCGTGATCAAAGTGGAGTCGAATTTCAACCCCAATGCAGTCTCCCCGAAAGGCGCCATGGGTTTGATGCAGCTGATGCCGCAAACCGCGCGCCGGTTGAACGTCGCGAACCCCTTCGATCCGGAGCAGAACGTAGATGCCGGAGTGCGCCAGTTGAAGCAGCTCATGGAGAGCTACGGAGGGGATGTAAAGCTCACCCTGGCAGCCTACAACGCTGGTCCAGGGGCGGTGGCGCGGAGTTCGGGCGTACCTCATTTTGTTGAGACACGCAACTACGTCAAGCGGATCACGCAGCTCTATTATGGCGGATTCGACTCCGGGGGCCGGCAGTCCGGCGGCCCCGTCAACGAACCGATTCACGTGCAACGAGATTCGCGAGGCGTGCTTAACATAAGCAACACCGACTGATCGCACGGCATCTCAGGTTCGAAACTACGTCTTAAACTGCAAGGCGCTCACGGGCCTTACATTGAAGAATCCCGGTCGAAGAGGATGTGTGCTGGGTTCGGGTGCGGCTCTTCTCGTGCCGCTCCTGGCTTTGCCTCTGAATGCGCACCCGCACCGCTCCCAGGCCTGGGCAACCTCGCAATTCTCCTCCGCCAGGCACCTCGAACAAATGCTCGAGGCGCGGCCACGACGAGAGCCGGTGCGAGCGGATTATCTCGAGGTAATCAGCGCCTATCGTCGGGTGTACCTCGAATGCCCCACTTCGCCAAAGGCCGACCCCAGCGTGTTTGCCGTCGGGCGATTAATGGAGGAAATGGGCAGACGTTTTGAGGATGAGGAAGTTCTCCGCTCGGCGATTCAGCAGTACGAATTTCTCCGCCGACAATATCCCGGCAGTCCGTCGCGATTTGCCGCCCTATTCCGCGTCGGAGAAATCTACCGCGAGCTCGACGAACGAACCCGCGCCGAGCAAACCTTCCAAGAGTTCCTGCGTCGCTACCCGCGAAACCAATTTGCCGAACAGGCACGCAAGGAGCTTGCGCCCTGGGAGGCGAAAGTCGGATCGCGCATGAACGCAAACTCCGAAGAGGTGGCCTCCTCTGCGCCGGGAGACAACCGTGAGAACCATTCGGACGAGGATTCGGCGCGCCAGACGAACCTGAACCGGGGGCAGCTGGTCCGGCTCACGGGAATTCGCTCGTGGTCGACTGCCGAGGACACAGGAGTGGAGGTCGAACTCGAAGGCAGGGTCGAGTATGATTCCCAAAGGATCAATCATCCCGATCGGGTATTCTTTGACCTGTTCGACACCGTTTTGGATCCTACGCTGCTCGGCAAGAATCTCGATGTACCCCAAGGTCTCGTCAAGCGGATCCGCGTTTCCCAGTTCCAGCCGCGCCAGACACGGATCGTGCTCGAAGTGGAGGGGGCTCCGGACTTCCAAAGCCGGCTGTTGTCGAATCCGCCGCGTTTGCTGGTCGAGCTTCGCACTAGGCAGTCAGCCACGAGATGGTCCGCAAAGCAGGTTTCCTCTGGTCCGCAGGCGAAGGAGACTCGCACCAGCGCGCCAACCCTGCTCGAGGGGGCGGCGATCGATGCTCCTGCTGCAGCGGCCGCGCAAGATTCTTCGGGAGAGGATCAGGCTGAAGATTTGACCTCGGCGGCGAAAGTCTTGGGAAAGGGGCTCAAAGACTGTAGCGAGGAAGGTCCCCATTCAGCCCCCTGCCCGGCAGGCGAGGACGGTCCCGCTGCCAAGACCGTGGTGGCGGCCGGCAACGGGGTGAAGAGAACCGTGGTCGAGGCCGACGATGGCGATCTCCCTCCGGCGAAAACGGCCAAGGTGGATGGGTCGCGTGGCCAAGCGGCGATCAAGCCAGGGCCTGACGCCACCGACCCGCGCCCCCGAACCGCGAAGGACGGTTCTCACGATAGAGGCGATGCTCGTGAGGCCAAGCCCATGGCCAGTGGAGATCGTTCTCTGACCCGGGTGCTCGGTTTGAAAATCGGCAAGATCGTGATCGACCCCGGGCACGGTGGCCACGACGCGGGAACCATTGGCCCGCACGGCCTGGAAGA
>DASPVV010000202.1:0-4758 GCA_035622175.1 Terriglobales bacterium | reverse complement strand
AGCACTGGCCTTCCCATCCCGGGAAAGGCAAACATCATTCCGGGCGGAATGAGTCAACTGGGCCTGAATTATGCGGCTCTCTATCCCACGGTTTCGGCACCCGGAGGCAACAACTATTCGGTGAATGCGCCGGGCACGAATCAGGTGGATCAGATGGATGCGCGGGTCGATGAAAACGTCGCATCGAAACACCAGCTGTTTGAGCGTTTCTCCCTGAGCCAGGTATCACGTTTTCAAGCCCCGGTATTCTCAGGCATCGCTGATGGAGGAGGTTACAACACTGGCAATCAGCCGTTAAACACCCGCGGTGCCGTGCTCGGTGTCACCGACACGATCAGCGCGAACCTGGTGAACGCGCTCCGCATCGGATTCAACCGTATCCACTACATTGCCAACTCTCCTGCCTATGGCCAGAACTATCCACCGGCAGGCTTGCAACTTCCCGGCGTCCCCAATAATCCATCGATCAACGGACTGGCGTGGTTTGGGCCCAGCGGATACGCCGGGCTCGGTGAGCCGCTCTACACGCCTACCAAGAGCACCAGCCAGGACGTCCAGATCAACGACACCATCAACTTCGTGCATGGAAAGCACATACTGCGGGTTGGGCCGCAGTTCCGCTTCGACCAGTTCAATCTGCTGCAGATTGGCCAGCCTCGGGGCAACCTCTCCTTCAGTGGTCAATTCACCGCCGTTGATCCTGGCAACCCGCAAGGTAGCGGCAACGCGATCGCCGACATGCTCCTGGGCGATCCTATTTTTGCCAAGATTTCGACGGTTACCTACTTCGGCGATCGCCAGCATACGTATGGGGCATTTGTAGACGACACTTACAAGGTCTTGCCGAACCTGACCCTGGACCTTGGAGTGCGGTACGACTACGCCACCCCGCTCTACGTGGCCAATAATCACGAAAGCAATTTCGACTACACCCAACCGGGAACAATCATTCCTGCCGGCACGCCAGGCTATCCCGCAAAGCTGACTACGACGGACAAAGACGACTTTGCGCCACGGGTTGGGTTTTCCTACAGTCCATTCCCATCCCACCCCTTTGTTGTGCGCGCGGGATATGGGCGATTCTTTACCTTTTATGAAATCCGCACCGGCGACCCCTTGCAACTGGCCTACAATCTGCCGTTCTTTTTCGAGCCCACCTTCAATAGCGACGGCTTGACGCCGGCGCTTGCGGCTAATGGCGCCCTCATAACGTTGGCGAACGGTTTTCCGCCCCTGAATCCAGCCGACGCATTCCCCGGCGTTACCAGCCAGGATTGGCGCCTGCATACCGCTGTCTACGACGAGTGGAATCTGGACCTCGAATACCGGCTGCCAGGCGACATCCTGATTACTCCGGCCTACGTGGGCACCAAAGGGACTCACCTGCAGTCTCTCGTCGATCGCAACCAGATTCCAACTCCGGAGGCGACGTTTAATCAGGAATTGCGGCCCTACCCACAATATACGGGGTTCGCTTCCATCGAGAATCGCGGGAACTCCACGTATCACGCCTTTCAACTCAAAGCAGAGAAGAGGACCTCGCATGGTCTCTATTTCTTGAGCGCCTTTACGTTCAGCAAGAGCATCAACGACCAGCCGGAGATTTGTTGCAATTCACCCTGGCCACAAAACAGCTACGACCTGGCGGCGGAAAAGGGACCCTCAGACTTCGATAACCGCGAGCGCTGGGTCACGAGCTTGGATTACGCCCTGCCGGTCGGAAAGGGCCAGAAGTTCCTAAACCAGGGCGGAGTAGCGGATGCGATTCTGGGGGGGTGGCATCTGGGAGGAATCATCAACCTCCGATCAGGCTTTTTCTTCTCCCCGCAAATGGACTACGACCCTACCAATACAGGTTCTCAAGGACTACTGCGCACCGATCGTATTGGGAACGGAGATCTTCCCCATCGCAGCTGGAGTCTGTGGTTTAACACAGCCGATTTTCCGCTCCCTACGTGTTATTGCTTTGGGAACGCCGGAAAGAACATTCTGGAAGGTCCAGGAGAGAGGACGGCAGATCTGTCCGCCCGCAAATACTTCAACCTCACCGAGCAGGTCCATTTGGAGTTTCGTGCGGAATTCTTTAATGCCTTCAACCATGCTGTTTTCTCTCAGCCGGACCCGTTCATTACCGATGGCCCAGGCGCCGCCGGCGTGATCACGTCCACGGTGATACCGCAGCGCCAGATTCAGTTCGCCCTGAAGTTAGAGTTCTAGCCTCTTTGCTTCCCAGGGAGAGTTTTCGAATCCCTGAGAAGCGAAGTGCTCATTGGTGTAGGTGTGGCGAATCAGCGATTCGCCGGACTCTTGTGCCAATCATGCCGAGCCTTGTCTGGACATTCCACCGAGCACATCAGAAGCCTACGACCACGCAAGCGGGGGCGCGGCCTGGCCGAGTGGCAGAAGGAGGATATGACGATGCAGCGCAGAGACTTTCTCAAGACGGGTGTGGCATTGGCAGTAGCTGCAGAACTTGGAGCCGGCAAAGCGCACGGCTTCGTCCCCGATCACAACTGGGGGAAATACGATTTTGGCTCCGGGCCGGCTGTAACGGATCGCCTCAACCAAGGACCATTCCCGCAATATCCTCCCGCCGCCGTCATTCCCACTGACGACGTGGTGATGACTACGACTCCTTCCGAGGAAGTTGTTCCGAACTATGGGAAGGGGTTGATCACCTACATCACCGCGGATATGGGCACAGATGAAATCAAGGCGGACAATATTTCTCAAGCCATCGAGGATCTGGTGAAATTTCCGCTCGGACAGCAGCTCTACATACGCCCAACCTGGCGGGAAATCCAGCCGCGGCCGGGGCGCCTCGACTTCCCCGATTACTTGAAGCTGGTCTTCGATTTAGCCAAGAAAAACAACAAGCGCATCGGACTGCGCGTGCAAATGAGCGCGCCCGATTACACCCACGATGCGGCCCTTCCCGATTTTGTGCTCGACAAAGTACCCAAGGTCGATTTGGTGATGAACGACAAAGAGGACAGGCGAGCCGCGGAAAGATATCTGCGGAATCCGCACGCGCGGTATCAGCCCCGCTTTGACGATCCTTTTTTCCAGCAGTCGTTCGGCGAGCTGGTCGGGCTTCTGGCGGCAGAATTCAACGGCAGTCCTCTGATTGAATTCATGGATACCTTCATGTACGGCTTCTGGGGCGAAGGCCACACCTGGCCCTTCGCCAACAACCCCTTTCCCGATTATCAAACCGCCGAGAGGACCTGGATCAACATGCTCGAAGTGCAGCTCGAGCATTTCACGAAAACTCCGTTGCTGACGAATACCCAGCCTGACTACAGCCAGGTTGGAAACTCCGAACTGGTGGATCGGACCGTCCGCAGCAATAACTGGATTCGCAGCGACACTATTTTTATCGAGAATGAGCAGATTGAAGCACTGAGCAACCGTCCGCCCTGGGTCGCCGCGGTGCTCGAGGGACCGCTTCCCGGCAGAATCCCGGATGCGGCCGCCGCGCAGGAAGGGATCTCCCCCGCCGAGAACATAATCGCCCATGTGATGGACGTCGGAGCAAACTACTGGTCGCTTTGGAGCTTCCATCACATTAATCCACAAACTCTGGCGGCCTATTACCAGGCTTCGCCTGCATGGTTTGACCGGATCAATCGCCGAGTTGGCTACCGCGTCCGGCCATCATTCATCTGGAGCTATGAGGACCAGGGCCATCTCGGGCTGATCATCGGCTTCGCCAACGACGGTATCGCGGGTGTTCCTGGCGTTCTGCGCGTGACTGTCGAAAGCGAGGACGGAAAAGCGCTCAACAGCGGCTGCCTGGACGCAGGATATCCCTTGCCCGGAAAGGTGCGCCAGTCGCAGTTTGTGCTGCCCAAAGGAACGCAATGGCAAGGGCTGAAACTTCGGGCGGAGCTCGAGGTTAAGAGTATGCGCTATCCCGTACGCTGGGCGTGTCACCAGAAACTGAATGATGACGGCTCGCTTACTTTGCGGCCAAACCTTCATCATGGCGTATAAGCGCAACGTTGTCTGAAAACGACCGCAGGGAGGGCAGACTATGCGCAGACGGGACTTTCTCAAGACGAGTGCGGTCCTGGCAGGAGCGAGCACTCTCGCGCCCCCCGGCCGGATGTGGGCCGATGTCCCTGACCATCTCTGGGAGGGCTATAACTTTGGTTGCCCGACCGTGACCAACCGACTCGACCAGGGGCCATTCGGAATCACCCAGGATGAAGGATGGTTCACGATCTTCGTCACGCAGCCTGCGCGCAATCACATCCGGAATTTCGGCACCGGACTGGTCGGATACACCTGGGAGGAAAACGGACCGGCGCTCCCGGTGCAGTGCGGCAAAGAAACTCTGGAAGAAAGCGTTGAGAAAATGGCTTCCCTGCCGTTCGTAGACGTGCTCTATATCCGCTGCGACTGGCGCGACGTTCACCCCGGTCCCGGCAAGCTGCAACTCTCCCCCGTCTGGGAAGCTACGTTCGATGCCGCCAGACGCCACAATTTAGGCGTAGGCTTTCGGATTCAGCTGTCGAGTCCAAATATCCAGCCTAAGAAGCTTGGCATGCCGGACTTCGTGCGCGAGAAGGTTCCGATTGTCAACATTGGCCACAGATCCTCCGAACACCACTCCGGTTTTGATTTCTACGAACCACGGTACGACTCCCCAGAGTTCCAAAAGGCCTTTACCGACTTGAACGAGCTCCTCGCTGCGCGCTTCGATGGCGACCCGCATTTGGAATTCATGGATCTGATGATGTACGGCTTTTGGGG
>DASPVV010000201.1:0-61610 GCA_035622175.1 Terriglobales bacterium | reverse complement strand
CATAACTGAGCAGGACAACGTTGTGGCCGGGCGCGTCTTCCTCCTCCGTGAAAGTCCTGCCAAGCGCTGGCCGCGCTCCCAGCATGGGAAAGAGTGAGGAGGAGACGCGCGCCGCAATCACCCGCTCCGGTTGGTCATGGCCGGAGACATTCACGTGTTCATTCTTGAACCAGCCGATTGCACTGAATGACGTTTGTGCCCGTGCAAAAATAGCGAGGTCGGGCGGCGAGAAGCCCATCTTGGGATAGCCCAATCTTCGGACTCCCTCGTGGAGAGCCACCAGCCGCGGTGGATCTGCAAACGGCAAAGGTCGCAACAGCATGGCATTGACGAGGGAGAAAATGGCAGTTGTGGCACCAATACCAAGAGCCAGCGTAGCCAGCCCGACGGCTGTGAAGCCGGGTTGGTTGCGCAGCTGCCGCAAGCCGTAACTTAGATCTTGGCTGAGGCTCATCGCGAAACCCCGGTGCAGGCAGCAAAAAAGGACCCTTATCACTGCCAGGCAAGCACTTACAAGACCAGGCCAGGATCACAAAGAAAAGCCTTATTTTCACACCAGTTCGCCGCTCCGCCTGAAGCCGAAGGCCGTCCGATTTCGGCGAGCTGTGTTCGGAATCGGACGGGCGGATTTCGAGCATGATCACGGGCAGAAGCTCCGGATCTTCTCCGCTAACTCCCCAGGCCCATGTGAACGCTCGCGCGTGTCGCTGTTCCACGATTCGCGCATACGGTCGTGACCCAGCCCGACCCGTTCATCCGGCGATCTCTGCGATAAAGATGATTTCTCGCGAGTGTGCGGTGTCGAACGGACCAGCATGCCAGTCTCCGAACACGTCACGAACCACCAGTCCTGAGCGGGCGATCAGGGCCTCTACATGTTTTGGTGAAGGAAACCGCAGTGTGCTGTTCGTGGTCAGGGTCACATGTCGAAGGCGGTAGGAGGTCTCGAAGGAGATGAATTCACCGTCCTCGCCAGTGATCTCCAACGTCTCGAGAAGTTGTCCCCCGGGCAACCTGTGGACCAAAGGCGGCCGTGTCGCCCACTCGCCAACCCAATCCCGGCGCGGATTGCGAGTCTCAAATGCGATTCTGCCGCGCTCCTTGAGATGGCCGCGCATCGTCCCGAATACCGCCAGGGCATCGGCGTCGGTAAGCAGGATTTGGAAAGAATGTCCGGTCATAACGATCAGGTCAAAGCGCCGTTCCGACTTGTAGCTCTCAGCCGAGGACTCGACCCATTCAACCCGTTCCGCGTGAGGCTTGCCTCTGGCCACAGCCAGCATCGCCGCTGCCCGATCAACACCCGTAACCCGATAGCCGCGCTCGGCGAAGGCGCAGCAGAGCGTACCCGTGCCGCACCCCAGGTCGAGGACATCACATGGGCGCGGTCCGGCGAGGGAAAGGTAGAAGTCGGTATCCTCCGCCCTCGGGTTAACGAGGTCGTAAATCTCAGCGATCTGAGGGTGCTGATAGTCCATACTTCCTTGTCGCTCTCCGGAACAATCGACTGACCAGGAAGCCGACTGTCCTTGGCGCTATTTTCCGGCAATCCTGCCAGAAATTCCTGGAGAGGGGCGCCCAATGCCCACCAAAATGCGGGGTTCTGGCCTGCCTGTGATTCGAAAAATCTGCTGTCTTTTCAAGAAGTTGCCGTTTCTAAACTCAATTTATTTTTGTCTTTCGGCAGAACCGTGCTAGCGTCAGGCATGCAGACTGGCCGTGTGATCAAGGTTTCATTCCTGGTTGATGAGGATGTTTACGAGCAACTCTCCGCTTACGCCCAGCTGACCGAGGCTTCGATCTTCGATGTAATTCGGGAGGGGCTGACTAAGTGGATCCGATCGATGTCCATATCGCGCCACCAGCACGACATCAAGATGCCGGCAAGGAAAGTTGGCGATGGGCCATTACCGCCGGACAGCCATTAAGGAAAACGTCAAACAAGAGCAGCCTGGAGCAGATTGCAGGGGGTTGGGTTAGTCCCTTCGAGTCTACCGGGTATCGAGAAGGCGGTCGCACCTGGTTTGCATGGCGACCCCGGACGGAATCGAACCGCCAACCTCTTGCTTCGTAGGCAAGCGCTCTATCCAGTTGAGCTACGGGGTCACTTCTTAGGATGATGTTCGAGGATGATAGCACAGCGCTGCGCGTGCCGTTTGCAACCGTATGCAGGAACGTCCGTCGATTTCACCTCATCACATTGTCAAGGCGCTCGCCCGGGTCCTTCGAGAATGCCCATGTGCTCACAAAACGGAGGATCCGTCCCTCTGCAATTCCAAGAGGATTCGTATCCCACGATAAAAATTCTCTTTGCGGTAGGCCATCTCCCAACGATCCAAGATCGAGCGCAGTTCCCTCTGCGCGTTGCCAATCGCAACTCGCGCTCTAGGCCTATCCGCGCGCAACCGCCGGAGCAAACGGAGCCCTCGGGCAATGTCTGGCTCGATGCGCTTACGTGAACCCTGGGCATTTCTTATCCAGCGAGGCGGGATATTCGCCCGGAACTTCATGTAGCCGCGAACCACGGAACCGGCACTTGACTTAAAGAGTCTGGCTTTTCTAGGCATAACCTACCCCCTCCCCGCCTCCAAAAGGTAGCTTCGCGGGCTGCAAACCAGCCATGCCCATGTTTGATTCGCCTCCGCGCTAAGGCTCAAGAGCAATCTCTCGCACCCCATCGATCCTGGCTGTAATTCTGGGAATTGCTTGAAAATGCAGGAAGCGTGCTCGGTTCAGTATAGCAGCGATATTGGCAAAGACGCCTACAGACGCGAGAAACTCGGAAGTGTGGTGGAGTGCGGCGACGGTTCTGTTACAACCCCGGCGGCTTGTTTCCGAATCAGAATGAAGCTCGCGAAAACCAGCCTCTTGCAACTCAGCGTGATGTTCTGGCTTTCTTCGCAATCGACGTGCGGCATGAGATTTGCGGCTGCCGCGCCCTCCTGGGATGCTGATCGGCAACATCGTGGAGAGGCGTTTGTCCGATTTTAGGCAAGCATGCGGCAGGAATTGTCAATGCCCGTCATTTCCGCACCGGACGATCGGTTCGCATGCTTTTCCCCGAACCGCAGCCAAGATTGGCCGAGCGCAACCGCAGACGGCGAGAGAATTGCCAACTTCTGCCGTTCCCGACGAGCGACATGGGGGACGGCTTACATCGCCGGCGCCGTCAAGTTACTAAGGTACTCGCGAGCCGCGTGGCCTCGATTGACAAGCGAATCAATCAAGCGCAGACTGCGCTACGAATCGGTCTTTCGAAGGAGTTCCAGCTTCTCAGCATAAATCCGGCATCATGAAAGGAGCCCTCCCCATGTATTCCCTACTGCAACGACTCTGGACAGACGACCAAGGACAGGACATCGCCGAATACGCGGTGATGCTCGCGGTCATTCTTGTGCTCGTGGTTGGCACAGTTCGTCTGATCGGAGGCAACGCGAACAACGCCTTTTCCGCGACCGCCAGCGCAATCGCACAATGATTGCAGATGGGTGAGGTCGCGGCTTGAAAGCCGGATGCGCCGTCTGGCGGGCATCCTATGGACAAACCAAGTCCTTCCCGAGTGGGAAGGCAGTGCGACCGTGCCCATGAGACAAGGGCAGTTTTCGACGCCCTCGATTCGGCCAGAGCCAGGAGTGACGTTGTGCGGTTTCGACGGGAGGAGGAGCGCAGGAAAGTGTTCTTGCACAACCATCCCGTCGTTGCCGCGCTTCTCCGCTAGGACGGCCTAGCACAACTTCCATCAGTTCGCTCGCTTCCTCCTTGCCGACGACAGCCTCCACCCTCCATCCACAGCAGGAGCGAGCGATCTGCATCCGCATGCCTAACCAGAACGACGACGTACACCGCATGCCTCTTCATAGGCTTTGAGTCAACCGTCTCAGTGTGCTTTCCGCAGAACCGTCAAGCCCTCCGCCAAGACGTTTTCAGAGAAATCCTTACCTCTGACGATCATCGATCGAAGGGAAGACAGATTCCACGATGGAAGAGCAACTCCTGAAAACCGCGGTCTGCCAGGCCTATTCCCGACAAGCGGCCAGCTGCGCAAAGCCCTTGCGACCAGCGCGGAATGCCGCGATCCCCTAGGCGTTGCGTGATAGAATTCCGTCGGTCTTGTGGGCTACCGTCAATCTCCCGGTAGGACTTCCGGACCAAAAACAAGGAGGTAAGGATGAAAACCTTGAAGTGTTTGGCGATGGCGTCCGCGCTGCTGGCCGGGCTGCTGCTCGCTCCGCTGGCTAAGGCCCAGACTGCGTCGGGGGACACTGCCACGGTGAACAAGCTCAGCAAGCGCTTAGTAGGCGATTACGGGTATTGGAGCAAATATCAGACCCCGTCTTACTCGTCGGCGCAGATTCCCTATGGAATGCTGACCCATATCAATCATGCCGGAGTGAGTCTCAACCCCGATGGCAGCCTATTCGTGCCCCCTGGGTTTCTCGAGCCGGCGCTTCTCCGCAAAGCCCACAAGGCGGGGGTCAAGGTGCTGTTGTTGCTGGGAGGAGACTTCCCAGCCCTAGAGCCTGCTCCCGGCGAGACTGCTACCGGCTTGATGGATTACGCCGTCGGCAACCTCTGGACCTTCATTACCGAGAACGGGTATGACGGCATTGACATTGATTGGGAATATCCGGCAACCAATGAAGATCGCAAGACATTTTTTGATCTGATGACCGATCTCCGGGGGGCGTTTCCCCGGCCCACCTACACCCTTTCTGCTGATGTTCCACCCTGGGGAGGAGCAGCTTACGACCTGCGGGGAGTCGAGCCGTTGATCGATTATTACAACATCATGATGTATGACTGTGCCGGGCCCTGGACCGATGATGCGCAGCTCAACTCACCGATCTTCTGGGACTACCATGACCCCCAGCCCTATGAGTGCGAACCCGGAGGCAGCGCACAGCAGGCCATTCAGATCTTCGCCGACAGCAGCAAGGTGTCCCGCGATAAACTGAACATGGGAACACCGTATTACGGATACTTTTATCTCAACGTCCACCAACTTTTCGGTCTGTGCACCAACCTGGATTCACCCGCCGATACCAATGACTCGTGCGACTGGTCTGTTCTCACCGAAAACTACGGAACCTTTATCAAGCAGCGCATCGACCAGCTGGGCTGGAGAACCTACATCGATCCGATCGCGATGGTGCCATACATGCTGAGGACCGATGGAGAGGCAGGTTTCATCACCTACGACGATGTCTGGTCGACCTATTACCGAACCTGGTACTCGGACTGGGACCAGGGTTTGGGCGGAACCTTCATGTGGTCACTCGACGCCGATTACGACGGGCATTCCCAGGATCTGCTCGACGCCGAGTACGCTGGAAGTCTGAATCCAAACTAAGAGCTGAGTCAGCAGGAATGCCTTGGCCGGCCAGGATTTGGCCGGCCAATTGTGTTTGTCGCCGGGTTCCCTATCGAATGGACAAACGGCTGGCGAGTGCCCCGTCGCAGTCCGCCACAGCCAAGCAGTTCTTCCCCGTCACCGCGGTAGGAACACGAAGGGCCCGCTCACGCAGGCCCCTGGTGGTTGGCTGTTATTTTTTAACCCGGCTTCGATCGCCCGGTCGGGTTTCGACCGGTGGGATGAAGCTGCACGACCGTCTCAGAGCGGTGCCGTTTCAACCAGCACATTCTGCTGGGCGTCACCAGCAAATTCCTTTTTCTGTTTGCCGGAATAGAGGAACTCGTGGCCCGTCAGAAGACCAGGATAGTACCACTTGAGTACGGCTTCCGGGGTGTTATACGGGCGCTCCGCAAACTCAATTTCTGTTCCATCGGTCGCCTGCGGACGCTCGGTGGGGTTGGTTTGCAGGGTTGCGTATAGGTGCGACCAATCCTCACTGAAAATCTGGACAAGGTCGCGGTCGGACTCACCGCTTTGCAAGATGAACCAATAGCTGCCCGCCGGCAACACGTAACCCGGAATCTCTACCGGCTCATCGAATTGAATCTTCGTCATCTGATCCCAGGTGTCGGCCTTCGCCGCGGGCAGGCAGACCGCGCCAGCCAGAACGCAACAGAAAATGATTACCAATGATTTGCGCACATGCATTGCTCTTGTCCTCCTTTTGTGACTCTAGCTTGTAGGAATGCTCAAGCCGACATGGCGTTGCCTGAATCCCCTCACTTCGATTCCTTACTACAGGAATTCCCTACGACAGAAATGCACCTACAAAAATTCACCTTGCTTGACAGAATCTTTACTTCCGTCAGCGGCCAACCCGGGTTTCTACAGGCAGGAACTTACGGGGAGACCGAAAAATCGGCCAGGAGCGTGAATATGCCTCAGGACTGGGAAGGAGCCTATCGGGCGGCAGTGCTAGAAACCGATCGTCCTAGGGTAATTGGTCAAATTGATTCGGCCATATCGATGCTTCGTGCCTGTTTGCTGAACCTCAGTTCTTCCCCGACAGACGGCGCCGAAATGGGACGCATCGCCGATGCTTTGCGGACTCTCGATCTGCTCCGTCGGATCGAACTCAGATCCCGGCGTGATCGCAGTGAGGCGAATTCCACCGCAGCCCGATGCCTGCGGGGTCGCTCTGGAGGCTCGAAGTGTGGGTCTTAGCTCGGAGGGGATGCCGCTCGGGCTTGGCCTGGGCTTGATGTTGGTGCGGTCGTCGCACTTGTTGCCCGGACTGGGCCCGAGGACGGGCGCCGGCAATTCTAGTCGAGATCAAAGTCGCGGATTGGCTTACCAGTATCAGGAGACTCTTTGGCTCGCTTGACGGCCTCCTGGAACTTTTTCTCCAGCAGATCGGAGGCATGTTTCTGAGCTTCGACCGACTGGCGGAAGATGGATTCGCGGCGGCTGTCCTGCTCCTTCATGGCCCGGGCCGCTTCTTCGATGTCGTTGAAGACTTTGGGCTTCACCGCCGGCGTGTGGGCGATGACCGCGTTGGTCGCGGCATCGATCTTGAGCACTGCGCCACAGCAGGGGCAGGTGACTTCAAAAGCAGCACTGGGTCGGGCCATCGTTAGGCATGATACCGCAAACTTGCCTTCAGCGGGGTGAGAGTCTGATGGGCAGGATATGGAACACATTGAGCATCTCCAGCCCCAAAAGCACGACCGAAACCACGACGACCGAGATGGCCAGGATCTCGCCGAAGTTCAGTCCGCTGCGGCGCGGTTCAAAGCGTCGTAGCACGAGTCCCAGGATGTTGAGCGTGGCAAAGCCAAACACCAGGACCCACAACATGTTGTAGACATTGGCTTTTTTTTCGGAGTAGAGCTCGGAGAATTGCGGAACCTGCAGCAACAGCAAACCCAGGCCGGGCAAGCCCATCATGCTTCCTGGCCAGAATCTCCGGGCCGTAGACTCGGCCAGCCTCGTGGTTAGGAATCGAATCATGCCGTTGTACGCCGTTGATTGATCTTCGGGATGTTTGCTAAAAGCTAAGATAGTAACCGTTTGCCCAAGCGAAGTCAGCGTGAATGTAGGCAAGGAATACGAAGAGGCAAGCGCAGGAGCGAGCGCCCCACGCCGAGGCGAATGGTTGGCGGCTTTCAATTTCTTTTGGGAATGTTCCTCGCTACCTATCCAAAAAGGAATGACTCATCAACCTAGCTTGAGAACTCCCCCCGATTTTGAGCGTAGCTTCTTGCCATTTCACTCTGCTTTATAATAAAAGGATTCCGCATCCCGCCCAGAGGTCTCCGGACGCCCCATCATCCAAACCACCGGGCACGGACTGGGGAGCGGCAATCTCTCGAGGAATGTCCACGGAAACGATCGTTGTTCGCGGCGCGCGAGTTCATAATCTCAAAAACATCGATTTTGAGATCCCGCACAATTCGCTGACGGTGGTGACCGGGGTTTCGGGTTCGGGCAAGTCATCGCTTGCCTTCGATACGATCTACGCCGAGGGCCAGCGCCGTTATGTCGAATCCTTGTCCGCCTACGCGCGGCAATTCCTGGAAAGAATCGAGAAGCCGGATGCCGACTTAATCGAGGGAATCGCTCCCGCGGTGGCGATCCGCCAGAAGAACAGCACGCGAAACCCGAGATCGACGGTCGGCACGGCTACTGAAATCTACGATTACTTGCGCCTGCTGTTTTCGCGGATCGGCCGGACCTACTGCCTTCGCTGCGGCCAGGAGGTGACCAAGGACACGGTGGATGAAGTGGCCGAGAGGCTGCTTTCGTTCGCAGAAGGCACCCGGCTGAACGCGCTCTTCCCCCTGCAAAGCGCCCCAGCCGGCAACCGGGAGGAACAACCGGCTGCGAGCAATCTCCCCAAAAGGAAGCCACGAAAAGTTACACCCGCCGGGGTGTTCTCCGATGTCCTGAAAGCGCGCCTCTTCGATCTCCGCACACGCGGCTTTAACCGGCTGTATCAAAACCGTCAGATATTCGAGTTCTCCACGCCGGAATCGCTGTTAGACGTGAATTTCGCCGAGCCTGTTTTCCTTCTGGTCGATCGCCTGACGGTCTCCGCGGACGCGCGCGCGCGAATTGTTGATGCCATCGAAATCGCCTATCGCGAGTCGGCAGAGATCATCTTCGAAACCGCACCGCGCAGCGACGAAGCTTCTGAGCGATTACGCTTCTCCCAGCGTTTCGAGTGTAAGGGTTGTCAGCTCCTCTACCAAGAGCCTGAGCCGCGTCTGTTCTCCTTCAACAACCCCTATGGCGCCTGCCCCCGCTGCCAAGGATTTGGCAACACCATCGATTTCGACCTCGAACGAGTGATCCCCGATCCGTCCAAGACCCTGAGCGAAGGCGCCATTGAGCCGTGGACCAAGCCGCAATTCCGTACCCTGGCCGCCGAGTTGCGGCGCTTTGCCCGGCAAAGGGGAATCCCGCTCGATGTCCCCTGGGCCAATCTGGAGTTCGAGCATCGCCGCCTAATCCTCGAAGGCGAAGCGCGATTCCTGGGGGTACGCGGCTTCTTCCACCACTTGGAGCGCAAGAAATACAAATTGCACGTGCGCGTTTTCCTCAGCCGTTACCGCGGCTATTCCGTCTGCTCGGACTGTCAAGGAGCTCGGTTGAGGACGGAGGCGCGCCAAGTCAAGATCCATGGCAAGAACATTTGCGATGTTGGCTCGATGACCGTCGAGGACGCCGCCAGGTTCTTCGCCGCTGTCCCTCTGCGGGATCAGCAAGCGGAAATCGCCAGTAAACTCTTGGAAGAGATTCAGCAACGACTGCGGTTCTTGAATGAAGTCGGTCTCGAATATCTCACCTTGGACCGGCTCTCCTCGACGCTCTCCGGCGGAGAAGCGCAGCGCATTCAACTCGCCACTTCGCTCGGATCACGCCTGGTGGGAACCCTGTATGTGCTTGATGAGCCTTCGATCGGGTTGCACAGCCGGGATACTCATCGGCTGATCAAGATTCTGCATGACTTGCGTGATTTGGGGAACACAATCTTGGTCGTCGAACATGATCCCGATGTCATGCAGGCCTCCGACATCATTCTTGATCTCGGCCCCGGCGCGGGAGAACATGGTGGCCGACTGGTCGCCGCTGCAAGCTTCGACCAACTCAAGAAAGCTCCCGCCTCGGTGACCGGGCGCTACCTGGCCGAGGCGTTGCGCATCCCCGTACCCAATGCCCGCCGCAAACCCGGGCGCCAGCAGATCAAAGTCTACGGTGCTCGCGCTCACAATCTGAAAAATCTCGATCTGGCGATTCCCTTGCGAATGCTGGTCGCCATCACCGGAGTTTCCGGATCGGGAAAATCCACTCTGCTGTACGATGTGCTGTTTCAGGCGTTGGCGAGAGCCAGCAAGCAGCCCGCTCCCGCTGCCTCGGCCCCGGTCTGGGACCGCGTGGAGGGCGGCGAGCTGGTCGATGAAGTCGTGATGGTCGACCAGTCGCCGATCGGCCGCACCCCAAGGTCCAATCCCGTAACCTACATCAAAGCCTTCGATGCCGTGCGCGATTTGTTTGCTTCCCTGCCCCAGGCGCGCAAACAAGGATTCGCTGCCGGCCACTTCTCCTTCAACGTCCCCGGCGGACGCTGCGAAGCCTGTCAAGGGGACGGAACCGTGACCGTCGAGATGCAGTTTCTCGCCGACGTGGAGTTGACGTGCGAAGAATGCAAAGGAACCCGTTACAAGCCGGAGATCCTCGATGTGCGCTATCACGGCAAGAACATTCACGAGGTGCTGCATCTGACCATCCAGGAAGCTTTGCAATTTTTCGCCGGTGTTCCGAAAATTACGGCCAAGCTGCAGGTGCTCGAAGAAGTGGGGTTGGGATACTTGCGGCTTGGGCAATCCGCCACCACACTTTCCGGCGGGGAAGCCCAGCGCATGAAACTGGCGGCCCACCTCCAGCCCAGCAGCCGTCCAAGCGGCGGTGCGCGCGATGGCAGCGGCCGGCCGCATGTTTTGTACATTTTTGATGAGCCCACCACCGGCTTGCATTTTGATGACATCAGCAAGCTGTTGTCGGCATTTCGCCGTCTCCTGGCGGCCGGGGGCTCGATTCTGGTCATCGAGCACAATCTTGAGGTCATCAAGACAGCCGATTGGGTCATTGATCTTGGGCCGGAGGGAGGTGAGCACGGCGGCTATCTCGTAGGGACAGGACCTCCTGAAGCCATCGCCCAGCTCCCCGAATCCTACACTGGCCAGTTTTTGGCGCGGGTGCTCAACCAAAATGGGTTTTCGCAGAATGCCAGCCAATAGACCAACCGGCGGGGGGAAAAGCCTGGTCTTGCTGCTCACGAGCCTGGCGGTCGGCTGGTCGCCGCCACTCGGAGCTTCTCTCGGATCGCCATCCGCCCGCCAAACGATTCGACATCACACCCTGGTCGAGCAAGATCCTTCCTTTCCCCCGGAGCTCACGCAGGCGGAGGCGGCCATTGACAAGAAGGATTATCCGGCGGCTGTGGCTTTGCTGCGCAAGGTGGTGGAGGAACATCCGAATAATTATCAGGCGTGGTTTGATCTGGGATTCGTGGAGAACGCACTGGGCCACACCCAGGAGTCCATTGCCGCCTATCGCAAATCGGTCACCGCCAAGCCTGACGTTTTTGAATCCAATCTGAACCTTGGCCTCATGCTGGCCAAGACGGGGCAGCCTGATGCCGAAGAGTTTCTTCGGGCAGCCACCAAATTGACCCCGACCGGCGATCGAGCGCAAGGACAGGCCCGAGCCTGGATTTCCTTGGGCCACATCCTCGAGCATAGCAAGCCGGAGGAGGCTACCCAAGCGTACCTCGAGGCAGCCGCCCTGACCCCCAAAGACCCCGAAGCTCATCTCTCGGCAGGCCTGCTGCTCGATGAGCAAAACCGCTTCCTCGACGCCGAGCAGCAGTACAAACAAGTCTTAGCCGTCGACCCGCAATCGAGCGACGCTCTCACCGGTCTGGCCAATCTTTACCTGCGGGGCCATCGACTGGCTGATGCCGAGCAGGTTCTCGAGGAGTTGCTTCGCTTGCGGCCGAACGATCCTGCGGTTCACCTCGAACTCGGCCGCGTGCTGGCGGCCGCCGGCAACAAGCAAGAGGCCATTCGCGAACTGGAGAGCGCAACCAAGCTCGTTCCCGCAGATCCCGACCTCGAGCGTCAGTTGGCGGATCTCTATAGCGCCAGCCAGAGGTATGATCAGGCGGAAGCCGAGTATCGCCGGCTGGTGGCGGAACGTCCCCAGGATGCCGAGTCTCATCATGGGCTGGGCGTGGTGCTGATGAAGCAAAAGAAGTTCGCTGCCGCCGAACAGGAGCTCCTCATGGCGGTGAAGCTGAAACCCGATTCTGGGGCGGCTTACGGAGACCTGGCGGTAGCCGCCAATGAAAACAAGAACTACGCATTGGCCATCCGGGCGGCGGACGCACGCGCCAAGTATCTGCCCGAGATTCCGGTCAGCTACTTTCTCCGCGCTACCGCCTATGATCACTTGCGGGCCTATAAACAGGCAGCGGAAAATTACCATAAGTTCCTGGACGTGGCCCACGGAGAGTATCCGGATCAGGAATGGCAGGCTCGGCATCGCCTGATCGCCATCGAACCCAAGAAGTAATCCATGCGCCGCCTCCCGATTGTCGCGCTTGCCCTGGCCTTAGCGGTGACCTCCCTCGCCTCGCGCGAGTCCTCGCTCGAAGAGCTGATCGAGCGCGCCAAATCAGCCCCTCTGAAAGAGCAGCCTGCCTTGTGCGTGGAAATCGCCGAGCGCCAGCTCAAGTCTGCGGACGAGTTGTATGCTGCCGGCAAGGTGGAGGACGCACGGAAATCCGTGGCCAGCCTTGTGACTTACTCCGAAAAAGCGCACGATACCGCCATTCAGTCGGGCAAGAAGCTCAAAAGCGTCGAAATGGCGATCCGGAAGATGTCGCATCGGTTGAAGGATGTTCGACGCACCCTGAATTTCGAAGATCAAGCACCGGTGGCCGAAGCCGCCGAGCGGCTGGACAAACTGGCCGACGACCTGCTCGCCAAGATGTTTGGCAAGGACAAATGATGCCCGCCCTTCATAAAGCCGCCCAGTCTGCCCTGCTCTGGTTCCTTCTGCTCTCGGTAGTTGGGGGACAGTTCCGCGAGGAGCCGTTGAACCCAAAAGAAATCGATCAGCTGCGGGAAGCCGCCCAGGCACCGGCACAGCGCATGAAGCTCTATGTGGATTTCGCTCGGGCAAGACTGGTCTCGCTCGAGCAGATGCGCGCCGATCCGAACGTCAAGGACCGGGCCCAGCAAACCCACGATAAGCTCGAGAATTTCCTCGCCGTGTATGACGAGTTGAACGACAACATCGATACCTTCGTCGCGCGTAAGGAAGACTTGCGTAAGCCCTTGAAAATGGTGATCGAGGCCGACACCGAATTTCAGGCCAAGCTGCGCGCCTTGCAGAGCGCCCGCGATTCCAGTCCGAGCGAGGCGGAACACTACCGGTTTGTCCTCGCCAATGTTATCGACACGGTCGACGCCGGCGTCCAAGATCACCGCCAGCTATTGAGCGAACAGGAAGAGGCAGCGAAACACAAGAAAAAGTAAGGGCTCGGTACGCCCCCCGGGTTTGGCCTCGGTTCGCTGTTAGACTCTGATTACAATAGTTGCGCGAACGGCGGGCAACCAGAGGTAGACTTTTGGCTGGTGACGAACGGTGGCGGAAATGAAGTTTGCGAAATCGCTGCTTCGTTTGTTGTTGTTCCTAGTCGCGTATTCAGCGTCATCCCAACAACCTTCAAGTGTCAGCCTCCCAGTGTATGACGACGCTGAAGCCTACGAGGTCTACTCCGCTGCCATCCCTATGGATAGCTGGTACTGGGAGAACTCGAAGACCATTCTGATCCTTCAAACAATTCCACCAAGAGAATGGCCTATTGGTTCGCCACGAAGTGCTCTCCAAGGAAACTCCGCATTCAGAAAGTCTTTTACTCCGATCTTCGATTCGTTCGACGACGCAAACCGAAGAGATATGTCGCTCGACTTTCAATTCTCAATCACGAAACCCTACAGGTTGATCAGCAAAGGCGAGATCGAGACTGCTTTTTCGCATCGTAGGTCCAACGTCGTCGCCGACGGGTGGGAGGGATTTGGAACGGCATTTCCTGACTCTAGCGGTTACCTGATTCTGTCAGGAGTGGGATTCAATGCGGACAGGACAGTGGCGCTGGTTTACGTCGAGCATCTGTGTGGAGGCCTATGCGCAGAAGAGCGGTTTTACATTCTGAAAAAACTTAATGGGCAATGGTTCAGATTCCTGCCGAAGGGACTCAAGTCGGAAATGACCGGCGTATCATAGCCAGTCCTAGTTCGTCATTGGCGTAAAACATTAGACCCGTAACCAATGGGTTACAAGTGCAAACGTAACCTCTACAACAACTTCAAGCATCGCCTCGCATAGACTCGACGGTATGGGCCAGACCGTTTTCGTACTCCATTCCACTCTTGACCCGACTGCGGTTGCTGGCGCCTTGCGGCGATCAATTGACGAAGAACATTGGACCCCGTTCTCGATAGCCAGCTGCCAAGGCACCCGCCCGCTTCTCGGCGGGTTGGCGACAACACGTTCAGAGTGCAGAGGGGCAAGCATTACAGAGATGATTTCACTGGCTGATTCTACGGTCGATTTGCGCCTGAGCCGGGAGGAACCAGAATCGAAGGCTACTTCGATGCTCCGCGTCGGGGCAAGATACTTCATTCGGCTGTGGCTTACCTTCGCCGTGCTGGTGGGGACGCCGAATTTGTGAGAACGGTGAGGCGTGGTTGCCGGCAGCCACGACATCAGCGGCGACCAGTGGGTCGGGCTGGTTGTACCTCCTGCGCTCGTGCTATTCGGAATTGTTTTGCCAAAGGATGGTCGCCTACTCGGAAAAGCAACGGACGATTCATTTTTGGAACATGTGCCAAAGACAGTTGCTGCCCAGATCGAAGAAGCCGAGGGGCCGTCGCATTTCTGACGCCCAGATTCGCGATGGATGGTGACCGTGCTAATCTAGCCGCAGGGTGAGACAACGGCTTTTTGAAATCTTTCAAGAAAGCTATCGCGAACTGCGACCGCGTTCCCCGGTCCCCGAGTTCCGCATCGAATTCTTCGCTTTTGCCAACATCACGAGCACCATTCGCCTGCGGCAGGGAAAGTTGTTGGTTCGTCTTTCCGACCTGCTCGAGGGGGCACCCGAGACGGTATGGCAATCGATTGCCCACATCCTGCTGGCAAAGATATACCGCCAGCCCATCGCGCGGGAATATTCCACCCGTTACCGCCGCTATGTGTCGAGTTCCGCGATGCGGAGGCAAGCCCACCTGGTGCGCCAGATTCGCGGGCGCAAGCGGGTCGGTAGCGCAGAGGGCAGGATGTACAACTTGGAGGCGGTCTTTGCTGACCTCAACACGCGCTTCTTTTACGGCCTGCTGGCCCGTCCCCAGCTCGCCTGGAGCCGCGATCATTCCCGCACCAGCCTCGGCCACTACGATCCCGCAAGCAATACCATCGTCGTCAGCCGCGCGCTCGACGATCCGCGCGTCCCGCGCTATGCGGTCGAGTACATTGTCTACCATGAAATGCTGCACCTCCGGCATCCCGTAAAACTGCGCGGCAGCCGTCGCTCGGTGCATTCGCTCGAGTTTCAGGCGGAGGAGAGGTTATTCCCCCAGCTGGACCGGGCCAAACAGTTCTTGCGGCAGTTGTGAGCCTTTGGCGGATTCGGATTAGGCCCATTCGTCCCCCCTGGAAGCTGCCCCCTGCCCGGTTTTTTGGGGTCTTTTGTGCAATTGACCGCCTCTAAGCTATCCTAGTAAAGTTGAAATTGAAATTCATTTTCAAGATGGAGTGAGCCGTCTTCGGGCATGCTGCAAGCATTCATCATCACCTTGCGAGAAGGCGTCGAAGCCGCCTTAATTGTCGGCATTACCCTGGCCTACCTGGATAAGATCCATCGTTTTGAGCTCCGTAAAGCCGTCTATGCGGCGCTGGCTGCGGCTTTCCTGGGGAGCATCGGGGGAGCGGTGCTGGTCGCCCGCATGCACTGGAACGAGGATCTTTACGAAGGCTGGATCATGCTCGCCGCCGCCTTCTTTGTGGTCAGCATGATTGTTTTCATGATGCGCACGGGACGCCAGCTCAAGGGGCAAATTGAAGGCAAATTGGGCTTGCTCGCGGGAAACGACGCTTGGTTTGGTGTTTTTCTCTTTGTTTTCCTGATGGTGCTGCGGGAAGGCGCGGAGACGGTCTTGACTCTGGCTGCGGTCTCTCTCAATTCCAGCTCGCTCGCCAGCTTTCTTGGGACCCTCGCCGGGGTGGCTGCCGCCATCGTGTTCGGGGTCACCTTCGTGAAGGGCAGCGTGAAGATTGACTTGGGAAAGTTCTTCCGCGTCACGAGCGTGATCCTGTTCTTTGTGGCGGCTCAGCTCCTGATCTCCGGCCTGCATGAGCTGTCGGAGAATGGAATCCTTCCCTCCTCGAAACAAGAGATGGCGCTGATTGGGCCGATCGTGCGCAATGACGTGTTTTTCCTGATTACGATTCTTGCTCTGGCCGCCCTGATGGTGCTGTTTGAGGCCAAGCGCCGCCAGCCCATCGCAGAAAGCTTGTCCGCGGCCGAGCGACGCAAGGCCCAGTGGAAGGCCCGGCGCGAGCGCCTGTGGATGATCTCGGTTTATGCGACCTCCTTTGTGTTCATCGTGCTGGTGACGGCGGAGTTCATCTACGCGAAAAGCGTGAGTGCGTTATCGCCGGCCACCCCCGTAACCTTCGTGAACGGGCGGGTGAGGATTCCTCTCACCGAACTCTACGATGGCGAGCTGCACCGCTATCAGGCACGAGAAAACGGAGTTGACATACGCTTCTGGCTCTACCAGAAGCCGGATGGCAAGATCGCCAGCGTCCTCGATGCCTGCCAGATCTGCGGACCGGTCGGCTTTTATAAGAGGCAGAACACCATCATCTGCAAGAACTGTGCCTCCCCCATCAACCTGCAATCTGTCGGAATGCCCGGCGGATGCAATCCCATCCCGCTCTCGGCAGAGATCACCTCCGACTCGGTCATCATCGAGGAGGCGACGGTGGCCTCCGAGAGTCGCGTGTTCCAGAAGTAACCCCATGTTCCTGCGGCTGGTCTTCGAGTCGCTCCGACGGCAGAAGCGCCGGAAAGCTCTGGCGGCGATCGCCATTATGCTGGGCGTGGCGGTGACCACGGCCATGATCGCCGTCGCCACCGATGTGGGCGACAAAATTAACCGCGAATTGCGCAGCTACGGCGCGAACCTATTGGTCATTCCCGAACAAGACACTCTGGATGTGGAAATCGGAGGAGTGAACCTGAAGCCGCCGGGGGAGGGAGCCTACCTGAACGAGGCCGATCTCCCCAAGATCCGCGGCACCTTCTGGCATCACAACATCGTAGGCTTCGCTCCCATGCTGCCGGTCCAGGTTGCCGTCGAGCTGGCGGGAGCGAACCAGGTTACTCTCGTCGGTACCTATTTCGCGAAGAAGCTTACCCTCGGCCATGAGGATTTTTCGACCGGCGTCCGGCAAACTTATCCCTGGTGGAAGGTGGAGGGTGCGTGGCCGGAGGACAACTCCGAGGACGTTCTGTGCGGAGAACACCTGGCCCGAAGAGCCGGTCTCAAGGTCGGGCAGGAAATTCAGATCGCCGGGCAGCCCCATCGGCTTGCGGGGATTCTCACCACCGGCGGCGCCGAGGATGACCAGATCGTAGCCCCGCTCGAACTTGCCCAGCAGATTCTGGGGAGAAAGGGAGCCGTCCGACGCCTCTATGTCAGTGCTCTGACCAAACCGCAGGATGCGCTCGCCCGCCGCGATCCCCGCACCATGAATCCCGAGCTCTTCGAGCGCTGGTACTGCTCTCCTTACGTGCAGTCGATTGCCTACCAGCTGCAAGAAGCGATTCCCCACTCCCATGCGGAGCCGATTCGCCAAGTCGCACAGAACGAGGGCGCCGTATTGGCCCGCATTGAAGGGCTCATGCTGTGGATCACCTCGGCGGCTCTGGTGGCTTCCGCCCTCGCCGTCTCGGCGGCGATGGCCACGGCGGTTTTCGAGCGCCGCCGGGAAGTCGGCCTGATGAAGGCGCTCGGAGCCCGCAATGCCTTGATCGCGCCTCTGTTTTTTGCCGAAGCCACGCTTCTCGCCCTGGCCGGTGGTTGCGCGGGCTTCCTCGGAGGAGCAATTTTAGCCAGGCAGATCGGACGATCCATTTTCGATGCGCCCATTACCATCGAGCCCGTGCTCTTCCCCGTAATCCTGGCGATCGCCGTGATCGTGAGCTTCGCCGGCAGTGCGATGGCGATTCGTCACGCGGTGAGGTTTGATCCGGTCTATGCCCTGCGAGGTGAAGGATGAGCTTCCCCGCCCTTGCCGAAGTCCGCCAGCGCCGGGCCGGCGGCCCCCGGGCGCAAATGTTTTTGCGCATGTTGATGCGAGCCGCGACTCGCGGTCGCGGACACGCCGCTTCAGCCCTGCTGGCGATGGTGGTGGCGGCCGCCGTGGCCACTTCGATCATGAATCTCTCGGTGGACGTCGAGTCCAAGCTGCGCAAGGAATTTCGTAACTACGGCGCCAATGTCGTGGTGGTGGCGAAAGAGGGTCAGGAACTCCCCGATGGCACCTTGGGCCAGGTCCAGTCGGTTCTTGGCAGTCATGGCATGGCGGTGCCCTTCGCCTATGTCGTGGCGCGGGCTTCGAGCGGGCAGGCGGTAGTGGTGTCGGCTACCAATTTCGAGCAAGTGCGCCAACTCGAAAGCTGGTGGCGCGTGAGCGCTTGGCCGCGCAACCCCGGAGAGGTTCTGGTGGGGGAAAGAGCCGCCTCTGTCGTCAGCCCCACAGCCGGACCTTTCGACCTTCGCTTTCAGGGACGCGTCGTGCACTGCATTCCGGCCGGCTCACTTCGTACCGGGGCAGCTGAGGATAGCCGGGTTTACCTTTCGCTCGCCGATTTTGAGAACTGGACCGGAGTCGAGCCTTCGACCATCGAGATTGCGGTAGCCGGATCGCCTGAGGAGGTCAGCAGGATGGTTGACAGGCTGACCCAGGCCTTGCCCGCGGCCGAGGTCCGACCCGTGCGGCAGGTCATGGAGGGCGAGGCACGAGTTCTGGGCAAGACTCGCGCTACCCTGTTGGCGGCCACGGTTCTCATCATCCTGACCTCGGCCTTATGCGTGCTCTCTACCCTGATGGGCTGGGTTATTGACCACCGCCAGGACTTTGCCATCATGAAGGCCCTGGGGGCCTCCCAAGGCCTGATCAGCGGGTTTTTCGCAGCCGAAGCCGCCGCCTTGGGGGTGATGGGAGCCGTGATAGGATTTGCTATTGGGATCGGGGTAGCCGCCTGGATCGGGCGGGTCAGCTTTCATGCCCCGGTGGTGCCGCGCTTCAGCGTGTTGCCGTTGGTCGTCCTGGGAAGCATCGTGGTGGCACTGATCGCGGCGGGATTGCCGATGTCGGTGCTGGGTCGCGTGCAGCCGGCGGTGATCCTGCGAGGAGAGGAATGATCGAGTTGAAACAAGTCAGCCGGCTCTACCCGGCAAGAGCCGGGGCGAACGGCGGCGTCATCCGCGCGCTCGACAATCTCTCGTTCACGGTCGATGGCGGCGAATGGATTGCCATCATGGGGCCATCGGGATCGGGGAAGTCGACGTTGGTCAACTTGATTGGCTGTCTCGACCGTCCGAGCACGGGGGAGATTTGGCTCGACGGCGCCAACGTGGCGAACCTTTCGGCAAAGCAGTTGAACCGCGTGCGCGCCGAAAAGATTGGCTTTGTCTTCCAGCAGTTTCACCTGATTCCCTACCTCACTGCCTTAGAAAACATCATGCTCGCGCAGTACGTTCATAGTATGACCGATGGCCGGGAAGCGCTCGAGGCGCTCGAGCGTGTGGGGCTGAAAGGACGCGCCCAGCATCTGCCGTCCGAGCTCTCCGGGGGCGAGCAGCAGCGGGTTTCGATCGCCAGGGCCCTGATCAACGATCCGAAGATTGTGCTCGCCGACGAGCCCACCGGAAATCTTGATGCGGTCAACGAAGAGATTGTGCTTCGCCTATTGCGCGAACTGCACCAGCAAGGCCGCACCATCGTCATGGTCACGCATGACCCCGTGGTGGCGCGCCTTGCCGACCGGCGCGTCGAGCTCCACCACGGGAAAATCGCCGCCCAGGTGGTTTTTTCGATGGCCGACGAAGAGCAGTTCGACGAAGTTCTCGAAGAACTCTGGGTGTTGGCCGAACACGGCGAGATTGCCGAGCTCGGCCGCATGGAGGTGCACGGAGCGCTGCCGGTCTCGATCGCCGTAGAGAAGATGACCGAGTTGGGCCTGGTGGCGACTCGGCCCCATCCCCCGGAACCGCATCAGCACAAGCCCTTCGTGAACCCTTGCCACGATGCGCTCAAGCCGGACGGGGTCTCCACCGGAGACGGCACAATGATTGTGGACCTCACCCCGCGCGGTCGCCAGCGGGCTGCCGATATCATTCGCCGCCATCGTCTGGCGGAGCGACTGTTCACCGACAGCCTGGCGCTCGACAGCGAAACTGAGATCGAACAACAAGCCTGCAAGTTCGAGCATATTCTCTCCCGCGAAGCCACCGATAAGATCTGCAGATTCCTCGGCCATCCTCTCACCTGCCCCCACGGCGCACCCATCCCGCCTGGACCTTGTTGTCCCCGAACCTCGTCGAACCTCTCCAGATTCGGCTCGGAACGGCACGCCTGACGTGGCGCTCACCCCGCACAACGCCAGGATCGGCGTCTTTGACTCCGGCGTCGGAGGCCTTACCGTACTTAAAGCTTTACTTGAGCTCGTGCCCGAAGCCGATTATCTCTATTTCGGGGATACGGCCCGGCTTCCCTACGGGTCGAAGTCGATCGAAACGGTTTCGAAATACGCGATTCTAGCCGCCCGTTATCTCGAGCACCACCAGGCTCAAATGCTAGTGATCGCCTGCAACACGGCAACTGCCCTGGCGCTCGATGTCATCACGCAGGCGGTGCGGGTTCCGGTGATCGGCGTGATCGAGCCTGGAGTGGAGCGAACTGCGGCGGAGAGCAAGAATCGAAAGGTTGTCGTCCTCGGCACCCAAGCCACGGTTAGTAGCCACACCTACCGCAAAGCTCTGGCCGCTCGCGGAATCGAGGCGCGGGAAAAAGCGTGTCCTCTCCTAGTGCCGCTGATTGAGGAAGGCTGGATCGAGCATCCCGTGAGTGAGCAAGTGAGTCGCATTTACCTGGGCGAGGCTTTCGCCGGCGGTTACGAGTCTGCCGACATACTTCTGCTCGGCTGCACCCACTATCCCTTGCTCAAGCCCGTGTTGCGCAGGGTGGCTCCCCGGCAAGTGGCGATTATCGATTCTGCCCAGTCTACGGCGCAGGCGGTCGCCAGGATGCTGGGGAAGCCTACGCTGCGGGAGCCGGCGCCCGGCGAGCGAGCTCACGGCGCGGGCTTGAAGTTTTTCGCGAGCGATTCGCCGGAAAAATTCTGCTGCTTGGGGACTCGCTTCCTAGGCCAGCCCATCGCTGCTGTCGAGCACGTCGACTTGAGGGAATAGAGTTCGAGGAACGTCGAGAAGGCAGGAGGGGAGCGACCCGAAACCGGCTAATAGAGGCGGAAGCTTACTTCGACGTTAATTTGCACCGCGACCGGTTGGCCATCCTTCATGGCAGGTTCAAACTTCCACTGTTTCACAGCTTCAATGGCTTTCTCGTCCAGGCCCAGGCCCAAGGTTCTGGCCACCTTGATGTCGCGCGGTTTGCCGTCCGGGCCAACAATCATCCACAGAACGCATGTTCCTTGATATTTCGCCTTGCGGGCTTCTTCGGAATACTCTGGGTCGGGGGTAAATACCGGACGGGGAGCCGAAACTCCTCCTCCCACCCGGAACACGCCGCCCCCCGTACCTCCGCCACGACCGGCACCCACCCCGGGGCCTTCACCGACGCCGACGCCACCGCCACTGCCGGAGCCAATCCCGCCGCCTGAACCCACTCCGTTCGAGGGCGGCCCGGAAGGCAGGTGCGACAAGGGGTCACCGAAGGTCGGGATATTATTCGTGGCCATGCGAATCTGGGGAGGGACTACCACCGTCGGTTCGGCCGTCAGCTTCGGGTTCTCGTTGCGAACCACCACTGCCGGCGGCGTGATCTGCTCCATGGCGAACTTGGGCAACTTCCCCTTGGGAGCCTGGAACTTGTCGCGATCCCCGCCACCACCGCCACCTCCCGACTGCGTCTTCGACGGGGCCAACGCCGGAATATCGTCCGGGGCCACTAAGGTGATGGTGGCATGCGGCTTTTCAATCGCTTTCACCATGCGTCGGCCAAGAATAGTGGCTCCGATGATGAACGACAGGGCAAGGATGTGCACCACCGTCGAACCGAGCGCGCCATTTTTCTTGTAGTCGTAAAAGCCCCAAATGTCTTTGACGGGAACTGGCTTCGATGTCAGCACCAGGGGCGGCTGTTCCTTGGCAAAGAAGCGGTCTTCAAGGTTCTGGAGCAAGGACCGCCAGAGCGGCTCCTCCAGGCTGGTCTTAGAAAGGAGAAGGTTCAGTTCGGGTTCGCTTTCGCCCGCCGGTTTACCGTCCCAAGTCGCCATATTGCGCCCTAGATCTCCGCCTTCGGGTAACAAAACACTCCCCTTGGACTCAGTTCCCAAAAGCCCTAGCAGCCTGAGCCGCTTTGGTGACTTCCAGTTAGATGCCTAAGCACGGGAAGCGTGACTCTCCCCAACAGAAATTGTACACTCATTTTCTGCCATTTCCACATGCTTTTCCCGGTCTCCGATTGCACTTTCGGGTAGCAAATAGACGCTCGTTTTCCCGCTCCCCTATAATTGACGACGAACCCTTCGCCGAGGAACTTGCGTGCCCGTTGAGCTGAAGTCCACAGTAAATCTGCCCAAGACCGGCTTTCCCATGAAGGCCAATTTGCCTGAGAACGAGCCCAAAATGCTGGCTCGCTGGGAGGCCATGGGGATCTATGAGCGCATCCGGGAGGCTCGCCGGGGAGCGCCTTCCTACGTGCTGCACGACGGTCCCCCCTATACCAGTGGGCCCATCCACTTGGGCACCGCCCTGAATAAAGCCCTCAAAGATTTTGTCGTGAAATCGAAGACCATGTCCGGCTTTGATGCTCCTTACGTTCCGGGATGGGATTGTCACGGCTTGCCCATTGAAATCAAAGTGGATCAGCAGCTCGGGCGGAAGAAGCTCCAGATGAAGCCGATCGACGTGCGCCAGCAATGTCGCAGGTTTGCCCAGAAGTACCTCGATCAGCAACGCGATCAGTTTAAGCGCATCGGCGTTTTCGGGCGCTTCGACCGTCCCTATTCGACCATGACCCCGCAGTACGAGTCGGTGGTGCTAGAAACCTTCTTTGCTTTCTACGAGAGAGATTTTGTCTATAAGGGTCTGAGGGCGGTGTACTGGTGCATTCATGATGAGACCGCCTTGGCGGAAGCCGAGGTCGAATACGAGAAGGAAACCAGCCCGACGGTTTGGGTGAAGTACCCTCTGCTCGACGACCCGGCGCGGATCGCTCCCCAGCTTGCGGGCAAGCGGGTCTCGACCATCATTTGGACCACCACTCCGTGGACCTTGCCTGCGTCGATGGCCGTCGCTTTTCATCCCGAGGAGGAATATGTCGCTCTCGAGTCCGGTGGCGACGTCTATCTGGTGGCGGCCAAATTGGCGGCGGAGGTCATCGCCAAGTGTCATTTGCCGGAGGCGCGCGCGCTGGCCCGTGTTCCCGGCCGCCGGCTCGAGCGGTTGAACTTTCAGCATCCATTTCTCGATCGCAAAATTCTGGGCGTGCTGGCCGACTACGTGGCCATGGATACCGGAACCGGCGTGGTGCACACCGCCCCTTCGCACGGCGCGGAGGATTTCTCGACCGGCATGAAGTACGGTCTCGATGCGACCAGTCACGTGGACGAAAAGGGCATTCTCCACGACGGCCTCCCGGAGTACAACGGACGGAAGGTTTTCGACGCCAACGCGCCGATTGTCGCGCTGCTTGAAAAACGTGGCGCGCTGCTGCATGCGGAGAAGCTCGAGCATTCCTATCCGCACTGCTGGCGCTGCCACACCCCGGTCATTTTCCGGGCTACCGAGCAGTGGTTCATCTCCATGGAATCGCCGATGCCGGGCGGAGGAATCCTCCGCAGCCGAACCCTCGACGCCATCAAGGGCGTGAAGTGGGACCCCGCCTGGGGCGAAGAGCGCATGTTCAACATGATCGCCACCCGTCCCGACTGGTGCATCTCGCGGCAGCGGGTTTGGGGTGTGCCCATCGCCGTCTTTTTATGCCACAGCTGCGGCAAGCCGTTGAAGGATCCCGCGATTCATCGTAAGGTGGTCGAGCTTTTCGCCCGCGCCGGCGCCGACGCCTGGTATCGAGAGGACGCCGATGCCATGCTTCCTCCCGGAACCACTTGTTCGAACTGCCACGGGACCAAGTTTGAAAAGGAGACCGACATCTTCGACGTTTGGTTGGAGTCGGGCGCGAGCTACTTGGCGTTGCGGGCGGCTGAACCCGAATACGGGTGGCCTTCCGATCTGTATCTCGAGGGGGGAGACCAGTACCGAGGATGGTTTCAGTCCTCTCTGCTCTGCGCCATGGGAACCAAGGGAAGCCCTCCCTACCGCCGGGTGGTAACACCAGGATGGACTCTTGATGAGCAGGGTCTAGCCCTGTCCAAATCGCGCGGCAACGATGTGGACCCGGTCGAAATTGCCAGCCGCCTCGGGGGAGAAATCGTACGCTGGTGGGCCGCCTCGGTGGACTTCAGGGAGGACGTGGTTGGCTCCGAGCGGTTGATGCAGTGCGTTGCCGAGAATTATCGGGCCATCCGTAACCATCTGTTTCGCTATGTCTTGGGCAACCTCTACGATTTCGACCCGCAAAAGGATGCGGTTGGCTTTGCACAAATGGATGCGCTCGACCAGCACATGCTCCGCCAAAGCTGGCGTCTCGCTACGGAGATCAGAAGCTGGTATGAGGGATTCGCCTTCCACAAGATTTATCACCGCGTGAATCACTTCTGCGTGGTCGATCTGAGTGCCTTTTATTTTGACGTGCTCAAAGACCGGCTCTACACCTTCGCCCCCAATTCCGCCAGCCGCCGTTCTGCCCAAACCGCGATCTGGCGGATTCTCGAGGCCATGACCCGGCTGCTGGCCCCGATTCTGAGCTTCAGCGCGGACGAAGTCTGGCGGTATCTGCCGCAGTTGCCGGGCCGGCCCGAGAGCGTGCACTTGGATCGCTTTCCCGAGAAGGCCGATCTTTTGGGGGATTCTTCGGTGCCCGAGATCGATGCCGAACAGCAGGAAGCTTTCTCTACCCTGGTGGCGGTGCGGGAACAGGTGCTGAAGGCGCTCGAGGAAGCGCGCAATCAAAAACTGATCGGCAAGGGGCTGGAAGCGCAAGTGAAACTGGTAGCGGCCGATCCGGTTTACTCTGTGCTGGCCGCCTACCAGCGGCAACTTCGCTATCTGTTCATTGTCTCAGCGGTCGAGCTCGAGCGGGCGCCAGCCGGGAACGGAGCTGCGGGGGTAAAGGTCGTAGTAAGCCGGGCGGCAGGGAGAAAGTGCGAGCGTTGCTGGAATTACTCGACCCATGTCGGCGAGGATCGGGCTTACCCCACGATTTGCGAGCGCTGTAGTCCGGTGTTGAAAGAGATCGCAGCCAGCGCGACGGCAGCCGAATCTAAAGGAGCCTAGGAAGAAGCCTTTGGCCCTGCGGCGGTTCCTAGGATCGCGGCAGGGAGTTCGCTCATGAACGAGCCGCACATCATGCGCCGCTTCCATTTTCTGATCGCCCTGCTGGTGGTGTTGCTCGACCGGTCGACGAAATGGATCGTGGCCAAGGAGATTTCGCTCCACGACGGCATCGCCGTGATCCCGGGATTCTTCCGCTTGACCCGGGTCGAGAACCGCGGCGCGGCCTTTGGCCTGTTTGCTGACTCTCCCGCGCAATGGAAGATCGCCATGCTGGTGCTGTTCTCGATCGTAGCCCTGGTGGTCGTCTCCACCCTCCTCTGGCGCAACAGTCACGCCATGACCACAACCGGAATCGGGCTGGCGCTGATCCTGGGCGGGGCGGTGGGGAATCTCTGGGATCGCTTGTTCAATGGACGCGTGGTCGACTTCTTGCTTTTCTACGTCGGCCGATATCAGTGGCCGGCCTTCAATGTGGCCGACAGCGCCATCGTGTGCGGAGCGGGGCTGCTGGTCATTGAGATCTTCTTTGCCAAGGCTCCCGCCCGCGAGAAGTCCGCCTAGGCTCAGTCTTCGCTGCCCGCTTCGCCTCTCTGGGCTTTCGCCTTCTCGCTTCGGATCCGGTCGCCAGAAACTACGCCGTTTTCTTTTGGGCTGCGGCCATTTCGGCGTAGAACTTCTCCGCTCGTTCTTCCACCTCTTGCGCGGTTAAATCTTCGCTGTGTGTGCTCAGCGTCCAACTGTGGCCAAACGGATCCACAAAGTTGCCCGCACGGTCACCCCAAAACATGTCCGCCACCGGCATCTGCACTTTACCGCCGGCGTCAATCGCCCGTTGAAAGGCCCCATCGACATCTTCCAGGTAGAGATACAAGGCACTACTCGCCCCCCCGAGGGTCTGCGGCGATTTGGTGCCAAAGGTGGGGTTCTCCTCGCTGAGAAAAATAACCGAATCGCCGATCTTCAGCTCGGCATGGTCGACCTTGCCGCTCGGACCGGCCATCCGCATGCGTTCCTCGGCGCCGAGCGCCTTCTTGTAGAAATCGATGGCTTGCTCGGCATTGCGCACGAACAGCGACGGGGTAATGGTGTGAAATCCCAGGGGAATTGCTTGCTTAGCTTGCATCGGATGGCTCCTTGAGCGTGGCGTTAGGTTCGAGAGGAAATTCGAGAAAACGGAGGCACTATTCTACGCTAGCCTTGGCCTGAAAAGTTGTAAAAAGGGGCTTCGCTTCCGGGGCGCAGCTCGAACCCCCGCGGCTCGGTTCATGGCGTACCATACAACTGCCGGTAGAGGCTGGCATTGCGCAGAATGTTCTCGACGTATTCGCGGGTTTCGGTGAACGGAATCGATTCCACAAACTCCTCCGGATCGCGGTACTGGCCTGCTCCTAGCCAGTCTTCGACGCGATCCGTACCGGCGTTGTAAGCGGCCAGGGCATACTCGAAGCTTCCAAACTTGTCCACCATGATGCGCAAGTATCGGGTCCCCAGTCGCAGATTCATGCTCGGCATGAAGAGCTGGGTCGCGTTAAAGTGCCTCAGCTTTTCTTCTTTGGCCACTCCCTTGCCAACCTTCGGCAGCAGCTGCATCAACCCGACTGCGTTGGCCCGAGACACGGCATTGGGATTGAAAGCGGATTCCTGGCGAACCAGCGACGCCACCAGATAAGGATCCAACCCATTGCGCGAGGAATAGGTCGTGAGATCCACCCAGTAGGGCTTGGGGAACAGAACCTCCCAATAGGAGCGGGGCAAGCTGCCAAGGTCGATGGCGAAGTAGTTGGGAATGGCACGCTTCAGGGTTTCGATGGCGATGTCGTAGCGCCCAACCTCGGCATAGAGTCGTGCCGTCTCGGCCTCTGCCCAGTTCCCTTTGGTCTCTGCGGCGGCGGCGCTCAATTCGCGGGCGGCCAAGTCCATGAGGGCGCCGTTGGCGAGCAACTCTGCCTTCTGCACCCGCAGATTGTCCTCGGGCAGTTCCTGGCTAGCGATCTTGTCGAAGGCGCTGATCGGGGGCACCCGATCGAGCAGGGCGTAGTGCTGGGGGTGGGGACCGGCCTTGAATTTCCCGAGCCGCTGGCGGGCCAGCTCACCGTGGTAGTAATTACGATATCGCTCCGCAAGCTTCTGATAGAAAGCCTGCGCCAGAGCGGAATCATGGTCCTCTTCGGCCAGGCGCCCGCGCCAATAGAGCGCCCCAGGAACTTCCCAGGAAGTCGGATAAAGGGCAATCTGTTCCTCGAACCCTTGCTTGGCTTCGTCCGTCCTCCCTTGGCGCAGGCTGAGCCATGCCACTTTCCAGTGCGCGTAGGAGGCGTGCTCTCCCTTTGGAAACCGCTGCTCAAGTTCGCGATAGGAATCGATAGCCCGGTCCAAGTCGCGCCGGAGCAGGTAAATGTTGCCGGAGGAGAGTAGGGCCTGCTCCAGGTACGGGCTGGTCGGGTACTGAATCCGCAGCTGGTCCACCAGGCGAAGAGCGCTGTCGTCATCATTCGCACTGCGCGCCAGTTCTGCCAGATTGAACAAGCGCTCGGCCTCGAGCTCCGGCGTGGAACTGGGGATGGCATCGAGCATACTCTTCGCTTCTTTGACCTGGCCGGAGTGCCGCAATGCTTCGGCCCGCTCCAGCTCGAGGAGCGGCCGCTCGGCGGGACTAACTGCCCCTAAGAGCTCGCCGTATTCCTTGGCGGCTTGGCTGAACTGCTTGCCTTTCGCCAGTAAATCCGCGCGCCCGCGTCGTGCCTCCAGGCTGACCGGCGCAGCCTGGGCGGCGGCAGCCAACCTGGTCAGATCGCCTTCGATCTGGTGGGTCTCCTCGGCGAGCGGCATAGTGTAGTACAAGTTCCGAAAAATAGTCAGGGCTTGGACGGGCCGGTGGTCGGCCTCATAGGCGCGGCCCAAGGCAAGCTCCAGATCCGCCCGGACCGGTTGCCGATCCGCCTCGAGCACTTGAATGGCGTCGCTCGCTCGCCCATCCGCCAGCAAGGCGTTGGCATAAGCGACGTGAGCGTCCCGCCGCAACAGGGAGTCGGGATGGTTCTTGTCAAAGGCGCTGAGGGTCGCAATGGCCTCGGCGAGGCGGCCAGTCTGGAGGTAGGCCGTGCCCAGATAATAATTCACATAATCGCCGATCTCGCCGGCGCGCGGCTTCGCCCGGTTCAGCGGATCAATCGCTTGCGCGTAGCTGCGATCCAAAATGCGCGCGTACCCGATGACCAGCCAGGCCAGTGCCCCAGCATCTTCGCGGGCATGGCGCACGGCATAGGCCTGAACTCCGGCATAGGCGGCAGCGGTGCGGTCCTGCACCAGTTGGCGCGCCATCGGCTTGAGGCTCGCCGAGGCCACAAAGGCTTGATGGGTGCGGCGCAAGCTGGGCGAAGAGCGCTGGCGCCTCCTGGCGGAGGTAGCATTTTTCGAGGCGGGCTTGTGGGTGGATTGGGTCTTGGTCGTCGGCGAGCTGTTCGCGCTTTGCCCAACGACAATGCCTGCGCTCCCAGGAAGGAAAGCAAGAATGAGAACGGCAGATAAATGAGGCCGTAAAACCACTTTGACTATTATCTTCGATTTTTGCGGCTTGGAATCGGCAAAGTTGTTTCTCAAGCGGGTGCGCGGAACGGCCCTGGTTCTAGCGGCGGAAATTCGGGCCGAGGAGCGAGACATCGTCCTCCACCAGGCAGCGGATCAGTTCGCTCACGAAGTAATCTTTGCTGGCGGCTGCCGTGTTGCCGTAACGTTTGTGGTAGGTGGACCGACTCTTTTCAATGTCGTCCTTCAGACGATCATAGAGGTCCTTGTTCTTGCGTCCCTCGGCCAATTTGGCCTGGTTATAAAGCTTGATCTCATCCATCAAAAGTCGGGCAAAACGCTGCGCTTTGCGATGGATCTCCGCATCTTGCACGGACATTTCCGCAAACTCATCCTTGGCCGGAGCTGCGGCAGCCGCGGTTCCCGACGGGGCCATGGCCGTCATGACGGGTGGGGCCGCTTCCGGGCGAGGGGAGACGATGTGCGTGGGCGCGTGTCCGGCAAAGGGATCCGAGTAGGAAGGGGCCGCCGGCACGGGCGCGGGCGGGGGGGCTTCGCTGGCCGCCTCGAGAGTTCCCTCCTTGGCCGCCTGTTTTCGCAGGGATGCGACCTCGAGCCAAGCGCTGGTGGCCGCCACCAGCAGCTCCAGGGCGGCGGCATCCATTTTCCCGGCACCGCCCGTTCCGGCGTCCGCATAGACCAGGGCAGCGATCTTATCTTTCAGCGGGAGCGGGAACAGCAAGACCTCATCCTCCGCCGGAGGGCCGAACTGGGAGATGAACTTCGGATCCATCTCCGCGATGGAAGCGCGGAGTGCGACTTTGCTTTCGAGCGCGCGGGCCGGCAGCGGGGCGCTCACGTCCAAGCTGAAATCTTTGAGGTTGTCGTTCTGAAAGGCGCGGCCTTGCCAACCCATGGCCGACCCGGCCTTGACCACGAACAAAGCGGCGCGGCCACAGTAGCGGCTTGTACCCTCGAGCAGGGCGCGCAGGATTTCCTTCTGCGACGTGCCCGCATGGATGAGCAAGATCACCTTCAGCAAATCCTCGGCAGGGTTCTCGGGCGCGCCCAGCAGATTCGTCGGTTCTGGCTGAAGTTCGAGAACTCGTGCGCCTAGCGCCTCGCGCAAGCGGGGCAGGTGCGCCTCGAAGACCTCGGCGATCGCCTCGTCTAGGATTTCCCGCATGTGGCTGTTGTCTGCCATTCCGGCTTGGACCCTTGAGCGCAACCGGCACGGGTCCCGATTCCCCCGTAATGTCCTGATTATAGGGCTAGTTTCGTTCCTTCGTTGGTGACTTTAGTACTTCCTCAGCGGCTGGCTGCTCCCCATTCCGATCGAGAGCCATGCCAACCAAGATCCTCCCGCTGCGTCCAATCCACTAAACCACAGCGGCGGGAGAGCAGAGTACAATAGCTGTTCTGCCGTCTGCGGCGCGAAAATTGTTGCATCGGACAAGAAATGAGTGCCATCCAAGCAAAGATAGGTGAGCCTCCCGTCAGCGACGAACTGGCGCTGGTGCAGGCCGCCAAAGAGGGCGATGTTGGTGCCTTCGAGGAGTTGGTCCGGCGCTATGATCGGAACGTGTTCCGCATTGCGCAGCACATCACGCAGAACCGGGAAGATGCGGAAGACGTGGTGCAGGACGCATTCCTCAAGGCGTATGGAAACTTGAATCAGTTTCAAGGCCAGTCGAAGTTTTATACCTGGCTGGTGCGGATCGCGGTCAACGAAGCGCTGATGAAGCTCAGGCGCCGCAGGCCGGAACGCACCGTTTCCCTGGATGAAGAAGTCAAGACCGAAGAGGACTCGCTGCCGCGGGAAGTTGCGGATTGGAGCCCGAATCCGGAACAGCAATACAGTCAGGCTGAGTTGGGGGACATCTTGACTCGCACGATCCAAGGCTTGCCGGCGAGTTTCCGCACAGTGTTCGTGTTGCGCGACGTCGAAGGCCTATCCACCGAGGAAACTGCTGAGGCGCTGGAGCTCAGCATCCCGGCCGTGAAGTCTCGTTTGCTGCGGGCACGGTTGCAGCTACGCGAGCGCTTGAGTCGCTACTTTCAGCGGCGTCCGGGCGCAGACGGGAGAAAACATGAGAGCGGAGATGGCACCCAGTGAAATGCTCTGAATTCCTGCAAGAGCTGACCAACTACCTCGACGGCATGATTGACGACCGCACCAAGGCCGAACTCGAAGACCATCTCGCTTGGTGCCACAACTGTTACGTGGTTTGTGACACCACGAAAAAAACCATCGAGATCTATCGGGACTCGAAACTCTATGAGCTCCCCGAAGATCTTCGCACCCGCCTCCGTACCGCCATCGTCACCAAGTGCCAGGCGCAAAAGAAAGCCGGCCCCGAGCACGCCTAAAGGCGCTTTTCCCGATTTCCCCGGGTTCGTCCAATCCATTCTTCTAGAAGGACTTCCTGATGCAGCCCGCAACTGGCTGTGTGGCCAAGACTTCTCGATCGAGAGCCGAGGAACCTTTTGGCCCATAACGGAATCTAATTAGACGGTGGCTACAGGTGCGGTTTTGGGGCTTTTCGCTTCAAGCCGTGAGGCTCCGGGCTCGGTGGAGGCGTGCGATGTTGGACAAGTTTTTCGATCGGTTTCTGGGTTGCTGGCACCGCCATTACAGCTTTCCTATCACGGTTCGTTCCGGGTCGCGTCGAGTCCAGGCCGCCTCACTCACTGGTACCTACGTTGTGTGTCTCGACTGCGGCAAAGAATTTCCCTACGACTGGCGGGAAATGAGAGTGATCGCCTCACAGGAGGAAGGGCGCGAGTACTCGCGTTCCCTGGCGGCTAAGGAAGCCGCCTAATTCTCGCTCGAACTTCAAGTCCTTGGCCGCGATTCGATTCGCGGCTTTTGTTTTTGCCAACCCATCGCAGAACGCCGTGCGCTATTCGGACAAACCGACGGCGTAGACACGAATCTTTGGCAGTAAGTCGATCGCCACTCAAAGGCCGCGTTCGACCGCGGCCTTTGGATCTAGGCGTAAATAACTCTCACTCCTGTTAGTTGTTGTTGCTGTCGTCGCGGCGCTTCAGAGTTGGATGATCGTCGCCGTTGGTCGTCTGATCGTCGCCATTCGGCGAGGAAGCCCGCCGCAGGCTGGGCTTGTTGCCATCTTTGTGGTCGGTCAACTTGCGCCGGTTTTCAAGCTCCGCCAGACGAGCTTTCACGTCGTCAAATTCCGAAGTGCTGACCACATACTCCGGCCGGGCGGGCAGGATCGTGGCAATTTCGTGCTGCGAAGCCTCGATGCGTTCGGGCGTCTGCGGGTGGCTGGCAAAGGTCTTGTCCATAAATCCGGGCTTCTTTTTCTCCTCTGCCTGCACCTTCTCGAAAAAGCTGATAAAGGCTTGCGGGTCGTAGCCGGTCTTGTAATCGTATTGCAGGCCAAGATAATCCGCCTCCGCCTCGAAACCGCGCTGGAAGCTCATGAAGGCGACCGGCAACCCCAAACCCGCGGCGTTATACACCGCGTACCCGATCCCGCCACCCACAAAAATCAGAGGGATCGTAGCAATGCCGGCATATTGCGAGCGGGTCAACTGACGGGTCGCATGGCG
The DNA here is from genome assembly GCA_035622175.1 of Terriglobales bacterium. Taxonomy (GTDB): domain Bacteria; phylum Acidobacteriota; class Terriglobia; order Terriglobales; family Acidobacteriaceae; genus JAFAGX01. The sequence goes on along the minus strand of DASPVV010000201.1, from coordinate 29,372 downwards.
GGCGCAGACGTGGGCAATCTCGTGTGCCATCACGCCCGCCAGCTCTGCTTCCTCATCGGCCGCTAAGATGATTCCCGAGTTGATATACACGAAGCCGCCAGGAAGCGAAAATGCGTTGATGACGTCGGAATCAATCACCTTAAACGTGAATGGGACCTGGGCATCGGAGTTGCGCACCAAATTCTGCCCAATCCGGTTTACATACTCGGTGACGACCGGGTCGGTGACGAACTTCGAGGAAGAATCGACCATTTGCGCGTATTGCCGACCCATCTTGACATCGGTCTCGAGCGAGTACCAATCGCCCAAACCGCGCTTACCAATCTTGCGGTTGCCGATGGCATCCACGTCGTCCTTGCCGCCATCGTGCTTGACCTTGTTGGGGTCCGCCGGTTGCACGGGGGTTTCGTTGGTTTGGTCCTGCGAATTCGAAGTGGAGGGAGCTTGCGGCGAGCCCGTCGAAACCCCGGGATCGCCTACCGGTGGCGGCGGCGTCTGACCGGTACTGGTCGGTCCTGGGTTGCTGCCCGGTGTCTGCGCGAATGCAGAAGTGGCCACGCTCAACACCAGGAGAGCTGCCGTCATTAGTGCCATTCGAAGCTTCATAACGCCCCCCTTCAGGGTCCTAGGAGGATTATACCGCGCAACCCACACCTCCGAGCCTTGGTTCCCTCCAAAAGATATGACGCACGATCCGGGTGGAAGGTTATCCCGAGCTTCCTCCGAACGGGCCGCTTTTGAGCTTCTGTTCTCAATAGCTTGCCATTGCTTGCCGAGGGTCGTAGGATGGCCCAGTCCGGCCGGCAGACCGGAGCCTGGCGGGCACACGGCGCGAAGTGGTTTTAGCGCAAAATGGGCAGGAGGTGCTCTTTGCTGAACCGTCGCCAATTTCTCACGGCCACGGCGGCCACCATGGCCACCGCCACGGCCTTGCGGCCCACCTTGCTGGCGCAGCTCGAGAAAGCTCCCTCTGCGCTGCCCGATCCTGCTCTCTACGACAGCAACCAGGACGCCTATTGGAGCGAACTCCGCAAGCAGTTTCTCATCCCGCAGGACGAGGTCTACCTGAATAACGGCACCGTGGGATCGAGTCCGGCGCCGGTGTTGCGGGCCGTCTTTGAGGGTTACAACAGCACCGAAAAAATGGATCAGGAAGATCCGGAGGACTACCCCATTTGGGGTTACGCAGCCTGGAACGAGTTCCGCGATCCTCTCGCCCGCTTCGTGGGGTCGACGCGCGACGAGATCGCGCTGCTGCGCAACGCCACCGAGGCGAACAGCTACATCGCGAACGGGCTCGATCTGCAAGCGGGCGACGAAGTCCTTATGAGCGATCAGGAGCATCCGGGCGGAGAACAACCATGGAACCTGAGAGCCAAACGCTACGGCATCGTGGTCAAAAAAGTCACCCTGCCGAAACCAGTCACGAGCACGAGCCAAGTGTTGAATTTGTTCGAAGACGCGATCACGCCGCGCACGCGCGTCATGTTCTTCAGCCATATCACCACTACGACGGGGGTCGTCTTGCCCGCGAAAGAGCTCTGCACCCTGGCCCGATCGAAGGCGATTGTGTCGGCCGTCGACGGCGCCCATGTGCCGGGTATGATGCGCCTCGACCTGCACGAACTTGGGTGCGACCTCTACAGTGCAAGCCCACACAAATGGCTGCTGGCGCCCAAAGGATCCGGATTCCTCTACATCCGTGAGGAACTGATGGACCGCGTCTGGAATACCATCGCGACCGAGGGCTGGAACGAACCGCAATTGCGAGCCGAGCGATTCCAGCGTATCGGTTCCTCGAACGTGCCGGCGCTCTGGGGATTACGCGCCTCGATCAAGCTGGCCAACGACATTGGCATGGAGCGAATCGAGCGGCGGCACCGCCAGCTGTGCGACTACATTCTGAGCGAGATGATGGCGCGGGGCGCGGAATCCTGGACGTCGCCCGCCGCCGGCTTGCGATGCGCAATCGCTACCGTGAACGTCCCCCCCATCCAGCGCATGGACCTGGAGAATTGGATGTGGAAGCAACACAAGATCCGGATTCGCGGCGGCGAACCCTCCAAACTGCGGCTGTCTACGCCCTACTACCTGTCCAAACCGGACATCGATCGCTTTCTCGCCGCCTTCCGCCTCTACCAGAGAAACCTGGGACTGGCATCGTGAGCAATCCCCGCGCGCCAACCAGTCTCTCGCGCGGGAAGCGGATCGCGTCCGTGGCAAGCTCGTGGCGTCCGTGCCGATTGGCCCGCGCCCCGGGCACGGTTTCGTGGCCCAGATTCAGGGCTGCCCGGCCCTTCGCCAGGAGCGCACATTCAGCCCGTAGAGCACCATGCAAAATATGTTGGCGGGAATGAATCCTAACTGCGACGTTCGATAACCAATCACACACAGCACCAGGCTATTGACTCCGGCCAGCACCCAACCTCCCCACCACCGCCTGCCCACAAGAATAGTCGAAATCACCGTAAGCACACATGACAGGTAATCCAGTTTGACCACGACGAAGAGCTTCCCCCCCCAACTCCGATGCAGGCAGTCTGTCACAAATGTCGGTCTCCGCCAGAGATCACTTAGGTCAGCGTCCGTTGGTGTTCGCAAACCCTGAACACGATTGCGCCCCCCCATCGGATTTCCGCAAGGCTCGACTGGCTTTAGAATTCTTCTTCCGCTGTCTCGAAGGAGCCTGGCCATGAAGGTTCGTACCGAATACATGAAATTTCACACCAAGACCCACCGCGCCTATGTCCACATCACCCCGCAAATTGAAGCGTTCGTCAGCAAAAGCGGTGTGCAAGAAGGCATGGTGCTGGTGTCGGCCATGCACATCACCGCGGGAGTGTACGTCAACGACAACGAATCCGGATTAATCGACGACATCGACGAGTGGCTGGAGAAACTGGCTCCCTACAACCGGAACTACCGCCACCACGGCACCGGCGAAGACAATGGCGACTCGCATCTGAAATCGCTCCTGATCCATCATGAGGTCATCGTCCCGATCACGGCAGGCAAACTCGATCTTGGACCCTGGCAGCGCATCTTCTACGCGGAATTTGACGGGCAGAGAGACAAACGGGTCGTAGTCAAGGTTATGGGAGAGTAGGGCGCAGATCGCTCAACTTTCTCCCTTGGTTTAACTATTCGGTCCCGCAACTGGGGTTACAGTAGGGCGGGAAGATTTGGATCATCCCACTGGCACTCACGGAAAGAGACCAGAACTCGTCCGGCGAGAGCACATAAAAGATAGCCGTAGGGCTCCCGGACTGCGGGATCGTGCCTCGGCCGTTGGTCGAGGGCGAAGGCGAAGAATAACTAGTATAAGCAGTCTGGTTCTCGAGCAACCCTCCGCTCGTGCTGGCGTTATACGTCAGGGTCAGAAGTTCGCTGCCAGCCACCGCGGCAGCCACTTCGCCGCTCGGTCCCGGCAAGGTTGGGGCAATCGAGCCGCCGGCATAGGTGCCGCTCAAGGTGAGCGGGCCCGGCTGTCCCTTCATGAAACCGAAGGTAACCGCCGCGTCCGTCCCCACCAGGAAACCCTCGTTTCCTTGGACCAAATAAAGCACTGGATCAGTAACTGCTAAGCCCGTGCCCGTCAAAGTGGTGCGGCCCGTTGTTGGAGCGACCATGTAGGGACCACCCGGACCGGGCTGGGGGACGCCGGATGAGCTGGTGTTGTTATTGAAAGAGGTGCTCAGGGTAGAAACGCCATCCGTGGTGAGAACCCCCAACTGACTCAAGGCGGTTCCGCCTGAGGTTAGCGCGGTAGTTTCAAAAACACCGTCGGTGAGAGAAGAAGGGCCGAACGATTCAGACTGCTGCTGCAGGATATTGCCGCTCACGGTCGCAGCCTGGTCGATTTCGATCACCAGCACTTGCTCGAGGTTCACGACGTAGAAGGCGTAATTGGCCGCCTGGTGGGAAACGCTGAAAGCCATGGTCCCGCGGCCGCTCCCGTTCGGGGAATTGAAGTCGGAAACCGTAAATGGCATGTCGCTTTGGAGGCTGCCGCCATTGTCGGAATCCAAGTAGCTGTTCGTGTAAATTCCCGCTTTTACGGTAAAAGCCCCGGCTAGCCCGTAGCGTAGGCCTGTCGAACCACTTCCTAGGAAGCCAAAGGCATAGCTGCCCATCGTCAAAGCAGCCGAAAAGTCAGTGGTCGACTGTTCGAGCAGTACACCCGAAGCCTGGTCGCCGGTGTTGTCGAATTCGATCAGGTTCGCGTTTTGGATATTGGCACTCGGCACAAAGCTCAAAGCGAAGGTTCGCCCCGTGACGAACGACATGGTTCCCACTCCGTTGGCCGCAATCGAATACGATCCGTTGAAAGGGATTTCGGTCTGCACGGTGCCGCCATCATTGATATCCATCACTCCGTTGGTAAGGGCCCCACCCGAGGCCGAAAGGCTTCCGGCCGCCGTAAAGCTCTTGCCGTTCGCATCGAATCCACTCACGAGGAAAGCGTAATTGCCGCTCAATTCCTCATTCACCGAAGGCTCCGCGACGCTGATGGTGAGAGCATACCCCCTCCCATCCGGGGGGTAGGTCGCGGGATTGGGGGTGGCGGAATCCGTGACCTGAACGTTAAAGGTCGTGGTGACGACTGGGGGGTTAGGTGTTCCGCTGATGATTCCGCTGCTGCTCATAAATAGACCCGATGGCAAACTACCGCTCACGATGGTCCATGTATACGGTTGCGTGCCATAGGCAGCCTGCAAAGCATAGATATAGCTCTGGCCGATCGTTCCCGGTGCGAGGACGGCCGGGGTGGTTATCGTCAAGCCGGGCGGAGGATTCACCGTGATCGTAATCGTTTCCTTAATGAGATTGCCGGACCCGTTGGTTACTTGGATGGTGAAGCTCGAGGTTCCTATCTCTGTGGGTGTCCCGGTGATTTCGGCGGAAGCGGTATCACTCGACGAGAGCGTCAAACCCGTAGGCAAGGAGCCCGAAACGATGGCCCAAGTGAAGGGACCGGACGCCCCAACCGTACTGATTGTGCCGGCATAGGCCAGTCCGACGGTCGCGACTGGAAGCGATGTGCTCTCAAACTGAAAGATGGCATCGATGGTAATGGTGAGGCTTTCGGTGACGTTCGTGTTTGCTATGGAGGTTGCGGTGACCGTTGCGGTGGTGGTGGAGGTGAGCGCGGCCGGAGCCACGTAGGTCACCGAGGTTGTCGTCTGGCTGCTCAAAGACCCAGAGCTGGTGCCGATACTCCAGCTCACGCCGGAATTGGTCTTGTCGTTGGTAACATTGGCAGTGATCGCCAGGGTGTCACCCTGGTTGATCGTAGCCGCCGTGTTCGGGCTGCCGGTGCAACCCGAGCAGCTCAGCGTAATCGTTATGGGCGACCCCCCGCAACCTGGCAAACCGACAAGTGCGATCAAGATCCCTACCAGAAGCAACGTGCGAACTATAACGTTGGACACAGCCATCCTTTTTCGTGCAGAACCAGGGAAGCTTGCTTTATCTCCATTAAAGCGACATTAACGTGCGCAAGTCAACCCGACCGACCTCTCGAGCGTGCCGCCTCTCTTCCGTCTGGAAAGGTGGTTCGCGTGGAGCCCGCGCACCTGTCAATCTTTCCGTGGAAAAAAATCGATACCTCAAGTTTGCGCAGGGTGCTCGAGCCTGCGCTCAGGAGGGTGGAGGACTATGGATTTCCTTCGCCCGCCTCCGCCCCGCCTAGGTTCCATGGGGACAAGAGCATCGCCGCCCGACTGGCGTCCGGCGAGGCCGTCAAAATGGGCTCGACCCCGGTCAGCAAGGTGACCGCCGTGGGCGGCTTCTCCGGGCTGCCCTCGGTGGCCACAACCATCACCGCCATCCCTTTTTGCAGATCTGCCAAGGTCACCGCCGGCATGCGATTCAACATTTGCTGGAAATCCGCCGCCCCTCCCGGCCGGCCGCTTCCGCGATTCGCGGCGGAAGCCGGGACGGATGGGGGGGCAGGAGGCGCGGTGCTCTGGCCGGGTGAGGCCGCTCCCGAGGCTCCCCCGGACGCCCCCTTCAGCCGGGCGGCAATGCGCTGCGCGACCATAGGAGGCAAGCTGTGCAGCTCGGAAGCTGTGTCGATCTTCAAGACCACCGGTTTCTTGCTCGACAAATCTTGGACGCTGATGGAATGACTCGAGGGATCGGTGGAAAGCACCAGGCCGGCAATATTGCGAAAGGTCCCAAAAACAATCTCTTCCGCGGCTAACTCACCCGTATCTGCACTCTTCGTCCCGCGAGCGCGAAGCTGGTCGCCGACTCTGATCTGATCCAGGGCGGACAAGGTGGCGTCGTCAAACTTCACCGAATCGGGCGAATATCGACGCACGATCGTCTGTTTTGAAACCTGAATCACTGTGGGCTTGGCCCCGGCCAGGGCGGAAGTCGAAATGGTAACCGTTCCCAGGGATGCGTCCACTGCCGTGACCAGCCCGCCGACGCCGCGTTTCTGCCAATCCTCGCGCTCCTGCTGTTGCTTGGCTGCGATATCTGCGCCCTTGATGACGATGACGGATAAGGCCGACAGAGATTGTCCATCCTTTGCGGTCGTTCCCCGCACCAGCACGCGGTCCCCGGTTTGGCAGTCGGACAAGGTAATCGCCGCAGCCCCCTTCAGGTCTTTGGCTCCTGGGGCTGTACGAACCATGCGCGTCGAATCCGCGATCACAACCTGGACCGTGGAACCGCTGTCGCTCGTGATGGTCAAACTGTTTCCCTTGATGGCCTGGATGGTTCCGACGACTTTGCCGACTTGCGGCGCGGCCTTCTCGGTGTCCTGCCCCGCGGCGGCGCAGACGGCAAGGGCAGCAAAAAGCGGCGCAAGGACGCGAAGGTAACAACCCCCGCCCCTTTTCTTTCCGAAGCCCATCATCTTGGGGGGCGACAAAGTGTAGTTCGAGATCAAAGGTTACGGTTCATCATCGAATATCGACGCCCCAGAAAAGATAAAGAATTGTCGAACAACTGTAAAGTTCTGTGCGCGAATTAAATCAAAGTAGACACCGGTTTCCCGTATTCCTGGGATCGCCGCTCCCCCGCCGGATCGGTCATCGACAACCCGATCGGTGGCCCAGGCTCCAAGCCGTGCTGCGATGCCTCCGGCTGAAACCAGGGAGATTCGACCGCGACGGTCGGGCCAAAAGCCATCGCGTTGTTGGCGAAGCCGGCAGACCGCGGGCAACCTCACGGCTGGCCTCGATCCGCCCCAGGGCGAGCTCCGGGTTGCGGTCCGGCCGCGGACTCCACCGGTCGCTGAAATGATCCCCTCTCGGGGACTATAATTGTTTTGCCTGGCGATTTCTTCGCGTGCCCACCCTTTTCCCTCCGGATCGGTGCTCGCGCACCCCGACTTGAGAGACAATAGAACTGTAGCGGCCGCGGAGAACAGGGAGCGCGCCTTGCGTCTGGAACCGGCAGCCCCCCACCGCCCCGAGCCGTAAGCACGTCATTGCAGCCAAGCTGGCGCAGAAAGCGCAGCCGCTGCCCGAGCGATGAAGCTGTCAATCGCACTCCGTCTGTTCGCTCTGCTGATCCTCACCGCGCCGGCGTCGGCAGATGTCTTGCGCATCGTCGTGAACGATACCATCCAGCCGATCACGGAAGAGTACATCGGCCGTGCCATCGCCGAAGCCGAGCGCCGCAACGATGATGCGCTGCTCATGGAGCTCAATACTCCCGGCGGGCTCGTCGAATCGACGCGCAGCATTATCGAGAAGATCGTGGCCTCGAAGGTGCCTGTCATCATCTATGTCACCCCCAGCGGAAGCCGTGCCGCCTCCGCCGGTTTCTTCATCCTCGAAAGCGCCGACGTCGCGGCCATGGCTCCTGGAACCAATACCGGGGCAGCCCACCCGGTGACCATTGGCGGCGGAAAAATGGACGATGTGATGAAGGAAAAGGTGGAAAACGATGCCGCCGCCCTCTTGCGCTCGGTGGCCGCCAAGCGTGACCGCAATGTGGAGATTGCCGAGAGCGCGGTGCGCCAATCAAAATCCTTCACCGAGCAGGAAGCGCTCAACCAGAAGCTGATCGACTACGTAGCCTCCTCCGAAGCCGACCTGTTCAAGCAGATGCAGGGCAAGCCCATCAAGCGCTTCGACCAGCAGGTGATCAAGTTGAACTTAGTCGCTCAGCCGGTCAATGACTACGACATGACCCTCAAAGAGCGCATTCTGGCATACCTGATGGACCCAAACGTTGCCTTTATCTTGCTGGCGATTGGCGCCTTAGCCCTTTATGCCGAGTTCAACCACCCGGGCGCGGTGGTCCCGGGAGTGGTGGGGCTTATTTTCATCCTGCTGGCGATCTTCGCGCTGAATCTATTGCCCACCCGCTTTGCCGCTTTGATTCTGATTATGGTGTCCTTCGCGCTGTTTGGCCTCGAGGCCAAATTGGGGACGCATGGCGTCCTCACCGTCGGGGGTATTGCCACCTTAACCTTAGGCGGTTTACTGCTGGTCGACGCGCCCATTCCACAGATGCGGGTTCACCTGTTGACCGCGCTCGCCGTCAGCGTTCCGTTGGGCATCATCACTGCCTTGCTGATGAGCATTGCGCTGCGCGCCCGGCGAAATAAGGTGGTCACCGGAATCCAGGGACTGGTGGGCGAGATTGGTATCGCGCAGACGCCGCTGGCGCCGCAGGGAAAGGTGTTTGTTCAGGGGTCGCTTTGGGATGCGGTCGCATCCGCCAACATCCCCTCCGGGCAAACCGTGGTGGTGCGCCAAGTGAACGGCCTCCAGTTGCGGGTGGATCCAATCCCGTCCCCGCGACCAGATTTAGCCCGTACTTCGGCCTGAGGAACCGCTGGGAACGAGCAGCACTCGAGCACCCCGCCAGGTAACAGTCCCGTGGCTGAATCACCGCCTCCGCCCGGCAAATTGCGATACAATCCGCCGCAGGGCATTCCCTGACAGCGCGGGTACTGGAGGCTCACATGGAGCTCGGGTTTGGTTTCTCTACCATCGTGCTCATCATCGTGGTTCTCTATCTGTTGAGTTCCATCAAGATTCTGGCGGAATACGAGCGTGGGGTCATCTTCCGCTTGGGCCGCCTCCTGCCCGTCGCCAAGGGGCCGGGCATCATCCTGGTATTTGCTCCCGTCGACCGCATAGTCCGGGTCTCGCTGCGGCAGGAGGCTTTGGAAGTCCCCTCGCAAGATATCATCACCCGCGACAACGTCACCTTGAAGGTGAACGCGGTCATCTTCCTGCGGGTCATCGAACCGCGAAAAGCCGTGGTTGAAGTCTCCAACTACGTTTACCAGACTTCGCAATTTGCCCAGACCACCTTGCGCTCGGTGCTGGGCGAGCAGGAACTCGATGAACTGCTGGCGCATCGCGACAAAATCAACCTGCGTCTGCAGAGTATCCTTGACACCCACACGGCTCCGTGGGGAGTCAAGGTGGTGAATGTAGAGGTCAAGCAGGTCGATCTGCCCGACTCCATGCTGCGCGCCATGGCCAAGCAGGCTGAGGCGGAGCGCGAGAAGCGCTCGAAAATCATTCACGCCGAAGGTGAGTTCTCGGCTGCCCAGCGCCTGGTCGACGCCTCGAAGTTGCTGGCCACCGAGCCGGTCAGCATCCAGCTCCGCTACCTGCAAACCTTAACCGAGATTGGCGTCGAGAAAAACACCACGGTGGTTTTCCCGGTCCCGGTGGATTTTTTCACCGGGATGCAAAAACTTTTGGGCAAGCCCGAAGGTAACGGTGTGCAACCCGCCGGCCAGGGTTGAGACTAAGGAGTCGATCTCGAGGCCTCATGCCGACATCGGAAGACACAGAAATCACGCTGGGCACGGGCAAGATGCTGGCGCTGTTTTTTGGCCTGGTGGCACTGTGCGCCGTCTTTTTTTCCGCCGGGTTTTCTCTGGGCAAACACGCGCCGTTGCGCGACCCGGCGGCGGAGGGGAACGCCGCACCGGTCGCAGGAACTCTGGTCCGGCCTTCGGCGGTAAAAGCGGTGCGCAGCGAATCCCCTTCCCTGGCTGATACCGCCCTGAAATCGTCCGAGGACCCGATCGCCAACGACAACCCCGCCCCAAGCTCAAGCACGGCGGCGGCGCCGCCCCCGGCCGCTGGGGCTGCTCCTCCTGATCCTCTCACCCTCCCGGCTACGAACGGCTATTACGTGCAAGTGGCGGCGGTCAGCAAACAAGAAGACGCCGACGCTCTCGTCGACGCGCTCAAGAAGAAACAGTATCCTGCTTTTTCCGCCAATGTCGCTTCCGACAAACTTCTTCACGTCGAACTCGGTCCCTACAGCGATATCAAAGAGGCGGAAGTGATGCGCGCCAAACTGATCAACGACGGATACAATCCGATTTTGAAGAAGTGAGGTCGTTAGCCAGCCGCGCCAGCCGCGGCGGCATGGCTTTTCTGCAGCAGTCGCCGCGCATGGGAGATGAAATCCCCGACTTCGAAGGGCTTCAGCAGACAGGGTATGTTGTTTTCCTGCAGAAAGGCTCGCACTTCCGGCTCGGCGACGCTCGAAAACATCACCAGCAGATGCTTCTCGAGCGCCGGGCAGTTCTCTCGGATCCAACCATACAACTCAGGCAGGCTTCCGTTTCCTGATATTTTGCCATCCAGGATCAGGGCGTCAAACGATTGTCCCTGCAGGAGCGACTTCAACTCCTCGACGCTGCTCGCAGCCACCACACTGGCTCCCGCTCCGGACAGCACATCCCGCTCGAACTCGAGGACAGAGCTGTCACTCTCCACCAGCAAAATACGGCCTTCGATGGCCAAGTCTCGACGGGGCGGGGCCGACGCCTTCTGGGCGGGCACCGCCGACTCCGCCGCCGGCAGCGAGATCTCGAGGACCGCGCCGCCTTCCGGGCGATTTCGCGCCGCGATGCTCCCCCCGTGTTCCTGAATGATGCCGTAGCAGATGCTCAGGCCGAGGCCGGTGCCCTTGCCGACCGCCTTGGTGGTATAGAAGGGTTCAAAGATGCGATTGGGTTCTCGAATGCCGCTCCCCGAATCGTGAAACTCGATGTGAATGGTTCTGCCGATTTCGAACATCCGTACCTTGAGAATCTTATCCGGGCCCGATTCGAGCAGGGCATCGATCGCGTTGTTGATGACGTTCAGGAACACCTGCTCCAACTGCATGGGATCGGCAGTCACCGCAGGAAGCCCGGGCTCGATCTCGCGGACCAAGCGGATGGCGTTGACGCGCAAGTCGTAGTCGCGCAGCGCCAGCACCTCCTCGACCACCTTGGCCAGATCCACCTGCTCCTTGTGGGGTTTCCGTTGGCGGGCAAACGACAGAAGATTCTGCACCACGCGATGCGTCCTCTGCGCCTGTTTGAACAGTTTGCCGACAAATTCCGCAGCTCGTTCCCCCAGACCTTCGCCTTCGAGCAGTTGCGCATAACCGAGAATCGCGGTCAGCGGATTGTTCAGCTCATGGGCAACCCCGGCGATGAGTTGGCCGACGGCGGACATCTTTTCGCTTTGCAGCAGCTGTTCCTGGGTCTTGCGCAGGTCTTCATAGGCACGGCAACTCTCTTCATAGAGGCGAACCTTCTCGATGGTCATCGCCAGTTGCCGTCCGATCGCCACCAGCAGGTTCTCGTCGTTGCTCGTGTACTCCCGCTGCTTGCGACTGCTGATGCCCATGGCTCCGATGGGCTTGTCCTTGCTCCACAACAGCACCCAGATCCAGGAGCTCAACTGGTCCGCCTGGAGGAAGTCCGCCACCGGTGGCGGCAGGTGGGGAAGAAATTCTGGGGTGATGACCTCGGTGCGCGAGCGAAAGATCAACTCCCCGAAGCCTCCGGGTAACTCGACCTCGGTAAACTTAGATCGTTCCGCGCTGGGCTTGCCCCAACCCGCCCGCCGGCGAAAGGTATGCGGGGCTTCCCCCAGATAAATCGACCCGGTTTCGGCATCCAGCAAGGAAATCACTTGCCGCAGGGTAAGGTTCAGAATTTCATCCAGGTCGAAGGATCGGGTTGCGACGACGGCCATCGAGTTGAGTGCGTTCAGCTCGCGGTTGCGCCGGCGGATCTCATTCTCCGCCCGCTTCTTTTCCGTGATATCGAGAAGAAATCCGTGATAGCGCTCAATCTTGCCGCTGGCATCCCGGGTGGCGAAGCTGCTCTCGAGCGCGGTCAGCAGCGCCCCGCTCTTGTGGCGCAGCACAACCTCAAAATTTTGCACGTAGTTCTCGGAATCGATGCTGCGCCGTAAGCTCTCCCGCTGTTCGGGAAAGGCATAGAGCTCTTGATCGAGATTGCGAGCGCTAATCTCTTCCTTGCTGGCGTACCCGAGCATGCGCACGAAGGCATCGTTGGCGTCCAGCAACTTGCCATCCGGATTGGCGATGAACACACCCTCCTGCGCCTGCTCGAAGAGCAAGCGATACTTCTCCTCCGCCGCCCGCCGATCGGAGGTATCCCGCACCACGTGGATGGTGCCTTTCTGTTCGCTGCCCTGCTCCGTGTAGGACGAGGTCGAAACCATCGAATATCCGCCGAAACAGGGGTCGGAAACCTCCTGAAATGCGTCGGCCACGTCGTTGCAATAGGGACATCCCCTCCATTGCCCGGCTTGCGGCAGCACCGCCTCGCATAACTGTCCGGCCACGTCCGCAGGCGCCATCCCCAGCCGCTCGAGCAAGGCATGATTGGCCTTCATGACTCGGAACTCGGAGTCGTGGAGCAGAACCAGGTCTTGGATGGAATCAAAGGTGTTGGCCCACTGGCGGTGGGAACGCACAATCTGTTCCACCAAACGGAGATTTTCGACCGCCAGACCCAGCTGATGGGCGCTGGTGGCGAGAAATTCCAGCTCTTCCGGGGTATAGGAGAGACGATGACGGCTGCCCAGGGCCAAAATGCCAATCGTCGACTTCTTGCCGAGCACCGGCACCAGAACGATGTGATGGAACCTCTCCCGTTTCAAGTAGGGGCGCACCCAGTCGTCGGCCGATGACGTTTTGAGCACAATCGGAGTTGCATCTTTCAGGGTTTGTTCGAACTTATCATCCTTGGCCACCGCCCCGCGATCTCGCAGGAAGTCCCGCGACAGCCCGATCTGCTGGACAATCACCATCTTGTCATCCTCGAGCAGGCGAAACCAGGCCGCTTTGGCCAGCATCAGCTTCTTGAATTCCGCCAGCGCGGTGACCATCATCGGGCCATACTGCTGGGCGCGCGTGATGCTGCTGGTCAGGGAATTGATGACCCCCAAACGCTCGGTCCGCACCTTGGACTCATCAAAGACTACGATCAGGAGGCTGAGTCCTGAGACTAGAGTGGTCACCAAGGCCACTCCCGGAGGCATGTGAGAGCTGAAGGGGGGCCAGTCCAGGTGCAGCATCAAGAGACTGAGACTCAGCAGCCAGGGTCCAATTTCCCAGCGGGCCCAGCGAAAACGGATCAATTGTGCGGCGGCCACCAGCGCGATGAGCCGATAGGAAACCTCCAGCCCCAGGCGAAGCAGGTAGGAGTCGGGCCACACCAGGCAGCGAAGCACCGCATAACCCATCACCAAGCCGGCGAAGCCCAGCACGGGAAGCAGGAGCTTGCGCGATTGCGAGTAAACCAGGGCAGCGCTGGCAAACAAGGCCACCGCGAGGACAAAGAGCGATTGCGAACTCGCGTCCACGTAATTCGGCGGCAAGCGCGAAAGCTCCTGGCTCCATCCGGAGACAAGATAGGCCAGCCAGCCTACGATCCAGAGCAGGAGGTAGCGCTCGCGGAAAGTGCGGAATACCAGTAGACTGGCCGCTAAGACGCCGAGCGTGGCCGATTCCACTGCCATCAGCCTGGGAACGGTCGTGTCCCCCAACCCGTGCCAGACATTTAGGACAGAGTTGTTCATCGACGATAAATTCTCTAGGTACCCAACTTTCTTATTACCATGGCGGGCATAGCTGACGATCGATGTTCCCCGGGGGAGCGGTTACTTTAGGAACTCAGCAGTGGAAGTGGTTCGAGGTAAACTGGTATCCCATGCCTGGTGATCGTATCCTGGTCGTCGATGATGAGGACGCGATCCGGGAAATTGTCTGCTCCATGCTGAGCAACGCCAACTATCGGTGTGCTCAAGCCTCGTCTGGCCTGAAAGCCTTGGCCTTGCTCGACTCCGGGGAAGAATTCGAGCTCATGCTCTCCGACCTCATGATGGCGGAAATGAGTGGCACGGACCTGCTCGAGAAAATCAAAGAGAAGTATCCTGATATGCCCGTAGTCATGGTGACGGCGGTGCACGATATCTCGGTCGCACTCAAGGCCATTCGCGACGGAGCCTATGATTACCTGCTCAAGCCCTTCGAACGGGACCAGTTGCTGGCCACGGTGCGGCGCGCTTTGGAAAATCGCAGGCTAAAACTGGAAAACCGAGCCTACCAAACCAAGCTCGAAGCCCTGGTCGAACAGCGGACCGCGCAGTTGGGCAAAGCCGTGATCGAGCTCGAGCGCTCCTACGACATCACCCTCGAAGCCTTAGGCAATGCCCTGGACCTGCGAGACGCGGAAACCGAAGGTCATTCGCGGCGGGTCACCGCGTTCACCATGGCCATTGCCCGAGCCATCGGGGTGCCCAAGGACGACGTTAAAGTGATCGCTCGCGGCGCCTTCCTGCACGATATCGGCAAGATGGCCATCCCCGATCATATCCTGCGCAAACCCGGCCGTTTGACCCCCGAGGAAGTCCTGACCATGCGCGAGCACTGCTATCTGGGTTACAAGATGTTGACCAAAATACCGTTCTTGACCGAGGCGGCTGAGATCGTGTATGCCCACCAGGAATGGTTCGACGGAACCGGCTATCCGCGCGGGTTGAAAGGCAACGAGATTCCCTTGGGCGCGCGCATCTTCTCGATCGCCGATGCTTTGGATGCCATCACCTCGGATCGGCCGTATCGGCCGGCGCAGAGCGTGGCCGCGGCGCGCGAAGAAATCAAACGCTGCGAGACACGCCAGTTCGATCCGCAAGTGGTGCGCGTATTTCTCTCCATGCCCGAGAACATCTGGAGCGAGCTGCGCCGCAACATCGACGCCCAGGCTCATCCCCTCGCCTATTCCTATTCCGCGGCCAAGAGCTCGGCGTAGATCTCTCCCAGAAAAACCCAGCCGCGAGGGTGGGAGTCGAGCCCGTCCGGCGCCTCAGACCAAGACCTTAGCGGACAGTCGTTCCTCCAGTGCTCCCGAATCACGGGACCCTAGTCCGCTGATTTCCGCTATCCATGGATCATGGTTTCGAGCTCGGATCGACTGACGCCGGCCATTACGTCCAGTCCTCAATCGGTATTTTGCCTCGACCGAAGCTCTTCCGCGATCCGCCGTAGAACAGACCCCAACGGTTTCATCGCCTCGACATTCACGAACCCGTCGCTGCTCAATCTGGTGCTGTATAGGCCGTACTGGCTGGAATTCCCATTGTTCCAAGCCGTAACCATATCCAAAAGTTCATAGATCAAAATTGCACGAAACGGATACACCCCAGGATTCACCAGATAGGTTTCGAGAGTTGACGAGGTATATTGCTCCTCGAGAACCCGATTAGCCGAGCTGCCAGCGACCGGGTTGTAGGGATTATATCCGAGCTCAGTCATCCAGATCGGTTTGCTGGTCAGGCTCTGAATCGCGGTGACGACGTTGGGATGTATTTGATTGGCGGGGCAAGGTAAGGACTGCCCTGGGCAAGTAATCTCTCCCATATTCTGGTACCAATGAATACCCACGATGTCGAACGGAATGTTCGCCGACAGAATTGCCTGAAGGAAGCCAAAATGAATCCAGGCAAAATTGATGATGCGTTGCGCTGTAGGGTCCGCATCATGGACGCCCTGGCCCAAGCCCATCAGAAGCGCTTCCGCGATGGCTAGCCGTTGGGGCTGGAAATCGATGGGGGATTCGCCATCCGGAGCACCAAGCGCGTACAGGAGTTGGCCTGTCGTATCGTAGGTGCACAAGGTGCCTTGACATAGCGATGGTCGGCAGGCAGATGAAACGGCAGAACCACAAACTTCTCCATACACGTAGTCGCTATATACATCTTGCTCGTTGTCGAGTTCCCAAAGATGAATGCGGCCTTTGTAATGGCTGACGATACTTACTGCCGCCTGATAGGCATTCTGCTGGATCGCGGAAAGACTGTCTGCTTGGTTTACCTGTGGGATGATCACCGGGAGAAGCCGCACATGGTTCCCCTCGGCAAGTTGTAAAAGTTTGTCCATCTGGCTGAAATCGTTACCGGTTGGCAAGACCAGCACATTCACGCGATACCATTGCAAACCGAGTTGACGGACGAGCTTAATCTGTTGCCAATAGGGAACCCCGGTAGCATCGTTGTACTCTGCGCTATCGAACGGATGTCCGTTGATGCCGAGCATCTGCGCTCTACCGGCAGGTGGGTAGAGCGCCAGCAGCAATGCAATCATCGCCCCAATCGCTTTAAGATTCATTTTGCCCTCGATCGTGAAAGGTCGGATTGCCAGTCGCCCTAGGCCGCCGATGAAAGCGCCGCGAGCAGGACCAGAAACACCGATTTCTCAGGCATTTCCGGCCAATGAGCCAAGCGCCAGTCTTGCCTCCGGATTTTTGAGCGTCAAGGTTACCTGGAGGATTTTAAGTTACGAAAGTGTAGATCCTAGTGTGTAGAGAACAACGAATCCGTTCTCACTGTCCTCGACGCCCGAATATCGGCTGAACCGAATGCACCCAACTGCCCGCAGCGCTTCGTGGCTGAAATCCTATGCCGGTTGTTCCGTGTTCACCTTGTCCCCAGAGCTGCCGCAGTCACCTTTTGCCCTATGGCAGTTCCCATACTGATGGCCGCGTCCCGGTTGAGACCGTAGTCACTTCCGCTCTTGCCACCTGTCGTTGACTGCCCTGTAAGGCTGTGTGACAATCGCCAGCATGAGCCGCTCATCCGGCGAATTATACGCCGGAAGCGGACCTCCAGCGGTGACCGGGATGGACCTGAGATTAACGCGATGAAAACAGGCTTAGTTAAGGTTTTCGCAAACGAGACGGCCTCAGAAATCGCCGAGGCAGCCCTGGTGCTACCGTTGGCGTTCATGATTTTATTGGGGATCTATTGGTTCGGTCGGGCGTTCAACATCTATGCCACCATCAATCACGCTGCCCGCGAGGGGGCACGAGCGGCGGCGGCGCAAACTTGCGCAAACTGCCTCAATCAACCATCGACCGTTGCTACGGTGACAGGGATCGTCACCAAGGCGATGCAGGCATCCAGCGTGGATCCGAGCCAGATCAAGACATACACGCCGGCTACCCTCCAATCTTGCAGCGGCGCCCTCTCTTGCACGGCCAGTGACAAAATCACCATTTGCACCAATGTTGTGCTGCAGAATCCTCCCACTGGCACAGCCGGACTTGGGGCACCGGCCTGCGGAGTGAATGTTAGCTTCCAATACCCTTATCAATTCTGGCTACCTTTCACTTCCCTGAATAACCAGCCGCTCACGCTCACGGCGAATGTGCAGACGGACGGGGAATACTGATGTTGGCTGCGGTCGAGTGGATTGCGGTACGGCGGCTCGCGGCACTGCTCAAGACTGCCAGCGGCGCAGCGATCGCGGAGTTCGCGGTTGCGCTTCCCTTGCTGATCGTTCTGGTCGTGGGCATCTTTGATTTTGGCGGGGCGTTCAACTTAAAGCAAGAACTCAACAACCTAGCCCGCCAAGGTGCACGGTTTGGAGCGGCGCAACCGACGAATGATCTTTGCACCGCTTGCGCTGCACCTCCATCCGTTGACGCGATTCGTTATCTGGTGGATTCCTATCTCACCACAGCGAAGATCAATGACTGTGGACTAAACATAGCAGCTCTACCCACCACAGGCCCACCTTGGAGCTACACCGCTGCGACTGATTGCGGTGGGACGCTGACATTGACGATTGCGCGCGACGCCAGCGCCGGTGTCGCCTCGCCCACCTGCCTTCTGACCATGAACAACTATGGCGGCGCTACGGTCTACGCTCCGTGTACGGAAGTTATCATTCAGTACCCCTATCAGTGGCGCTTCGACAATGTGATCCAATTGATCTCGCCGGGGACTCATTTCCTGCTGAGTACGATCCAGACAAATGCGACGGCCACAAATCAGGATTGAAGGCTTCTGAATACTGCGAGCCTATTCTTGAAAGCGCAGATCCGGGCTTGCGAAACGGCTTCCGAACTATTGGCTAGAGAAAACTAGGGAGGGGTGATCAGGCGCACAGGAATTGGAGACGAAGTGTTTCCCCCTAGAACCGTGGGCGCCGCGTCGGGTGTCGGACCGCAGCCAACAACGTTCATAATCTTGATCTGAATGTTGTCATTGGGATCCATTTGCTCGATGAAGGCCTGCAGGAACCCGAGTATTGTTACGTTCGGTGAAGGATTATTAAATTTGCCTGGTCTGACATCGATAATGGGAATGGTCACGATCGAGCTGCTGGTGCTCACTACTGTTGCACTGTTAGGAGGACTGATCTGCATGGGGCCATTCGGCCAGTTGGTAGGGTTGATGGTGTCTTGCCCTTCGCCCAGCCCAGTCCCTGTGGCATGAATCAGGCACTCCACTCCTTCGGTTGTATCCTGACGCGTAGAAAACGGTCCGTTGGGGTTAATCCTGTCAATATTATCCCATTCAGCGTTTGTGGTACTTAATCCACACTGGGGAGATTGGTAAGGGTTCATATCGGCGCATTGAATACTGTTTTGATAATCGCTCCCCAACCCACAATTTGGCAGAGCGGAAGGGTGGCACACGTTGGACGGAGTTAAAGCAGTCGTCGACACCATTGCCGGAACGTATTGAACGTTGGGAGTCCCAGCATTCCCTGGATTGTTAGGAGCGGTTACGTTTGCAGTCGGAGAAGCAACCTGAAGAATACACGTGTGGTTATGGAAACCAGCCTGACAATCCGCAGTCAACCAGAAATCTGATTGTGAATTAGTGATCGCGCCAGCCTCAACGTTGCCGCTGGTAGGGTCGACAAACGAGTTGGTTGTTCTGGGATCCACGTTTGCCACCAGCCACGGCTTGACTCCTTTTGGACTAATAGGGGTGAAATTCGTCATGTTGGCCGGGTTATAAGCTTCCGCCGTCGCGGAAGCTGTCACAGAAGCTGCCTTAGTGCCCCAAATGTGCGCAAAAAACGTTGGAAGACCAGTTCGCTGGACGGTGACCGTCACTCGCGGATCATTGATAGCTTGATTAGCGTTTGCAGTGAAATTGAAGGAGGGGAATCCGGGCAGTAGTGCGACTCCCGATCCTGCGACTTGGTTATTGGGCGCTGCAAGTGCTGCCTTAATTGCAGACTGGGCCATGCTTTGAGCCAAGATCTGGACCTGACCAAAATTAGGGTCCGATTGCGGCAAACTGGTCAGCCCGGAATCCGCCATCGCCTTGGCACCCGCCAAAGCCGCGGCATCGGCTGCTCGCTGAATCTCAGTGCTCGCAACATAGAGGGACACCACGTCAATCGCGAGCGCCGCCATCGCCAGCAGGCTCACGAGGGAAACTGCCACCAGGATCATGGTCTGGCCGCGTTGCCGGCGATGCGCGTCAGAAATAAGGCTCTTCCCCAACCGCATTTCTCAGTTTTTCGCACATTCGACTGGCCAAGTCAATACTGATGGGCCTTCCGGCCCTAATGCGGTAACCGCTGATAAATGTGGCGTTTCACGGGTCGAAGCTGGAGTTCAGCTGACACGACTTTCCCCAAAGTAACGTCGATGTAGGGCATTGAATCAATTCATCGAAACTAATCAGCGCCGGGAAACCGTCGCCTGGCGGCGACTTTGATCCCACTTCCAGGCTGTGGCAACGATCTGTTCGAGCGAACGCGTGGCTTTCCATCGCAGCACCTTCTCTGCCTGCGACGGATCAGCCACTAACTGGGGTGGATCACCTTCCCGCCGGGGCGCGTGGCGCTTTGGTACGCGCTGGCCCGTTACCCGCTCGATCATGGAAATCACCTCATGTACTGATTTGCCCTGGCCTGTTCCGAGGTTCAGAGCGGCTGAACTTCCTTGCTCGAGGTATTCGATCCCGCGCACGTGAGCGTCGGCCAGATCATTGACGTGGATGTAATCTCGGATGCAGGTGCCGTCGGGAGTTGGATAGTCGGTCCCGAAAATCTCCAGATCGGAGCGTTCGCCGTTGATCGCCTCGAAAGCTGAGGGAATCAGATGGGGTTCCGGCACATGAATTTCGCCCACTTCTCCGCTTTCGTCCGCTCCGGCTGCGTTGAAATAGCGAAAAGAGACATAACGCAACCCATAGGCACGATCGTAGGCCTCGAGCGCATGCTCGAAGGTCAGCTTGGTAACGCCGTAAGGATTGACCGGCAAACGCGGAGCCTTCTCGGTGATGGGCACGGTTTCAGGTACTCCATAAGTGGCACAGGTGGAGGAGAAGATCAGTTTCCGCACCGGAGAATCGACGATCGCGTCAAGCAGCGCCAGCCCAGCTACGACGTTATTCTGAAAATATTTTCGAGGATTCGCTACCGATTCTCCAACATAGGCATGGGCAGCGAAGTGCATGACCGCATGCACGCGTTTGAGCACCGCCTTGAGCTTCTCGGAATCGGTGATCTCGCCGATAACGAGCTCGAAGCCTTTCGCCAGGGACTTGTTCCCAGTGGATAAGTTGTCATAGATGATCGCTTCGTAACCTCTCCGCCGCAGCTCGCGAGCCGCGTGACACCCGATGTAGCCGGCTCCTCCGAGAACAAGAACTGTAGCTCCTCTTTTGTCCATGGTTGTTCCATCATACCTGACGGCGTCGCCCGAACTGCTCCTCTCCTGGGCCGATGGTGACGGGATTTCGCGGTCCTTCTACGATCGCTCAACGAGCACGCGAGCGGCGATCACGCAGAACGAGGTACGTGCTCTCGAGCAATTCCCGGCGCCTGACATATGTCCTAGCGTTGAACAGCGAGTGACGCAAGCGATGGATATTATCCTGCCCAACCGGAGCGTGCTCGAAGCATGTTGTGCGGCGCCACCGGGATCGGCCGCTGTGCGCGGCGCGAGTTCGCATTGGATGCTCTCCGCAAGCTGTGCGGGAGCGACTCCGACGCCTTCTACAAAGGAAAGCAGACAATTTCCGCGCTCCCTTCGCTGCTGCAGAGTCCTCTCGCTTCCGAGTGTGCGCGAAATCTCCCTTGGAACGTATCAGCCTTGTACAGCCGCAAACCTCGACTCAGATTCAATGGCGAAGCAGTGAAAGGTTGTCCCGCTTTGCTCCACGCTCAGCGCGATGGCTGATCGCCTGAAAGATCGCGCATGATTTTGGACTGCCGCCTGGTGAAACAGAGCATCCGCTCGGCTCTTTGATTGATCCCATCCAGAACTGCTGAAGTCTCAACCAGGCTCGCATTCAACTGCAGGTGTGCCCAAGCTGATCGGTGAATCTGCCATGAGAACTGGAAGCTCCGCAGCAGTTTCGGATGGGCGACATCCGATGGGCAACGCAGTCGCCGTACTTCCGTAATCTGTTGCAATTCGGGACGAGGTAACAAGATGAGGAAGCTGCACTTCACATCGTTTGGCCGGAGAAATACCGGTCAGGACTGCGTGCAGTGGCATCACAAATCCCCCGCCGCGCGAGAGCACGGCGAAGTGAGGCGGCCCCCGTGAGACATTTCGGCACGCAGTGGATCATCCCCATTTGCGGATTCATCCTCCTGAACCTTCTCCTCTTCCCTTCCTTCGCAGTCGGACAATCCGTGGCCCTCGCTTGGACCGCTAGCGCCTCGACGGTCGAAGGATACGACGTATTCCGGAGTACTACTTCGGGAGGTCCGTACACACAGATCAATGAGACGCTGGTCACGGGGACCAGCTACGTCGACAGCACGGTTAAAGACGGACTAACGTATTACTACGTCACGACCGCTGTCGGCACCGATGGCATGCAAAGCACGTACTCGAATCAAACCATAGCCGCCATTCCGAACCCAGCTCCGACTCCAACGCCAACGCCAACGCCGGCTCCGACTCCAACGCCAACGCCGGCTCCGACTCCCACTCCGACTCCGACGCCAACTCCAACACCAACTCCAACTCCGACTCCGACGCCGACTCCGACGCCGATGCCAACTCCCACTCCGAATCCGACGCCGACGCCGATGCCAACTCCAGCACCGACGCCGACTCCAACGCCGACTGCGCCGAACCCGCCGAGTGGCGGAGGGACGCCGGGATCGGAACTGGTGCTCTACAACCTCGGGGATGGCACCGAACCCAGTCTGCCGTATGCCGGTCTGATCGAGGACAGCGAGGGCAATTTCTACGGCACCACAGAACTCGGCGGTGCCAACAATCAGGGGACGGTCTTCGAGCTGTCGCCCGCTTCGAGCGGCGGCTGGACTGCAACCGTGCTCTACAGCTTTGGCGGAGAACCCGACGGCGCCCAGCCTCATGGCGGGTTGCTGCTCGATTCGACGGGCAACCTTTATGGCACGACAAATTTTGGCGGGAGTACCAACTGCAGCCAGGGCTGCGGTACGGTGTTCAAGCTCGCGCCCGGGTCCCCTACTTGGTCCGAGAGTGTGCTCCACGCCTTCACCGGCGGCAGTGACGGGCAAGAACCCAATGCCCGACTGGTACTCGACTCGCAAGGGAATCTCTACGGTACCACCATGCTTGGAGGCAATGCTGGCACGGTTTGTGCTTCCGGGTGCGGCACAGTATTTCGCCTAGCTCTCGCTTCGAGCAGCTGGCAGGAGAGCGTGCTGTACGCCTTTACTGGAGGCAAGGATGGAGCCGCGCCTTATGCCGGCTTAACCATTGACTCGGCCGGCAATCTCTATGGCACCGCGTCGGCTGGCGGTTCTACCGGGAGTGGTACGGTCTTCAAGCTTACCCAGGGGTCGTCCGCTTGGACGGAGACAGTCCTCCATGCCTTCTCCGGTGGTTGGGGCGGAAAAGCACCTCTCAGCGACGTGATCCTCGATGCCGCGGGGAACTTGTTCGGCACCACATCGCAGGGTGGCAGGGCAGGAAGTTATGGTGTGGCCTTCGAACTGCTGCCCCAGTCGAACGGGCTCTACAGGGAAGTCGTGCTCCATGCCTTCGGCGACGCGCCGGCAGCGAGTCCGATGGCCGGCTTAGTCAGCGACTCAGCCGGGAATCTGTACGGTATCACTACCCTCGGCGCCGGCCTCAGCCCTTGCACAACCGGGTGCGGCACGCTCTTCAAGCTAGCGCCGTCTAACGGGGGCTTTGTATTTAGCGTGCTCCATCTGTTCGGACGGGGCACCGACGGGTACAATCCCTCGGGCGACTTGATCCTGGGCTCGAACGGTGATCTGTTGGGCACAACCCAGGCGGGTGGCTCTCAGAATGCAGGAATAATATTTGAAATCGTGCCCTAGCCCTGTCGCTTTCTAACACCGAGGCGCGTGCCGTCGAGCCCTAGCTCGATCTGCATGCGCCAAGGGTCTTCTCATCAGGTAACGAGCCTGGTATGCCTGTTGCATCCCTTTGCTTGGTGATTTCCCAGTCGTCCCCGGTAAGTTCCCCTCCGGCAGCAGCTTGATGCTTGTCCATGCGCCTCTCCATCGTCCTGCAAGAACTTGCAGCTACTGTAGCTCACCACTTCGCTGATCCCATTTTAAAATCAACAACTTATGATGGCCCCTGGTTTGCAGGATCACACAAAAGTGTCTTTTGAGGATAGCTGAGAACTGCCTGGCCTGCCAGGTTTGTAAGGTTATCCATTCGAGAACAGCCATCGGGCAAGGGAGGGCAAAGTGCTTCGAGAGTGCCGGTGGATCTTGGTGGCAGCACTAGGGCTCGGC
Organism: Terriglobales bacterium; assembly: GCA_035622175.1. GTDB lineage: Bacteria > Acidobacteriota > Terriglobia > Terriglobales > Acidobacteriaceae > JAFAGX01. The sequence continues at coordinate 5,597 of DASPVV010000201.1, read as the reverse complement.
TTGACGGGATGCGGAAGCAACAGCTCTTCCAGTTCCAGTTCCACTTCCACTAAGGTGGTGGGGCTTGCCATAAGTCCACAGAGCCCGACAATCGCATTGGGGAGTTCGCAGCAGTTCACCGCCACAGAGACCTTGGCCGACGGGACCGCGAACGATGTCACCAGTACGGTGACGTGGGCTTCTTCGGCGCCCAAAATAGCGACCATCAGTACAGGTGGCATGGTTTCATCCTTGACGCAGGGCACCACTCATATCTCGGCTACTCTAGGTTCCAACAAAGCCTCCACTTTGCTGACCATCAATCCTGCCGCTCTGGTGTCGATGACGTTGACCCCGGCGAGCGCCAAGATCGCCAAATACACGGATCAGCAATTCACCGCCATGGGGAGTTTCACGAACGGCAGCACGCAGAATGTCTCCAGTCTGGTCACCTGGAGTTCCTCTGCACCGACGATCGCTAGTGTAAGCAAGAGCGGGCTCGCTGTGGCCGGGTCGGCCCCCGGAAGCACGGTGATCAGCGCGTCGCTCGATAACATCTCTGCATCGTCCAACCTCACCGTCACGAACGTCGCCTTGGATTCGATCGCGGTTACGCCCGCCGACAGCACAATTCCGGAGGGAGTGTTTCGGCAGTTTGTCGCCACCGGGACCTTTAGCGACGGTTCCACGCAAAACATCAGTCTGGTCACTACCTGGTCCTCGACGGGCATAACGGTGGCGGGGGTGTCGGCCACCGGCCTGCTCTCCGCTTTGGGTGTGGGCACGTCAACCATCTCTGCGACGCTCAATAGCACCACAGGTTCTACCGAGGTCACGGTCGCGACTCCAGTATTGATTTCTGTGGCCATCCAGCCAAGCAACGGGAAGGTGGCGATAAGTACGGGGCTCCAGTTGACCGCCATCGGCACTTACAATAACGGCAGCACCAAAAACCTCACCAGCCAGGTGACCTGGGGTCCCTCATCGAGCAGTATCGTGACTGTGAACTCCAGTGGCTTTGCCAGCGCGCTGTCGCTAGGCTCGGCCACGATCACAGCTGCTTTGGGATCGATTACCACCTCGACGAATCTGACGGTTACCGACGCCACTCTGGTTTCGATGGTGGTTACTCCCACCAGCCCAACCATCGCCGTCGGCGGCTCTCGGCAATTCACCGCCACCGGTAGCTTCAGCGACGGCAGCACAGAGGACATGTCGGCGGTACCAAAAACGACGTGGACTTCTTCGGACACCGCGGTAGCAACCATGAGTGGCGCAACCGCGACCGGCGTGAGCGGCGGTACGGCCACAATTAAGGCCGCTTTTGGTTCGGTTGGCGGATCAGCTAACCTGACCGTCAACACGGGATCCTTAACCTCGCTCAGCATCTCACCCACCAGTGCAACGATTACTGAGGATGGAACGCAGCAGTTTACCGTGACGGGGCATTACAGCAATGGGACGACACTCACTCTCAACTCATCGGCTACCTGGAGTACATCCGATCCGAGCGTGGCTGCGATCAGCGACACCGGCCTGGCAAACGGCTTGCAGGGCGGAAGTACCAGCATCACCGCAAGCTTCGAATCCTTTACGGCCACGGCAGACCTGAAGGTGACCGGGGCTGCGCTAAGCTCAATTGCGGTCTCTCCGGCTACAGCCTCGATTGCGCCCGAGACGACAGAGCAGTTCACAGCTACCGGTATTTACGCCGATCAGAACACGCGAAACCTGAGCGCCTTTGTGGTGTGGACTTCCTCGGACTTATCGGTTGCGACCGTTAGCGATTCCTCCCCCAGCCTCGGTCTGGCGACAGCTGTGGCATCGGGCAACACTCTGGTTGGTGCCGTGCTCAGCAAGGTTCTCGGCGGCTCTGCCAGTCTGACGGTCTCGAATGCTACGCTCGTGTCCATCACAGTTACTCCGGCAACTCCGAGTCTTTTGTTGGGACAGTCGTTCCCGTTTACCGCCACCGGAACTTTCAGCGATAACACGACCCAAGTCATCAACGGCTCGGTCACCTGGACCTCTTCCGCTCCAACGGTTGCAACCATAGGCGCGAGCGGCGTGGCTGCTAGCGCCAGTGTTGGGACGACAACCATTACCGCGACCATGAACTCGATAAGCGGATCGACAACCCTCACCGTAGTCCAGTGAGTTCGCATGGCGACGAAGGTAAGCGTTCGCCTGGGACCGCTTTGGGCAAGCCCATTTGGGTTCTGAAGTGTCCGCTAAACCTGCAGGGGACACTTATTTCTTGGGGAAGTAGTGCTGGTTGAGGGGGTTGACCTCGTCCGTGCGGATGCCCTCAGTCAGGGCTTTGGCGACCGCCAGGTCAAGGCGAGTGAGCAGCTGAGTCACCGTTTCCCCCTGCCGGCGAAGCAGCATTGACACGGTTTGACGGCCGTCATGGTCAACCGCCACGCACCCGACTTGGCGCAGATTGGCGAGGGCGATTTGGCCATACTCCATGAGTTCCCCGATCTAAGGCAGGCTCTGGCCTGGACTACGAGGTTCCACGCTGGCAACTCCTCGATGCGGCGAATGGGATGATCCGCTCTGCGCGTGAGCGCGTCTCGCAGATAATGTAGTGCAGCCACGGAAAAGGCGGGTATTTCAAGCGAAAGTTATTTACGCCGAGCCGCGTGTAGGATGCGGTTCCGGATTGCGATCAGCTTCGCGGTCGTGCCCGGTGCCAGGCTCAGGCCGAACAACATCACACTCAACGAGGGTCTCCGAAAGTAACCGTTCGCCTCGGAAAGCAGCTCCATCGCCTTGTCGAACTGGCGCTCCTCCAGACTGCATCTGCCTTCCTCCAGAAGATACCTGGCTTTGATCTCCGCGGCCCTGCTTTCGACCACTTGGCGGTCCGATTCCTTCAGGGGAAGAGTGCCCTTGAGTTTCTCCAGAATTCTCCAGTAGGCCTCGATCATCCTGGCACGCGACTGCCCGAGGGACCCGGGGCGGCCGTTGAAGACCCGAGCCTGCAGCTTGCGGTTGTAGCCGATCTTGGCGCCGCTGAATGCGGAGCGCACCCACATGTCGTAATCATCGCAGCGCAAGAGCTTCTCATCGAACAGTCCTGCCTTCACGATCGCCTGCTTGCGGGCGACCACGGTCGAGACCGGAATCTGGCAGCGCTCCACAATCAAAGCCGCAAACGTGGCTTCTCCGCGGGAGGGACACTCCGCCATGAACGATACCTCCCTCGCAGGATCTCCGATTAGCAGCGCGTCCGAGTAGGCGAGATCGAGGGAAGGGTTTTCGGCGAACATCCGCATCTGCGAAGCCAGATGATCCGGCATCCAGGTGTCATCGCTGTCGAGGAAGGCGACAAATTCGCCCCGCGCATGCCGAATCGCGTTGTTCCTGGCTCCCGCCGCTCGCTTATTCTCTTGTTTGATATAGACAATGCGGTCCATGTACGGCTGAAGCGCCTTCTCCAGTTCGGGCGTGTCTGGAGAGCCGTCGTTCACCACAACCGCTTCGAAATCTTGATAGGTCTGGGCAAAAACCGAGTCCAGGCAAGACCCAATCAGATCGGCGGTCTGGTAGCTCGGAATGATCACGCTGATCTTCGGTGCCTGACTGGATTGGGATTGCCCCACAGTCTCCTCAAATTGCTGCGTGCACAGGCTCCTCAGTCATCCCCGGCAAGGGGATAAGGCGCGGAAGACCCACGCTGCGCCTGGCAGACGATACCACCCAACCACCGCTCTACCCGGAAAACGCCGTACTGTGTTTGTCGGTCGGTTCTCTAGGGCCCAGGCCTAGCTGGGCTCAACTGTGAGACTCGGCAGCCGAGATCCACGGGTCAACCAACCGTTGCCGCACCAACCGTTTGGCTTCGCAGAGTCAGCACTTGCGCCCCTGAAGTGCGCAGTCGAGAAAATGCCTGCGCCAACGAGACCTGCATGGTTCGCCTCGAACTCAGGAATCGACGCTGATCTTGAGTTACTTATGGGATTTTGAGCTTGAGGTTGAAGTTGACGTTGAGGTCGAGCTTGAACTTGAGCTTGCATGCATGCTTGCCAGACCAACTCCGGCACCCACCGCCGCCCCCACCAACAGCGAAGCGCTAACGATCATCAGCCACATCTTCCACGTCACCCTCATGATTTGCATCTCCAGGCCCGACTTTGAGACCGCGACTGCGATGATGCGACTTAATCCGAAGATCGCAGTAAGCTCACTCTAGCAAACAAGCCCTACATCAGCAAAGCTCGCTTACCGCATCTCTTTCTCGACTCAGTCGCGGAAAGCCTCCGCTTGGAGCTGGTTGCTTTCCCCCATGCCGCCCGGCCTCCCCTTCACTACCATACAACCGTGTGGCAAACGATATGCCATGGCAATCGACTGGATCTACATGGGTTAGGTGGCGCATAAGGGGGAGGTGATTGCAAGTCTTTGCAGTCTGGCGGGATTCTCGTGGACCCGACGGTGGGTAGGTGCCTACAAGGCTACGAAGGTAGGCAGGCATTCGTTCGCAATCGACATCGCCATGCATCCAAATAGCGAGTAGCATGGCAGATTGTTGCCGAAGTTGTAGCGGGAACCCTAAGAAAATCTGGCGCTTGTTCAAGGTCAAATCTAGTCCCTCCGGACCTGGGCGGGGGAGACCTCATTTCCGGGGTTGCACGAATTGCGCAGCCGAATGGGCAGAGTTTCTCTTGATCGGCATCGGATGGTGAAGGCCCCTAAGTCTGCCCCGGCTCGCTCGAGGAAGGACTAGAAATAGCAAAGAGCAAGTTATGACTAGGTTCTATTCATGGGCGAAAAGAAAACTGACTCGCGCTCGATTGCCCGACCTCGATGGGGCGCAGATGGGGCAAGCCGAGTTGGAAGTTCTGCGCACCCTGGCATCTCGAGTCGCAGCTGGCCTCGACGTGGTTGAGATCGGCACCTTTCGGGGGAACTCCACGATTGCGCTAGCCCAAGGCTCCGCCGCGGGCAACCGCGTGCGTGTCTACGCCGTCGATCCCCACGTCCCCTTCGTCGGCTTGAAAGGCCACGCTTTCGGCCCGGCCGATCAGGCGGCCCTCTATCACAACCTCTCCACCTTCGGAGTGGGCGAGTTGGTGGCTGTCGTGTGCCTGCCGAGCGCCGCCGTCGCAAAAACTTGGAGCCATGAGTCCGTCGGCCTCCTCTGGATTGACGGGGACCACCGCTACGAGAGCGTGCGCTTGGACCTGGAGGTTTGGTACCCCCACGTTGCTCCCGGCGGGATCATCGCCTTTCACGACTGCGACTGCGAAGGGGTTCGTCGCACCATCGGCGAAGCAACCGAGGCTCGGAAGATCGAGCGACTGGGCGGCCAGAACCTGCTGAGTTGGTTCAAGAAGCTGAATCAGCCGACCCCAGACGTACGCCGGCCGCCTTTATCCTGAGTGCCATCTGCGGAACGCCAGGTCCTAGAAATCGCCTTTTTCAGGCACGCGTTCCTCCCCTACTCCGTGGCGACAGCATCTGGCCGATCCGGGCTTTCAGATGGGAAAGCAGTCGCAGGGACGCCCTCCGCAACCGCAGGACCGCATTGGCTAGAACCAGGAACTGAAGGCGCCACACCTTGTGCATATCGGACTGCAGTCGGTCACGCTCTTGATAGAGGAGCGAGATGA
>DASPVV010000200.1:0-5934 GCA_035622175.1 Terriglobales bacterium | reverse complement strand
AGAAGATCAGCAGGTAAAATTCTTTACGTAGAAGCACACCAATGGAGGGGCCTCATGAAATTGATGCCGAAGCTTGCAATTGTATACCCCAAAACTAGGGAGGAGAAGCCGCGGGATAACGCGCGCCAAAACGGAAAACGTCTGGCCGTGGGTGCGTTGTTTTTATGCTGGTTGTGCATCTCGTTCCTTGCCACGAGCGCAGCAGCTCAAGACCAAACCGAGCAAGAACAGCCGGGTCAAGCCAATCAGGCGCTGCCCGCATCCCAAGTAATTACCAAGTCCGTCGCTGCCGTCGGCTACCCGGTCGGTGGGGGCAGCACGAAAGTCGATCTGAAGGGTACAGACCTGATGCCGGCAGCGAGTGGTCAGGCGAAGGTCGAGATCAAGCCCAAAGCAGGAAAGACGAACGTTAATGCCGGGGTGAAGGGTCTGAAGCCGCCCTCCTCGTTTGGCTCGGAATTCCTCACCTACGTGCTTTGGGTAGTTACACCGGAGGGACATACCGGCAATATTGGCGAGGTTCTGATCAATAAGAACGGTGACGGTACCCTGAGCGCCACCACTCCCGCCCAAACCTTCTCTTTAATTGTGACAGCCGAGCCGTATTTCGCTGTCCGGGTGCCCAGTGAAATGGTGGTTCTACAAAGCGAGCCTCGAAAGGACACGAAGGGGCAGATTTTCCCGGTGAGTGAATACAAGCTCATGAAGCGCGATCAGTACGCAAAAATGGGGAACCCCTTGGCGCTCACCCTCGATCCGAAAGTTCCGCTTGAGCTGTATGAAGCGCGAAACGCGGTGGACATTGCGAAATCGCGCGGCGCTGACAAATACGCACCCGAGATCTTAGCGAAAGCGCAAGCCAGCCTCGAGACCGCGGAGAATGCTCTTTCGAGCAACACTGACAAGAACGCCATCATCTCGGCGGCCCGGGAAACGGCACAATTTTCCGAAGACGCACGAGCTTACAGCGCGCAGCGCCAGGAAGAAGAGCGCATCGCTCAGGACCGTGATGCCGCCGCCGCCGATGCCAAGGCGCAGGCCGAAGCCAAAGCGGCCGTAGACGCTGCCGAGGCTAAGCGCCAAGCGGACGCAGAGGCAGCTGACGCTAAGCGCCAAGCCGACGAGGCAGCTGCCGACGCCAAGCGCCAATCGGACGACGCGGCTGCTGACGCCAAGCGCCAAGCGGACGCAGAGCTAGCTGCTCAACAAGCAACTAATGCCCAACAACAGGCTGCTCTCGAACAGTCCGAGCGCGAGAAACAGATTCTGCGTCAGCGCCTGCTCGAGCTGTTCAACCGTGTCCTGCCCACTACCGACACGCCGGCCGGCCTCGTGGTCAATATGACCGACGTTTTGTTCGCCACGGGCAAGTCCGATCTCCGGGCGCCAGCGCGGGAGGCGCTAGCCAAACTCTCCGGTATCGTACTCAACTATCCCACGCTCCAACTCGCCATCGAGGGGCACACGGACAGCGTCGGCAAGGCCGAGTATAACCAGGCCCTTTCGGAGAAGCGCGCCGATGCGGTGCGTGATTACCTGGTCAGCCAAGGAGTGGATGCCAGTAAGTTGTCCGCGCAAGGACTCGGCAAGTACCATCCTGTGGCCGACAATGGCACGCCCGAGGGTCGTCAGAAGAACCGTAGGGTCGAAATCATTGTGTCAGGAGAGGTTATCGAAACGCAGATTGGCAACAAAACCTAGCAAGAATCCCCGATTTCAGAGAAAGGTCCTGGGGGCTACGAATGGCAGCGTCGAGCTGACATCCGGGCACCAGGACCCTATTTATGCCGCTGGCTTCCGAGGGCGCGCCACGTACTTCGCCCAATTGGCGATAATCGCTGTGCGTTCCGTTAATTTCGGAAATTCTGACCCCTTCCGACTGTGAAGGCACGAGCTCTTCCAAGCTCAGATGACGTGTCCGCCAGGAGGGCCCATCGAGCTTGATGAATCGTCCACGCTCGAGGATCCGATCCAGAATTGCAGCCGCCAGGTCTTCATCATGTAACACCTTTCCCCCATTCACTCAGGGTTTGTTGGTGGTGAAGAGCGTGGGCTATTCTTGTCGCCGCCTACGTAGGTTTCTTAGTCGTTTCTGACGTGGAGTTCCCTTCCCTGCCATCTCGAGCGAACCAGTCGTCCGCCAGAATCTAGTGAGCCGTTTTGGCGACGTCTTTGCCGATGTCCTTTACCCCGATAGCCGTTTTTTCCCCACCTTTCTCGGTGTACTTCACGGAAAGTTTCGAACCCTCCTTGATACCTTCGCCTGCATCCTTGGTACCCTCCCAAGCCGTGTCACCGGTCCACTTAATGGTGTGTTCGGTACCATCAGCAGTTTTGACCACCATCGTTTTGGCGTCGTGGTCCACGTGCTTCACGAAGCCCGTTACTCGGTGAGATACATCTTGGCCCACTGCAAGGACCTGCCAGACCGCCACCGCAACGAAGGCAAAGAGGCAGATCACCGCAATTCGTCGTTCTATAGAGATCGACATCGTATGCTCCTTTTCCGCTCAAGTATTGACCTAGTCTACTCTCATCCCATCTTCCCTAACCGTGCCCCGGAGGACCGCGAAGGATCCTGAAAATCCACAACTTGTTCGCGGGCATCTGATCAGCGCGACGCAAGGCACCTCATGCGAATGACAATCCAAAACGCCTCTGAATTTTACACAGTTTCCGACGCGTTCTGGCATTTTTGTGGCAAACGAAAATGGATCAACCAGACTTTCTAAACATCAACCAGTTGAAGGCGTGGGTTGGTGGAAGCTGTCAGACGGAGCGGAATTGGTTGTGGAATTAAAGGCTAAGCTATAGATTCTACTGAGCCGGGATGGCGAACTGGCAGACGCAGCGGACTAAAAATCCGAAAAAACACAATTGCCTGTCTTTATTTCTCTGAAAATACGCATGTTATTGACATACTCCCCAACAGCCCGGAAATTTTCGTGATCCTCCTCGGCTCAAATCGTCCTGCGGCCTGACGAGGCACTTTGCCCTCTGGCTGAACCACCGCGGCGAGATTCCGTGCATGGACTCGAACACGACATGTTCGGCCTCCGTGGCAGCAAGCGGCCGATCACCGCCGTTGTAGCTAACCTGAAGGACCCGGGTGATCGACTCGCCATCCATACAAACCTACAAGAACAAACAGCTCCACACTTTATTGGACGCTTAATGGACGCTGGTCTGCTGGAGCGTTGCAGTATCACTGGTCTTCTGAGCCCAATTATTCATTACTCGAGTGAGTTGAACCTTACCGCAGGCGGACCAGACCGTCCTGTTACCCGATCACACGACCTCCCAGCGCTTCCAGCGCGGTTGCCGAGAGCTTCGCATATTCGGAAATAGCGGTCGGATTCGACACCGACGTATAGCACACCACCCAATATCCCTTTTTGGTCATCGAGTCCTCCTGATCCTTCCTGAGCGCCGCGTCCTTCGCAATGGCGCGTGTGATACTCGCTCTGCCAGACCCTTTCTTCCGAGACAGTTCTCCCAAGCCCAAATGCAAGTGTAGAACAAGGCGCAGCGACCAGCGTGTGGTGCGCTACCAGTCCGCAGCCGCGACCGGAAACTTTCATGTCGGTTGCTCAGAGAGTTTGGCAGGCTGCCTTATTTCCTCGTACGCACCCGCCCCCCGGTGTCACCGTACGTACAGCGTCTTATATCGCGAGTTTTTGGGTTTGGGAGCTTACGGGACCGACAGATTTGGAAGTACAATCCATGCAAGCAGCTGAAAACGTGCGGTTTGCTCGTTTGCAGCCGAAGCGGACGTGTATTAATCAATATTGTTGACATTATGTCCGGTTCGAGTTACGCTGAAGCTGCAGCATGTGGCAATTCAGAGGCTCTGATTGGGCAAGGTCGATGCGTTTACGTTGCCAGGCATCGAGGCATGGTTCAACTCATCGGATCACATGCCGCCACACATCCATGTGAAACGACGTGGCGAGTGGGAAATTCGCGTCTTCTTCCTCGAGTGCGCGAAGGGCCACCTTGCGTACAACATCAAATGGGGCAGCAGCCCATCGGCCAAACAGCGAAGTGACATTCTTGATTCCGTTCTGCAGCACCGACCGGACCTATTGAAGGAATGGGAGGCGAAAGTATGTCCGTCCAATTGAGCGTAGATGAAAAGCCGGAATTGACCGTTTTGGTGCACGATCCCGGCGCCCAGACCGCAGTACCAGCGGCAGAAGGCATTCGAGTGGTTCGCCACCCACATACTCAAACCGCTCAACGTGCCAGAAACGTTTTTGTTTTGGTCTTGGCAACTGAACTTCCAGAGGTCGCCGAGTTCGTATCCCTGGCTAATCGCCGTCATCAATTGCGCGCGCTTTTTGTGCAGGAAAACATGGATGCGCATTGGCTTCCGTTTCTGTTTGAGAGGGCAGGCTTGAGGACATTGAGAAACACTCTGGTTCACAAAGGCTGGACTGTGCCCAGCCGGGTTCTGCGAGCATGGGCTCATGGCGCACAGGACGAATTGATTGCAGATGCGAGTGTTGCGGATGATCGCCTGTTTGTGACTTCCTGCGCATTGGAATCGTTGGAGGTGCCGTTGGTCGAAATTCCAGCACTGAAATCAGTGTCAGCTTCGGACCGACGAAACTTTGAGATTGATGAAGACGGGAGCTATCTGCATTGGCCGGGTCCCGATGTTCACTTGGATCTAGACTCGATTCGTGTTGCGATCGATCCGTCTGCTCGCAAACGAGCCTTCCATGCCAGAGCCGTCCGGAATCTTCGGTTTGGAAAAGCGATCGCGCAATTGAGAACTGCTAGAGGCCTAAAGCAGTCAGACATACCAGGGTTGTCGGAAAGGCAGGTCCGGCGAATGGAACGAGGCGAGAGCTCAGGTTATGAGTCTTTAAGCCGAATGGCAGCTGCACATGGCATGAGCATTGATCACTATCTTGATGAGGCGGCCAGAATCGCTGCCAACATTACAGATGGGCCCAGCGAACAGCGATCTTGATCTTTCTCCTGTTACAGAGGCGCGGCATCCTCCCTGGCGCCTTGCGCCCGGTCGTCATCGAGGCTATCCAGGCGCAGCGCTTGGCAGCCACTAAGAGCGAATTCGTTGCTTTTCGTCGAGCCGCGTAGAATGCGGGGTCTTACAGATTCTTGCGCAGAACCAATTTTCGCTACGGACAACACCCGCCAAAGGTGAACGCGACGAGTTGCATCCTCTCAGTGTAACTCCAGGAGTTTTGCAAGGGTCTGGTCCGCATTGTGTTTGATTACGGGGTCAACCGCCTTGTTGCGTATTTCCAGAACTTATCGGATCCTGACTGGCAGGTAGACTACTGAAATACATTCCTACCGCATAGGCATAAACACCCCTACTCAGCTCCTTTGATAATAGCTGCGCAATCGCAGTTGGGGTATGGGCGTAGTAATCCTTCTGCCCGGTGGCTAACGCTGCATCACACCCGTTGATCCTTATGGCCGTGTTATTACTTAGGTAGTTGTTTATATTGCGCGGTGACGTCACACTCTGACGCAGACCACGGTGATATTGTATGCCGCGACATTGGTGTCGTCCCGGGCTGCCTGACCGACAAAAAGCATACTAGCATAAGCGAGGGGAGGGAGTTCGGAGTAACCCTTGCATGGAGGTCCTCGAGCATGGTATGGCGGAAACACTGTTGCGCGAGGTTCTTCGCGAGCCTCTTCAGCACTTCGGGATTGGTAGAAACTTCCCGTGCGGTTTCGACAGTCATTACAAGCTCCAGGCTACATTCCGAAAATAGGCGGGGAAGCACCCACTCGTGAAAATAAACATGTACCCTTTCAGTCCGGCCGGTCAGCGCGGCATCTCGTCATTGTTGCGGGGTGGCTTTCCACCACGCCGCTTCATGATCTTGTCGAATGCCTTGAAATCGGCGCGCGCTTTGCGGTCGGCAAAGAAGGCCGCTACTTGCAAAGCAG
>DASPVV010000199.1:0-26522 GCA_035622175.1 Terriglobales bacterium | reverse complement strand
CTTCCTGAGAAGGCGATCAAAACTGATCGCTTTCCGGCAGGAACGATGATCGCTTTCGCTCAGGAACGGTGATCGGATTCAGACAGGAATAGTGATCGGAATCGCGCAGGAATGGTGATCGGATTCAGCAGGAATATGCAGATGGTCCGTCGTTTTGCGTTAAGGCCGGCTCAGAGCTTCTGATAGTTGGAATTGGTCGTCGTGACCTGAAGCTTCTTGGCCGTCGCATTAAGGACCGTCTGCTGTACGTAGTTCGTGCCGTCGGGCAGGCTTGCCATTTGAACCGTCAACATTACAACATCCTTCGGATCGTCCATATAGGTGTTGACGTTCAGCGAGCTGACTTTTCTTGTCGCCGTGTCGAAAGAGACCGTCATCTGATCGCCGGACTGGGCATAGTTCTTGAATATGAGCCCCACAGTCTGCCCTGCCGGATTGGGACTTAACGAAGCATTGCCGGCGCGGAAGGCTTGGGCCATTTTCTGCGAGTCGGGTGGAACGTACTTGGCGAGTAGCGTCTTCACCTGCTCCATGTAATCCTGCATTTCTTCCTTCTTTTTCTCAATGATCTTCTGCTTCATTCTCCCACCGCTAGGTGGCGGCGGAGCGGAACCCACTGGTGTCTTCTGTACTGTCCCGTCGGGCCCGTATTGACACAGGGACGCCTTGGGTGGCTTGGCTTCACCCTTCAACGTAAGCTGTGTTGTCTCCGTCCACTGATACTCGTGCAGCCTCTGCTGATTGTCCGCAACCGACTGCTTGACGGCTGCCAGCTTTTGCTGCAATTCTCCCCCTGAGCCTGCACCCATCTGCGCGGCTACGAGGATAGCTCCAAGCACAACTGCTGGGATGAACGTAATGTGTTTTCGGTTATAGTGGCGGGTGCTGGCACTAGGTTTTATCACACCGATACGGCTAACGTTTGGATTCACTTTAAACTCTCCCTTGAATTCACAAAATGGACTCGCGACGGCTTCGTAACGCTGCGAAAATGGTCCTTTGGTGCTCATCTCTGGTTTCGCTTTTCTGGGAACATCTAGCCGCGTTACCTAGGGACTTTTATTGGTTCCAGTAGTAAAAACCCAACTTCCAGTTTTTGCTCACCTCTCTCTATTTCTTTTGGCGGAATCAGACCATCCGTGGTTGGGCAGGTTCCGGCACCGTGCGTCGGCGGAAAAAGAGCTGCACCAATTTGACTTCGCCCAGAACTCTTTGCAGTTCGCCGAACCCGAAGAAAGGGATAAACATCACGAACATGAGCAGAGTGAGCGTCAGAATTCCCTTCAGGGCGCCTCCAGCAAGGTTGCTAATACTCTCGGAAAAGGACTTTTCATGATAGAAACCGATGGCGGCGTCTTCCAGAATTTTGCAACCGGCCAGCACGATGGAAAACGAGGCAGACTTCAGGAGAGTCGGGTAGACAAGCGGTGCTTCCTCGGCTGTATCGCCCAGATGGAGGGCCCGGGCAATAAGTACGAACTTTCCCAACACCAGTGCATTGATGAGTGCGATACCGTGAGACAGGGAACTGATGTGCTCCTCGTCCAGAATCACGGACTTATACAGAAGCAAGAGCCCAAAAACCAACCAAAGGTAAAGTACAATGACGATGTAGTTCTTAAACTCGTGGTAGGCTTTCTGCTTCAACGCTTTACTTGTTGTGCCCACGTCATCCACTCCGGATCAACACCAGCTATCGAAAACAAATGGGTTTATTCTCGATTCCTCATTCACCGAACTCCAAGTGTCGTCGGGATCAAACTCGTTCATCACGCTAGCCGCTTCGACGGTGCTCTTTCCCAAATCCTTCTGGTAGGTCATGCCGTTCTGGTTGATGATGAACGTCATGATGCCGGACTTGCCGTATTCAGCGGGATAAGCGACAAAAGCGAATCCGTTAACCATCTTGCCATCGACAACGTAGTCTTTTGCGCCACCTTGTGCGTGAGCGCCTTGCTTGTGCAGCATACGAAAGTAGTACCCATGGAACGGCTCGTGCGAGTTCCGCTGCACGTCGTATCCTTCACTCGTCGCGAATGCCACCAATGGTCCGAGGGGACTTCTCGATGCTCCCTCTTTGGACTCCCAATAGAGTCCGTTCTGCTTTCCGTCGTCACTAATGAACCTCAGGGCATATTGCTTTTTGTGTGCGCCGTCATGGCGTTGCGAGAAGTACTCCTTCTGAGCGTCGGCTAATGCGCCGCAGATCTGAATTACTGCCAGTTCATTGCGACCTATACGACGAGCAAGGATTTCATCTTTTCCGGCCGCTGTATCGAAATACCATCGGCCTACGTTGTTCTTCTTCAAGGGAATGGGGAAGGCAAAGTTATCGACACCGGTCAACAGAACCTCGGTGTTGTCGTCCAGCTTGCGCCAGCGGTTCATCACTTGGTAAGAGGATATAAAAGCTTGGACAATTTCCTTGTCCTGCGTGGCGCCGCCGGTGTAGATAACGTCTTTCGAGTCGGGTCCAAAAATGGCAAGCACAGCGTTCTGGTCGCCAGATTTGGCTGCGTCGATCAGCGCTTTGCCCGCTTCCTCAGGAGAAACAAATGTTGTTTGGGCATTGCCTGCAGCTGCGGCCTTCTCGGGCTTATTGCATGCACTAAGGGGGATGATCAGGGCCAGAAGTATCGAGACTGAAACGCTGATCTTACATCGTGTTTTGACGGACATTCTCTTTTCCCTCTGGCCAAATTCTGCACGTTGATCCGCATCACTTTCAGCGTTTTGCTATCAATGTCCGATCACCGGCGAAATCCACCTCCACCACGATCGCCGCCCCCCCAACCGCCGCCTCCGCCGCGGCTTGCCCAACCGCGTGAACTCTCCGTTCGCGATCCCCAACCGCTACTGCCCGATCCTCCGAATGCAGAAGAAGTGCCGCCACTGTCTCGTCCTCCCCAGCCGCGTGCGGCCTCAGAGCCTCCCCAAGAGCTGGACCCGCTGGGTTTGTTGACATCGCTCCAACCTGCACCGCTGTTCTTTTCCCAACCACTGCCGGTGTTCTGGTAGGCGGTGCCGTTATGAGCGGCGTATTCGTTGCCGCTCCCCGTTTTGCCGACGGCGGTGTTTCCGTATGCGGTGCTGCTGGCGACAGCTCGGCCACCGGAAGAGGTTTGCACGCTTCCGACCGATCCATCCGCATTCGAATAATGCTGGGTGTAGGCCGCCTGACCATTCTTCGATACCGTCGAGCTCCCCCAATTGGAATATGCATTTGAACCTTGGTGAGTAGCACCATAGGCTCCACTAGACGGGTTGTAGGCCTGCCCAACCTTCTGACTGCCGTAGGGGGTATTGGCGGAAGCACCGCGGGCGTAGGTTCCCGTAGATGGGTTGTAGCCCGTGCCATAATGTGCAGAGCCGTATGGTCCGTACGCAGAATATCCACCACCGTAATAGCCACCGTGCCAAGCAGCGTTTCCGTAATACGGATGAGCGCCGTAGTACGCCGCCCCGCCGTGCCAGTTGCAGTTCCAACTGCTCCATCCCCAGCCGCAACAACCGCCGCTCATCATCGCTCCCACTGCAATTCCAGCTCCGAAAGCGAGCACTCCTGTGGCCACCACGTCGGCTGTGGTGTAACCCGGCGTGGCATAGGGCGTCCCGTAGACTACCGCAGGGTTGTATTGCGGCACGTACACCACCTCAGGGTTTGTAGGTTGGATGACAATGGTCTGTGGCGACTGCTGCACAACCGTTATTTGCGAGCCTGAATTCAGATTCCCGGCTTCCTTAGCCTGCGCGCGCAGCGTTTGTACAGCAGACATCACCGCGGGGGCCTGGTTGTGATAGGCCTCTCCTAGCGAAGAAGTCCAACTGAGATTCTTCGCCATGTTGCCGAGCACCGAGGGAAATTGCGTAAGGGCCTTCACACTCGGATCCCAGGATTGTTTGTCGACCGCCTGCACAAGCCCGTTCCCGGTTAGGTTCTTGTGCTGCTGAAGCCAGTAATCCGCAATTGCAATCTGGTCAGTGTACGTCGCAGCGCTCAGAATCTGGGCGACCAAGGCATCTGGATAAAGGGCGATGGGTGCAACCAATCCTTGTAGTTCTGGTGCCGTGAGCGGCAACCCTTGTCCAGAATATGTGGGCGAAGGCGTTGACGATTCCTGCGCATCCGCATCAATCGATGTGGTGGTGACGCAAACCAGAACGCAAGACATGAAGGATGACAAAACCTCTTTGCTCACCGACCAAATCATTGTTCCCCTTTTCCGGCAGTAACGCTTATCCACAGAAAGTCATGATGGCGAAGTCACTTCATCTTGTCCTTATCCATCACGAATTCAACGGTCGAGTTCAAGGGAAGCATGGCCTGCTCTTTCTATTTCGGTTGTGGGATGTGGTATTCGGTGCTTGTGCTCCGCACGACGTACTCCTGGCAAAGACATCCATCTGCTCCGTCTTGTGCCCCTTTGTACCGTAGTTGACCGAACTCTCTGAGATAATCTTCCCGCTGAGGGATGGGTTGGCACCGAGGGAAGGAGTCCCGCCAATGACTAGAAGGGCTGTAAATAGTGCCCAGAGCATTTTCATTCAAACCTTCTGCGGCAGTAATCCTAGGTCGGACTCCAAGTGCTGGCTACTGGTAAGAATGCTGGTTTGGGCCTACAAGTCTTGCGTGCGAGTTCTTGCGCCCAGAGCGTTGTGCCAGGCTTTATCTTCTCGCTGGTGGCTTATAGAATGCCAAATCGTACCGCTTGCACTGATAGTTTTGCCAGTTGTTGCACGAGCCCATCCTGCGTAGATTCCAACCAGACTTTTTCTTTCGTTTTTTGAGTCCAAACAATTAAAGCTCAACGAAAAAGGAGAAGATATGCCAGTTAAAAGCCCAAGAGAGATGTTTGTGATGGTCCTTAGCGATGTGCGACAGAGCACAGAAAGGGCAGCTAAGATTTACCAGGAAATCGGCCAAGCGGTCCAAGATTCTGAGGTCAAAGAGGCTCTAGAGGCGCGGAGTTTCATCTCTGAGAAAGTTCTGGCTACACTCGATCAATGCTTCAAACTCATCGGCGAACAGCCGGTTAAGCTGAGTGGACGCCTTGAGGAAGTCTTTGTGGAGGATTTCCGCAAAGAGCTAAATGAGATCCAAAACCCAGTTGCCAGGCGTCTGTTCATCCTGGCGAAACTGATCCATCTGACTCACTTTCGAATTGGTGAGTATGTGGCCCTCGTCGCAGCGGCTGATCTGGCTGGGCACTACGGAGTCGGTGTACTGCTGGAAAGCTGCCTTGCAGACAAACTCGCTTTCGTGGAACGGACACGGCGACTGATCCGGAGGATCGTCGAGGAGAGAGTTGCCGAACGCCTGGCGGCATAGAGACCTGGATCAGGAGGAGCCCGTCAGCCGGTCCGACTCGAACCCTTGTTTGCAAACTGCTGCGGGTCGGTGCGGCTTAACACTGCGATCGGGCAACCGGGGAGGCACAAGCATGCTGACATTGCACTGATCCGGTCCCTTTGGGCGGTCGGTCAACGTTGACTGTGGATGCACTTTGTACATGACGTTACAACAGGTTAGAACATCGTGAAAGAGGGAATGAGATGAAAGTTTTGCATATGGCTTTGTTTATGGCGTCACTGCTCGGGCTTGTGGCAACGGGCTTTGCTCAAGATAAGTTTGAAGTCTACGGTGAGTATTCTTATCTCCGGTTCAATCCCACGGTATTTGGTCTCAATAGCCGCAGTTTCAACGGTGGTGGCGGAGGCGCCACCTGGTACTTCGCCAAGGTTTTGGGGGTCAAGGGCGATTTCATGGGCTACGGAAGTACTACATTCACCAAGACCTTCAGCTCCAGCCTAACCCTACCCAGTGGCGGAGTGGTTCCAGCAGGCACCTACACCACACAAGGCAACATGTTCACCTACTTATTTGGACCGGTGATCAGGATTCCCATTCCTAAGGTCAAGCCTTTTGGAGAAATCCTCTTCGGTGGATCGAACACCAACGGTTATGTGAACTTGGAGAACTCGATCATCGCGAGCGGAGGAACAATCTCTAAGACCCCAACTCAGCACCCGTTCACGATGGCAGTGGGCGGTGGACTTGATATTTCCGTTTCAAAGTACATTTCGCTCCGGCCGGGCGAGATTGATTATGTGCTGTCCAGATACTCGAACCCATTGACAAGCACGAACAACCAAAACAACTTTCGTTACTGTGGTGGAGTGGTATTTAAATTTTGACCTCGACACCGAGCAGGAGGACACATCCACCCCGGCGAGACTTTCAATTCGACTACTCGCCGAAGCCAGATCTGCACGGTCACGCAGGAGGTAGGCCTGCAACGTGGGTTGGTTGGCTATGGTCAGTGGCGACAAAGATTCCCTGGTCGAGCGGTGTAACAAGCAGCATTCCCTTTGGCACTCACTCATCGACCGCATTTTCGGCGGAGACGGCCTGGCATCGTCCTACGATGAAAGTTCGGTACAGTTTCGGTACAACTGAGGAAGGTCCGGCCCGAACGCAGGAGTTACAGATCATAGCGAACCCATCGGTTACATTTTTCAGCTCACCGACCTTACGTTTTCTTTTACTATCGTGAGAAATAACCTCAAGACTGAACAGGGTCAATGACTTCGAGAAAAGGAAACTGGTGGAAGTCGGTATTCCGAGTGCAGACCCGCCGGATTCCATGCTCGCGCATGAGGATCGCGGTATGCGCGTCATGGAGCAAGTTGCCTGCAAGGTGAGGAAGCTCCATGATAACCTGCGCGGCGACATCAGAGTGTCGTTGCGTGGGGACAAGGACACTAAGCCCAGGCGAGGCGAGCAGCGCCGCAACAAAGTCCCACGCTGCCCGCACATTCCACGGGCGTCGCATGACCCTCGGGTGAGTGGTGACGCGCAGAAACTCATACAAGATCGCCCAGGTGGTATACCAAGCATCCGCATGCCCGCGTTGGCGCTCGAGCCAGCCGCGACATGCGTCATGAAATGGCGAGTCTTGGTCGGCAGCGTATACCAGCACATTGGTGTCGACTACGAGCACTAGCGCCCTTCCATGGCCTGGTAGAGGGCATCCCGACCTGCAACGTCCACCAGTGCACCACCGCTATGGAACGTTGGCAGAGGAGGCAGTTGCCCCCGTTTTTTCGAGGACCGAAACAGCATGCGCAGCGCGGTCTCGACGAGCTCGGACATCGTGCGTCGCTGGCGCGCTGCCTCGCGCTTAAGTTGGGCCATCACGGTCTCGTCAATATTAAGGGTCGTCTTCATATGGTAAACCATATCATGAGTATGGTAAGATGTCCATCGGGCGCCACTCTGGGTGTCTTTTGTTCGCACCTCTCATCCCTGAGCTGCGGCATCATCGATTCAAACATCACATTACCGCGCGGCGAAGCGGTGTCAGATCACCACGTTTCACGTTCAGGATGTAGTTCTCCACCTGGAAGGGCAGTTTATGGGCACAGCGATAGGGGTGTCGGCTTCGGTCGGTGAGCCCCTGCACCCCACATTTCTGGTAGCGATCGAAGAATTTGTAGCCGGTCAGTCGCACGCGCACGCTCCCTCCTGGCGCGAACCATCGGCCGCTCTGGCATCGGCAGTTCTTCACATGCGGCCTTTACGACTTCTCGCATATGTGAATGGCCATTATCCCCTTACCTGATCCTGACAGGGTCCGGCGTTCCGTCCGACCACCAGCCGGCGGGAACCATGAATACGTTGATTGGTTCCGGAGCACCACTGAACTGTGGATTCAGCATGACGGGAGAATGGGGCAGATCTGCACCCCAAACGGCACCGTCCATGAGTGGAGTGTAAAACATCAGGTGAGCGATCCAGTTGTGGTGGCCGCCGTCGTTAAGGTACTGTTCTTTCGACATCATGTAGGACATGGCTCCAGGCTCCAGGGGCGGCAGTTTTTCTTTCATGAACGTCTTGATGTCGTCCCTGATCTGCGCTTTGGATTCGCCGGCCAATACCAGCTCCGTTCTTTTGTACGTCATCGGCAGGATGGAGCGCGCAGCCGGCGGATTGAAGCAGATGGGCCCGCGCATTTTGGGGTTCCAAAAGTTGTCAGAGCCATCACCATTGAATGGGCCGGTCCACCCTCGCTCTACGACACAGACGAAACCGTTCTTGCCCTTGACTGCAGTTTCGTAGCCATGCCGTCCAAGGATGAGGACATCGGCATCGTGCGAGATGGCCTCGGGCGCTGCGCTACGAGCCAAGGCAATCTCGGCGTTTTGATCCATCAGGTATTGATCAAGCGGAGCCATGCTCGCATACGCTGCTTTTAGGTCCTGTGCCTGCGCTGGCCACCACTCGCCGAGCGCTATAACCAGCAAGCATGATGCTCCCATTGCGAGCAGATTCCTGCGCGACACTGTGATGCTTGTCATTGTTCGTTTTCCCCCATGATGTATTTTGCAACGCTTTGCCCGGTCGCCACTGCCCAAGCATACGAACAGGTTGGTATGTAATCGTTGGGATCCATGCGATCAGCCCCGTTTGCGGTTGCCCGCCGCGCGAAGCGAACTCAGCCAGCCCACGATATTTCTAACTCCCATTTTCCACACCTTCGCATCTTGAGCATTCTTTGCCAACACTTCGTAGCCTTCGACCATCGCGATCAGAAAGCTCGCAGTCTCTTCCAGAACCAAGTCGCGACGGACTCTTCCCTGATACTGCCCCCTCCGCAAGGCCATGGTAATGCCTTCCTGCCAGGCATGGAAGATTCTCTCCAATCGCTTGCGGAATTGTTCGTCGAGTTGAGACATCTCCTGCGCTAAATTGACCAGGGGACAACCGCCCTTTAGATTTTTGGGCCGAGCTGGTATCGCCTGTACAATGCCGATCAAAGCATCGATGGGGTCCTCGTCCTTGCTCCGCTGCAGAGGACGTAACCACCTGTCACGGGTCATTTCTGCGACGATTTCTTCGATAATGGCATATCCCAGAGCTTCCTTGCTTTCGAAATGGTAGTAGAGCGCTCCCTTGGTGACGTTGGTGGCGGCCAGAATTGTATCGATCCCGGCACTCTGGAAGCCGCATCTGTAAACCTCGCGAAAAGCTGCTTGCAACAAGCGCTGTCGCGTGCGCTCAGGATCGCGCAGCCTTGGCGCTCTACGTTTCAGATTCTTGCGTGCCAGCAACATACCGCCCAGTTTGCATGATCCAATGACCAAAGTCCAAGCCTTTGCTTAGCTTGTGACATACCAACCAGTCTGCATCTTGGAATAAACGAGAGTCAAGCTCGGGCGAAGCGCCGTAAATCTGGAAGGTTTGAAATTCATCTACCGTTTGATGTAGTCCTACAAACCGCAGTCACGAAGGCGATCTAGGCGCCAGTGTTCACAGAACGTCGAAACGAGCCATCATGCCACGATCCTCGTGCTCAAGATTGTGGCAGTGGAATAGGTACCTTCCCCTAAAGCCAGCAACGCGCATACCGACGACAACCTCGTCACCTACGTTCAGCGCAACCGTATCTTTCAAACCAACCTCGTGGGGGAGTGGCGGTCCTCCGTTACGTTGGAGAATTTGAAAGTTCATGAGGTGGATATGGATCGGATGAACGACGTTGTGCTTCTCGCGAAAACTGTGATTGGCAAGCCGCCACACTTCGGTGTCTCCCAACTTAACTTCTGTAATCGCCCGGGCGGGATCGAACTCCTCACCATTGATCGACCAGCGTGCCTCTGTCTTCACAGAATTGCCCCTCGTAAATACGAACGTTCGGTGCGGAGCTGAACGGTCGTTGACAGTCTCAGAAGTCTCCACGAGGCGCTCCGGAATGTAAGTGTCGTCCTTGATCTTGCGCACCACATCGAACCGCAGAATTGAGCGTGTCGCGAGCGGTTGGTTCAAATCATCAAGGGTAATCTGAGTGTTAACAAGGTAGGCGGAGAAATCGACGATCACCTCAACCCGTTCCGCCATGGCAAGAGGAATATCTTGGAGCGGTCTCGGCCTCTCGAACAGGCCGCCGTCCGTTGCGATTTGAACAAATGGGTTGCCCGAACTCAGGGCTAGATGGAACGACCTCGCGTTTGATGCATTCAGCAGCCGAAAGCGATATCGGCAGGCAGAAACTTCCATCTTGGGCCAAGGCGCCCCGTTAACCAAAATCGTATCCGTATTGGGTCCATCGACAGAATCTGGCTCGTATAAAAGAGCACCATCGGCAGAAAAAAGCCTGTCTTGGAGAATTAACGGCACATCATAGCCATCTTTCGGCAGTGGCAAGTTTTGCTCGTGCTCACTTTCGACGATGTATAAGCCAGCCAGCCCCATAAAAATGTTGCGACCCGTGTGGTCGATGGCGTGGTCGTGATACCAAAGGGTTGCAGCCCTGTCGTTAGGGTAAAAATACGTCTTCTCTGTTCCTGGCATCACCCGGTCGACCGGAAAGCCGTCGGATTCGGAAGGAGTAGGACCTCCATGCAGGTGAACGACGGTGGGAATACCAAGTCTATTGATGTGGCGAACCGTCGTCCTCCGACCCCGTAAGACTTTAATGGTTGGGCCTGGAAACATGCCTTCGTAGCCCCAGATTGCTGTTCTTTTCCCTGGTAACAACTCGACTACCGCTTCCCTCTGAACGATGTTGTAAAAGTCCGTGGTCTCGTCGGTCTGAGTGGGGCGAAGTACCAACGGGATTGGAAGGATGGTCTGAAACCTTGGTGTCGGTCGATCTTGTGAGCGTGATGGCGTGCCTCTAACGCGTAATACATGCGAGCCGATTGCGCAACCCGTGGCTACCAGGAACTCTCGCCGTGTGCATTGGCGTGCCACTCCCCGATTATCGCAAATCGTAACGACGACACACGCAAGAAATCGCCGTGAGCTGTGTTTCACAGTTGGGGGCTTAACTGTCGGTAAGATCGCCTTACAACGACTTAGGAGACCTGTACCTAGATAAAGTCAACAAGAACCACCTCACCCGCAACCTCGTACATCGTCTGCAACGTCTTGGCTACTCAGTCACCCTGACGCTGCAAGAAACTCCCCCAACTCCCTCTTAAATAAATAATTTTCATGACAGGCGAGACAATCCGCGCTACAAGCCCCATGGTCAAAAGGGCTGCTAGAATCACGCGATGTCAATCGATGACTTTGTACGGTACAGTAAGGTGCTCCATGGCTTGACCGCCGATTTCGTGCGCGCGGTCCCCGAAGACAAGTGGGACTTTACGCCTGACCCGCCCGGAAAGTCTGGTCGCGCAGCGGCACCGCCTCGGATGGGCGAAGGCTTCGCGCCGTTTAGCAAACAACTGCGGCACGTCGTCTGTGTCCGCGGTGTCTACAATGCCGCGCTCGTGACGAGAAGAGTGGATTGGGCGCGAAAGCACGAGCACTATGTCGGCCCGCTGACTCGCGAGGCGCTCCTCGCGGCGCTTGACGACAAGCAGCGACACCTGCTCGCCACACTGGAAACCGTCGACATCAACGCGCCGATCGATTGGGGCGCAACCCCTTTCACCTTTGCCCTCTTTACGTGGGAGTTCGTACAACACGAAGCGATCCATCACGGTCAGTGGAGCCTCTATGCCTCCCTAGCCGGGTTCGAGACGCCGGTCAGCTGGCGCAAGTCATGGGGCTTATGAGTGCTGTCGGCTCTCTGTTCGGTCTGTCGTCGCACCGATTGCTGAGCGGCCCAAGCCTGAGGCGTGACTTTCGAGAGATGTGATGTTGGTGGTTCCTTGACGGCTATAGCCAATAGCATACGAACCCGCATGGGTTTTGTCGAAGCACCTGCCTTTTTCGAAATACGCGTCAGACGATGAATGACGATGAGTATCGGAAGTTGCAGGCGGAACTGGCTGACAATCCTGAAGCAGGGGATATCATGCCCAGGCACAGGCGGCTTTCGCAAGATGCGCGGGGCAGATGTACAGCGCGGCAAAGGTCGTAGAGGTGGGTTGCGGATTGTGTACTACCACTTTAGGTCCGATCATCAAATATGGCCGATAACGCTTTACAACAAGGACGAAGCCTCAGACCTGATGGTAAAGGAGAAAAAGGCGCTGCCAGCGGCCATTGAACGCGAATTGGCCACCCGGGCGGGCTAGGCGGGTTCGACCAGTCCATTCATCATTTCCCTTTATTCGTGCCGCAACGCCACGATCGGGTCGACCCTCGCTGCTCGGCGGGCAGGGATGTAGGAGGCGGCAAGTGCTACCAGAATTAACAGAACCGACACAGCCGAGTACGTCACAGCATCTCTCGTACTGACTCCGAATAGAAGACTCGACAACAGGCGAGTACCGAACATCGCTCCTGCGGTGCCGACAGCAACTCCGATGAGGGCCAGACTTCCGCCCTGCTTCATTACCAGCCACACAACCTCGCGCCTTTGTGCACCAAGGGCCATGCGCACGCCGATCTCAGGCACGCGCTGTGCCACACCATACGAAATGACTCCGTAAACTCCCACGATTCCGAGAATCATGGCTAATCCCGCGAAAACGGCAAACAAAATCATCGTCGAACGAGGCGATGCGAGGGATTGTGAAACGACCTTAGTTAAGGTCTGAATTTCACTCAGGGGAACAGTCGGATTAATGCTCACCACTATCTGGCGCAGTTCTGCAGCGAGACTGCTTGGATTATCGGCGGTGCGTACAACGAGGGTCATCTCAGTTGGCTCGGTCGGACTCGCACCGGATTTCCCGACATCGTTGCCGTATGGTCTGTAAACAGCGCCGTCAACAAAGCTGGGCAGCGGCGATGCCAGGCTGTATTCGTTTACGTCGCTGACGACGCCGATGATTGTGACCCAGGCTTTGTCCCAGACCCGTTTCACGCGCTTGCCGACAGGATCCTGATTCGGCCAGTACTTCCGCGCGGTTGCCGCTGCAACCAAAGCAACGGGCATCGCTTGAGGCTCCATATCATCGGCGGTGAACCCGCGCCCACGGAGGATCGAGATTCCTACGCTCCTGAAATAATCTGCGGAAACAATGGATTCGAGGATCACGGCTGCTGGATCGCTAGGATTGCGGGGATGGTCCTCAAGCTCAGCGGAGAACAAGTCGATCCGACCACTTAGCGGCAGTACGTTGACGATTGCGGCATCCTCAACGCCGGGCTCCGCCTGAACCCGTACCAACAACTCATGATAGAAATTCCGGCATCGAGCTGAGTCTCGGCAAAAGCTATCATTGGGAGTGACTCGCGCGGTCAGAATCGATTCACTCTGAAACCCCGGACGTACGTGCGACAGCCTCCACATGCTTCTCGCCAGCAACCCGGCACCGATCACCAGAACGACAGCCAGTGACAATTCCCCGATCGCTAGTGCGCTGCGGAGCCGCTCGCCTGTGCGAGTCACCGAAGACTGCCATCCCATTCTGACTGCTTCCGTCAAGTCAGATTGTGACACACGGAATGCAGGCACAATGCCAAAAAGAACGCCCGTGCAAAATGCAACTCCTGCCGTGAGTGCTAAGACACGCCAATCAATGACTACGGTTGCCAGGCGGGGAGTATCCGACGGAAGAATCGCTTTGAGCGATGGGATGGTCAGCATGGCCAAAAGCAGTCCGCCGGCTCCACCCACAACGCCAAGCAGAACGCTCTCGGTCAGAAGCTGCCGACAAACGCGCCAGAGTCCAGCCCCGAGAGCCGCCCGTACTGCCATCTCCTTTTGCCGGACAGCGGCACGTTCAAGCAAAAGGTTCGCAACATTGGTACACGCGATCAGGAGAACGAGGCTGATTGCACCCAGCAGAACCAGCAGTTTCGTTCTTACATCACCTACTAAGCTCTCACGAAGTGTAATGACGCTCACGGAAGCCCAAAGCGCATCCGGCATTCTCCAGGGAAACATACGGCGGAGCTGGGGGATGTGAGCTTCCACTTCCGCCTTCGCCTGTTCTAAAGTTGTTCCCGGACGCAGTCTGCCAAGAACGGGCATAAATCCGCCGCCCCAATACGCCCCGAGTGCACTGGAATCCAAATGCAGCGGAACCCAAAACTCCGGTTTCGACGATGCCAGCTGAAAATCCGCGGGCATGACGCCAACGATCTCCCGGCCTATTCCCTCCAGCACAATCGTGCGCCCAACCGCATCTGGATCACTGCCGAACCGCCTTTGCCAAAGGGAATGACTAAGTATGACGACGTTGTCTTTACCGGGTTGGTCTTCTCCATCGCGAAAGGTCCTTCCGAACTCCGCGTGAGCGCCCAGTACCGAGAAGAAATTGGCCGAAACAGCCGTACCACCAAGCCGTGTTGGCTCTCCAGAACCGGTGAGGTTCATTTCATCACCGTCGTGGTAAGCCGCAACCTCCATAGTGCGAAAGCTCGCACGCATTGCCGTCAATGCGCCTTGGGGATAAGAATCGGTGAGCTGAACCAACTGGTCTTCTTGCGGGAATTCCAGAGGGCGGAGCAATACACCATTAACTAGGCTGAAGATCGAAGTATTCGCGCCGATGCCGAGAGAGAGGGTAATCACCACAACGGCGGTGAATCCCGGACTCTTGCGCAGCTGACGCAGGGCATAGCGAAGATCCTGACCTAGCCCGGCCATTTCGCGGTCCCTCCACTCAAGAGAAGCACACGGCCATCGTGTCCGTGAGGTGCAATCCCAGCGCCCCTTAATTGTAAGCCATTGATCCCGTAATGATGCGGCGTAAAACTAGAAGCCGCCAGAAGACTCGACATGCTGGCTTCGATGGATTGCCGAACCGTGTGACCGGCGAATGGCCGGCGATGGTTCTCCCGAACGAAATCCCTTGATCCTGGTCAAACCCCCCAGCTATAGTCTATAATGTCTATAGACATAATAGAAACTTAATTTCCCTGAAAGAATTCGCAAGGAGCTCGATTGGCACACACCAGAAGATTTTGGGCGTTGAGTTTCCTCGTGTTCGCCGCCGCGTGTCTTCCAACCTCAGGGCGAGCACAATCAGTTGACGGACTCTGGGACGCCACCGTAACCGTGCACAACGTGCCCATCCCGTTCCACATTGAGCTGTCCAGCAATGGCACCGAGGTCGGCAGCTACTTCTTTGACGGGGATGATCGAGTGAATCCATCTACGCAAGGATCTTTTCGCAATGGATTCCTCGACCTCAAATTCGCGAGCTACGCGACCGAACTGAAAGCCACATTCCAGGATGGAACCTTAACCGGGTCTTATGAGGGTGGACCAGGGAGTTCCTATCCGTTCCAGGCAAAGCGGCACACTCTGTCGCTCTCTGCCGCGGCCGATTCCGCCGCGCCCCCAATCGATGGGCGCTGGGAAATTCAGGTGAAGAGCCCGAAAGCAGAGTCAGCATGGCACTTTATTGTCAAGCAGTCCGGCCCGAGCGTCTCGGCGGCCATTCTGCGGGTTGATGGCGACTCCGGAACTCTTTCCGGCAGTTATCGGGGCGGAAAATTCGTCCTCAGCCATTTCACCGGCGAGCGGCCGTTTTACGTGGAAGTGACACCACTTGCGGATGGCACCCTGCAGCTTGAACTCAGCAACTATCGTGAAACCCAGACGTTGATTGCTCTTCGACCCGAAGTGGCTCGCGCCAGGGGCTTGGCGCCGCCGGATGATCCCACCCAACACACCAAACTGAAAAACCCCAATGAGCCTCTGCACTTTAGCTTCCCTGATCTTCAAGGACGGACCGTCTCCGACCGCGATGCGCGCTTCCGCGGGAAGGTCGTGCTCGTCAACGTTGCCGGTAGCTGGTGCCCCAACTGTCATGATGAGGCTCTCTTTTTGGAAGCTTTGTATAAGAAGTATCACGATCAGGGACTGGAGATTGTGGCACTGGATTTTGAGCCAACGGAACAGTTGAAGGAGCTTTCCCGGGTGCGGGCATTTATTCAGCGTTACGGAATCGAGTACACCTACCTGGTCGCGGGCGAGCCTAGCCAACTGAACGAGAGGATACCGCAAGCCGAGAACCTGAACGCCTGGCCGACCACATTTTTCGTTGGTCGCGATGGACTCGTCCATGGCGTTCACACCGGGTTCACTAGCCGGGCAAGCGGCGAATTCGATTCCAATCTAAAAGAACAAATCGACAGTGAGGTGACGCGGCTGCTCTCTGTCAGCGTACAGACCGTGAGCAGCAGCCAATAGGAGTTGAGTGTTGTGATGTGTTGGAACAGTGTGATCCCAGCAACATCAGCAAAGTCGTTTTTCTTCACCGGATTGCCGAGCATGCGGCAAAGGGGACCCTTACGTTCGCGAAGGCGAACAACTCGTGCCATGGGTTTGGAAACACTCGGGAAATAGGTCGGCAGAGCAATTCAGAGTCTCCATCGGTCAGATATGTTCGGGCGCTATGCGCCCATCTGCAACCTAATCTGGAGCGTTCGGTCCGTGAGATCGTCTTCGTCTCAGTTGAACGACAGCCAATGTATTTTTGTCAGTCAGCTGGGGGCAGGATCACCTCGTTGGTGGCAAGGAGTTTCACGGAACCTTGAAAACAACCTTTGTGACTTTGCTGGCCGTTACCTGCCCATGAGAAGGAGGTAAGCCTTGAATCTGAGATTGGTGGCCATTCTCGTCTTTCTAATGAAGCCCGCAGTCGGCGGAGCACTCCCAGTTCCCAATCAAGATCCCGAGCTTCCCACTCTCGCGATCGTGAGTGCAACCTTGGTTGATGTGCGCACCGGAAAAGAAACTCCCGACACTGTCATTTTGATTCGCGGGGAGAGAATCGAACAAGTGGGACCTTCCGATAAAATCACCGTCCCCTCGCAGGCCGTGGTTGTGGATGCGGCGCGAAAGTGGGTGATCCCGGGCTTGATGGATATGCACGCGCACGCGGGAAACCCTCAGGAAGTGCCTGTCAACCTCTATTTGGCCCAGGGCGTGACCACAATTCGATCCCCGGGCGGCAATATCTCATTGTTGCGCCTCCTTCGCGAGCAGATTGATTCTGGGAAAACGATTGGCCCACGGCTCTTCTTTTCTGGCCCACTTCTGGACGGCAATCCTCCCGTTTGGCCAAATGACAGCTTCCTGGTGGATACGCCGGAGCGCGGCCAAAGCGCTGTCAATTTTCTTGCGGATCAGGGAGTGGACTTTATTAAGGTCTACAACAACGTCTCTGAACCGGTGCTCGCGACAATCATCGAGACCGCGAAACAGCGCGGTTTGATTGTTGCCGGGCATATCCCACGTACGATGACGATGACGCGGGCGGTCGACCTTGGCATGAAGAGCCTGGAGCACATTCGCGTTACCGGCCGGGAAATACTGACGGTCGAGGAAGCGAACCGAATCGACTTTCTTCCCCTTGGCCAACGAGAGCCTCTGCTGTGGGAAAAATTTGATCCCGCCTCACCGAAATTTACCGAACTGATCCGCCATTTGGCCGACAAGGGAATTTACCTCGATCCGACGCTAACGATTGATGAAGCTACCTTTGTCTTAGGATCGGCCGCACAGCACAATAATCCGAACAATTCGGTTCTTCCTCCCCAGTGGATTGAGTTTGAAGAGTCCCACCACAGTCCCCTCTACGACGTTCCCCCGGCCCTGAGGGAGACCGCTGGTAACGGGTTTAAGAAAAGGCAACAATTCGTTGGAATGTGCAGTCGGGCTGGGGTAAAGATCATTGCTGGCACCGACGGACCGGGATTGGGCACTCTCGTTCCCGGTTATGGCCTTCATCACGAACTTCAGTTATTAGTGGAATCCGGCCTGAGCGCCGACCAAGCGCTTAGGGCGGCGACCCTGACCGCCGCGGAAGCCCTTGGCAAAGACAAAGACCTGGGCTCCGTCGAGGCCGGCAAATTGGCCGACTTGCTGATCGTTGGGGCGGACCCGTTGGCCGATATTCGAAACGCGAGCAAGATCGAGATGGTCATCAAGGGTGGCAAGCAGTATCGCCCGGCAGATTTGATCCAGAATCATCACTGACATCGGTCCGGCCAGGCGGAAACTCAAGACCTCAAGAATCTTCTCGGAACAAAACACGAAGGTTTGCCTCATCGAAATACTAGTATTGCGATAAACATACTAATGGATGAGGAAATTCAACCCGACTTCGGGAATAGGGGAGCTATGAAAACTCATGGGCGCACGAGGTGGACGATTTCTTTCGCCGTCGCGATAGTACTCACTGGAATTCCAGCCCACGCCGACGAACTGTACGCGCGCATCCGTGGAACTGTCCTGGATTCCTCCGGGGCTAGCGTCTCAGGAGCGCAGATCACGGCCACGAATGAAGGCACCGGCATCGCACGAGAGTTGGTTTCTGGAGAGGACGGCTCCTACGAGTTGATCAGTCTGCCCGTAGGCACGTACACCGTCAGCGCCACCAAAGACGGTTTCAAGAAATTCGAAACCATCGGTGTTGTTCTCACGGTGAATCAAATCTATGTGCTGAATATTCGTCTCTCTCCGGGAGTAGTCAAAGAAGTGATGCGCGTGGAGGCGAATCCGGCCCAAGTAGAAACGACTGACATGCAGCTTGGCACGGTGGTGAATGGTCAAGCGATTCTCGATTTGCCTTTAAACGGTCGCGACTGGATTCAGTTGCAGCAACTGCAGCCCGGAGTGGTATCGCAATCGGATCGCAGAACGGACACGTATGCCACGAACGGCAGTCAGGCTCAGCAAAACAGTTTTCTGATCAATGGCGCAGACTCAAACAATTTCTTTGGGAACACGCCGGCAATCATCCCGAGCCCAGACGCAATCGCCGAATTTCGGATGGTCACCAGTACGCTTAACCCCGAATACGGTCGGAACTCGGGCGCCATCGTGAACGCTGTCATCAAGTCAGGCACAAACCAGTTTCACGGAAGCTTATTCGAGTTTTATCGGGATACCAGCCTCAACGCGACCCGCTGGTTCCTGCAGCAGCCCGATATCTTACACAGAAATCAATTCGGCGGTACAGTTGGAGGACCGCTGTGGAAGGATCACACCTTCTTTTTCCTCTCCTATCAAGGCACGCGCGAGAACCGCGCGGAGAATATTACCGATTACGGCGGATCCGCACCGCTCGGACTTGTTCAGGTTTTTACCCCGGCGGAGCGGAGCGGAAATTTCTCCGAAGGCCAAACCGGTTGTCCTTTCGGCCCCAATGCGTCGCCGATTCCATTTACAAACTCCAAGGGCGTCCTTCAGCCGGCGGGCACGCCATACTGTACCCTGTGGCCCAACGGCATGGTTCCCCCTGCCGACTTTAACAGCATCGCGGAGAACTTGCTTGCTCGTTACGTACCGTTGCCCAATTCGGGTGTGCGGGGCTACTCCTTCAATCCCGTTCACACCGACCGCGACGATCAGGGACTTTTTCGCATTGATCATACTCTCAGCCCCAAGGACTCGATCTGGGGCTATGGCCTGATCGAACACAATCCGGGGCAAAATGACTTGCCTTTCTTTGGGGCAACGCTTCCCGGCTTCGCAGGGACGGCAGACCGTTACGCGCATCAATTCGCCGTGGCTTGGAGCCATGTTTTCAGTGCGAACACGCTCAACGAATTTCGTGTCTCTTACACGCGCACGAATATGCCCTTCGCATACCCGGTACACTCCCAACTCCCCTCCGCGGCTGGCTTCACCGGGATCATTCCGCAAGACCCGCAGAACGCTGGGCTGCCAGCGATCTCTATCAGTGGTCTATTCAGCATGGGGGATAGTCCGGAGGGGCCGGAAGACGAAGTGGGCAACACCTATCAGATTAGGGATAACCTGAGCAGGACCGCTGGTCACCACAGTCTGAAGTTCGGTCTAGCAGCCACGCGTTTTGAGTACAACCATCTGTTCGAAGGCTTGAACAACGGAGACTTCTCCTATGCAGGCGCAGGAGCCTATAGCACCGGAAATCCGGGACTGGATTTTCTCTTAGGCATACCCGATAGCTATTCCCAGGCTTCGGCGAACACCGCGCGGGCCAGAGGATATGAGTACTACGTCTTCGCACAAGACCAATACAGAATACGTGCCAATCTCACGCTGACTTATGGCTTGGGTTGGCAAATCGATACACCGTTATCCAATCTCACCAATAACGCTCGAGCGATCAATTGTTTTCGGCCAGGCCAGCAATCTACGGTGTACCCGACGGCTCCGGCGGGCCTCATTTTCCCGGGCGACCCCGGTTGTACTCCGTCTGGCTATGAAACGCATTACGGCCATGTGGGGCCGCGCGTAGGATTCGCCTGGAGCCCCGATGCTGGCCGGTTGTCGGGCGGCGCTGGCAAGTTGTCGATCCGCGGCGGATTTGGCATCTACTTTAACCGCTCGGAAGATCAGCCTGTTTTACAAAGTATCTTTGCTCCTCCCTTCTCTTTATTCTCTGTCGGCATAGGGGCTGTGGGCGGATCGCCCAGTTTCGCCGCTCCCTTTACCGACGTTACCGGGTCATTTTCCATTCCGAACCTTTTCCCATACACGGTACCGTCAGCCAGGAGTGCGGATTTCACTCTCTTCGAACCATTCAGCCTCACCGTCACCGACCCTCGGTTTACCGTTCCTTATGCGGAGAATTACAACCTTACCGTCGAAAGGGAGCTCCCCGCAAAGATGATTGCCAGCCTCGGCTATGTGGGCGCTGTTGCCCATCACTTGCTCATAGAAAAGGAGCTCAACCCGGGCCTCAACCCGCAGGGGTGTGCCGCCAACCCTACCTGCGTGGGGTTTCGCTCAATCCAAAATGTCTTGTTTCCAAACAACTTCGAGTATCCGGGCAATATCTTTGGTTCTGTCGGAGAGCAGACAACAGATGGAAATTCGAACTACAACTCATTTCAGGCCAATTTGAGGAACAGCCCTTCGCACGGGTTACAGCTCTCGGCGTCATATACGTGGAGTCATTCGCTCGATATCGGCTCCAACTTCGAAGATACTGGCCTTTCCATAAGAGCTCTTAACCCGTTTAACCCGCATGCGAACTACGGGGACTCACTGTTCGACGCCCGTCAACGATTTGTCGCTTACTACAGCTATCAAATCCCCGGCAGAAAGGGAGGCCAAGGCCTTCTACCACGGCTGATCGGAGGTTGGGAGATTTCTGGGATTACAACGCTACAAACAGGATTTCCGATAACCATTTCGAATCCTGGTACCTATACATCCCTAACGTGCACCTCTTTCGTCTTCTACGGGTGCTGGGACGTGCCGAACGTGAGCGGACCAGTTCAGACCTATAGTAATCCCCGAACATCCCCCAATAATCTCTGGTTCAATCCCGACGCTTTCTCGCAGCCGCCGTTTGGGGTTATTGGGAATGCAAGACGCAACTTCTTTCACGGGCCTGGATTGAACCAGACCGATCTCGGGCTGCACAAGTGGATTCAACTCGGTACCAACGAGTCTCGACGTTTGGAGTTACGGCTCGAAGCATTCAATGTTTTCAACCACGCTCAGTTCAACAATCCGGATGGCAGTTTCAGTGACGGCATCCCTCCAAATGGAACATTCGGAAGAGTCTTATCCGCCGGGGCCCCGCGATTGGTGCAGCTGGCTGCGAAGATTTATTTCTAAGATCGATGGTAGTTCCCGTGCTTTGCTGGCTGAACTGGCCGAGGCCACGCTCGACGGCACGCGCTAAGAGCACACGGAATTGCGGGCGACCGTGCCTCTGCCCATAGTTTCTCCTTTGTCAACGATTGCTCATCTGCTCGATGTGTTCGGGATAGCGTGCCCCCTGCACCGTGATCTGTGATGCAGCACTTTCGATTTCCCGAAGATCCTCTGTGGTAAGTTCGATTGCAGCTGCTCCAATGTTTTCTTCGCAGCGAGGAAGCTTGGTTGTGCCTGGGATGGGAACGATCCAGGGTTTCTGTGCCAGTAGCCAGGCGAGCGCGATCTGAGCAGGCGTAGCCTTCTTCCGTCGTGCAATCTGGCTGAGCAGATCAACCAGGGTCTGATTTGCTTTCCGAGCTTCTGGCGTGAAGCGAGGGAGTTGACTGCGGAAGTCGGTGCTATCGAATGAAGTGTTCTCATCAATCATTCCCGTCAGAAAACCCTTACCCAGAGGGCTGTAGGGAACGAAGCCGATTCCAAGTTCCTCAAGCGTCGGCAGCACTTCCTTCTCAGGGCCGCGGTACCACAGCGAATATTCGCTCTGTACAGCGGTGACCGGCTGAACCGCGTGGGCGCGACGAATCGTCTTTGCCGCTGCCTCAGAGAGGCCGAAGTGCTTGACTTTGCCGTGCTGAATCAAGTCTTTGACAGCTCCGGCCACATCTTCGATGGGCACATCCGGATCAACCCGGTGCTGATAGAACAAATCGATGACATCAACCTTGAGCCGCTTGAGGGAAGCCTCTGCCACTTCTTTAATGTGCTCGGGCCGGCTGTCCAGCCCAGCCAAACCTCGCTCCGCCTTGGGATCAATCCTCCAGCCAAATTTGGTGGCGATCACCACTTTTCCGCGGTACGGAGCAAGCGCCTCGCCGACGAGTTCTTCATTCAGGTACGGGCCGTAGACCTCGGCGGTGTCGAAGAACCTGACGCCGCGTTCGACAGCGGCGTGGAGAAGAGAGGTCATCTCCTTCTTGTCTTTGGGCGGGCCGTAGGAAAAGCTCATTCCCATGCAGCCGAGCCCGATAGCGGAGACTTCAAGATTACTTTTCCCAAGTTTGCGTTTTTGCATCGTTTCCCATCCTGTATGCGGAGTTAGGTCCGCAATCAATTGTAGGCGGTTTAGTAGTGCTCCTGAGCAACTCTCCAGTGTTCATTCCGGTCAGGCGAATGCACGGGCAGCGGATGGCCGGAGAAGGTGTACACACGCGGCAGGTCTTTTGGTCTTTTCACCTACTTCGGGGTCCTCAAGGAGATCGTCTACGAGCAATCGCGACGCTTGGCGACCAGAGTCAAAAGAACAGCGAAGGCCATCGCCTGGCTCAGGGCCAATTACAGGAAACGCTTGCGTCTGGAGGATGTCGCAGCAGTTGCACGCATAGGGGTCTCAACGCTGCACCCTCACTGCCGTGCATTTCGGCGATGAGTCCCCTTCAATATCAGAAACACCTTCGACTCGTTGCTGCTCGCGAACTTGATGCAGCCAGCACGGCCTTCGAAGTCGGCCATGAAAGCCCAAGTCAGTTCAGCGGCGAGTCCAAGCGCTTGTTCGGCCAGCCGCCGCTGCGCGATATCAAAGCGCGGACTCACGGCCGCAGTTGTAGAACGGTGCACTGATCCCGACTCAACCGAACTTTTACAAATCAGAATACCAAGCGCAGGGCGAACTGCATGAAGCGCGGCGTCGTAATCGTAGAGGTGTAGGCGCCGAATTGCGTCGCCGCATAGCCGAGCGAAGGTTGAGCGGTGCGCACGTCGTAGCGCACGGAGTTGGTGGTGTTGAACGTTTGCCAGGAGAACTCCAGACGCCGCTGCTCACCCAGCAAGAAATCTTTGGCCACGCCGGTATCGATGTTGAACATGCCGTCGCCAAAGACGTTGTTGCGCTCTCCGGATTCGCCCGGCCAGTCCGGGCGGAAAGCCGCCTCGGCCGCTACCGGATTGGCGAACATGTCCGGCCCGACATAGGTACCGTTCACAAAGAGATGCTTCTGCGTGGACTCGACCGGGCGCGGCCCATTCGGCTCGGCATCGCCTTCGATGTTCCAGTTTGTGGCCCAGTCAGGACCGTTGTCGACGGTAATGGGGAAGCCGCTGGTCCAGCGAAAGACGCCGGAAGCGTGCCAGCCGCCGATCAGGGCGTTAAGAATCGGATTCGCATTTCCCGCCAGCATCTGTCCTCTTCCGAACGGGAGACGATACGTGAGATTGGCGTTGATCTGGTGAAAGGCGTTGAAGTCGGAGAGCCCACGCAGCGACAGCGGATCCCATGCATTGATGACAATTCCGCCGCCGTTTAGGTCGTTGCCCGTTCCGCCAGTTCCTTCATAAGGACCGATACGCTCGGCTGCCGATTCCTCATCGAACGATTTCGACCACGTGTAGTTGAACTGCCCCTGCAGATTGGCTCCCCAGCGGACGTTGTAAGTCACCTGCAGCGCGTTGTAGTCGGAAGTACCGATATTTCGCCAAGCATAGAGTGAGCTGAACTGGTCATGGAAGAAGGTGTACGGGCCGAACTTGCTGTTCGGAAGTGCCGGGCTATTGCCGGTGATTGAAGCTGGCAGATCCATGAGAAACAGGCTGAAGGTTTCGTTATGCAGGTAACAGGCCCAAAGCTCATAGATGTTTTGCGTGGCCGTGGGATTCGCGGGGGGCGCACCGTTGGCACAGGTCAGCGGACTACTTTGGTTGGCGAGCGCGCTCTGAGTGTTCGCACCGGCCCAGGCGGGAAAGAAATTCTGAAAGAAAGGTATGGGCTTGAGTTGATTCACGGGCGTGCCAGCGGCGGCTTGCATCGAGAGCATCTTGGCTGCCTGGAAATAGGTCATGCCGCTGGCAGGATCGGTCGGATTTGCCGGCTGGGCGAGGTCGACCTGCATCGGCAGACGCCGGCCCACGGTGCCCACATACGCCACCTGAAGCGATGACCTGGCCGTGATTTGCCGCGAAAGCGAGAAATTGAAAACGTGCGCGTAAGGCGTCTTTAGACTCTGGTCCAGCCCCCAATTGATGGCAAATGCAGTATTGCTGGGAGTAACCGGGAACCTGCCGGAGGGTGTAGGGCCAAATAGGCAGCCTGGGTCGTTCAAAGACGCGCAGGGTGGAGGCAGACAGGACTGTGCCGAACCTGCCGGATTGCCGGGAACCAGGCAGGTAAAGCGCGGGGCATTGGCGACCGTTACCACTCCCGCAGGATTCCCGAGATCGGTGGAAAGTCCGAAAGAACCATGCTGATCAAAGCTGTTCACGATCGGAATGCCGAAGTGGTCATACATGATGCTGTAGCCGCCGCGGATGGAGAACTGGTCTCTGTGTCCAAGAATCTTTGCCAGCCAGCCATCGCCGGTATCCGGCGCCCAGGCTACGGCAATTCGGGGTGAAAAATCCTTGTGGTCCCAGTTCCACAGGCCTGGACCGTTATTGACGGGTCCGCCAAGGATGAAGCTGACTTCGCCGGCATTGTTGGCGGGTTGGCCCTGGCTCATTAATTGGGCGGTGTGGTTGAACCAATCGGCGAGGTTTTGATTCGTACACCCACCCGATGCGGCCTCCACACAGGGCGATACCTGCAACCCATTGGTTTCGTAAGGCGGAGCTTCGAGCACCCAGCGCAAGCCGTAGGTAAGCGTTAACCGGGGCGTCAGACGCCAGGTATCCTGCCCGTAGAACTCGTAGTTGTTGATCGCGTAACGGCGGTTGATCGCCGTTCCCTGAGCCAGAGCCGTGCCGTTGCGGGCGAAATTGTAAATTCCATCCCCTTCAGCGAAGATGCCCAACAGGATCCCAGCGGCTTCGTCATAGTTCGGGGCAAAGTTGGCATTTACCTGCGGATAGCCGTTGTTGTAGGGATTCAGCGGGCTGGGGTTGCCAGGTTCGGAAATTCCTGCGGTGTTGAGATACACGGGGTTGGTATTAATATCTGAGAAAGAGTCGGAATAGCTGGAGCGGTTGTTGCGAATGAAAAAGAAATCGGCGCCGAGCTCAAAGGTGTGATTCTTGCGCGTCCAGTTCAAGGTATCCGTCAGCTGATTGAGGGGTACAAAGAAAGTGGTGGAGCGAGTGAACGGGACGAGGTTGTCGAGCCCAAGCAGGTAAACGCCCGGATGCTGAGAGACACCGCCCTGTTGCCCTCCTTGGCGGACCAAGCCCCAATGAAAATTGTTGATGAGCCTGGGGTTGATGAGGGAAGTCAGTCCGATGGTGACGCCTCTACTGTCGTCTACGATGGTCGTGGATGCGGACTGCCCGGGAAACTGTTGCTGTTGTGGTTCGTTGAAATTTTGCATTGAGCCGCGCGCAAAAAGAGTTTGCGAGCCGCTGGCGTTGATGTGGTAGTCGAGCCGGGCGATGTAGGTGTTGTATGTGGAATCAGCGTTCGAGGCAAAACGGTAACCGAGCGAGTTCACACTGTCGCCGATGTCGGTGGCGTTAGGCGACGGGTATTGATTCAGGATGTTCTCGATGCCCACGCTGGGACCGATGCCGAGTGGATCCATCGTCGTGATTTCGTTCCGCCCGTTGACAATTCCCAGGGCGTAGTAGCCGGGCTGGGCGGTATAGGTGTTTCCGTCGGTGCCTCGGACGCTGTTCCCCGGACAACTCGCAACAACCTGGCACTGATACTCGAGAATACCGGCGCGCAGGGACGCGGTTGGCACCGTTCGCAACACGCTGGTGCCCTGCGCGTCGCGCCGTCCTTCATAATTGGCAAAAAAGAAAAGCCGGTTCTTCTTGATCGGCCCTCCGAACGTGGCGCCAAACACATTGCGCAACAGTTTCGGGGCTGTGTTGGACTGGCCGTCAGTAATCTGAGACGCTTTCAAAAACGGGTCATTCGCGCTGAAGATGGTGTTGCGGTTGTACTCGTACACCGATCCGTGAAAGCTATTGGTGCCACTCTTCGTTACCAGCGCGACTTGGGCGCCGCTGGAGTAGCCGGTGTCGGCATTCGAATTGGCGGTGGTGACGCGGAATTCCTCGACCGAGTCGGGCGGCACGTTCAGGACGCTGTTGAAAGCGTAGCCATAATTCTGATCGTTGACTCCGATGCCATCGAGCGTG
>DASPVV010000198.1:0-9427 GCA_035622175.1 Terriglobales bacterium | reverse complement strand
TTCGGCTTGTGGAGCGTAGGATTCGTCCGCAAAGGTAGCCCGCGCTAATTGGGCATGGCTCACAGCCCTCAGGGCCAAAGTAGATTGATTTCGAATTACGAGGAGGAAGGAATGAAGAAATTCTGCCTGTTCCTGTGCGTTCTGTGTGCAGTGTCAGGTGTCGCCTTGGCGCAAGGAAAATCGAATGTTCAGTGGAAGTGCGAGAAGCCAGCAGTGCAACACAACATCGAAGTCGGCGATAAGCCGGGCCATGCTTACGCCATCGACCAGATTAACTGTACCGCAATCAAGGGCGAAATCGCCGGGGTAAAAATGAAGTCGGGAATC
The DNA here is from genome assembly GCA_035622175.1 of Terriglobales bacterium. Lineage (GTDB taxonomy): Bacteria > Acidobacteriota > Terriglobia > Terriglobales > Acidobacteriaceae > JAFAGX01. Next base: position 9,100 of record DASPVV010000198.1, on the reverse strand, counting down.
GGAACTGAGTTTCTTGATGTCAAGGGCGACAAGACAAGCGGCCACGGAGAATTCGTGGAAACCATGGAGAACGGTGACAAGAACTACTACAGATACGAGTTCACGGGCACATCAAAAAACGGCGCTTTCGAGTCCGGAAGCAACAAGTGGTCAATGACGAAAGGTAGTGGAAAGATGAATGGCGGGAAAGCCAACGGTACTTGTACTGCAAAGGGCAATGCCGATGGGTCCACGTCCTTCGACTGCATGGGTACCTACACGCCCGCCGCGAAGTAATCTTGCCAAGAGATGCTAGTCGGTCCCCTTGCCATTCTCAGTAAAGGGGACCTTCAATTCATAACGATCAACGCCAGCCGCAGGAAAGTTCGAAATCGTCTGCTAGGGCCGACCAACACCCGATTACTCCGGTTAGCTCGGGATCCAGGCCTACACGTGCTTGGTGTGGCAATTGCCGAATCGGATCGGTCAGCCGAAATGTGCCGACACCCACTTTCACGGCCGAATCGGGCCGGGTACCTCCCGAATTCGGATGGGGTATCATTTTCACTTCGAAATCCGGCTTTCCATAGAAACCTATCCGCGCCTGCACGCAGCCGCTACCGTTTCTTGCCAAAGGTATCGTTGGCCGATGGAAACCGATATGAGGCAGTACCGAAATTTGCAAGAGTAGCCTATCTACATCCTGAGTCGGAGTAGGAATCATGATTGCGCACAACCACCGGGTGGCCGGAGGTAGTTGCCCACCTCCGGCTCCCACGGAACGTAGCGTGCGGATTTCCCGCACTACGCTCTTCGGAAGTTGCTTCACAGAATGGCGATCGCTTGCAGCTCCGTGTGGGGGAGATACAGCTTGGGTCGCAGCAGTGGAAACTGTTCCTTAATCCGCTGGAAAAGCTTCCAGTAGATCGTGCCATGCCAGCTCCGACTGCTCAACATTTTGCGCCAGTAGCGCTCCACGGCCCGATGCACCCGTTGCAACGCACGGATATTTCCGCCGATGCCATAGTAAGCATTGTGACCCGGAGCATTTGATTGAGATGATTCGCCTGATCCTGAAGCGACGAGTGCCGCGTCTGCCGCATTTGGTCCTGCAAGCGCGTAAGCGTGCGTCGCAATCGTGTCTTTTCCGTACGCATACCAATCCGAAAGTTGCCTTTTCGGTGTCCACGATGGTGCCTTCCGCTCTCTCCTACAGCGTCGGCGCCCCGGAGGAAGAGACTTACGCGGCTCGGCTCAATACCCGGCCCGCACGCTCCCCTGTCAACGCTTTAGCGCCGCCCTCGCGGGCGTCTCCGCATGACTCGGGGCTGAAGTGGGTCGCTACTTCACATTCGTGTTACTTTTTCATTCACTACACCACGCCGGGTTAACCGGCGCACAGGAGAATTCGCATGGGAATCGCGTTCGTCACAGGTACCAGCACGGGGATCGGAATGGCCACAGCCGTGTCGCTGGCGCGTGCTGGGCACACAGTCTATGCGGGCATGCGCAATCCGCAACGCGAAGGGGAACTGCATGCGGCTGCCACCCGGGAGAGTCTACCCATTCGCATCCTGAAGCACGATGTGGATGAGGACTCATCCACACGGGAGGCCATCGGACAGGTTTTGACCGACGCCGGCCGTATCGACGTGCTGGTGAATAACGCCGGCATCGGCACCATGGGTTCGGTAGAAGAAACGACCTTATCCGATTTTCGGTCCACCATGGAAACAAACTTTTTTGGTGCTCTGCGCTGCATCCAGGCGGTCCTGCCCGGGATGCGTCAGCAGGGCAAAGGCTGCATCGTTAATGTGACTTCGGTGGCTGGCCGCATTGCTACTTCCCCGCAAGGGCCCTACTGTTCCTCTAAGTGGGCTCTGGAGGCGCTTAGTGAATGCCTGGCTCAGGAAGTGAAAAGCTTCGGTATCCGCGTCGCCATCGTCGAACCAGGTATCATCGCCACCCCCATTTTCGGAAAGATAAAACCAGATCCCTCCGGGACTAACTATCCGCACAAGCGACGCATCAACGAACTCTTCCGCGCCTCGCTGGAGCAGCCTGTATCGCCGTTTGTAGTAGGCGAACGGATCCGCCATATCGTGGACAGCGGAACCTGGACCTTACGCCATCCCGTCGGCCCCGATGCATCTGGCTTTCTGCAGTGGCGCGCCTCGCTCACTGATGAACAGTGGGTCGCGTGGGGCGCCATGACGGACGACGAGTGGGTGACCTACGTGCGCGGCACTTTTGGCCTGAATGTCTCGCTGTAAGAGGGGCTGCCCTCAGCGTGGCAGGTGAGAAGCGGCGTGTTCGCCAACCAGGAACCGCATTCGTTGACTCTGAGCGGCCTCTACTTCCGGGTCGCTCGGAAGCTGGCTGCCAACTTCCGAGTGGCTCGTGATCCTCCCACAACGACAAAGCTCACGGTTCCCGGGAGCCGACTTTGGGACAACCTCGTGGGAGTCCAGCCCGAAAACGTGAAAACGTAATTTTCTTAGCCCGTGATCTAGGCATAATCAGAAGTTGAACGCGGACAGTATCTACTTTTGGTTGAGGGCGGATTAAGATGGCCATCGAAAAGTTCACCATCCATGTGTCGGACGCGCTGCTTACAGATCTGAAGCGCAGGCTCGATGCCACGCGCTGGCCCGACGAGCTGGAGAACGTTGGCTGGGAGTTGGGCTCCAGTCTCAGCTACATGAAATCGTTGGCTGATTATTGGCGGAACGTCTATGAGTGGGGCGGCATGAGGCAGCGCTGAACCGGCTCCCGCAGTATCGAGTCGCACTCGATGGATTCCACGTCCAGTTTGTGCATGTGCGCAGTAAGAGTCCAAAACCATTGCCGCTCATCCTTACGCATGGTGGCCAGGAAGCTTCGTCGAAATGGTGAGGCTCATCCCGCTTTTGAGCGATCCGGCGACGCACGGCGGAAGGGCGGAGGACGCCTTCGATGTGATCGTGCCCTCGTTGCCGGGCTATGGATTCTCTGACCGTCCCACGGAGCGGGGTATGAATCCCTTCAAGGTGGCAGCACTCTGGACCCGATTGATGGCGGAGCTCGGCTATGAGCGTTTCGCTGCCCAGGGAGGCGATTGGGGCTCTGCCATTTCGACAGCCCTTGCCCTCGACCATGCCCAACGCATCGTCGGCATTCACTTCAATTACATTGCCGGTCGCTTTCCTTTCGGCGGTACGTTGAACCAAACCCCGGACGACGAGGACGCCAGGTCCTACCTTGCGGAACTCCGGACCTGGTGGGACCTTGAGGGCGGCTATAGCCATGTGCAAAGTACCAAACCACAAACTCTAGGTTATGCTTAACGATTCCCCTGTCGGTCTTGCGGCCTGGATCGTCGAGAAGTTCCGAACTTGGAGCGATTGTGGGGGTGAGCTGCAGCGCATCTTCACAAAGGATGAACTCCTGACCAATGTGATGATCTACTGGGTAAGCGAGACCCTAAACTCCTCTGCCCGCCTGTATTACGAAACACGAGAGCAGCCGCTTCAGCTTTCGCCCACAAACCGTGTAGAGGTTCCTGTGGCGATGGCCGTCTTCCCCAAGAAGATTCCTATTCCGCCGCGCTCGCTCGCAGAGCGCGGCTACAATTCCTGCGCTGGACAGTCATGCCCAGGGGCGGCCACTTTGCCGCCATCGAGCAACCCGGCCTTCTCGCACAGGATATCCGAGAATTCTTCCGTCCCCTGCGCTAGGGGCTTCACGGCTCCTGGATAGTCGCTAGCCGCAACCAACCCAGTCCGCACTGCAAAGCCAAGGATGCCCAGTCCGAGGAAGCCCAGGAGCACGCCAACAGCAGCAGCCTGGCGCTGTACGCATGAAAGTGAGAACATCACCACGGGAGATTTCTGCTTCATCGAGATCTCCCGTTTTCGTCGTTAGCGCCGCCCAGCACGAATTGCGCAGCCATTCGGTAACACCGGTGCGATGAGCCGATAATTGTCACCGGTGCTTTGTCAATCAAGCTCGATCAACTCAGCACGGACCGGCTCCTCCGCAAGCTTGCCTTGAAAAGCTGCAAAGGTCCTCTTCGCGTGCTCTGTTTGCATGTGCGAATCGTATGCGGCTTGCGATGAAAACACCGCGAAGAAAAGAATCGTGTTGGGATCGTCTTTTCGCACGGTCTGGTAGTAAGCCTCTACGCCTTCTTCCCCGAGTGTCGGCAACTTATTCTCAAGAGCGGCGTGCAGAATCTCGTCGCGGTACTGGGGCAACACCCTCACTTGCAATAAACGAACCACTTTTTCGTTCTTCATGCGGCACTCCCTGCAGAGACTTTGCGAGAAATCGATTCCACGATTTCATCCGTTGTCACAATCGCATTGGCGTAGCTCGGAAGATTGGTGACGAGAGCGGCGTGCATATGCTCATCGGAGAAGTCAGCAGTCGCGTCTTTTACAACGGTGACTTCGTAGCCAAGCTCAGCCGCGAAGCGAACCGTTGACTCAACGCAGGTGTGTGCGATGAGGCCGATGACGATGAGTCTCTGGATGGCGTGTCTTTTCAGCAGCAAATCCAAGTCAGTGTTGGCGAAGCCACTGGAACCCCAATGCTCCTGTGCCACGATGTCCCCCGGTTGAGGTGCAAATTCGGTGCGAATCTCTCCGCCCCACGTTCCGTATTCGAAGGTCTTTCTTTGCATCGCTGCCTTCTGGATAGGCGCAATGTACTTCCAGCCCTCGTAGTCGCCTGGACGATAACGGCGATGCAGTGCATAGAAAACACGGAGTCCGGCCTGCCGTGCAGCCGCCACGACTTTCACCATGTGAGGGACGCTATTATTTGCTTCCGCAACATTTTTGATGCGATCCCATATTTTCCCACCCTCGGAAATGAAATCGTTGTACGGATCAATCACGAGAAGTGCTGTGTTCTGTTTATCGAAGTTCAGATTTGTCATTTTCTTTTCTCCTATTGTCTTGACTCGTGAATCAGTGCGTGGGAGACGCCGTTGCCGGCACAGTGAACGTTAATCGTTGTCGGCAGGTGTCACATCCGCCCAATTCGGCAATTGATTTAATTAGCGTCCTCATTGCGGTTCCTTAGGATCAGTTAGGTAGTTGCTGTCGCAACCTGAGCATGCGCCCCGGCGCCCGAGTTGGCTGCCGCGACCTTACTGAGATCGCTCGGGAACCGTTTCCCATCTTCCGCTTCGCTTTCGCCGGCATCCGGCATATGAGCGGCCACGTAGACCAGGCCCACAACCAAAGGATCCTTTCCTGCTTCGGTAGCGACGGCGCCGCCATAGTTGTGCGCCACAAGAATGCAGGGGCCGTCCGGTTGAACAATGACGCGCTTCGTCGCCTCGACGTCGTCTTTAAAAGAAGCTTCCGGCTCCTGCACGATGCTGACGTTATAGCCGCCTCTTGTCAGGATATCGTAAACGCCTTTCCACCCCGAACCATCGGCCCAGGCGCCGTGCACCAAAACAACGGTGCGGACTTTGTGGTCTGGGTTTTGCGCGGATACCAAGTTGGAGATCACCACCAGCGAAGCGAGAACGAACAGTTTGAGTGTCATACTTCGCCGCCACACGGAACTTTTGAAATTCGTCATTGCTATCCTCCTAGATATTCTCACTACACCGAAGGAATGAATCCCTCGACAAGTTCGCCCTGCTCTTACGGCGCATAACGGGTGAAGACAAAGTCATGGTCTTTGGCGGGCTGGTGACAGGAGAAGCACGTCTTGATGGTCACCGCGTCGGCAGGTTTGCCATGGTTGAATTGTGCGAAGCCCCAGCCCCCGGTCGACGCATACTTCACTGAATCCTTGACCATGAACTGAACGTTGGTCGGAGGTCCCGCGACGAAAGACCCGTCCAACAGTTTCTTAACCAGTTCCGGCGGAAGCGCTTTCTCCGCGAAAGGTCGAATCGCATTGTTATTTTCCTCTGATGTGACTTGTTGATAAGCCAACCGGGCAAGGATGGTCCCGTCTGGGAACGGGAGCTTCCCATCCCGGTAGGCCTTTATCGCAATATCATTGCCCAGTTTGGCGCGTATGTCGTTGACCGGAGCTCCGACGTTGGCGACCGAGATCAACGTCCAGTCGCGGTATCCGGCGGGAAGTTTGATTCCATAGATAGGTGCCGCTTCTTCGTCCGCCTGCCCGGATAGGGGAGCGGTTAAGGCGAGAATTCCGGCGGCCATTGCCAATGCAACCAAGTAGAAAGCGATGCGTTTCATGAGTTTTCTCCTTATGTATGGGTGCGTCTGATTCAGTCGTCCAAGATTACTTCCGCGCTATGGCGTGGCGTTCAATGCTTTTTGCAAACAGTGGTGTCTCTTGGCGATTGTGAGCCTCGGACATCGGTCTGCGAGTAGTTCTAAAGACCTCCAATGGAATGCCCTGCCTGCCGAGGAGATCCAGCAGTTCTGGCGTGGCGGAGCTCTGAACGAAGTTTGTGAACTCGCAGGTATGATCGTCGATCTTCTTGACGCTGAGCTCCCAGATCACGTCGATCTTCGTCCGGCCGTTCGGTGTAAACACGTCTGAGTTCGAAACCAATCTCAGGTGATCGGGCTGGCTGATCTCTTCCCTATAGTGCTGCACCATGAGACTGCCGCCGATTACTTCCACATTGATGGACATGCGCCGCCCGTCAGGCGCTGTGGTTGCGGCCGCGGAGAAATGCGCCGGCGAGCACGCTTGGTATTCAGACTCCGGCAACGTGAAGCACCACGAGGGTACGTTCACTTTCTCAATGGGTGCGTTGATAATGGCTGAAAAGCTTGATTTCACTAAGGTGTTGTCTTCCATCTTCCTTCTCCTTTTTGGTCGATCGGTTCCTTGGCTGTGATGATGTGTGCCGCAACTGCCGGCGCAATTGAGAAGGCATCCAAGTGACCATTCCGAAGCCGATTGAAGACAAAATGGTTAGCGTCCGGATTGCGCACATGTGGCCATAATGTCTGCTGCAACGCTGAGCATTTGCTGAAGATCGGCCTTGGAGACGAGATCGCGATCCGTTGTTCGTCAGGGGTTTACGAATGGTGCTCCCAATGCAAAGTCAAGCGCAGCCGGAGCGTGGGAATGGTGAATCCGGTGACCGATTGCGATTGAAAAGGAGAACTACTATGACGAGCAAACCTTCCGTATTGATTACCGGCGCGTCCACTGGGATCGGCGCCATGTATGCTGACCGCTTCGCCAAGAGGGGCCACGATCTCGTCTTAGTGGCGCGCGACAACACGCGAATGGAAGCGCTGGCGGACCGCCTGCGCCGGGAAGCAGGTGTGCGGGTCGATATCCTGCGAGCGGATCTCACCAATGCGCAGGACCTCGCCCAGGTTGAAGCTCGGCTCCGCGACGATCTTCGGATCGGCATACTGATCAACAACGCGGGCTCTGCCCCGGCACTCGGCTTTGTGGACCAAAATCCCGACGAAATGGCGAGGATCGTCAGCCTCAACGCGACCGTGCCTCTACGTCTCGCGAGTGCTGTTGCCCCGCGATTCGCCCACGCTGGCCAAGGCGCCATCGTCAACATCAGCTCGGTTGTGGGGTTGGTGCCGGAGTATGGCTCCACTGTCTATGGTGCGACCAAGGCCTTCGTTCTTTTCCTGAGCCAGGGTCTTCATGCGGAACTCGGGCCCAAGGGGGTTTACGTTCAAGCGGTGTTGCCATCGGCAACGCGAACGGAGATCTGGGCACACGCTGGTAAGGATGTGAACAAGCTGCCAGCCGTCATGGAAGTTGCTGAACTGGTGGACGCCGCGCTGGCCGGCTTCGATCGGCGCGAGACGGTCACCATTCCGCCGCTTCCAGATGCTAATCAGTGGGCCAATTTCGAGTCCTCCCGCAAAATGATGATCTCTAACTTCAATCAGGTACACGCCGCCACGCGCTATCACCAAGCGGTGTGACAGACGTTTCAGCTGTCACTACAGGAAAGATGGGCAAATGAACACATAATCGATGGGACTTGCCGCCATCAACGGCGAGTCCTCGAAATTGGCGCAGTTTACACCGTTCGTCCGCGCCGAGAGGTGAGCACGAAAATGTTGAGGATCGAAAAAGACTGCGATGGAAATGTGGGTAGACTGCGGCTGAGCGGCCGAATTGAGTCGGACCTTATCATCTGCATTCAATCGGCAATGAGTGATTGCTGCGGACGTAGAATCTTGGATCTGAGCGAAGTCACCCTAGTCGACGTTGGGGTGGTTCGGTTCCTGATTAGCAGCGAGGAGGAGGGCGTTGAACTCATCCAATGCCCTCCCTATGTGCGCCAGTGGATGCTTCGCGAGCGTGCGGAGGGAGGGCAGGTCGGGCCTTCGAATGCCACCTAACTCAATCATGTCGGACGGCACACACCTGTGGTCTACCTAATTGCGTGCAGTCCGAGCCGGGCAGACACTATAATTTCGCATGGCCGGAAGCTCGCTCACGGCTTGCTGGCGCCTCGGATTCAACGATGAGTACGAATGACAGCCGGACCTCCGATCAGAAGGTTCGTCAAGAGAGGGTCGACCTCACCATCACCGATGCTATCCCCATTGGCATCTCGGTCCTTGCGCCTGACGGCACGACCCTTTACGTGAACCGAGTGGCTCTTGATCGCATTGGCGTCACCTTGGATGAGGTGATGGGTAAAGGCCACTTAGAGCGAACCTGCCATCCTGATGATCGAGATCGGATACTCAACGAGCGTCGCATGGGACTGTCGAAGGGAGTTCCATTCGAGCTGGAAATGCGCTTGTTTCCAATTGGCGCAGCCAAGCGCATTCAGCAGGGGGACTATCGCTGGCATCTTTCTGAGTACAACCCGTTAAGAGACGAATCTGGCAAGATCATCCGCTGGTACGTCACGGCAACCGACATCGATGACCGCAAGCGTGCCGAGGAGAAGCTGCGGCAAAGTGAGCAGGACCTTCGCACGATCACCGATGCTATTCGCCAAGTAGTCGTGGTTCTTGCGCCCGATGGCACGACACTGTACGCGAACCGGGTGGCGCTGGATCTCACACACATCGCCCTAGAAGAGGCGATGGAGCAGGGCTATTTTCCGCGAGCCTTCCATCCTGACGACGTAGAGCGTGTCCGGGCCGAGCGCCAAGAAAAACTTTCGCGTGGAACCCCGTTCGATTTGCAGATGCGC
>DASPVV010000197.1:0-9129 GCA_035622175.1 Terriglobales bacterium | reverse complement strand
CCCGGAAGAAACTCCCGGCGAAACGGCATCGTCTGAACCAACTGCGTAAAATTATGGCTAAGAAAGCGAAATCGACTTCAGACAAAGCGAATCGCTCGACGAAAGACAGGAAAACTCTCGGTTCGATTCGCGATCTTGCAGATGCCGTCGTCCAGTGCGCGGGACGTGGGCGGGCGCCGTACGTGGATATCCCGTCACGATCATTATCGAACGTTCGGTTCAATCAATCGAAGCGCATTATTGAGATGGGCAGCGGGACCAACCGGCGGGAATTATTCAATCTGGCTCAAGCCCGCAGCTACATGCAGACATTGCTTGTCGCTTCCGGATGCAAGCAACTGATCGATCAAGGAAAGACAACCAGCATCCGAGGTTTGTTCTACCTGCTGAAGCACACCATTGAAGGGACTAGCGAAGAGACGTTCGATACGCAGGATGAATGCGATCCCGTCATCGAGGACATCGAGGTTTCACTCGATTCGATGCGCGAAGAGCTTCACCTGTACGCCAAAAACGCGGGGGCGATGGTTGGCCCGATCACACTGGTAGATAGTGGCGACACGATCGACTGTTCCCGCATGGGCTCTGGCGGCTACAGCATCCCGTCGATCGTCGAACAGGACATCGTGCAGTTCAAAAAGAACACTGCAAAATTCATCCTGCATGTCGAGAAGGACACAGTTTGGCGGCGATTCAACGAGGATAAATTCTGGCGCAAACACAACTGCATCCTGACCCATGGCGGAGGTCAACCGCCCCGCGGCGTTCGTCGTATGCTGCACCGCCTGCATCACGAGTTGAAACTGCCGATGTATTGCCTGCTGGATAACGACCCCTGGGGGTATTACATCTACAGCGTGATCAAACAGGGATCGATCAATCTTGCCTACGAATCGCGCCGCATGGCCATCCCCGATGCGCGTTTCCTGGGATTGCGCAGTCTGGATTATGGCCGCTGCCAGCTTAGCCCCAGCGTCCAAATCAAGTTGAACGAGCAAGACGTCAAACGGGCCCGGCAGATCGCGCATTATCCCTGGTTCGTGAACAAAAAGCCCTGGCAAAAGGAAATCGAGCTGATGTTGAAGAACGGCTTCAAGCTCGAAGTGGAAGCCCTGATCAGCAAAAACATCAGCTATGTTACGGAAGAATACGTACCGGCCCGGTTGGAGGAGGGCGAGTTCCTCGACTAGCTGGTGGGGTTAGGAATTTCAAAACTCCGACAGGCTACTGGGCGGAAAGTTCGCTATCCGGCACCTTATCGTGACGCTGGCATGCACTTCACTTTGCCAGTCGACACGGGTGTGGATGCCGTTTGTGACATACGTGACATCGGAGCAGCAAATGCTTAAGAATATTCGGCGGACTGTACTCTCGAACCTTCTGAACGCAACCCGCAGAGCAGTAGCGAACAGGGCAAGTACCAGCGGCGCCGCCCAGATCAGTGATACGGAGGCGAAACTGATCATTTACGGTGCGTTGGTCGAAGGTAAGGTAAATTAGATGCGCCCAAGAGTCTCGTAGCTGAGGTCCACCGGTCTTACTTTCAGCCGGAATACCCCGAATTTTCGGCCAGAACAATGTGGAGCCTGTCGAACGCCTTTACGAGCGCGTTCAAGAAGCTCGATCCTATCCCGCAATTCAAGGCAACAGCCACGCTGGCTGGCTTTTTTGCAATCGGTTTGGGGGTCCTAGGCTAGGCTAGCGGCCACCCAGCAGTCCTTTCTGATGCAATCGACGCCAGTTGAACACCAAGTTCGTGTTCAATCCGTGCGCCAGCGCAATCCTCGCCACCGATGCCCCTTCGACCAACGTCTCTTCCACAATCCGCCGCTTCTCCTCAAGCGCCAGGTACCGTCGCTTAGGTCTGACCGGCTGCGTGTAAATGTCCATCATCGTTCCAAATGGACACTTCTCGCTCGTGTCCACATCGCGAGCATGACCTTCGATTATACTTTCGTCCAGACGGCCACCGGCTGATGCTTACCTAGAGTCGCCAGGCGAGTCCCCTAGTTGACATGAGCGCCATTTGTCGCTATCATTAGCGACAAATGGCAACAAACCTCCAAGCCGTAATTGAGGAACTCGGCGGCAAACACACCCTCGGCCGGACTCTGGACAGCGAAGAAGATATGCGTGAAGCCATCCGGAAAGGCTTCCCTCCGGGCGTAGTTGAGGAGCTAATGCGGGCGTCTGAATTGACATTGAAAGAACTCGCCGCAGCTCTTGACTTGTCTCCACGAAGCCTTCAGCGCCGGCGGCGCAGCGGCAGATTGGCGCGTTACGAATCCGACCGGCTTTACCGCTTGGCGCGAATCATTGCTTTGGCCAACGAGTTCATCGGTGACCACGAAAGAGCCGTCCGCTGGCTAAAGCGTCCGAACCGCGCTTTGGGAGGCATCGCTCCAATCGAGGCACTCGATACCGAGTTGGGTGCGCGGCAGGTCGAGAACGTTCTTGGCCGTATCGCCTACGGCGGAGTGAGTTGAGCCGCGTATACAGAGTCCTGCGCAAGAAGTACGCCCGCACTCCTTTCGATGGCGAAGGCGCTTACCGATACGGTGGGCGATGGTCGAGTCCGGGCATCCGCCTCAGCTACACCTCAGAGCACCAGTCGCTTGCGCTACTGGAGTATTTTGTCCACCTCGATAAGGACGATCCGCCCCTCGATCTCGTCTTGGCTATAGCGGAAGTGCCCGATGATTTGACCCGGGAACTCGTCGAAATTAGCCTCCTGCCTGCGGATTGGCGAGCTCCGGCGGTACCGCCGGAGCTCGCCGCGATCGGCGATGAATTCGTCCGAAAGGGACAAACCTGTTTGCTGCTGGCGCCCTCCGTCCTTGCATCGACCGAGCACAATTGGCTTATCAACCCGGCGCATCCAGAGTTCAGCCGAATAGTCATTCAGGAACCGGTGCCGCTTGCATATGATTCGCGCATGTTCGGGAAAACTGGTCGGAGGCGAAAACGTTGATTGCGCCAGTTCCGCTGTGCAGTCGGGCTGCAGCGGCGTTGCCACCGCAGCCGAAAAAAGGTCGCACCACGGGAATTTCTGCTGAGATTTGCCGCCGTGCGGGAGGTCCAAATTTCCCTTATACCTTTCCTGTTAACGGCCCCTCCTCGGAGAGGGAGGGATTCTAACCCTCGAATAAGTATGAAGTCGCATAACATCAGTGCTCGCTCCGACACACCGAGATTGCACGGACCCAGCTCCGTGAGATTCATGCCGGCCAGCCGCAATTCCGACGCGGCACGCAGGCACGATTCACTTACCTTGGCGCGACCCGATCGAGGCATACCAAGCTCGGCCATAGCAGTGCCCGCCAATTTGAGGAACATGAGGCGCTTCACGATTCCATTCTCCTCTGCATTGCCGGAGGCACCACGACCTTGCTGCCCTCTTCAACTCGCATTTTTCACAGAAACCACCCGATCAAATTTATTCCTGGTTCCCGATTGCCACTTCGTTGCCAGCCACGTTCCATCCTTCCACTGCTAAGACCGGTCGAGACGAGCCCAAATCTCGATGTGAGTAAGTCGCAGTTACATCTTTATGTTCCGTCGGCATGAGTTCAACGTAGTTATCAGACCAGAAGGTGGGTATTAATTCAGGTCCTCCGTTGCCCTTCAAGACGCGAAGATGTACGGAAAAAGCCAGGTTGGGACCGGGATTAACGAGGGTAACACGGACCGTATCCTCGCCTTGATGGGTTTCGCTCTGGGTTGTAGCACTCAGGGCGACTATCGGAAGATGATTCAAATCTGTAACATCGGAGTATGCGATGATGGGCGTAAAGTACCCATGGGTTTGTGCCCAGTCAAATTGATCGCGTTTTGTGGATAGCCAGTAGAAGTTTGAACTCTTCGTCTCCCCGCGCGGGTCGCGGAGTGTCAGCTTGAGAAAGTAAGTTGGAGTCAGACCCTTCAGCCTGGGGATGAAAAAAATCCGTGTGCTGGAATCGGCCGCAATTTCCATCACTGATGACTTTGAGAATCTGGACTTAGAATCCGAACCGAGGATTTCGGCTTCGATACGCAGACCCTCAAATTTGCGGTGGTACGAGTTTACAACCACCACCGAGTCGTCATCATAGGAATACTGTATGTGCAAAGGCTCGCACCCTTTTTTGGTTCCGAAGTAGGCACCCCCGGTCCGCAGGTAATAGTCATAAAGATTCCAGACGACGGACGGCCAAGCATTGTTCAACATCCAATGGATCACACCGGTCGAAAGATACTTGTTCCGGCCGTAGGCTTCGAACATGGCGCGCTCGCTTTCGTAATCCATCGCCTGGACTTTGCGGAGAAAATCTTGAAGGTCTGCGGGGGAGCCATAGCGCGCCTGGAGTGCCTTACGGTAGGACCCCAACAGGTTCCTGCGGCACACCTCGCCATCTGCGTGAAGCAGCCATTCTTCGTTGATTGGCCACAGCCTATCTTCAGGCAGAAATTCGCGGAGGCTTTCGAGCCCCGGCACATCAACTCCAGGACCAGTTTCCGTGTTGAATCCCCACGCACCACCACGTGTGTGGTCCAACAGCCAGTAGCTCGGGGGAACGTAGTCATAGGGACCCCAGTGGCCGTTTATATGGCCCTTGAAGCCCGTAAGTCCGGTCAGCCTCGAGGGTGTTGCGTCGGAGGTGCTCTGGTGGGGATTCGGCCAGTGCACTTGACGAAGCACCCGAAGATAGATCTGCTCAACTCTCGGCGGCGGCGTTTTATCGCTTCCATACATCCAATTCAGCACAGAAGGGTGGTTTCGCAAGCGGTTTAACTGGTCGCGCAGCGACGCCGCCGCGATCGCGTAGTTTTCAGGCTTCCAACGCTCCCACATTTCCCACTGGTCACAGCAAGACCACCCCGCCATCACCAGAATCCCGTAACGGTCGCACAGGTCAAGAAAGTGATCGGTCTCAATCTTCCCTTCGAGACGAATAGCATTCAAATGCATGTCATGGACGTAGCGGATTTCCGTCTCGGTCCTTCCCGCGTCCTCGCGTAACATCATATCGGGGGCCCAGCCCGCGCCGCGTATCAGGATCTTGTGCCCGTTCACTGCGAATTGCACGTCACCATGCTCGTTGATTTGGGAAGTGACTTCCCGAATTCCAAAAGAGAGTTCCTGCTGGTCAGAATGGCTGTCTCCGATGTCGAACTCTAAATGCAGCTTGTGCAAGTTTTGGGGGCCTATGTCGATGGGCCACCAAAGCCGTGGTTTGCGCAAATTAAGCTGTGGATACTCCGCGGGAGAAAGGGTGATCTCGCGAGTGACCTTCGCGTTGAGGTGAACCGGCTGATGGAACTTAATGTCGCCAATCCATCCCGAGAGGGTGCCATGAATGGGTTCTCCCGAACTGTTTTCAACCGTTGCGCGCACAGTCAAGTGCGCCACCTCCAATGAAGGCAGGTCTAATCGGGAAAGAACCTGGACATCCCGCACGGCGACTGGCCCGGTCGATGACAAATAGACGCGCCGCCACAATCCCATATCCTTGTCCGGGGGAGCGGGGTTCCAATCAACCCACGTTATGCCAAGGTCGTCGGCCTCGGGTGGTGACACGGCGACCGCCAGAATGTTGTCGCCGCCGGGGTGAACTAATCCCGTCACCTCAAAGCAGAAGAGACGCCAGGCACCGGCCACGCGATCCGGGCCGGCTACACGGTGGCCGTTCAACCAGATTTCGGCCCGATAGTTGATGCCATCGAAGTGCAACCAGAGATGCGTGCCCGTCGCGCCTTGCGGCAATTCGAAAACCTTGCGGTACCACCACGCAGGCTTAAAGGGACTGTCCGCTGGCGTGGGCACATTCGAAAAATTGATACCTTCCGAAACGGGAGGCTCTTCACGAGCGCCTAGGTCTCGCTCAGGGTATTCGTTTAGCCATGAGGACACGTAGTCCGTTCCTGGGATAGCGGCCAGGTTCCCGCCAAAATATGGGTCGGGATATTCACCGTTCCTTACCAAGGCCGCCAAGACCGTTGATGGCACAGTCGCTGGAATCCAACCCGTCGGATTGAAGGAAGGCGCCGAGATGACCGCGCCGGATTCGGTCACCTTGGCGGAAGATTGGATAAACCAGCCTTGGTCAAGATTCCAGAGAGCGGAACTTGAGACGTCGAGCGACCCAGACTGGGTTTTGCCAAAACCTGCGGAGAACAGGAAATGCACCATCAAACCGAGGAGGCATGCGGTTCTCATATTTGGCTCTCCCGAAATTCATATGGGTTTTGGGGGATGAGAAGCCCTCCGCGGACTATTTTGGGGTGTGCTCCACATTTGCCCGCAAACTCGATCGTTAACACGCTCCAAAGTCCCGTTCTGCAACCCTGCTGGGCCTGATTCATTGATCCTCGACGGGGGGGATCGGGCTCATTTCACTGGACGTCTTCCGCAACAGTACAGTCCAACTCCCATACTTCCACGATCTTCTCGTGACCGATTTCGGCTTGGAAGTGCGTGCCCCCAGTATTACTGGACCCTAGCTACCTCCCGCCACTTGGTGAGAAAGATGTGGTTCCGGCGGAGAACTTCTTTGAACCACTGCGCACTGTGTCAAGATCTCGCTGCCCGCCCCGGCCACCTACGTGCGCGACGAAGGTCGAGACGAAGGTGTTTAATGCTTGGGGCTCTGTTGCCGCCTTGCACCGTCAATCTTAGGGGACCCAGGAGACATCAACTGGATGCTCGGTCCGTGTGAACGGCTAATCCGGTACACTCTCACGAAGCAATTGCTGATAGACTTCGCGTGCGTGGTCGTAAGCTTTCCTGGCTTCTCCCATCTCGCCCGGTGAAATACGGGCTGCTTTCTGGCTCCAACACTGGTTTACTCCCTTCAGCGCCCACTCTGCGCTCCGGCGGGAAACCCGAATCGGTTTGCCAGCTACAATCACGAAAACAGGATTGGTGTGGGCAGCAGGAATCACACGCGCTGCCACCCAGCTGCTGCTCTCGATTGGAACCTCAAATTTCATCTCCCGAATCGTCCCGTCAGCGGTGATCTTTTGGGTAGATGCCACCTTGCCGTTGACCACGATTTCGACCGCGATCGCCCGGCTATCACCGATGCGCGCTCGCTCGACATCCCAATAGGGCTGTTTATCGTAAGGCAACTCATGCAGAGGCTTATCGGGACGCTCCGGAAGGTACGCCGCTGCCTGCAGCGTCACCGACACCTTGGATCCGGAAGCTAGCTGAAGCTCGCTATTTCCTTCTCCGACGAGTACGCCGCCTACAGTGAAGTTCATCAGGTGCGTCTTCCCTTCGGATACATAGCTTCGACCGGCCTTCAAGGCATCTAGCCACTTGCTATAGCTGATTGGGGCAGATACCGAAGCATAGGTTCGGCCCATCCCGACGCGGCTGTCGTAAATGCAAGGAAAGTCAGTTTCGCCAGCGATTCTGGTGCGAAATCCCAAGTTCAGAGTGTGGTACCAGATGTTGAGTTCCCAGACGTAAGGAGTATCTACGGCAGAAATAAAGTCAACAGCGTCCGGCTCAGTGACGTCAACGATGTATTCGTTGGCCCCGATTCCATCGAATCCCGGGACCTCATAGTTCGGGAGTTCCCTCGTCGGGACCGCCAAGCCCCACCCAGAATGCGCGAATCCGACGACCGCACCCTGCTCCTTCGCCCAGCGCAGGATTGGCAAGTCCCACGTCGGCCAATCCGTCAACCGCTTGGTTCCGGGATAATCCTGATCCTTTAGGTTTAGTAGCACCAGGTGCCCAGCGTGGCTCGAAGGAAATCCTGAGACCTCGAGGTCGTAGTGCAGAAGCTGACGTTGAGTGGAGAGAGGATGGTCGTGTCCGGAGAAAAACTGCTTCTGGAAGTAATAATCGGGTCCCCAGGTTAGAACAGAACTGACGTTCAGGCGCTCACCACGAACTTGGCGCATCATGTCATCTGGCAACACACCCTCGGCTGGGTTCTGGTAGTGCCTACAGCCCGCTGCGTGGATATGATGGTCGCCGGAGTACCAGCCATATACAGTTGGATCAATCCACCGCTCGAGTTGGAATGCGACTTCAGAAGGCCCTTTCGCATCCACCGTGAAGTCCTTTTGCTGTGTAATATACTCAGGACCACCAGTGTAAGTTACAGTGTATTGGCCCTCGGGCAGGCGTAGGGTCTCTCCGTCAGCGCGGTAAACCTGCGGTTGAAAAAAGAAATCTGGCGCCAGCCGCTTCGATGGGTTCGGATAAAGACGATCCAGCTTGTCGCGAACAATAAACGAAGCCATACCGGGTTCTCCGTTCTCGTCTCGCACGCGGAAAATTACTGGGTGCGCTGGGTACACCGTGAACAGAATCGTCATGTCGTTTCGAAAGCCAATATCCTGAGTTCCCTGGCCCACATTGAAGCTGAAAAGGGCCGATCTTTGGCCCGCGTCGCGACTGTATATGGCAAGGATCTGATATTCAACCGCCAAACCGGAGAGCCGTGGAACCATTGGAGGATTCTGGTAGAGAGAAATGCTAGCCCACGAAGTGGCCGGAAGCGAATATAAGGAAAGGTTGGCCCAGCGGTCAGCAGCTTGTCGCGGTGTAAGCTCCATCGCCGGCTCCGGGTCGCCGGTGGATTGAATATACACATCTCCTGAATTTGGGCTCTCCACCTTGAGTTGAGCTGTCACCCCCGCATCATTGATCACCTTAACCAAGAACAGGCGGGTTCCAGCCTCGACCAGTTCGGGCTTAGCGGGACCAGCCTCAACTTTTACGCGACTTTCTGCGTTGATCTGTACGATAGCCAGGACGAGGGGATCCAGAAGGCGCTGTAGCCGCTCGACCGCTTTGGAGTCGCTCGGGTCAGCCACGGCTTCGTCAATTCCGGCTAGTTCCTCTGCCGAAAAGGGTTGGCCGAGGTAGGCTAGAGCATTTTCGATCTGGTGGACCTGCTGTGCCAGCGGTTGCAGCGGAATCGCGGGGACCGTGGCTGTGTTCTTTGATTCTTGTGCAAGAGTCCCCAATGACACAATTGTCAAAAAGGCTGAAGCGACCATAATTCGGTACATAATCTCTCCAATGACTATCGTTCCCGCCGAGGTGCTTTTGCAACTCCTAACTTTGGTGCGGCGTCAGCGTGCGAAAGTCTGGTCCAGACAATCGCCATTTTGAATCCATGTCCCTAG
>DASPVV010000196.1:0-41195 GCA_035622175.1 Terriglobales bacterium | reverse complement strand
ACTCGATCGCCATCCGTTCGGTCGTTCACCTCACGCTCGGCTATGATCATCGCCTGATCGATGGCGCGGTGGCGGACCAGTTCATGGCTTTGCTGAAGAAGACGCTAGAAAGTTGGAGCGAAGAGATTGGATAGGCAGCGATCCCTGGCGCAAGGAAGTTTTGGCTAGCTCTCCACCTTTGCCTGCTGCCGTAAGTAGCGCTTGACGCTGTTGACGTAGACGTCCGCAAAATCCACCACCGGTCGTCTGCCCTCAATCAATCCCATGGCCTCGTCCACATTCCAGCCCAGGGAGCCGAGGATGGCGAGGGTCATCATGGGGGCACGGTGCACGCCGGCGGCACAGTGGACGAATAGCTTGCCCTCTTCATCCAATGCCTGCCGCGCGAAGGCTACACCGTTCTCAAAAATCTGCGCCGGCTTCGGCTGAAAATCGTCGTCGATCGGGTTCCAGAGTACGGCGATGCCGTACGGTTCCGCCAAGGCCGTGTCGTCAAACTCAACCTGCATGTCCAGAATGTGGGTCACGCCGGCGCGTGCCACGTCTGCCATGTTCTGGGCTGTCCAAATTCCGCCGCCGACCGCAAGCCGGGGGGTGACCCACGTCATGTCCATCCGTCAATCCGGAATCGCAAGGTTAGCTTCCGCTTGGACGAGAGAATTGGTATCGGCCTTTGCCCGAGTTCACCTTCATTGTACGGCATTCTCCTCGGAGCTCTCCCCTGCCTGGCCGGCTCACCACCTATTCCCAGCCCATCATGGCATCGTCCAGGACCTCGACAGCTTCACCGACCACAGCCAGCTGTTTTGCCTTCAGCCTGGCCAACCCACGCGCCAGATAGCCGATTCTTCGTTTGCGGGCCTGCTCTAACACACCCACGCCGGAGGGAGTCGGGTAGACCTGCACGCGGCGCGCGTCGGCGGGATCAGGAATGAGTCGCACCCATCCACTTCGCCGCAGTCCGGCCACGATCCGGGTCATGGTGGGTGCCTTGACCTGCTCTGCCGCCGCCAATTGCCCGAGCGTCACCGGGCCGCCAAACACAAGCACCGATAAGGCCGAGAGCTGAGCCGGACCCGCGCGGCTGGCCGTATCCCTGCGCCGCACTCGGCGGAGCAGGTGAATGGCTGTCGCATGCAGCCGCTCGGCCACCCGCTCGGCCTGTTCGCTCGGCGCACTTTTGGGCTTGCTTTTGCTCATGAAATATTGTTAGCTATGCTAACTAAATGAACCGAAGGGAGACACGACCATGAACTCGCCAGGTGTGGGCATCGGGATTACCCGACTGGGACAAGTCGCGATCCGCGCTCACGACATCGACCGGGCTGCTGCCTTTTACCAGAGTCGGCTCGGCCTGCCTCTCTTGTTTCGTGGCGGCAAGCTGGCCTTCTTCGATTGCGGCGGCGTACGCCTGATGGTGACCGTTGCCGAGAAACCCGAGTTTGACCATCCCAGTTCCATTCTCTACTTTGCCGTGCCCGACATCCGGGGCGCTCACCAGCAACTGCGAGACCAGGGGGTTTGGTTCGAAGCTGAGCCCCACGTCGTTGCCAAGATGCCCGATCACGACCTCTGGATGACCTTCTTCCGAGATTCTGAACAGAACTTGTTGGCCCTGATGAGTGAAGTGCGTCATGCGGGGTGACCGACTTTCGTTGCTAGGCTGCTGACCCCCAGCCCGTGCCTGCTCCTGTCGTTGTTTGCGGTTGCCGGCCGCGCTCCCCCGAGCCGGGGCCATCGCACGGTGCCCTCCTCAGTTCTGCTATCATCAGTTTGCGAGTAGAGTCTTTCCGTCGCCATGGACGAAGAAATTCCTGCGATTCGCGTTCCTACGGAGGCAATCATGGAGGAGGCAACAGTCCACGGAGTCGGCCTGCGTCGGGACGAGGACATCGCCCTCGACCTGATGAAATTTGTGGCCGCCACGACGGGCTACGGTCGAACCGCGTCGGCGCAGGTCGGCTTTCAAGGGGGAGGTGCCGCTACCAAACCGGAAGAATATGCCAGCCACCTCCTTGAGCTCTATGGCAAGTGCCTGTATGCCGTACGCAACCAGAAGTGATCGGTGGTTGCGGCTAAGCCAGGGCTCGATGCCTCGGCGAGCGATTGAAAGTCAGCCGCGAGCGGCATCGCCCGAACTCCTCACAGGCGGAAAGGGTTCCCAGTCGAGACCCCCAGCCACCGGCGCTTCGCCGGGGCGTTCCGTCAGTTTTCACGCACCGCAGGCCGCCGTGCCGGGACAGACTTGTCGGTTCAGAACTGTGATCCCAAATCCGACGAAATCCTAGCGGCGATGGGGATTGCGATCAGGCGAGCATGGAGCACCACCCACTAGCGTCGACGCCGCGCTGATTTCTTGCCAGACTTGCGGGCCTTCTTCGCCTTCTTCTTGGGAGCCTTACGGGCAGATTTCTTTTTCGCCGCCTTTTTCGCCGCCTTTTTCCCCGACTTCTTCGCGGCTTTCTGCACTGTCTTCTTTTTTCTGGGAGCAGCCTTGCGTTTCGCAGCTTTCCTCGCAGGCGGCCTCGACCCACCCTGGCCGCCGGACGTGACCGGCACAGGCTCGGAAATTGTCGTGGTCTCGGAAATAATGCCAACTTCCTCGGTGGGCGGTATTTCCGCCTCTTCCTCCTCTTCCTCTTCGTCGTAATCTTCCTCTAGCGAATCCCCGTAGGCACCGCTCTCGGCAAACTCGTCGATTTCGTCATCACGTAAGTAGAGGGCATGGTCAAAAGTCATTTCTTCCTCCTGGATTTTCCGGCCGCGCTCGATTGCCGGATACTACTTGCGGTGAAATAAAAAGAAAAACTGCCTCCTCATACTGAGTGGGCCGCGATTATAGCATAGCGGATCTCATCGAACAGACGTGGCCGAATCTTACACCCAGAAGAAAGAAGCTGAAAACTCCTTCCGCCAGAAATACAGAAGCGCCGCGAAGCGATCACGGCTCGCAGCCCAGGGTTGTCACCTCATGGAAGGTGAAATTAGAAGGATCATTCCCGGTCTTAGAGTAGCCAGGTTGCCATTGTTTTGTTTGAGGGCTGCGACCGTGGTGTTGTGAGACTTGGCGATCGAATAAAGCGTCTCGCCGGGCTGCACTTTGTGGCGCAACACTTTTTTGCTCCGGTCAGCCTGTAAGTCATTCTTGATAGGCTGCTTAGAAGTTTCGGCCTGGTCTCCCCCGGCGCCCGGCGGCAGGGGCAGATGGAGGTATAAGAGGTGCCTGCCCCGCAGACTATCGCTCGACAGGCGATTCCAGCGCCGTATCATGGCCGCTGGGATTTCGAAATTGTCGGCCACGCTCGAGACCGTATCGCCCTTGCGGACTCGGTACGGCGTTGCCCGCCTGGCATACTTGACCGCATCCGGGCTCGAGCCATACTTGCCAGGGGTAACTGGAACAATCAATTTGCTTCCCGTCGGCAGCTCGTCTTCCTCATGCAAACTGTTCACTTCGGCGATTGCCTTGGCCGGCGTGTGATAGGTGCGCGCAATCGATCCCAGGGTTTCCCCGGGCTCCACCTGGTGGTAGCGCCACCACACCCGCATATCCGGAGGAATCACGGAGATCACATCCAGGTAGCGGTCTTTGCTGCCGGCGGGTAGATGCAGATCAAAGGGCTGATTCTTGGGTGTAGTCCAGCGCAGCAAAGTCGGATTTAAGTCTTGCAGCGTGCTGGCGGAGGCATCCACACAGTCCGCCACCAACCGCAGATCGACGGCATAGCTGATTGGGACGCGATCATAGGGGGCGGGCCTTTCCGGCACAACGTTTTCGAGGCCGTACTGGGCGGGATTCTTGGCCATAATAGTGACCGCCAGGATGATCGGCACATAGTTGCGGGTTTCCCGCGGCAGCACATTTCGCTTGTATAGTTCCCAGTAATCGGCATATCCGGTTCTTTTGACCGCCTGTTGCACCGTGCCCGGTCCGGAATTATAGGCTGCCATTGCCAGATACCAATCGCCAAACTCGTGATAGAGATCCCGCAAGTGGCGTGCCGCAGCCCGGGTTGCCTTCTCCGGGTCTTGGCGTTCATCCACCCACCAATCCCGCTCGAGCCCATAACCCCGAGCCCGGCTAGCCATAAACTGCCAAATCCCGCGAGCCCCGGCACGGGAGACCGCGAAGGGATGGAAGCCGGATTCGGCTTGGGCCAGATAAATCAGATCCTGAGGCACCCCTTCTTCCGCGAGAATGCGCCGAATCATCTCCTGGTACCGCCCACTCCGGGCCAGCGCGCTTTCAAACGTACCCCGGCCGCGGCTGGAGAAGTAATTGATGTAACTGGCCACCTGGTCCGTCATCATGAGCGGCAGGTCGGAGTGAGTTGCCTTAACTTCGGCTTCCGCTTTGGCGCGAATATTGGGATCGACTGGATAGGTAACTTCATTGGCTTCGTCGATCGGGGCCGGTTCCGACTTCTGCTCGGTGACGGCTTCCCCCCGCTCCAAAGCTTCTAAATCCAGACTATTCACCGCATCGAGCACACGATCGAATTCTCGCTGCAACCGCTCATCCGAGCGGATTTGAAAAGGGCTTTCGAGCAATAGCTGCAAGGCGCGATCAAAATTCTGTTTGGCGGCTTCGATCTGTCCGGCTTGGTAGCTGTCTTCGCCAGCCTGATAATCCTTCTCCACCTTCTCGACAAGTTCCAGAATCGGGTCCGGTTTGGGCTGTGTGTCGGTCGCGTGGGCGAGAGGAGGCACAGGGTTAGACGCCGGGGCCAGGGCAGCATTTTGACGAACCGCCGGCGCGCTTGCCTGCGCCGCCGGCAGAAGGGTGGTGGGGCGCTGCGCACTCCGACAACCGACACTTGCCAGGAGCCCTAGAACGGTGATCGGGATCGGCAGCTGGAATTTGCCAATACTCATGTTTTCTGGCGATTACAGTTGCCAGACGGGGCAGCCAAAGCGAGTTTATGCTACTACCGGGTAGGGGATGGGTCAATCTGGAACTGGCTTGGGCTTTGGTTACGTTTGGCCGCTCGGTAACATTACCCACGTACATGGCTCGCTGCCTTCTAGCTTGTCACCGACCCTCGCGAAGCAAGGGCAGGTCCAATTCGAAATCAGGAAATGTGCTTCTCAGTTTTGCCATGCTGACGCCAAGGCTCGAGCCATGCCGGCACGCATGGTGAATCTCCCACCGAGTGACCGGAATCCAAAGTATCCATGAAAGCCATCGAGGTACGAACCCCTGGCGGACCGGAAGTGTTGCAACTGGTTGACTTTCCCACTCCTCAGCCGAAGCCCCATGAAGTCGTCGTCAAGGTCACTCGCGCCGGGGTGAACTTCATCGACGTGTACCAACGCGAGGGCCGATACAAGGTTGCCTTGCCGTTCGTGCTCGGCCAAGAAGGTGCGGGGGAGGTCGAGGCGATCGGTACCGGGGTCGAAACTGTGAAAATCGGGGAACGGGTCGCTTGGACCGGAGTTTTGGGCTCCTACGCTGAACGGGCGGTCATTCCTGCGGAACGACTCGTGCCCGTCCCAGACGGAATCACGGATCAACAGGCGGCTGCGGCCATGCTCCAAGGTATGACCGCGCATTACCTCACCCATGATTCCTATCCCCTCAAAAGAAACCAAACTGCTTTGGTGCATGCGGCGGCTGGAGGCGTAGGCCTGTTGCTGGTCCAGATGGCCCACAATCTGGGAGCACGAGTGATTGGCACGGTCTCTACCGAAGAGAAGGCAACTCTGGCCCGCGATGCTGGCGCAGAGGAAGTCATTCAGTACACCCAACAGGACTTCGAGGTTGCGGTCCGGCGCATCACCGGCAACCAGGGCGTGCATGTGGTTTACGACGGAGTTGGCAAGGACACATTCGCAAAGGGCTTGAATGTACTGCGGCGGCGGGGAATGATGGTACTGTTTGGAGGCGCGAGCGGAGCCGTTCCCCCCTTTGACCCGCTGCTGTTGACGCAGAAGGGATCGCTTTTTCTGACTCGCCCTTCCCTGGTTGACTACATCGCCAGCCCGGACGAGTTAAGGATGCGCTCCAAGGCGGTCTTCGCGATGATAGCTTCCAATCAGGTGAAGCTGCGGGTTGAGCGGACCTACAAGTTGGCTGACGTTCCGCAAGCCCACCGCGACCTCGAAGGGCGGAAAACGACAGGCAAGTTGCTCCTGCTGCCCTGAGATAAGGTTCAAGTCCCCCGTGGCGCCGTTTCCTCTTGAGGCTGCGCCCGCGGCAAGAGACGCCCCGGCAACCAGTGCGACTTGCCCTCGAGGGAGAGGTGCTTCAGGGCTCGTCCTCGGCTGCGTGGTGCGGACAAAACCTACAGCAAGAACGGCGCGCCCGCCATCCCCAAACCCCTGGATCGGATCCGCCTGCGTACAACACCGCTGCGCCAGCAGAACCGACTAACGGTTGCGCGAGTAGTTCGCGACATAGGAGGGAATCGGGCAAGCCACATTCAACCGAGGGTCGCGCATCGGCGTGCCGGCTACCATCTGCAAGGGAATCACGCCCGCCCACACCGGAAACTCGTAATCTTCTTCATCATCGATCGGCGGTCCTTGCCGGATTTTTGCAGAAAACTCGGCAATGGGCACTCGCATCACCGAGGTCGCTTTGAGCTCCTTCGCATTCGGGGGGCGGGATTCTGCCCATCGGCCCGGCAAAATGTGCTCGGCTAGCCGTTCGAGGGCGGCGAGTTTCTCCTGCGCATCCACAACCGCAACCGCCGTTCCTAACACGACCACCGAACGATAATTCATGGAGTGATTGAAGATCGAACGGGCCAGCACCAGCCCATCGAGCAGGGTGACCGTCACGCAAACCGGAATCCCGTGGTTTAACTGGCGCAACATCCGGCTGGCTGCGGAGCCGTGAATGTAAAGATGATCGCCGGCGCGGCCGTAGCTGGTTGGAATAACGAAGGGCTGACCCTCGACCACAAATCCCACGTGGCAAAGGAAGCCTTCATCGAGAACTTTGTAAACCGTGGCGCGGTCGTACACGCCACGCTCCCCTTCTCGCACCACCCGGGTGCGCGCACTTGGAAGATAGTTTTCCGCCATGCAGAGTTCACTCCGGCAATCGCCAAGGTTCTAGTGAGTGTACCAGGAGCGCCGTGGTCACCCACAGGGGACCTAGTCGGCACCGCCGCCCACAAACGGTGCGGATGGTCTGGTGCCACGGTAGGAAGAGGGAAGGACGATCCGCTTTCAGTTGGTGATCCCGCTGCTTTCTTCAGAGCGGGTTTTGAGCGCCCACGCCATTCGCGGCGTGTTGTTGGCGATTCCGAGGCGGCCTTTGACATCGAGCAGGATAATTCCTCCGTGCCCACCCACTCTGGATTGCAAATAACGAATCGCTTCTGCGGCCACCCATTCCGGCAGATTGCCAGCCGCTACACGGTCCGCCGCCCACTTTGCCAGAACCAACTTCATGATGGGTTCTCCCCAGCCGGTCGTCGATACCGCCGCGGTTTTGTTGTCGGCGTAGCATCCACACCCGATGAGTGAAGAGTCTCCTAATCGGCCCGGAGCCTTGCCGAGCGTGCCTCCGGTCGAAGTTGCGGCGGCGAGGTTACCATCGCCATCGAGCGCCACCGCGCCCACCGTGTCGTGCGAGATGGAGGGGGCAAAGAGATTGGGTTTCTCTTCCTGCGCGTGAGCTTGAAACTGGCGCAGGCGTTCGACTTCCCGGGGAATAATCAGATCTTCATTTTTGCAGAGGGGAATGCCGTGCTCGGCGGCAAAGCGCTCGGCCCCTTCCGCGACGAAATAAACATGGGGACTCTCACTCAATATTTTGCGGGCCACGCGCACAGGATTACGCAAATGCTCAACGCAGCCAACCCCTCCCGCGCGCAGGCTGGCACCATCCATGATCAGCGCATCCAGCTGTACCTTACCCTCCCGGTTCAGAAAGCTGCCTCGTCCGGCGTCGAAGCTTTCGTCATCTTCCATGACCACAACCGCTGCCTCGACCGCGTCGAGTGCACTGCCGTCGCCGCTGAGCACGCGCCAGCCGGCGGCAATGGCGTTTTGCACACCCTCAAGATGCGGCCCGACGTCGTCGTCCGGAATCGCCCAAGCCCCGCCGTGCACAACGAGTACAGGATCAATGGACAATGGTTCCTCCTTCAGAAAAAGGATCGACTAGTCCAACCGGTTGGCTATTTGTGCAGGAGAAACCTATGCCGCCAGTCCGGAATTTGCCGCTCGATCCACGAGCTCGGTCCGGGTCCAAGTGTAGCGCACGCGATGAATCACCGTGATCGTAGACAG
This sequence comes from Terriglobales bacterium, assembly GCA_035622175.1. Taxonomy (GTDB): domain Bacteria; phylum Acidobacteriota; class Terriglobia; order Terriglobales; family Acidobacteriaceae; genus JAFAGX01. The sequence goes on along the minus strand of DASPVV010000196.1, from coordinate 32,951 downwards.
GATGGCAATCACCCACAGTACCGGGGCCATGCGATTGAACAGTGCTCCGAGGATCACCAGCACCAGGCGTTCGGGACGCTCGAGGAACCCCACCCGGCAGGATCCAATGAGCGATTCCGCTCGCGCCCGGGTGTAGCTGACCATAATTGCGCTTACCATGACAAAGGCGGTCAGCACCACGTAGGCGAAGCGCTCACCGCGAGCGTAGAAAACCAAAAGACCGAAGAACTGCGAAGCGTCGCTGTAGCGATCCATGACCGAGTCGAAAAAGCCGCCAAATCGAGTCACGCGATTGCTGGCCCGGGCCACGCGTCCGTCTACCAGGTCGAAAAACCCCGACCCAATAATCACCAGTCCGGCATAGCGGAACAGCCGTGCCTGATTCTCGCTATTAGCAAAGCCGAACAGAACCGCTGCGATGGTGTTGACCACCAGGCCAAGAAAGGTAAGGACGTTTGGATTGATGCGCGCTAGGGCAAGCCAACGGACAATCCCATCGAGCAAGAGCCCACAAACCCGGCCAAAGGTGCTGGTCCAAGTGACATAGGACAAGGTCATTGCACCTCAGCTGTGTCGTGAATCGTAGCCAGGCTCAGGATCTCTAGCTCGCGCTTGCCATTGGGAGTGACGACGGTTGCCGTGTCACCCACTTTTTTGTTGAGCAGGGCGTGGCCAATCGGAGAGGTGGTCGAAATTTTTCCTGCAGCTACATCGAATTCTTCGCTGGTCACCAGCTTGTATTCGACCTCTTCATTCTTGGTGCTGTCGTAAACCTTCACGGTTGAACCCAGGCCGACCTTGTCCTTGGGGATGTTGTTCATGTTGATGAGGGACAGGTCTGCCAGTCGCCGGCCGAGCTGGCGCAAGCGCGCCTTCACATACTCCTGGCGCTGCTTGGCCATGTGGTACTCGGCATTTTCGCTCAAATCGCCTAAGGCGATCGCCCGCTTGAGCTCCTTGGGAAGTTCATGGCTGAGCTCGTATTCGAGCGCGTTGATCTCTTCCTGCAGTTTTTTCTTGATGTGCTCAGTCATGATCTCACGGATTATACCCCAGCGCTTCCGATCGGTCTCGAATCGGAGCATTCCCTGGCATGTCCATAGCCATCCGAGGAGACGGAGTACGAACCGGGCAATTCCGCTATGCCTGGAATTCTGCTGCTTCCGGAAAGTGCAATCCGGACTTGGACAGAGCCTTGGTCAACAGTTCCTCGATCGCCGGCTCTTCGCAGTTGCGCGCCATGGCCAATTCGCTGACGAGGAGGTAACGGGCGCGCTCTAACATCTTCTTTTCACGAAAGGAGAGCGGTTTGGCTTGATTCAGCAGCAGCAAACCTTTCAGCACCGCCGCCACCTCCAGCAGCGACCCGGTGCGCATCCGGTCGGAGTTTTCCTTGAAGCGATATTTCCAGTCGGCATGATTGTCGCACTCGCCACCTTCGAGAAAATCGACGATCTTTTGCACTTCCCCGTTCTTGACGACCCGCCTCAGGCCTACCGCCACCACGCTGTGGAACGGCACCATCACTTTCAAGCTGCTGGACTTGATCTTTAGTAAATAGAACTTTTCCACGGTCTGGCCGATAGTACGGCTGCTGATTTGCTCGATAACGCCAACTCCGTGATTGGGATATACGACCTTGTCACCTATGTGGAAATTACCGTCGCTTGTTAACATGCTGGACCACCTAAAGGTACAAAAGGTACGAAGGTACGGAAGGCCAGAAGGACAGCATTCCTTTGTATTTTAGCGGAATCACCCCAGCAAGACAATTTTGGCCAGACGAACCGCGGCTAAGTACTTCTCATCTAGCCACTTATTGCTCGCCTGCTGGCTCCGTCTCTCGGGCAAGGCCCGAGCCGGAGACTGAGTGAGCACGCAGACGATGGTTTTGAGCCTGGGTCGCTCGCGATGATCGCACCCACTCCTCATAACGTCGGTCAGACGTCCACCCAGCAATCGCCCGATTCCCTCCCGCCACCTGATTGAGTTCGAAGGATGGCACCGTCGAAACGGGCTCTGCGACCAGGCCGGATCGGAGCCCTTGACCGCCCGACCTTAACCCTTGACTGGCGAGCGCGATCGGGTTCTTCGTCCCATGGCCAAGCCGCGAAATCGAAAGCTCGCATTCCTGCCGATCGTAGAGATGAGACATATAATGCGAAGGTGCCTGCCGAACCCCTGGCGCAGCTTCCCTCCTCCCGCATGCGAGTTCTTGGCCTGGACGTCGGCACAAAAACCATCGGGCTGGCCGTCTCCGACCCTCTGGGCATTACCGCGCAGGGGCTCGAGACCCTGCGCAGGAAAAATAAGCGAAGCGACTTTGATCACTTGGAAAAACTGATTCGCCAATATCAGATTGGCGAACTGGTGGTGGGTTACCCGCTGGCCATGGGCGGGGGGGAGGGCAAACAAGCCGAGAAGATGCGGGGCTTCGCCGAAGAACTGGGCCGACGCTTCCAGCTGCCCGTGCACCTCTGGGACGAACGTCTCACCTCCGCCCAGGCCAACCGTCTTCTGCGGGAGATGGAAGTGTCCATCGAGCGTCGCCGTCAAGTTGTGGATCGGATGGCGGCGGTTCTGATTTTGCAAAGCTGGATGGATCAAAGAGGCCGTTAATACCTGACCAGCCGCCCGCAGCCCCCTCCGCGCGGGGAAAGACGCTCGCCGTGCGCCATCCCGGTGGGTTCTCGGCTAGGGGCCGGGTTTCATTCCTGGTGACGAACGCCTCACGACCAACGGCTGCTCTCAACCCTCCGCTCTCGACTAAACTAGTCTTTTGTGCGCATCTTCTCTACGCTGCTGTTGCTGTTCGCTCTCGCCGTGGGCGGTTGGATGGCTTGGGCCCTGTATGCGCCGGTTACACCACCGGGGCAGAAATTCGTCTTTCTCCGCTCCGGCTATTCCACGCGCCGCATCGCCAGCGAGTTGAAATCTGCGGGGGTGATTCGCAGCGCCTTGGGGTTTGTTCTCTTCCACCGCTTGTACCATCGTCATTCCCTCAAAGCCGGGGAATACTTGTTTGAAAAACCGGCGAGTGCGCTCGAGATCCACGACCGACTGACCCGGGGCGATGTTTACGTGTGCACGGTGGTGATTCCCGAGGGCTATGACATCTTTGACATCGCCCAGGTGGTCCAACAGGCAGGGCTCGGATCCGGCCAGGACTTCCTGCGTGTCGCCGCTAGCGATACGGCTTTGATTTCCGATCTCGCGCCGAAGGCTACCAGCTTGGAGGGCTTCCTGTTTCCGAGCACCTACGAGTTCACCCGGACGGAAAGCATGGAAGACCTGGCCGCCGCCATGGTGAAGCAGTTTCGTCAGGTCGCACGCGAGATCGGTCTCGACGAAGACGTGGAGAAGACGGTAACCCTCGCATCCATCATTGAGAAAGAAACGGCGGTGCCGGAGGAGCGTCCGCTGGTCGCCAGCGTCTACTCCAACCGAATGCTGGCCGGGATTCCGCTGCAAGCCGACCCCAGCGTGATTTACGCCGAACTCTTGCAGGGTAGATATTCCGGCTCCCTGCACCATGCCGACATGCAGTTCAGTTCTGCTTACAACACGTACACCCATGGCGGGCTTCCCCCCGGACCCATCGGCAATCCGGGGAAGGACTCTCTGCTGGCTGCCCTGCATCCCGCGCAAACCAGATTCTTCTACTTTGTCAGCAACGGAAACGGCCAGCACCGCTTCGCCCAGACTCTGGACGAACACAACCGCAACGTGGCTGCACTCCGCAAGGCGATGACGAGCAAGTAGATCGGTCCGATCAGGATCGCCTCCGATCGCGCGTACGGACACGGTACCAGGAGAGCGATACGCAGACAGTCGCCATTCGCTATACTGCTCTTCCAGAATCCAACTGACGCTACCATGAATCCAAGGGGGCTGATGTCGTCTCTCCGTCATTGTGTCGCCCTGGTTCTCGCTGGCGTGTTCCCCCTGACCGGCTGCCTGTTTCGCTCCCAGCGAGTCGAGCAGCCGATCGCAGTCCCGCTCAAGAGCGCAACCTGCGAGGAGTTGATCGAGAACCTCGACAGCCAGGCCGGCAGAGTCCAAAGTATGCAGGCCACGGTGGACATCGACACCAGCGTGGGTGGCGAAAAGAAAGGTACGCTCACCAAGTATCAGTCGATCCGCGGCTACGTCCTGGCGCGCAAACCCGCCATGCTACGCATGATCGGCCTGGTGCCGATTGTTCGTGACCGCGCCTTCGACATGGTCAGCGACGGTGTCGAATTCAAGCTTTGGATCCCGCCGAAGAACCGTTTCATCATTGGCCGCAACGACAGTGAGATCCACAGCACCACCGAGCCGCTCGAGAACTTGCGTCCGCAACAGATCTACGACGCCCTGCTGTTGCGACCGATTGACCGGCAAAGCGAGATTGCGGTCTGCGAGAGCGAAACCAGTTCGAGCACAAACCCCAAAGGCCAGAAGGTGTTGCTCGCCGCATACATTCTCGACGTCATCCGTACCGGGGAGCACCCCTTTCTCTCCCGCAAAATTGTCTTCAATCGCGTCGACCTGCTCCCCCATCGTCAACTCCTCTACGACCTCGAGGGCAATGTCCAAACCGTTGCTGTCTATGAGAACTATCGCGAGGAAAGCGGCACCAACTTTCCCTGGCGGATCGAAATTTCCCGGCCGCAGGAGGAATATGCCTTCACTCTCAACATGGTCAAGCTGGATTTGAATCTCCCGCTTCCCGACGACAAGTTCACGCTCGAGCAGCCGCCAGGGGTCGAAGTAGTCCACTTGGACAAGCAGCCAGGCACTCCGCTATCGCGCTCCCAGCCTAGTCCGAATCGATAGAATGAAGAAGAATCGGTAGAATAATAAATAATAATGATGACGAGAGAGACTGCGAGCCCGGTGAGGTTCGGGACTCGCCTCCTCGAGTCGAGGGTGCCGCTTTCCCCATGATGAACCAGATGATCGTCGCCAATCTCACGCGCCGCCCGGTGCGGTCGGTGATTACCATCGTGGCGGTTACGCTTGAGGTCACCCTGATCTTGCTGATCGTGGGCTTGGCCCTTGGTCTGCTTCGCGACTCCCGCCAGAGACAGGCCGGCATTGGAGCCGACGTGGTGGTCATGCCCCCGGGTTCCTCGTTCATCGTAGGGGTCACCGGCACGCCCATGTCGATTAAAGTAGGGGACATTCTGGCCACGCTCCCTCATGTCACGGTGGTCGCGCCCGTACTGACCCAGGTTTCGACGCAGGGGAGCATCGAGTTGATTGCCGGGATCGACTTAGACAGTTATGAGAAGCTTTCCGGACCGTTTCAGTTTGTCGCCGGACGCCCCTTTCGAGCGGCGGACGAATGCATGGTGGATGATATTTCCGCCCGGGCTAGGCACATCAAGGTTGGCGACACGTTAGACATCCTGACCCACCCGTTCCGGGTTTCGGGAATCGTGGAGGCAGGGAAGGGTGCACGCAAATTCGTCGCCATCGGAGCCCTGCAGGACTTGACCGGCGGCCAAGGCAAAGCCACCCACTTCTATCTGAAACTCGACGACCCCAACCATGCCGATCTGGTGGTCGACGAAATCAAACACGTCCCTGGCATGGGGCACTACGTCGCCACTTCGATGGCTTATTACCTGTCGATGATGACCACCAATCGATACCCGGGCGTCTCCGAATTCATCCATTTCGTCATCACGATCTCGGTGATCATCGGCTTTTTGGTGATTTTTCAATCCATGTACACGGCTGTGATCGAGCGCACCCGGGAGATCGGCGTTCTCAAGGCGATGGGAGCCTCGAAGGTTTATATCGTGGATGTAATCCTGCGCGAGACGGTGTTGCTGGCCGTGGTTGGCATTCTCGCGGGAATTGTCATTAGCTTAGCGGTCCGCGCGGCGATCGACGGCCGCACCACGCTGCGGGTGGTGGTGACCGGGGGCTGGATCCTGAAGACGACCGCTATCGCCATCGGGGGAGCGATCTTAGGCGCGCTCTATCCCGCATACAAAGCCGCCGAGAAAGACCCCATTGACGCGCTGGCCTATGAATGACTGTTCGAGCCCCGGAGTGGAGCCGGATGGCAGGATCTTGGGAGCGAAGCTTTGGCCCCCCAAGGGAATCGGTTCGTTGACAAGGTCCCCAGGCTAGGCTATCTTTAAACTTTTAGCAGTCCTGCGGTTACCGGCCTGATAGCCCTGCGCGTTCAGCGCTTGCGAGGTTACTCAGCGGTCTTCTTTGGTTGCTATTTTTCTGGAGATTTTGGTGACAACGTATTTCCCCAAGGCGGGGCAAATTGTGCGCAAGTGGTATGTGGTCGACGCATCGGGTCAAACCCTGGGACGTCTGGCGTCGCACCTGGCGCGGCGCCTTATGGGAAAGGCGAATCCCAAGTACACCCCATTCCTGGACACCGGTGATTACGTCATCGTGGTCAATGCCGAGAAGGTGAAGATCAGCGGGATGAAAGCGGAACACAAAGTTTATCAGTACTATACCGGCTATCCCGGCGGCCTCAGAACGGAAGATTACAGACGCCGATTGGCGCGCAAACCCGAGCAGGTGGTGGAGCAGGCAGTTCTGCGCATGCTCCCCAAATCTAAGCTCGGACGCCAGATGATCGGTAAGCTCAAAGTGTATCGCGGCGAGAACCACCCGCACCAAGCGCAAAAACCCGAGCCGTTAACACTGGCGGCACGAGCGTAGGTGGTAGAGCGAGAAGGGAAAGCTGAGATGGCGGAGTTGGTGCAGTACTACGGGACGGGGCGTCGCAAATCGGCCATCGCCCGGGTGTATTTGCGTCCGGGAAACGGCGATTTTATCGTGAACGGGCGCCCGTTCGATCAGTATTTCGTCACCGAAGCGCAACGCCGCGGGGCGCGTCGGCCTTTGTTTGCGACGGAAACCGAAGCTACGTTCAATGTGGTGGCCAGAGTCACCGGCGGCGGCGTCAGTGGCCAGTCTGACGCGGTGAGACTGGGGATCGCTCGCGCCCTCATGCTGTTCAACCTCGAGTTGCGCAAGAAGCTGAAGGCGGATGGGCTGATCAGTCGAGATTCACGCTCCAAAGAACGCAAGAAGTACGGCCAAAAGGGTGCGCGCAAGCGCTTTCAATACAGCAAGCGCTAACGAACTTTGGCTTGCTGCCATCGGAACGTGGGGGGGTAGAAACTGAGAGTAGGGGTTCAATTCTTCTCGTATCTCGCGATGCGGGACGGGAATAGCAATCGGGACCGCAGAAGGTTTCGAGTTCCACCAGGAACTCGGCACTGGGCAAGCCCGATGCAGACCAAATGAGGAGGTTCATTGGCTAACATCACCATGAAGGAGTTGCTCGAGGCGGGCGTCCACTTCGGGCATCAGACCAAGCGCTGGAATCCCAAGATGAAGGAATACATCTTCGGGGAGCGCAACGGCATTTACATCATCGATCTGCAGAAGACGCTCAAGATGTTCAAGGAGGCCTCGAAATTTGTTCAGGACCTCGCGGCCGAGGGGAAGATCATTCTCTTCGTAGGGACCAAACGGCAGGCCCAGGATGCCATTGCCGAGGAGGCTACGCGCTGTGGTTGTTTTTATGTAAACCAGCGCTGGCTGGGCGGCCTGTTGACCAACTGGGTCACCATTCAAAAGTCGGTGAAGCGGTTGAAAGAGCTGGATGAGATGGCCACGGACGGCCGCTACGAGTTGTTGCCGAAGAAGGAAGTCATCAAGCTCGAACGGGAGCGCAAACATCTGCAAGCCAACCTCGCCGGCATCAAGAATATGACTCGCCTGCCGGATACGCTTTTCGTCATCGACTCCAACAAGGAACAGATCGCCGTGCGCGAGGCGCGCAAATTGGGGATTCCTGTGGTTGCCGTGGTGGATACGAACTGCGATCCGAGCGAAGTCGATTACGTCATTCCGGGCAATGATGACGCTTTGCGAGCCATTCGGCTGTTCGCCACGAAAATTGCCGATTCCGTGTCCGAGGGCGCCCAGCTCATGAGCGAGAAGCAGGCCGCCGACTTGGCGGCTGCGGTCGGTAACGCGCAACAGCCGGCGGCAACGGCAACCGAAGCCCCCAGCGAGGGCGGCAGCGAAGTTAGCAGTGCGGAGAGCGGTGGGGGGGAAGACATTAGCATGGAAGACGTGCTGGGCCGGGGTACGCGCAAACAGCCCGTGCCCGCCAAAGACACGGTGGACGCCGAGGAGATCGAGCACCAGACGTATTAGAACCGCCCTTCGTCCTGTGTAGATCCGTTCTGGGCGAGAGCGTTTGAGGAAAATCAGACCCGCGCGGGTCGTCCGTCGCGGGTCAAAGTTTGTCGGGAACCGTTTTTTGTTTCCCGCATGCAAGCCCTCCACTCGCCCCAGGGCGCGAGAGCGGAGCTAAAGATTACTTTATGAGCACATCGACCGTGAATATTTCTGCTTCCCAAGTCAAAGAACTCCGCGAGCGCACCGGGGCTCCCATGATGGATTGCAAACAGGCGCTCACCGAGTCCAAGGGGGACCTCGAACAAGCCATTCTCATTCTTCGCAAGCGGGGCGCTGCCGTTGCCCAGGAGAAGGCAACCCGGGTTACCAGTGAAGGCTCGGTTGCGAGCTACATCCACGCGGGAGGCAAGATCGGCGTGTTGGTGGAGGTCAATTGCGAGAGCGATTTTGTGGCGCGCACCGATGATTTCAAGGAACTGGTGCATGACATTGCCATGCACATTGCGGCGAGCGATCCGAAGTTCGTCCGCAAGGAAGATGTAACGTCGGAAGCTTACGAACGGGAAAAGGATGTCTATCGTTCCCAGGCTGCCTCGACCGGCAAACCGCCGCAGGTGGTCGAAAAGATCGTAGAAGGCAAGATGGCCAAGTTCTACGAGGAGGTCTGCCTCTACGAGCAACCCTTCATCAAGGATCAGACGATCAGCATCGCGCAGCTGATTGCGGGCAGGATCGGCAAGCTCGGCGAGAATATTGCCGTGCGCCGCTTTGCCCGCTTTAAAGTGGGGGATATGGGCGAAACCGTCGCCATCAGCAAGCCCGAACCCAAAAGGGAATAGTTTCAAGTTCTCGGTCGCTCCCGGTACCAGCCGCACGCCACGGAAAACCGATGTCTACGCCGATCTTCAAACGCGTTCTTCTCAAACTCTCCGGGGAAGCACTGGCGGCGAACCAGGGTTTTGGCGTCGACGCCGTCCGAATCCATGAAATCGCAGCCGAACTGGGCGAGGTTCACGGCTTGGGCGTGCAGATCGCGATCGTCGTGGGCGGAGGGAATTTCTTTCGCGGCGTGGCCGAGCAAGCCCGGGACATGGATCGCGTCTCCGCCGATCACATGGGGATGCTGGCCACCGTCATCAACGCCCTGGCCTTGCAGAATGCACTGGAAAAACAAGGGGTATTCACCCGGGTCCAATCCGCGATCGAAATGAACCAGGTCGCCGAGCCCTTCATCCGCCGCCGGGCGATCCGACATCTCGAGAAAGGGCGCGTGGTGATCTTTGCCGGGGGCACGGGGAATCCGTATTTCTCGACCGATACGGCAGCCTCCCTGCGCGCCATGGAAATCAAGGCAGACGCCATTCTCAAGGCGACCAAGGTGGACGGAGTCTATGATGCCGACCCGATGCTGGTGAAAGATGCCAAGAAGTTCAGCGAGATTACCTATCTGGACGTGTTGAAGCTGGGGTTGAAGGTGATGGACTCAACCGCGATCTCACTGTGCAAAGATAACAACCTGCCCATCATCGTCTTTAACCTGAATCGCCGCGGCAATATCCGGAAAGTCCTCATCGGGGAAAAGGTCGGATCTTTGGTTAGCGCCTGAGGCTCTACTCATGGGGTGAGCGCCGCAGCTTGGCGCTTCAGGCCACGGGTTGATTCTCGATTCCTCGCCACGGGCAGCCCGCGATGCCTGCCAGAGGAGCGCGCCAGGCACACCCAGGTTTATAATGCGGCGTTTTATCGCCGATTCTTAGGAGGCCCCACACCATGGCCCAAGCTGGCATGGCCGCGATTCCCGGTCTGAAAGACGTCTACGTGCAGCTGAAGACCCGCATGGACAAAGCAGTCGAAGATTTTCGCAAGGCGATGGCCGCGACACGAACCGGACGGGCCTCGGTGCATATGCTCGACGCAGTCAATGTCGAGTACTACGGCTCCGCCATGCCGCTTAACCAGATCGCCCAAGTGCACGCCCCGGAGGCGCAGCTGATTACGGTGCAGGCCTTCGACCCCACTTCCCTCTCCGCCATCGAGAAAGCGATCCGCACCGCCGATCTGGGTCTAAACCCGATGAACGACGGCAAGCTGATCCGCATTCCTGTTCCCCCGCTCACCGAAGAACGGCGCAAGGAGATGGTCAAGCACCTGCATAAGATTCTCGAGGAACACCGCACCGCGGTTCGCAACATTCGTCGCGATGGAAACGAAGCCATCAAGAGGGCGCTCAAGGACAAGAAGATCACCGAGGATGATGAGAAGCGCGCCATGGATGAGATTCAGAAGCTCACCGATGACGAAATCAAGAAAATGGAAGACATGAGTAAAGCCAAGGAAAAGGAGATCCTTGAGATCCGATAGATGGCAAGGCCACCCGTCAGTCGTAGTCCTTCCGGGGAGGCCGAGCGCTGAGCCTCCCCTAGTTCCGCTCCTGCTTCGACTTAGCCAACCCCGGCCCACCGTTCTATTACCTTTGTAATCTTATCGATACCTTAAAACTTTACGATCCTGTCAGTGTTTCTACTTCGCCAGAGTTCAAAACTCTGAGCTCCCCCACATCTTGGCAAGTTACGAGGAGTAATCCATGAAACGATTCCTAACGGGTAGTGCTTTGCTCGCGCTGATCGCGCTCGCCTTCACCGGCTGCGGTGGGGGAAGCAGTTCCTCTTCCGCCAATAACTCCAGCAACGCGCAAGCCCACGTGTTTGTCACCGGGGAAGACGCGCCGGTCTCGTCGGTGGTAGCCTTCAACATCACCATCAACCAGATCAGTCTCAACAACAGTTCAACCAGCGTAATTGCCATGAACACGCCCACGGCGGTCGACTTTGGACGCCTGGTCGGACTGCGTTCTTTGCTGGGATTTAACGCCATCGCGCCCGGCACCTACACCAGCGCGACCATCACGTTTGCCAGCACTTCCGCACCTACGATTGATTACATCAACCTGACCACCAACCCGCCTTCGCTCGGGACGGCGACGGGAGTGCTCAGCAATTCTACGGTCACGGTGTCGTTCCCTTCGGGCTCACCGCTGGTCGTCGGAAGCAGCGGCCTGGCCGGTCTGCACATCGACTTCGACCTGGGTGCCTCGCTGGCCATCAGCAATGGCAACCTGGTCATCAACAACAATGGTCAGGTCGCGGTCACCCCGGTGCTGGACGTGCAGGCGGTTTCCGCCTCGAGTGATCTCGGCCAGATTACGGAGTTCACCGGCAACGTCGTTTCCGTCAATACCACGACCGGGACCTCCTTCGTCATGCAGGGTCCCTACGGCTTCCAAGAGACCATTGACGTGAACTCCAGCACGCAATACAACGGCACGAACACCTTTGCCTCTCTGGTGGTAAATGGCATCGTCGACGTCGAAGGCACGGTGCAAGCTGACGGCAGCATTCTGGCGGCGAGCGTGGAGCTGATCACCACCGACCCGGCGTTCCTAGGCGGCCGCATTCTGGCCATCAGTCCCGGACCGGTGTTGACCATGTTCGTGGGCGAAGAGCTGGGCACCTCGGCCACGATTCCCGTGGACAGCGTGCAAACGGTCAACCTCAGCCAAGTGTCATCGTGGGACATTTGCTTCATTGACAACTGGTTCACCAACGAGCTGTTTGGCCCGTCGTATCTGGTCGTAGGCCAGCGCATCTTCGTGGGCGGAACCTACCAAAACAATAGCTTTACTCCAGAGATGGTCTCCTTGCGGCGCCAGGGCGTATTGGGAGCGCTGGTCGAGAACAGCGTGAACACCAACCTGGGCAGCTTCGAGATGCAGAATAATGGGCTGCTAAGCTACGCGGCGAACGGGCCCTTTCCCGTCGCCACGGACAGCGAAACCGTGTTCGTCAACATCAACGGGATCGCGGGACTACAATCCGCGGGCGCGGCCAACCTGGTCGTGACCGGTCTGGTCTTCGACAACCCGCAGAACTTCGGCACCCCGGTGGTTTGGGCCCATCGGGTCCGCGTGTTGCCGTAAGTCGCGGCCTAGGGTTGACCTCGACGGGCGGTCGAAAGATCGCCCGTCTTTTGTTTCTTCCACTCTTCCTTCCTAGCCGCGGCCAGGGCCGGCTGCGATGCGGGCCGAGAAATCCATCGGTATAATCGGAGCAGGATGAACAAAGTCGTCCACGCCGCTTGTCCCCATGACTGTCCCGATGCCTGCGGAGTATTGATACGGATCGAAGACGGACGCGCGGTCAAGATCCAGGGGGACCCCTCCCACCCCGTCACCCGGGGCTTTCTGTGCGCTAAGGTCGCCAAGTACCTGGATCGGGTGTACTCCCCGGAGCGCGTCTTCTATCCCATGCGGCGCGTGGCCGCCAAGGGACCTTTCGATCGGGGGACTCTCTTGTTGAGCCGGGGGGGAGCGCCGCCCGGCAGTGCGTTTCAGCGCATCCGCTGGGAGGAAGCGCTGGCGGAGATTGCCGCCCGCTTTCACGAGATCGTTGCCGAGTTTGGCAGCGAAGCGATTCTGCCTTACTCCTACGGCGGCACCTTAGGAGTATTGAATAACGCTTCGATGGATCGGCGCTTTTTCCACCGCCTGGGAGCGTCCCAGTTGGAACGGACCATCTGCTCTGCCGCCGGAGAAGCAGGCTTGAAATCGGTGCTGGGCGCTAAGCTCGGAACCGAACCGGAACAATTCTCACACTCCCGCTACATCCTGGTGTGGGCGGCGAATATTCATGGCAACAACGTGCATTTGTGGCCCTTCATCCAAGAAGCCCGCCGCAAGGGAGCAAAACTGGTCGTGATTGATCCCTACCGCACTCGCACTGCGGCTTGCGCCGACTGGCATTTGCCGATCAATCCTGGCACCGATGTAGCCTTGGCGCTGGGCCTGATGCATGTTCTCGTCAAGCAGAAGCTCTACGACGCCGACTACGTCGCGCGCTACACCACCGGGTTCGACGAGCTTTGTCTGCGGGTTGAGGAGTATCCGCCCGAACGAGTCTCGCACTGGACCGGGATCTCCGCCGAGGACATCACCCGCTTAGCCCGCGAATATGCCACCACACGACCGGCGGTGATCCGAGTGAACGATGGTATACAGCGCTCGGAGAATGGCGGGATGGCCATGCGGGCGATTACCATGCTGCCTACCATCACCGGCTCGTGGAAGGAACTGGGTGGCGGCCTGCAGTACGCCACCAGCGGGGCATTCGCATGGAACCGCGAGGGCTTGGCGCGTCCCGATCTGATGCTCCGGGCTTTGGGCCGGCCGGCCCGCGTTGTCAACATGGTGGAATTAGGCCGGGCCCTCAACCAGCTCGCGGATCCACCCATCAAGGCGCTGTTTGTTTATAATTCGAATCCCGCGGCTGTCTGCCCCAACCACAATGAAGTGGTCCGGGGCTTGCGGCGCCAGGATTTGTTCACCGTCGTGCATGAGCAGTTCTTCACCGATACCACCGATTATGCCGATATCGTTTTGCCCGCCACCACATTCTTTGAACATAAAGACCTCCAGGGCTCCTACGGCCACTACTTTCTGCAAATGTCCGATCAGGCGATCGAACCCTTAGGCGAGTGTCGTTCGAATGTGGACTTGTTTCGCGCCCTGGCCGCGAGTATGGGCTTTACCGAGGAGTGTTTCCGCGAGTCCGAGGAACAGATGATCGATACCGCGCTTGCCTCCAACCATCCCTGGCTCGCCGGGATCAATCGTCAGCGACTCGAAACCGAGGGCCACATCCGGCTGAATCTGGAGCAGCAGGTCCCGGGCGTCGGGACCCAAGCCGCCGCCCCCTTCCTTCCTTTTGCCAACGGCCACTTCCCCACGCCGAGCGGCAAAGCCGAGCTGTATAGCGCGTCGCTCAAAGCACAAGGACGGGATCCTCTCGTCCCCTTCATCCCGCCCGTCGAGTCGCGGCACAGCCAACCTGTCCAAACCTTTCCCCTCGAGCTCTTAGCGCGAAAAGCGGCGAATTTTCTGAATTCTACTTTTTCCAATCTCCCGAATTTGCAGGCCATGGAGGAACCGGATCGATTGGAGATCAACCCCGCCGACGCGCGCAGCCGTAGCATTGCCGACGGCGACCGGATACGCGTCTTCAACCAGCGGGGAGAACTGTTGCTCAAGGCGCACGTGACCACGAACGTGCAGCCGGGCGTGGTGAGCGCTCGCCTGTTTTGGGCCAAGCTCAGCGAGGGAGGAAAAAACATCAACGTGCTGACGTCGGAAAAACTTACCGATCTGGGCAACTCTGCCACGTTTTATTCCGTCCTTGTTGAAGTGGAGCTCTGTCGACCGGCTTCCGCGGGCAACTGAAGCCGGGGTGCTTGGACGCTCTCCACGGCTACCGTATAATGGCCGTTTTCCATACTCCCAACGGTTGAGGTAGAGGAGATTCACCGCTTTTATCAGGACAGCCCTGTACTTGGCCTGGGCAGGCACGGTTATCCATCGCCCCACTTCGCCTCCCGGAGCGGGCGATATTCCTCATTCTTCAGCCTTTCGGGGGAATTGCCCGGGCTGATTCCGCGGCTTGCAGTCCTGCTCCTCCTGCTCTCGCCGTTGGCCGCCGGGCAGCAGCAGGAGCTCATCGCCAGAATCGATGTGCATGGCAACCGCCGCATTCCGGCCGAAACCATTCGCTCCCGAATCTTCAGCCGCGCGGGCGACGTGTATGACGAAGCTGCCCTCGAGCGCGACTTCAACTCCCTGTGGAACACGGGATATTTCGAGGATATCCGCTTTGAGAGCGAGGAGGGTCCCAAGGGCAAGATCATCCACATCTACGTCAAGGAACGACCGACGATTCGCGAGATCAACTACGAGGGGCTGAGCTCGGTGTCGAAGAGCGATGTTCTCGACCGCTTCAAGGAACGCAAAGTCGGCCTCTCGGTCGAGAGCCAGTACGATCCCACCAAGGCGAAACGAGCCGAGGTTGTGATCAAGGAGCTGCTCTCCGAACACGGCCGGCAGTTCTCAACCATTCGCACCGAGGTGCGTCCCATCCCCCCGGCGGCGGTCAGCGTCACCTTCGTCATCAAGGAAGGACCGAAGGTAAAGGTCGGCAAGATCACCTTTACCGGAAACGACCATGTCAAACCCCGCATTCTGCGCGATGCCATGAAGAACCTGCGGCCGATCGGAATTCCTCATTCGATCTTCCTCGAGAACCTGTTTGCGCGCACCTACGATGCCACCAAGCTGGACGAGGACACCGAGCGGGTTCGCCAGGAGTATCAGAATCGCGGCTACTTCAAAGCGGTTGTCGAGGAACCCAAAACCAACATTCACGACACCGGCCACCAAGGCTTTCACATCCCCCTCATCCAGCCCGGTCCGGGGAAAGCCGTGGACATTACCATGCCCATCCAGGAAGGCGATAAGTATCGCCTGGGCGGCATTACCTTCAAAGGCAACAAGCAAATCAACAATACCGCCGCCTTACGCGCGCTGTTTCCCATCAGAGACGGCGACGTCTTTGATCGCAGTAAGATTGGCAAAGGTCTCGAAGCTCTGGGAAAAGCCTATGGCCAGTACGGGTATATCAACTTCACCTCCGTCCCCGAAACTCGCTTCGATGAAGATAAGAAGTTGATTTATATCGACATCGATGTCGATGAGGGCAAGCAGTTCTATGTCCGCCGCATCGAATTTGAGGGCAATACCACCACGCGCGACAAGGTCATCCGCCGCGAAATCCTGCTCGAGGAGGGTCAAGTCTACAACCAGCGGCTTTGGGAGCTTAGTCTGCAACGCCTGAACCAGCTGGGATTCTTCGACGCCTTGAAGCCCGACGACCCCAGCGTTACCGAGCGCCACCTCGACGAGCAAAATGGCACGGTCGATCTTCTGCTCAAAGTCAGGGAGAGGGGAAAAAACAGCATCGGGTTGAGCGGCGGTGTCAGCGGACTGGCAGGAACCTTTATCGGCGTCAGCTACGCTACCAACAACTTCCTGGGCAAGGGGGAAACCCTGAGCGTTCAGGCAAACCTCGGCAACCTCGAACGCAGCGTCATGTTCGGATTTACCGAGCCTTATCTGTTTGACCGGCCATTGTCCTGGGGGTTCACCATTTATGGAACCAGGTTCATCTATGATCAAGCCCGCGAAGCTGCCTTATTCAGCGGCCAGGCCATCAGTTTACCTTCCGCTTTGCAGGAGAATCTGCAGAACTACACCCAATCGAGCCGGGGATTCACCACCAGTCTCTCCTATCCCCTGCGCCGCCACGCCTTCAAGCGCTTAGGCATCGCTTACCAGCTGGACTCTTCCTCGATCGTGGCTCTGACCACGGCTTCGAAAACCCTCTTTGATTTCCTGCAGTTCAGCGGGATCAGCGGTCCGAGCGCGCTTACCGGTATCGTGACCAGCAAAATCACTCCCAGCTTCACCAAGAACAGCTTGGATCGGGCCCTGTTTCCCCACAGCGGCAGCAACATTTTCTTTGGCGCCGAGATTGCCGGCTTAGGAGGCACGGTCCGGACCGTTCGGCCGGTGGTACAGCTTACCCATTGGTTTCCCGTACAGAATCGGCGCAACACCATTGGGCTGCATTTTGTCGGCTCTTTTCTCAGCGGGTACGGCGGGCTGGTACCACCTCCGTTCCAGCGTTTCTATGATGGCGGGGAAAACGATCTGCGCGGTTTTGATATCCGCTCGATCTCTCCCGTTTCCTTCCTGCCGACGGTGAACTCGACTCCCCTGCGCAACCCAGACGGGACGCTGGTGCCGAAGAATCCGGCCAATCCTCTGCAGGGCAGTTACACCATTCCGATTCCAGTCGACCAGATTGTCTTTCCGGGCGGCGATTTGAGCCTCACCGGCAACGCCGAATACCGCATTACGATCGCCGGGCCGGTATCCTTGGCGCCATTCACCGACCTCGGGGTCGAGCCCATCCTGCGGCCATCCCAGCTGAAGATTACCGACACCGAGCTGAATTTGCTGAATAGCACGGAGTTTGGCTGTCCTTCGCTCGACATCGCCTTCAATTGCGCCGGGGGAGTGAAGAAGACTTTCTCGCAGTATCTGACACCCTTCAGCGGCACCAATTGGGTCCCCCGCATGTCGACCGGACTCGAGCTGCAGGTCTTTCTGCCGGTGATCAATGCTCCCTTCCGCATTTATTGGGCTTACAACCCGTTGCGACTGGACCAGATCGTGAACGCGCCGGTTCCGATTACGCGCAGCATGTTCCCGGTCGGCGGAGCCGGGGACTACACCTACCAGCTGACCAAGAACGCCTTTAGCCCGCCCTATCAACTGCGGGAACCGCGCAAGACATTCCGCTTCACCGTGGCCACCACGTTCTAATTGCTCTCGGATGGCGATGCTTCCGGCCAGGGACCTAAGAGCCGATTCGCCGCCGGTGGTGCGCCATGGAGTACCCGCAAAGTGACGGAGGCATTGCCGCAGCGGTTTGACGCTCAGGCGGCAATCTTCCTATAATACGGCTATCCATACCCTGACAATCAAACATGATGAGGTATGGTGGCACGCTTGCGACAGTGGCCCGAGGCTCTGGGTGTGATGAGTCTGCCTCCAAGTTGATCGTTGACGTCGAATGATCCGCCCGAGCTTAATATTATTGATCCAATCAAGTCCAGAATCAGTTCCAAGGAGTCCAAAACCAACTCATGAACATCAAGTTCCTTCCCTTCCTTCTTGCCGTCGTGTTTGCCTGCACCGCGGCTACTCTGGCCCAAACCGCTAGCCCGGATCCAGCTTTGCCCGCCGCCCCGAGTGCAACCAACTCCACCACGGCGCCCGAGGCCAATCCGGTCGGCGGCAGCAAGATTGCCACCATCAACGTCGAGCAGGCGATCTTCGCTTGCAATGAAGGACAACGCGATTTCGACGTCCTCAGCAAGAAGCTCGAACCCAAGCAAACCGAACTGAAGAACCAGAATGACGAAGTCGAGGGCCTGAAGAAGCAGCTCAACACTTCCGGGGACAAGCTCAGCGATGATGCCCGCAACAACCTGGTCAAGCAGATCGAGCAGAAGCAGAAAAGTCTGGAGCGCAATGTGCAGGACGCGCGGGACGATGCTCAATCTCAGCAGAACGAAATCGCCCAGCGCATCCTGCAAAAGATGGCTCCCGTGATCGTGAAATACGCAGGCGACAAAGGCTTCGGCCTGATCGTCGATACTTCGAATCCTTGGCCGCAAGGACCCGTGCTGTGGGCTGCGCCTTCGGTCGACATCACCAAGGCGATTGTGGATGCCTACAACCTCCAATCCGGTGTGCCGGCGCCAGCCAGGCCTGCTGCGCAAAAGCCAACCATTCCGGGGCCAACCGCCAAGCCTGCTCCTGTCAACCCGTCCACCAACCCGCCCAAATAATCGCGACACCTCCGAGTGACCAAAGGTTCCCGCAGGGCCGCAATCCTCCGCGGCCTTTCTCTTCCCCCCTCCGCCCCGAACCGGACCGTCACAGTGTCTAAAGAAAAAGCAAGGACGCGGAGGACAACGTGTGGGCCGATGCTCGAGACTTTGGTTGGGACAATCGTTCGCGGCGCCGCTGGACAAGCCTGGCTGCCTTTGTCATCGAGATAGGAATCGCCGCCGGACTCTGGTTGTTGCCTCTGCTAGATCCCCAGGCCGCACCGCGGCTGCGACCGATCGAGTCCCTTCCCGTTCTCGCAGCCCTCGCCGGAAGAGCTGGCCCCGCGCCCGCGCATCCGCAGGGCCTTGTCGTCAGGACCATCGGCCACAGCGCGCTCACTCCGCGCCAGGTTCCCTCCGAACTGCCGAATTTCAACCCAACCGATGTGGCACCGCCCGCGGAGTTGTTCGGCGGCGGCTATGGAACGGAAGGTGACCCGGGTTCGAAAGGCCTGGGCAATCTGCTCTCGGAAGGCCTCGGCACGGGCTCGGGCGCGTACCTGGCCCCTCTGAACCCGCCTCCCTCGAATCACCCGCCTCGCATCTCTCACAGCATGGAGGGCCGTCTCATTCACCAGGTACTGCCGGAATATCCGCCGCTCGCCAAGCAGGCTCGGTGCGAAGGAGCCGTCCTGTTGCGTGCCGTCATCGATCGCGAGGGCAAGATCGAAAACCTGCAGGTTCTCGCCGGCCATCCCCTGCTGGTTGCGGCTGCGGTCCGAGCCGTCCAACAGTGGCGCTATCGCCCCTACTACCTGAACGAACAACCGGTCGAAGTGGAGACCTACATTAAGGTCGAGTTCAGGCTTTCGGCTCAATAGAGTTCGGCCGCAGACCGGGGAGGGCTATGAGCAGCGCCTCGCGAATGGCACGCCGGTAACCTGAGGGTACTTCTGCGCGCTCGCTATAATCCCCTCAGTGGCTACCAGCGAACTTTGCGAGCGCGTGGCGACGCGGCCCACTTGGGCGGAGGTGTCCTTAACCGCCCTGCGGCACAACTTCCGCCTGCTCGCGCGGCACGTCGGCCATCAAGTAACGATCTGCGCCATGGTGAAGGCCGACGCCTACGGACACGGCGCGGTGGAGTGTTCCCGCGCTCTCCAGGAGGAAGGTGCCCGTTGGTTCGGTGTCACCTCGCTCGATGAGGCCATCCCCCTGCGAGAAGCTGGCATCGGCGGGAATATTCTGCTCCTGACCGGTTTTTGGCGGGGCGAGGAGGAGGAGATTGTCCGCTTGAAGCTCACGCCGACGGTTTGGGAACCCGAGCAAATCGCATGGCTCGACAAGGCCGCACTGGAACTCGGGGTTCGGCACCCGGTTCATTTGAAGGTGGACACGGGCATGGGGCGGCTCGGAGTCGCGCCGCAGCAGTTGCCGCGCATCTGTTCGGCGCTACGGTCTTCTCCCCACCTCGTGCTAGAGGGTCTGTCCACCCATTTTGCCTCCTCGGAGGTTCTCGATGCTCCCTCGGTGCCGGACCAGTTAAGTGGCTTTCACGAAGTATGCCGTTCCCTGAAGCAGGAAGGATTCGATCCTCCCATCCTGCACACGGCCAACACGGCGGCGGTCATTTCGCACCGCGAATCATGGCACTCGATGGTGCGGCCGGGAATCGCGCTCTATGGCTATTATCTGCCCTTCGAGCGCGCCGGACGGGAGGTGAGCGGCAGCGGACTGCGGCTCGGGGTTCATCCGGTGTTATCGTGGAAAACTCGCATCCTCTCCCTGCGCGACGTGCCTCGCAACCAAGCCCTCGGCTATGGAGGAATCTACGTTACCAAGGCTCCGTCCCGCATCGCGGTGCTGCCCGTTGGATACGCGGATGGACTCGATCGGGCGCTCTCCTCCCGCGGTCGCGTGATCGTTCGCGAACATTACGCGCCCATCGTAGGGCGCATCTCCATGGATCTAACCTTGGTCGACGTCACCGGGCTTCGCGGCATTGCCGTCGGCGATGAAGCCGTATTGCTCGGTGCCTCCGACGGACTCAGCGTGGATGCCCATGAGCATGCGGTGCTGGCCAACACCATAGTGTATGAGATTCTCTGCGGAATCTCGAAGCGGGTGCCGAGGAAGTATGTCGCCTAGGAGCCACCACCGCTCACCCAATCCTAGTCATCTTCGACGAGTCTGTTGTATGGTTAGGGATGGTCATGGCTTCCCGCTATGCGCGATGGATGTACGATTGGGAAACCAGGCTCACTTCCGTGGACAGCAATCGTGTCATCCGTCCCCTCGAGTGGGGCTTGGAATGGGCGCAGAACTGGCCCTGTCGTAACGGCTTCGCTCCCGGCTACCGGCCCCCGGACTGCGAAGGCTTCCTGCGCGAATACAATCGCCGAATTCTTTCCGCCAGCGACCAGTTCTATAGCTACCGAAAACCCACCGATTTCCGCCTGGAGCGCCGCGAAATCCGCGTCTTCAGCACCCGGGCGGTGCCCGATCCCCGCTTAGAAGAGAAAGTTCGCGGCACCTACGGCGATTTCCTGCGCTTCACCTCGCCCGTGCGCACGCCCTTTGCGGAGAACAATTTGGTCAGCGCTCGCTGGTTTCCCGCCCGCGGCAAACGCGCGCTGGTCGTGCTGCCGCACTGGAATTCTGACGCGCTCGCCTATACCAGCCTGTGCTCGGCCCTGAATCTTCTGGGGATATCGGTGTTGCGCCTCAGCCTGCCCTACCACGAGATTCGCATGCCGGGCGAGATCGAGCGCGCCGACTATGCCGTCTCCGCCAATATCAGCCGCACCCTCGACGCCTGCCGTCAGGGAGTTCTCGATCTCCGCTGCTGCCTGGATTGGCTGGAGTCGCAGGGATATCGCAGGCTAGGAGTTGTGGGCACCAGCCTGGGCTCCTGCTACGCTTTTCTCGCCGCCGCCCACGACCCCCGCATCCGCGTGGTTGCCTTCAATCATATCTCCACCTACTTCGCGGACGTGGTTTGGTACGGACAGTCCACCCGCCACATTCGTCAAGGGTTGGAATCGGAGATCGATCTGGAGCGTCTGCGCCATCTCTGGAGTGCCATCAGTCCTATGTCGTACTTCGAGCAATTCGCACGCTGGCCGCGGCGGTCTCTCCTCATCTACGCCAAATACGATATGACCTTCCTGCCCGAATTTTCCCGTGCCGTGGTCGAGCAGTTTGCCCGCCACCGTCTCGAGCACCGGGTCGTGGCTCTGCCTTGCGGCCATTACACGACCGGCGAGACCCCGTTTAAGTACATCGACGGCTGGCAAATCGCCTCGTTCATGCGTACCGCATTTGACAGCTAGGCTCAGGGGTCGTTCCGTGGTGGCAGCTCCCCACTGCCAAACCGCTCGCGGCTTGGTTAGAATGAATTACGCTCCTGTTCTTATGACCCCGGACCGCCGATCCGAGCCTGTGATGGAACTTCGCAGGGATGACTTCCTGCTCAGTACCGATCCCCGGCGCCTCGACTTGGCGGTCATTCACGGCTTCTTGCGCGAATCGTATTGGGCGAAAGGCATCCCACGGGAGACCGTCGCTCGATCGCTGGCCAATTCATGGTGCGTCGGTATTTATCGCTGTGGCCAGCAAGTGGCGTTTGCGCGGGTGATTTCCGACTTCGCCACCTATGCTTACCTTGCCGACGTCTTCGTGCTCCCGTCCTTTCGTGGCCGGGGCCTGGGAAAATGGATGATCGAATCCATCCTCGATCATCCGCGTCTGCAGCGGCTCCGGCGCTGGAGCCTGGTTACTGGCGATGCTCATGGGTTGTACGCGCAATTCGGTTTCACTTCCCCCAAGTGGCCAGAAACCTACATGGAACGCTACGATGCCGATGTTTATGAGCGCGGTCAGGCCTGACCCACGCCGGGTGGGCCGGCCGACGCTAGTTTTTCGGCAAGTCGCAGGGAGAGAAGGATGACGACAGAAAACCGCAGCTCCCGTCCGCTCGAGCGGGTCGATCCGGAAATCGCCGGCGCGATTGCAAACGAGACCCAGCGCCAGCACGAAGGCCTGGAATTGATTGCCTCAGAAAACTTCGTGAGTGAGGCCGTGCTCGAGGCCATGGGATCTGTGTTCACCAACAAGTATGCCGAAGGCTACCCCGGCAAGAGGTACTACGGTGGCTGTGAGTTCGCCGACGTGGTGGAGAATCTGGCGCGTGAACGCGCCAAAAAGCTTTTTGCAGCCGAGCACGCTAACGTGCAGCCCCACTCCGGCTCCCAAGCCAACATGGCAGCCTATGCCGCGGTCCTGCAGCCGGGGGACACAATCCTTGGTCTCAACCTGGCCCACGGCGGACACCTCACCCACGGTCATCACCTGAACTTTTCCGGCAAGACGTACCACGTCGTGCCTTACGGTGTGACCAAGGAGACCGAAACCATTGATTATGACGATCTCGAAAAGCTCGCCGAGAAGGAGCGGCCCAAGCTCATCATCGGGGGCGGCAGCGCCTATCCGCGCATCATCGATTTTGGCCGCATGCGACGGATTGCCGATCGGGTCGGGGCCCTCTACTTGGTTGACATGGCGCACTTCGCAGGACTCGTGGCCGGTGGCGTCCACCCTTCCCCGCTGCCCCACGCTCAAATCGTGACTTCGACGAC
This sequence comes from Terriglobales bacterium, assembly GCA_035622175.1. Taxonomy (GTDB): domain Bacteria; phylum Acidobacteriota; class Terriglobia; order Terriglobales; family Acidobacteriaceae; genus JAFAGX01. Next base: position 9,855 of record DASPVV010000196.1, on the reverse strand, counting down.
CCATAAGACGCTGCGCGGTCCGCGGGCGGGAATGATTCTATCGAAACAAGAGCACGCCGCCGCCATTGACAAGGTAGTGTTCCCCGGTCTGCAAGGAGGACCTCTGGTACACGTCATTGCCGCCAAGGCCGTCTGCTTCGAGGAGGCCTTGCAGCCCAATTTTCGCGACTATGCACGGCAAGTTGTGGCCAATGCGAAAGTGCTGGCCGAGACGTTGGCCGCCGAGGGCTTTCGTCTGATCTCGGGAGGGACCGACACCCACCTGATGCTGGTCGACGTATTCTCCCAAGGCATGCTGGGCAGCGAGGCGGAGCGGGCGCTCGATCTGGCTGGAATCACGGTCAACAAGAACGCCATTCCGTTCGACACCAATCCCCCCCTGAAGCCAAGCGGCATCCGCATCGGCACCCCCGCCCTGACCACACGGGGAATGAAGGAGACAGACATGAGGCAGATTGGTCGCTGGATCTCTGAAGCTCTCCACCAGCGAACCGACAATGCTATTCTGGCCAAGATCCGCAGCGCGATTATGGCTCTGGCCGAGGCATTTCCGCTCTACCCGGAACGTAGGGCCAAGGTACCAGCCGAAGCTAGGGCCTAGCCCGGAGAGAGGGGGTAGGGTGCGCGGGCGTTTCTGGCCGCCCGGCGGGCTCTGCCCCGTGGCTTCCATGATTCCGTGAAAGTCGCGATTGATATTCGTCGCATCACCGAGTTTGGCGTGGGCACGTATACCCGAAATGTGGTGCGTGCGCTCGCCCGGGCCGACCACGACAATCAGTACTTGCTGCTCGGATCACCGCAGGAGGCAGCCGAGATTGGCCCCCTGCCCGCGAACTTCCAATGCGTTCCTCTGGTCGGAACGGAGAGGACGCCCAAGGGCTACCTGGATTGCCGCGCTGTGATCAAGCGATGGAATTGCGACATTACGCACATCCCCCACCTTTTCTCCATCCCGCGCAATCTGCCGTGCCCCTATGTCATGACCGTACACGACGTGCTCGAGCACATGTATGGGGCGGGGGAGGGATCGAGTGTGAAGCGTTTGTTGCACTTCCATTTCACCCGTCATGTCCTGCGAGGGGCGAAGCGCATTTTGGCGGTTTCCAAGTTCACCAAGAGTGAGATCGAGAAGTTGTTTGCCATTCCCAGCCAGCGCATCGAGGTGGTTTACAACGCCATCGACGAGCGTTTTCTCCGCGGCCAGGCCACCGAGGCCGATCGCCAAATCCTGGCAGAACGTTACTTGGTAAGTTATCCCTTTCTGCTCTACGCCGGCCGCATCAGCCCGCACAAAAACCTGGTGCGGATCATCGAAGCCTTCTCCGCCCTCAAGGCGCAACTGGAAAAGCGGTCCCCGCCCCAGTATGCCGACCTCAAGCTGATCATCATCGGTGACGAATTGTCGAAGCATCCGGATCTTCGCCGCACGGTCATCCGCAGTGGTGTCCAGAACGACGTCCGCTTCATGGGATTCGTCCCGATTGAGATGCTACGATTGTTTTACAACGCCGCCAAAGTCTTCGTGTTTCCCTCGCTCTATGAGGGGTTTGGGCTGCCCCCGCTCGAAGCCATGGCTCTGGGCACGCCGGTCGTGACCTCGAATATCTCTTCCCTTCCGGAAGTAGTCGGCAACGCGGCCGTGCTGGTGAACCCGGAAAACGTCTTTGAGATTATGCGGGCGCTGCACCGGGTGCTGCTCGATCAGTCGGTACGCGACAAGATTCGCCAACGCGGATACGAGCAGGTCAAGAAGTTTTCTTGGGATGCCTCGGCGCAACGCATTCTGGAAGTGTACGAGGAGGTTGCAACCGGGGTTCAGGTTCGAGCCGGAATTCACAGCGTGGCCTGAAGTTCCGCCTCGGGGATCCGCAGGGCCCTCCGCAGTCGGGAAGCCCGGCCAAAGAATTTGCCGGGTACCGCTTCAGGCATTCTTCAGCAGCGGAATTCCAGGCGACGCCAGGCCCAGGCGCCGAAGCTTTTCTGCCAGACGCTTGCGGTCGGTTTCCGACGATGCTACAGCGTACCGCTTGCGTAACTTATCAGCCTTTTCCTTGCGCGTACGGCGACGCCGGATCTCCGGGCGCCGGCTGGGTGCGGACATCGGGATTGCTCCTCTTCTCTTCCTCGACTGGGACTGATGGCAGTCCGGACCTTCCGTTCGCCTAAGCTCACGACCGGATGGGATGAATTATAGTCGTGGCCAGACAGAACGCGCAAAGCCTCGGTTCGCGCGAGAACCGACCCCTCCTGATTCTCACCAGCACCGACCATCGAGAGGTCATCGAGGCTTCCAGCCACGAACGTTACTTCCTCTCGGAACCCTCCTCGGAAGTGCCTCATGGCTTCCCGCAACTCATCCATCGGCAGCGGGCGCAGGCTGGCGATGAGTTGCCGAACCTGTCTGCCGATGACACGCGATCAAGACTGGGAGACCGCCTCCGTAACCCTCCTTGCGTATTACTTTCGTTACATCGCCTTGGGCCTTCCGGCTTCAACCGCCTCCGCTGATCAAGCTACCATCAAGCCAAATATCGGAAGCCCGATCATTCTCCGGGAGAGAGGGCAAAACCAACCTCTCCTGTGATCGGCTTCGGGCTGGAGCCGGTAGACTCCGCCTCAACCGGCTAGGCAAAGAGGCCAAGCCGCGTCCTATGAAGGGTTTGTCGAGCTAGGAGACGCCAGCGCCCATGCAACCTGTGTGGCAAGCCGACGGTGGAGATCCGACTGCCATGCTACAATTGGTCAGCCAGCGCGCCCGGATGCTGACCCGCAGCAGTGGCGCCGCCATCGCACTCGCCCATAAGGGATCGATGATTTGCCGCGCCAGTGTGGGAAACGCCCCTACGCTCGGCTCTCGGGTGGATATCAGCACTGGTTTTTCGGGAGAATGTGTCCGTGCCGGCTCGGTTCTGCGCTGCGACAATGTGGACACCGACCCCCGGGTTGATGCCGCAAGCTGCCGCCGATTGAATATCCACTCGATGCTGGCAGCACCCATCCGCTTGGGGGGCGAGGTCGTTGGTCTTTTGGAAGTTTACTCTGCCCAGCGATTCGCCTTTCAGGATAGCGATGCCGCGATCGTTGAGCATCTGGCGGAAACTGTATTCCTGGCCCCGTCTTCCTCAAAGACCACGCCGGCCCGAACTCCCGATCCTCAGACGCCTGTGCCTATCCTTTCCAGAGCGCCGAAACTGCTGCTCCAACTGGAACCGGCCCACTGCGTTTTCTACGGCAACCTGATTGACCTTCTGTTCCCCCCTCAGGCCGCACCCCTCAACCTGACTTCGCGTCCAGCAACCTTTTGGCCGGATGTTTTGGTGCCTTCGCAAGTACCTTGGGATCGATTTGGTCAATCGATGCTGTTGCACGTCATGATGGTCGCCGCCTTGGCGCTGGTTGAATTAGGACTATCGCAGCGGCCCATGTTGCGCCACAGCCTGCTAGCCTTGAATCGCTCGGACATTATTTACCACTTACCGCGGAAGTACTTGCGCCATGGGAGCAGGGAAGGTGGGCTATCGTCTCGGCAGGCGCCACGCTCCGCAGTCGACCGCCAGCCGGTCATCTCCGTGCGGCGGGACTCGCCGCGGCCGACCGAGGCGTCGATCACACCGCCCAAGATCGAACTAAAACACGAATTGCGACTGCTCACAATTATCGCCGCCTCGGATGCGACCGTGCCCGCCGTGCCATTTTCGGCGACGACCGGAAATCTGCGGCGTACCCCGGGCCCGACCGTTGGCGTGGTTGCGCCGCCGCCGGACGTCTCGGGTGTGTCGCGAACCAAAGACCTCGCGCTGGCGACACCCGCAGTCGTTGAACCGGCGCCTTCTGTCCATCCTTCCATTCGTCAGACGGCCGAGATCAGCCTCGGCCACTTGGAGATTGTCAGGCCGGCGCCCGACGTAGCCCTGCCTCCTCTAAGCTCGCTTTCGATACGGGCACAGGCGACTCAGGACCGGACGGCAACCTCAGTCGTGCCACCTCCGCCGTCGGTTCGGGGGGTGGGAAATTCTCGGCAACGCGTGAGTTCAATGCCAGCTGCCGGTACGCAAGTTGTGCCGCCTGCGCCCTGGCTTCAGCGCCTCACCAGCTATCTGACAACCCTTCCCCAGGTTCGATCCGTAATCGTGCCTCCTCCACCCCCGGTTGGCGGTCTTGGGCATTCGGGCGGCCAGAACCCGAGTTCGTCACTCGCCACCGGCGCCGAAGTCGTGCCGCCTGCGCCCCAGCTTCAAAGTGGAAACAGCTACACGCGGCGCAATGCTGGCGGCCTCGCCAGTGCCGCCGTGCCACCTCCGCCTTCGATCGAGACTCTGGGGCAGCCTGGCGCCCGGAGCGGGACTTCCTTGGCCGACACGGGCGCAGCAGTCGTGCCGCCTGCTCCCCAGATTCAGAGTGGAAGCGGTTACGCTCGGGGCAATGGAGGCGGCCTCGCCAGTGCCGCCGCCGTGCCACCTCCGCCTTCCATCGAGACTGTGGGGCATCCCGGCGCCCGGGGCGGGACTTCCTTGGCCGACACTGGCGCCGCAGTCGTGCCGCCTGCCCCCCAGCTTCAGGGTGGAAGCAGCTACGCTCGGGGCAATGGAGGCGGCCTCGCCACCTCCGCCGTACCACCTGCGCCTTCGATCCAGAGTCTGGGGCAGCCCGGCGGTCGGAGCATGAGTTCACTCCGTCCCTCTGCCACCCCAATCGCGCCTCCGATGGCGGCCCCAAACGCGGCTAGCACGAAGAGCGGAGGACAGCCTATGCTGGCGAGCGGTCTCCCGGGTGGATTGTTGCCGGGGGAGATCACAAACAGCGAGGAGGAAACTTCGGTAGACCCGAACGTGGTCTCGAATGCAAGCGAGCTCAACGTGAATTTTATCGGGCCTGCCTTGGTTCTCCCCGGCTCTTCGTATTTTTCGAACTTCGAGGTCTTCATCGCCGAAGAGCGGCTCACCCGGCACCAATCCCGGCTCATCAAGCTGGTCTACGATTTTCTCCCTTACCAGCCGCGGCTTTCCGACCTTGGTCCGAATTACCCAACCATTGATAACCTGCGGGCCACGCGAGATCCGAGTTGTGACGAGCCTCTCCGGCAAATGGTAACCCCGGCAAATACCAGAGGCTGGCCCCAGGCCGCTCGACTTCAACTGAGTGCCAAGTCTTCGCAGCAGCGTCAGAGTACGCTCGCATGTTATCGAACCAATGCAGACGACTACCGCAGGGCACGCGCTCGTCAGCGATAGCGGTGGGCAGCCGAGGGTAAGACCCGAAATCTCTGTGACTCGATTTTGGTCGCCTTGAAGCCAGCCTGGTTCGAGGCGGGAGCGATTCTTGGATGCAAAAACAGGTTGCCTGGCACCCGGCGATGGCATCGATCTGGATCGATCCAAGTGCCAGTCCCAGCTGGCGACTCCATGCTCACGAAGCGAACAAAAAAATTTGGCCAAACTGTCATCGCCGCGCACTGCGTTTACCAGTCCATGCGTTTACCGGCTCGGTTTGGCCTTAGCTATTATGGCTTTTGCCGTTGTCACCGCGCTAACACGTTAGTGCCAGCGCCAGCGTGTGGGGATTGGAGATTGGCATGCTAGGTGGTAATCCCCAGGGTGTCACCGGCCCACCAGTTCCCTCGGCGATGTCCTGATCGGAGACTAGAACTCACCGCCCGACAACCGTCGATCACATTTCTGAATCAATCACTTACCCACAAACCCAGCTGGTGCGAACACACTTCACCAAAGTTGGCGAATGAGCCTGCATGGGCGCATTCCGAGGCATACGGTAGACTCTGGAGCACCGAGTTACCACTGCTTCTCTGATCGGCCACCTTCAGCGCGGCGCACGAGAGCCGCCCGGGAGCCGAAGCATGCCTTCCTTCAGGACCACTGCCATCAGATTCAGGAAGTCGAGCGCCTGCGATTGAGGGAAAGGCAAGCGTCCGGCGATCGCGAGTTTTGCGAAACCGTGCACGGACGACCAGGCAATGATCGCGAAGGTGCGAGGGTTTCCTGGCGGCAGGCCCCCTTCCGCCTGCAACCCGACGACGCAATCGAGCAACGTCTGAAAGGCGCGGTCACCCGCCCGTTTGCATTCGGGACTGATCTTCTCCGCTTCGCTCAAATCGAACATCACGCGCAGGTGTTGGGGCCAGCGCAACCCAAACTGCACATAACCACGACCGCACAGCCGGAGGCGATCTTCGGCATTACGGGCTTGCGCCATAGCTCGGCGCATGGAGGCGGTTAACCGCTCAAAGCCCTGCGCTGCGACGGCAGACAGCAGATCATGCTTGTCTTCAAAGTGGCGGTAGGGCGCGTTGTGCGAAACACCAGCGCGACGTGCCACCTCTCGTAAGGTGAAGGCTTCCGTGCCCACCTCAGCGATCAGGCGAACCGCGGCGTTGAGCAAGTGTTCCTTCAGGTTCTCGTGATGGTAAGAGGATTTTCGCCGCACCTTTAGTCTTATAGCAGACTATGTTGACACTGACAACATTAAAGAATAGAGTCTATACAGGTTATCGTGACCCTCTTGGGAGGTAGGCCATGCTCGCCTACAAGCAACTGAAGGAAGAAGGCTGGGACGCCCTGGTGATCGGCTCGGGAATCGGGGGATTGACCGCGGCTGCCCTGCTGGCGAAGGAAGCAGGAAAGAAGGTCCTGGTGCTCGAGCGGCACTACACGGCCGGAGGGTATACCCATAGCTTCGACCGTCCCGGGTACGCATGGGATGTCGGTCTTCACTATATCGGCGAGTGTGAAGACCCGCGGTCGCCGGTGCGAGCCGCCTTCGATTATTTGAGCGATCAGCAATTACAGTGGCAACCGCTGCCGGACGTCTACGACCGGACCATGATCGCCGGCAGTACATTCGACTTCCCCACCGGCAAAGGCAGGCTGCGGGACCGCTTGGTCGGCTACTTCCCGCAAGAAGAGCCGGCCATCGATCGTTATTTCAAAGCCGTGACGTCGGCCCGCCGGGCGAGCGGCCCATATTTTGCGGAGAAAGCCATTCCCCGGGCCGTTTCCTGGATGGTGGGAGGAATGATGCGCTCGTGGTTCTTAGGTTGGGCGGACCGCACAACTCTCGAGGTTCTACGGGAATTCACCCGCAACCAGGAGTTAATCGGAGTGCTCACGGCGCAGTGGGCTGATTACGGACTACCCCCGGCGGAGAGCAGCTTCGGTGCCCATGCCATCATCGCCGCCCATTACTTTGATGGCGCGAGCTATCCGGTGGGCGGCGCTTCGCGGATTGCCGAAACCATTGCGCCTGCCATTGAGCGAGCGGGTGGCCAGATCGCGGTGAGCGCCGAGGTGGTGGAGATTCTCGTCGAGAATCGAAAAGCTGTAGGCGTGCGTATGGCAGACGGGCGGACGCTCTATGCACCGTTGCTCATTAGCGATGCCGGGTTGCGAACTACCTTCCATCGTCTGGTGCGCGATTCGCAGCCGATCTCGGAAGCCTTGCGGCACATTCCGGCATCCATGGCGTATCTGACTCTGTACGTCGGCGTGAAGCAGAGTGCGGCTGAGTTGGGCCTGAGCGGCACGAACCTTTGGATCCACCCGTCGTTCGACCACGACCGGAACGTCAAGCATTTCTTGGAGAATCCATCCGCGGAATTTCCTGTGTTATTCATCTCCTTCCCCTCGGCCAAGGATCCAGACTTTAGCGCGCGATATCCCGGGCGCGCCACCATCGAAGTGGTCACACTGGCATCCTATGACTGGTTTCGACGGTGGGAACTTACGCGCTGGAAGAGGCGGGGCGCTGAGTACGACGAATTGAAACGAGAGCTTGCCGCTCGTCTCGAGAGTGAACTCGAAAAGCATGTTCCGGCGGTCCGAGGAAAGATCGACTATGCGGAGCTTTCGACCCCGCTGACCGCGCAACACTTCATGAACTACGAACGCGGCGAAGCGTACGGGTTGGCGGCCACGCCGGACCGCTTTCGCACCCGCGGGCTGACGCCCCACACTTCCATTCAAAATCTTTTCCTCACCGGTCAGGACGTGACCTCGCTTGGGGTGACCGGAGCTCTCTTCGGTGGAGTCGTCTCGGCCTCGGCAATCCTGGGCAAGAATCTCATGCGCGTGGTAACTCAGCCCCGAAGGAAGCGGTCGATCACGGCGGGGGGGGCGACACCGGTGCATGTCGCCTCGCACTAGAATCTGCGGTTGGCACTCTCTGCCCAGCCCGGAACTGGGTGGTTTAGAGAGACGGAACCGCCGCCAGGCTGCCTGGACCGGTATGTTCTCAGGGAGAAATCTTCGTGGCGCCTGCGATTTTGATCCCGTGGAAAGTGCGCAAGCGAGGCGCACGAGGCGCTTGTCGGCAGAATCATTCTAGCTGCTAAAGGCCACCGCCCGGACGGGGGTAGGTTGGGTTATGCGGACCGGCAGATGCGCTGAGCCAGCCGTATCCCTTCCCTGCGGAAAGGGCGAATGTCATTTGTCGCTGTCGCTGTAGTATCCCTCCCGCGCCTGGACGATCAGGTCCTTCCGCTTTGCCGCGACCTGGATCTTGTGATAGCTGGAGTCATTCGTGCCCGCCCTATCGGGGGTGTACCCGAGGTTGTACTGATTGCGCAGTTCGCTGGCGATCTGGGAGTAGATCTGGTCGATGGGTTGTTTTTTTGAAACTTCGAACATGCGTCCGCCGGTTTCTGTGGAGACGCGCTCGAGGACCTTCTTCCCGTCAGGACGCTGCTCGGGATATCGCTGATGGCCGCCATGCCCGCCCCCAGGCCACCCGCCACCCGGGAAACCGAAGCCGCCGCCACTGTGTCCATAAGCCTCGTCATCCTTAAAGAGGATCGAATAGACGACCGTGTTAGCGCGCTGGGCGGACTCGATGGCCGAGTCAAGACTCTCTTTGCTGCCCGTGTCAACACCGTCGGTGAGAAGGACGAGCGCCTTGCGGCCTTCCTGCTTCTGCATCAGCTCGTTCGAGGCGAGATAGACGGCGTCGTAGAGCATGGTGCCACCGCCGTGATGACCGCCGTGGCGGCCGGAGCCGCCGCCAGGCCAGTTTCCACCTCCACCACCACCACTGCTGCCGCCCCCACCTCCGCCGGTCGGAGTGTACTGCGGAGTCTGCAGGAGCCCCAAAGCCTGTTCCAGCTTCTGGTGCGAAGGGGTCAGATCCTGCAACAACTCGACCTCACGATCGAAATGAATGATGAAAGCCTTGTCGCGATCCTCGCGGACCATCTGATCAAGAAAGCTGTGGCTCGCGCTACGTTCCTGATCGAGGACGCGGCGCTGGCTCATGCTGGTGTCGACGAGAAGGCCTAGCGTCAAAGGAAGATCAGTCTCACGGGTGAAGTAATGGATGGACTGCGAACGGCCATCTTCGCTGAGGGTGAAGTCGTCTTTGTTAAGATCGTTGACGATTTTGCCGCTCTTGTCCCGCACGGTGGCGAGGACATTGACGACTTTGACCTTGACGGAAATCGTGGCGGCGGAGTCGGAGGCCCCGGCGGCAGGGTCGGGCCGCTTCAGCGTCGGGCCATCTTGGGCGACGGCGAGGCCGACGAAGGCAACAATGATTGGCAAGAGGTGTAATTTGTTCTTGCGTATAGGCACTGATTTCTTCGCGTCCGCGGTGGTGCGCTTGGCCGCGTGCAACAACGCGCACTTCCAGTACTTACTTCGAAAGCTTGCAGGCGAATGAATGCTTCCTACCATAGGAACCCAGCGACGACGGATTAGTTGTGAATCTCCTTTGAACCTCCCCGCCCTAAAGGGCGAGGATTCTCACTCTACGCCAGCCTTACTGCACTGATGTTATCGAATGATGGCTCGCTCCGAGCCATTATGTTGACGGCTCCATTGTGGTCGGCATGGTCCTGATAGCCACAGGAAA
>DASPVV010000195.1:0-4653 GCA_035622175.1 Terriglobales bacterium | reverse complement strand
TTGACAACGTGGAAAGCCACTAAATGCGCGGGTTTGTAGCAAACTTCGTGAAAACACAGAAGGGGACGTAGTTCAGTTGGTTAGAACGCTGCCCTGTCACGGCAGAGGCCGCGGGTTCGAGTCCCGTCGTCCCCGCCATTCCTTTCAGTAGTTTGCGAATTGAGGATGGCTCCTTCAGCCTGTTTTGTGACGTGCCTTGTGACGTAACCCTTCAATTTTGTGCCCTCCGCAAGAGCGTCGAGTGCTTTCCGCTTCGCTTCGATTCGGACATGAGAATAGTGAGCCAACATCCGCTGGGAGACGTGTCCTGCGATTGACATGATCGTTCGATCACTGGCCTGGGACTCTGCCAACTCAGTTATGGCATGGTGACGAAGATCGTGAAAACGTAATCCTGCAAGGGAGCTTCTTAACCTTCTTGATGTCTGCGCCACATTCGGCGTTACAGCAGGTCTGGGACGGACTCTGTAGTTCTCCGCAAGCTGGGCAGCTCACGGCGCAAGTCAAACTTTTCCATGCGGATCGCCAGCCGCTCATCGGTCTCGTTGGGTCGGGTTTTGAATAACCTTCGGCGCTGGGAAAAACGTGCCAGTCCAGCTGTAAATCTGTCCCGAAAAGGCTTTGGGCACGTTCTCTGAGCCTCATAATGGCGCCATACGCTTGTGGGTTTAGCGGGATCAGCCTTTCACCAGCCAGCGTTTTTGAGCGCCGAATCGTCAAGCTGCGATCCATAAGGTCTATATCACGCCATCTCAGTTGCTTGATTTCGCTTATCCGCGCATCGTAGTGTTGAGGGCAACTACCGAGGCAAGGTATGCAGTTTCCCACTCCGGTTTGGACTCGGCCAATTTGAGAAGGTGCAGTTTCTCTTCTGGCTGCAACGCCCGCCCGATGTCCCGCCTCTCTGGGAGGTGTGGGATTTCGTCCTCTACAAAATGCCAGCGCCTCGCCCTCTTCAGAATGCGGCGGAGTATCCCGATCAAACTGCCGGACAGTGGAATTTATGAAATTACTTGCAAAGGGTGATACTGCTGCCAATATCACTGTAATTCTTTTGCTTCTGTTTAGCGCACATCCGGCTTTCGCCGGAACGTTAGAATGTGCTGACCCACCTGGGGAACAATTACTTGCGAATCAGGTCAGAGCCACTCCCTCGCTCAACGGGGTCAGGAATCTGACATTTTCATTCCCGTTTCCGAGTACATGGGGTGATCGAACCGATGCCAGCCCATTGACGGAAGCCTAAACTCGGGCTATCGCAGTCGGGTCGGAGGTCGCGCATCGGATTTCCCCGACGCTGGCCACCGTCCGCCGCTCAAACCGTGCATGCAGATCTCCTGCACACGGCTTTCACGAAGAGGCAAGCTTCCGGGATGCCAAAGAAGGAATCAACTCAACCAGGTACCGGCCCGGGCTGACCGTGGAGCAACCCGATCAATTAATGAATGGACCTTCTTGACACCCGTCGGGTTGATCCAATCCGCCAGTCTCCTCAGACGAGAGCGTACGGGTTTTTCTCTGAAGGAACTGTTCCGACCTCTCTCATCCTTACTCATCTGGTTTCCTTTCTCGTCCCGACCACCTTCGCCGGCTGCCTTCCCCGACCCACTTCTGTCGCCGGTTGCCCGGTCACGCGGCTTTCACCGCGCTTCGTAGGTACTATTCAGCCGTCCGACCACTGGCAGAGCATCGCTCGCCACTTCGCTTTCGCTTATAGGTCCGCTTACTCCGGTGCCACCCGGGGACTCTGCCAGTTCTCCTGAGGTCACGCGTTGTCCTTCCGTACCGTGCCGCCCGCAATCACCTTGTTGCAGCGGGTGAATAAGAACGCCTTCGTCTTCCAAGCGCAGACTCGACCTTGCCCCACCTTTGGTCGACCGGTTCATCACGGGTTTCCCCTTGATTACGGCCCGGTACTTCTCCTCATGCCCTTCGGATCCCACCTCACGGTGGACACCCTGCCCTCCGAAGTACTACCGGCAGTGGCTCTAGCTTCGCCTTGGCTGTATCCAGCTTTCGCCTTTGTGCCCGGTTAGACGTCTGCATACCTTCTGCTTTCTTCGGCCAGCGAGGAGTTACCCCCGCTTTTGGATATAGCGCCCCTCATTTGGGCGCCAGAGGGACTTGAACCCTCCCGGACGACGTGCTGCTCAGCACGCACTTGGCGTACTCGGCTTTGGCTTGCTTCAGAATAGGAATGTCCGGGTCGGCGTCTTTCCAGAGAGCGAGGAAATCTTTGTAGGCGGCGAGCGCCCGGACGCGGGCGGCATCGGCGTCCGCTCCCTGCCCTGGTCCTTGCGAAGTTCTAGACTCCAAAGCATTGGCCCGAGCCACTCCCAGATGCGCCAGTGCTCCAATAGGCTCGTTCTGGACGACGCCGGGGTGGTCGAGGATCTTCTGGAACTCAGCCGCAGCGGCGTTGCCTTGCTTCGCCGCCAAGAACGCCTCGCCCCGCAGGTAAACCGGGTAAAGACTGAACCCCAGGTTCAAATCCGTCTGCCCCAACTCGTACGGCATAGCCAACGCGAGATCCTTGATGGCCTTACCGGCGTTTCCACTCCTGGTGCCGATGGCCGCATGAATCATCGGCTGAAAGCTCGAATGCAGGATAGTATTCTCCGGGTAGCGTTTATCCAAGTCGTTGGCCAGGCGCGTGGCTTGCATTGAGTCTCCTGCCAGAGCCAGCGCAATGGCCGAAATGGCCTCGACCTCCCTGCCATTCGAGAGTGCGAGCGCCGCCTTCGCCTGCTGTTTTGCCCGGGCTGTGTTGCCCACCAGAGCCTCGCGCACGGCAGCTTCCGCCTCGTATTCCGCGGCATTCTCTTTCTTGTCGGTACGTTGGGCAGAATCGTCCGCACGGAGCGTCAACTCCCGCGCCTTAACGTATTGCCCGCTATAGGCAGCAGTGTCGGACTCCAACTGGAATATCTGGCCGGCCCACCCGGGCTTGCCCATGATGTCAGCGGCTTCCCGACGCATGCTCTCGACATCGCGCTGCAGAAAAGCAATCGTGTACAGACCAAGGTGATAGAGGGGCGAGTCCCGCACTTGGGTCCCTTCCCGTGACAGCGCCTTCGCCTGGTCCAACCGGTTGACGTATATATACGCGAAGACCAGATTCGACTCGGGTTCTGTCGGGTGGCCCAACAGTTCGTTCGCTTTCTGGGTCAGGGCTAGGAACTGATCCCAATGGCCGCAATAGGCTTCAACAACGGCCAAACCTGCAGGCGCCTGGACATCGCGTGGGTAAATCTGCTGCCACAATTCGAAGTCCTTGCGCGCTGCCTCCTGATCTTCGGTGACGATTTCATCGTATCTCGAAGCAATGTAGAACTTCTCGCGCTCGCTCACTTGCCCGCGAAGTTGGTACGCCTTGCGGAGATTTTCCGACGCCCGGACAAACTCACCTAGGTTGAAGTAAACCGCCCCCAATTGCGCATACGCCATGGCAAAGTTGTGATCCAGGTCAACGGCACGCTGAAACAATGGGATGGAGGGAGAGAGATCGCCATGCCGAGCTAGAATGCCCAGGCTGTACGCCTGCAACGCCTCGAGCGACGGCGTGGTCACGTCTTCCGGTCGCGCGTCATATTTCCGCACGGAAGCCAGTGACTCGCCCAGTTTCGCGCGAATTTCGGAGGCTATTGTTCCCAAGGCGCCGAGAACGTGGTTGTTATCCCTGGCCTGCGCTTCCGCACTGGCCAGAGATTCGCCATTCGTGCAATTGATCGCCTTGAGAACCAGAAAATACTGCGTGCCCACTTGAGAGATCGACCCATCCAGAACCGCCGCGCTCCCCGTACGCTGGCAGACCTCCAGCGCCAACTCCTTGGTCAGGCGCGCGTCTTTAGGCTGGCCCATCAGCGCCATCGCCTCCCCGGTGCGCTGGTCGGAGAGCAGGTTCAGAAACAGTGACTGCTCCAGTTGCGCCGAGAGGCCCTGCCGCAGAGTGCTGTCGAAGACCGAATCGCCGGTAGTGTTGGCGAATTCCGCTATTACGATGCTGTCTTTTTCGGTGAGCTTTGCCGTTCGTTGGGACCGCCAGTACAGCCCGCCGCCAATCATCGCAGCGATCGCAATCATTCCCAACGAAAGCCAATAAACGGACACTGACGGGGTGCCAATTGCGAACGCAGAACCCGGCGCTAGAAGCCGCCGCTTTTGTATCGCGGCTCGGAATGGAGAAGACCGGCACGACTCCCTCAAGTCCCTCAGGTCGGCCAGGATCTCGGCCGCCGACTGGTACCGCACACGGCGATCTTTCTCTAAGGCTTTACTGATGATCCTTTCCAGTCTTGGTGGAACTTCAGGATTTAGCTGCCGAACAGGTGTGCACGTATGGCTCAGGATTGCCGTTTGAAGTATGGACGCGGTTTCTCCAGTGAGCGCTCGCTGTCCCGCAGCCATTTCATAAAGCACAAGACCAAAGGAGAACAAATCCGTCCTGACATCCAAGTTCTCGCCCCGAACCTGTTCCGGTGACATGTACCCGGCCGTCCCCATCGACGAGCCGGTCAACGTAAGAGAAAGATCTGATCCTCGAATGCCCTTGTGTACTTGCCGCTGCGCGTCGGCCTGCTCCGGAGAATTGTCAACCTGGGATTGTCCCAATGCCGCCGATTCGGGTGCAAGCTTCGCCAACCCGAAGTCTAG
>DASPVV010000194.1:0-7132 GCA_035622175.1 Terriglobales bacterium | reverse complement strand
AAAGCTGTGAATAAGCATCCCTGCTCCGAGCGCAAGCGTTACCGACAAAGCAGTTTCCATCACGACCAGAATCGATCGTAGGCTCCCGCCACGCCTTTCGCTCAAAACCTGGTGCCTGGTTCGCGCGGCAACGGAACGTGCTCGACGAACTATCAGCAGCCCCGGCATGAACCCGAACAGCATCATGGCGACCAGCCCGAGTCCGGCGGCATATCCAAGTACCTTCGCATCCAAAGACACCCCGAAGAACCTTGCCATTTCATAGGGGCTCAGATTAACGAGCAGTGCCGAAGCCACCCAAGCGACGCCTATGCCGAGCGTCATGCCCGCTAACGCTATAGCGATGGCTTCGGTTACCACTAACCTCACCAATCTCACGCTCCCCGCCCCCAGAGAGATGCGAATCGCAAACTCCCGCTCCCGGCTGACACCATGGCTTAGCATCAAATTGGCGATATTCACGCAAGCAATCAGGAAGATCAGCATCGCTGCCCCCAGCATGATAAGCAGTGGCTCACGAACGTTCCCCGCCAGTTCCTGATGCAGCGGCACCACTCGAACTCCATAGCCCGGATCCTCCCCATGCGGTCCCATCTGGATGTGGTATTCGCGTTCCAGTCGCGCTGCAAGGAGGTCCATCTGCCGTTGGGCCTGCTGGAGCGGCATCGCCGTCCGTAGGCGCGCAACCATCTCTAACTGCCCGGTATTCCGCGCTGGGTCCGTAACCAATGGCAGGGGTACCCAAACGTCCGGCGTCTGCGGATATCCAAGACTGAACTGAGCATTGCGCGCTAGCACGCCTACGACTTGGTAGTTTTTTCCATCGAGAATGATGTCTTTCCCTAGGATTGAGCGATCAGTTCCGAATCGCTCCCGCCATAGCGCATCGCTCAGAACAACAACATTTTCGTGCCCTGGTTGGTTTTCCGATGCCGACAGCGTCCTCCCTAGCGCCGCGCGTAGCCCCATCATTGAGAAGATGTTCGCTGTCGCTCGCACTGCGAAAATTCTCTCGGGATAGTCACCAGCACGTAACACGAAATGTGCATCTTCGACTGCTCCCATGTCGTCGAACACTCGGTTGCTACTTTGGTAGTCCACGAAATCGCCGATCGGGGCCGGGAATCTATCGATGCCAAGCACCCGAAGTTGTTCCCAAACCACCACCAGTTGGCTTGCCTCCGGATACGGCAGCGGGCGAAGGAGAAATCCCTGCACCAGTGAAAAAACTGCTGTGCTCGCTCCAATTCCGATTGCAAGCGTCAGAATCGCCGGCAGCGAGAACGAGGGGGCCCGGCGCAGTTGTCGGAATGCGTAGAGAACATCCGAACAAAAACTATTCAGTGATAGGAACATGTCCTCATCAGCAACACTCTCGCGCAAGACCACGGGATTGCCCAACCGGAGGATCGCTTCGCGCCGTGCTTCCTGCTCGGACATACCTCGGCAGATGTCGTCCTCCACCGCCATTTCGATATGTGACTGCAATTCCGCCTGGATCTCCGCATCGACTTTCTGACGACGCCGCAAATTCAGAATCCGTCGCATCAACCTCATCATGTCACCTCAGGCATAACGCAGGATGGCGCGAATTCCTCTTACAAGTTGCTCGAAGCTCTCTTCCGCCGCCTGCAACTGTTTGTGTCCAGTGCGAGTCAGCCTGTAATACTTTGCCTTCCGATTGGTATCGGTTATCCCCCACTCGGAAGCAATCCAGCCACTCTGTTCCATCCGGTGGAGGGCTGGATAGATCGAGCCTTCCTCCACCTGGAGCAATTCATCGGAGGCCCGCTGTATGTGCAGAACAATGCCGTAACCGTGTAGTTTGATCCGCTGTGAGAGGGTCTTGAGAACCAGGAGATCTAGACTGCCCTGTAGGTCATTCTTAGCCATTGGGTTTTTCACCCCTACACATCTTGGTATTGCGAAAGAATAGCCCTAGAAGTATATGGGTGTCAAACCCTCTGGGTAACGAGGTAACGAGCTATCGAGTGCACCGCAGAGAGGTTTGGTCCTCATTAACGGCGTCGTGTGGACGAAAGCATCGGTAAGCCCTTGCCGACTAGGCACGGGTAATCGGGTGCCAGCAGCCGGCCAGGTTCCGGATTGCGATCCACTCGCGACTGGAGAGCAGAGGTGATCTGAGAGTCTCTTCATCTACGTTGTCCTTTGTTTTCTTCGTCCACTGTCCGCGAAGGGGCCCTTAAATGGCTAAGGATTTTTACCCGGCACGATCTCGACGCGCACCCGGCCGCGACCGTGCGGCGGCATAATCAGTTGGCTACCGGGCCTGAATTGCCGATGCGGGCTTTGTTGTCCGTCTCAGCATCCTCGGAGTCAAGAACACGCGGCGACCGACGCTTATCGAAATGCAAACGAAATCGGATCAGTCTCCTCGCGCCATTCAATTCGGATTACTATTACCGAGTCCTGGCGGCTATCAACACTCGGCGCTGTCTTTACGCGCTTCCATCTGAGCATAAACAATGTTCTTTAGTCGAATAGCAAATGGAGGAAGAATGGGCAGGAGATCGGTCCTGAAAGCAATAGTAGAACAAGCGAAGAAGCTCCATCCGTTGCGTCCCTGGTGGCCAACGATCAAGCCAAAGGTACTGGTTGCGATGGCGGTATTGCTGGCTGCCGCATCAGCTGGAGCTGAAGAGCTCGCGCCAGGCTACGACATCGAAATGAGCCGCATGATTCCGATGCGAGACGGTGTCGAGCTCGAGGCGTGGATTTTCAAACCCTCCCACCTCAAGGCAAAAGCGCCGGCAGTGCTGACCTTGACTCAGTACGACATTGATGGCGGCCGCCGTAGCGACGTCGCTGCTTACACCCGGCGCGGTTATGTTTTCGTGCAGGTATACGTGCGCGGCCGCGGCCGCTCGGGCGGCGTAAAGAGCGACAATCTCGGCCTGCAGGTTGGGCGCGACGGCTACGACGTTGTGGAGTGGATCGCGGCCCAGCCCTGGAGCGATGGACATGTCATGATGTTTGGCGGTTCATTCGTCGGCATGACGCAATGGCGCACCGCCGCCCAGCACCCGCCTCACCTTGCGGCCATCGCGCCTTACGTGCCGATCTATCCGGGATGGGATGTGCCCAACACGAACGGAATTCCGCAGGCGTGGTCGGCGGTGATCCTGGGTTACACATCAGGCCGCTCGCTGAATACAGGGTTCATTGCAAACCAAAGCTACTGGGCGGGAAAGATGCTCGAACAATACGCTGCCTATCGTCCCTTCCGGGAACTCGACGATGCCATCGGGATTGCTCAGGACGACTGGTGGATGGCTGACGATCGCGGCCAAAAGCTCTCGTTCATGAAAATGTGGCTGGACCACCTCGGCGACGAAGCCTTTAATCTCGCGGCAGAACCCAAAGCCCAAGACTATGCTCGCATGAATTTCCCGGTACTGACGGCAACCGGCTATTTCGATGACGACCAGCGCGGAGCGCTGCGATACTATCGCGGCCACGTCAACGATGCTCCGGCAGCAGCCGTGAGCCAGCATTATCTCGTGATCGGTCCCTGGGACCATGGTGGCACGCAGAAACCGACTAAGGAGATCGAAGGTTTAACCATACCCGACGCCGCCATCATTGACATGGACGCCCTGCACGCTGACTGGTACGACTGGGTGCTGGGGCGTGGGCCCAAACCTGCATTTCTGCGTGACCGAGTTGCATACTTCATGATGGGTGCAGACGAGTGGCGATACGCCAAGACCCTCGAAGCGGCATCCTCGAAAAAGGATTTGAACTTGTTCTTATCCGCCCCGGAGGGAACGCCGAGGGACCTATTCCACTCTGGCTCGCTTTCGCAAAGCCCGACTGGCCAGGAACCGCCCGCCATGGTTGTGGATGATCCACACGAACTACCCGAACTCGAACTCGCCAAGTACGCTGAAAAAGAGGATCTGAAGAGCCAGTTCCGCGGTTTCCAAAAGCGAGCTATCAGCTTTCACTCCGAGCCTTTTGAACGGGATACCGAAGTAGCAGGGGAGATGCGCCTGAAGTTGCTGGTGGAGGCGGACGCGCCCGATTTTGACTTGTGGGCGCAGGTATTAATGGTTCTGCCGGACGGTTCCACGCTCAAACTTGGCGAAGACATCCGGCGCGCCCGATTCCGTAACAGTACGTTCCAACAGGAACTGTTGAAGCCGAATCAAATCGTGGAGATACCCTTCGAGTTTTACTGGATGGCGCGAAGGATTCCAGCGGGCGCGCGGTTACGGCTCACCATCGCTCCGCTCAATTCGCCGAACTTTCAAAAGAACTACAACACCGGTGGCAGGATTGGCTACGAGAAGCCGGAGGAGATTCGCGTTGCGCACATCAAGGTCTTCCACGATGCCGAACACGCGAGCCAATTAATCCTGCCGTTCGCAATCTCTGTTCCTCCACCTACAGGCCAATGAGATGCCTATAAGACGATCGTCGGTTTCGCGTCGTGAATTCCTTCGGCGCCAGTTCTGCGGCAGTAGCTGCACCGTTTGTCCTCCGGAGCCGCTACCGGCTTTTTGCCGAAAGTAATGAAGAATATCCGGAGCGCGTAGTGCGGCTGATCCGGGAGGAGCTGGTGATTGACATGCTCAATCAGTCCCTGTACCGCAAGGATAAGGAGAGCGTGCTGAATAACTGGCTGTCTCAGCCAGGTGCTTTCAAACGATCCGACTTTGAGTTCTTTATGAACTCGGGAGTGAATGCGATCAACTTTGGTCTTTACGCATCATCCCTGGATGATGCAGAAAAGATCTTCGCCAGGTGGAACAGCTTTCTCCTCGACTATCCGGAATGGCTGACGCGGATCAATTCCGGCGATGACTTTGGAAAGGTGAAGACCCAGGGTCGGTACGGCATTATTTTTGGACTGCAATCCAGCGCGCAGTTCGAAACTGTAGATGCCGTAAATACCTGCTACGGCTACGGCCAGCGGATTTCACAGCTCAGCTACAACTTCCGCTCACTTGTCGCGGATGGCGCGTTCGAGCCACACGCGGAGTGAGCGAGTATGGACAGCGGGTGATTGAGCGTATGAACAAGGTCGGAATGGCCGTGGATCTGGGACACGCGAGTGATCGCACCAAGCTGGACGCCTGCGAGATGTCCGCAGCGCCGCTGATTTTCTCGTACGGGAACTGCCGCGCACTGAATCCGGATGCCCCTCGCACTTCGACCGATGGGCGATTCGCAAGCTCGCCAAGGGAGGCGGAGTCATGGGAATTACGTGTATCGTCTTCATGGTCAAGGGCACGGAGCCGGTGACCGTAGAGGACGTCGTGAACCATTTCGATCACGTGCGCGACCTGGTGGGAATTGAGCACGTGGGAATTGGATCGGACGCCGGGGTCGAGAGCAATGATCTGGGAGCTCCTCAGATACTCAAGGAGATGCTGGCGAAGACCGACCCGCGCTACCACATTCATGGAAGCCACGAGGTGGTCGCCGGCCTCGAAGGACAGAAACGAGTCCATGATCTCACCGCCGCTTTCGTCAGGCGCGGATACACCGACGAGCACCTTCGTCTGGTTTTGGGCCAGAACTGCGCCGAGTGCTGGGAGAAATCTGGCATGCCTGACACTCCCACAGCGTCATCCAGATTGCGGCGGTGCTGCAGACGTCTTTTCCGGCTCGGTAGGATTTTGCATGCCTTCTTCGAGCCAGTGACGAGCAGCGTTACCGTGTAGGAGCCGAGCACAACCAAGAAGCTAAAAAGCCCCAAAATTACTGTACCCCCGACCCTGCCGTTTTCGAAGGAGCAAATGACCAGCATTCTCGCCGCCTGCCACGACTACCCTGACCGTCGCAACGCAACTCGCGTGCGCGCTCTCTTGTGCTGCTCAGATATTCCGGCTTCCGGATCTGCGATGCAGTGACACTCAGCCGTGACCGGATCCAAAACGGAAAGCTGTTTCTTTATACCGCGAAGACTGGCACAGCCGTCTGGTGCCCACTTCCGCCGTTGGTGATCGAGGCTCTCGAGTCAATCCAGGGCCCCGGACGATTCATGTTTTGGACGGGCAAGCCGAAACCCAAAAGCGCGGTGGGTGATTGGCAGAGATCGCTGCGCCGACTCTTTCTCCCGGCGGGAGTACCGGACGGCCACGCCCACCGGTTGAGAGACACATTCGCGGTGGAGCTGCTCCTCGCGGGTGTACCTCTCGAACGCATTTCGATCCTTCTCGGACATCACAGCCTAAAGGTCACGGAGAAGCACTATGCTCCCTGGGTGAGGGCCCTCCAGGACCAACTAGAGGCAAATGTCCGACGCACTTGGGATAACAAGCAAGTTGCCTTTGGTTAAACCAAACGATAGCCAGTTTCGAGCCGGGTGTCTTGAGTCCCACCCGAACAAGGTATCTCTAAGAGATGTCTTGTGGTTCGCTCGGATTCTGACGCATCACTGGAACTGGTTGCGCAGTTCTTCATCACCAGAGATCCCATCGAAATGGTCTTCGATTATCTCCTTACGTCGCGATAACCAGTAGCGTCGGTACATGAGAGGCAATGATGGCACATCTCACAGCGAGGTTTCACGCCCAAGGCAAAACCAGAATTGGGTTTCATTTTTTAGGGTTCCGGAATCTGCCTTATTTTGAACTCTCCGACCCTGGCAATCTCGATCAGCTTATTCAGGAGGAAGTCTTCCCCAGACTTCTTCACATGCTCGACATCCGGCCTGAGCCGCTCCCACTGTTCCTGCCTGCTAAGACCACTTTCGCGGAAGACAATCAATCCAGGATGGACAGGTACATCGAGGAGTGCGATGAAGTCTTGCGCGTTCGTCGTAACAACCGCAAAGCCATGATCCAGTGCATACTGCCAGACAACATGATCCGCTCGACCCGCTAGACCGACGTGTGGCACGGACAGGGAATATACATCGATGTCAGCTAACAATCGCACGAGCGCTGGCGAGAGGTTTTCATCCAGAAGGAGCCGCATCACGCGCTCGGTCCTCGCCGAAAAGCCAGTCTCTTTCGCGGCCGTCCAGGCCTCTCCCCGAGGCGAGAGGACAGCCGAGCATAGGCCAGGTCACGAGAGCTGAGAGCAGGGAAATCCTCTGCAATTTCCTTCTCTGGAATACTCTTCCGAAAAAGCGATACAACGTGCTGAAGGGGTATGCGAG
>DASPVV010000193.1:0-34563 GCA_035622175.1 Terriglobales bacterium | reverse complement strand
TTGACGGAGGATGCGGGCGGGGCCGGCGCCCAAGGCGACACGAACCGAGAACTCGCGTTGCCGCGTGCTCGAGCGAGCGAGAAGCAGGTTCGCCACATTCACACAGGCGATGAGCAGCACGAAGCCGACGGCGCCTAGCAGCAGGAGAAGCATCGGACGCACCTCGCCAACCATCTCGTCCTTCAAGCTGATGATGGTGGCCTTCACCGTTGCGTCGATCTCGGGATAGGTTGCGGCAAGGCCGGTGTTTACACGTTTCATGTCTTCCCGCGCCTGCTCGAGCGTGACCCCGGGCTGCAGCAGCGCGATTGCGTCCATGCCCCAGAAGGAGTCCCGGCGATAAAATCCCGGGTCAGTCTCCGCTCCAATCGGCTCATAAAGGTCGGCGGTGCGAAAGTTCTGCATGTTTAAACGGAAGGATGCGGGAATCACCCCAATGATCGTCCGGCCGGTACCGGCGACCGTGACTCGCTTGCCGATCACGTCAGGATCAGAGGCAAACTTTCGCTTCCACAGACCTTCGGAGATGATGGCGGTTGCACTTGCTCCCCGACGATCTTCCTCCGCCGTGAAATTGCGCCCAAGAATAGGGTTGACTCCTAGAATCGGGAAGAAGGTTGCCGACACCTTCTGGGCGGGCACAGTTTCGGCTTGGCCGAGGCCGGTGATGCTGCCATCTGCCCAACGGAAGGCGGCGATCAACTGAAAGGCACGGTTGTCGCGCTGCCAATCGAGGAAGTTGGGATACGAGATGGACCCCCTCGGGAAATTCGGCTTGTCCTGGAACATTGAGACGATGCGGTTGGCCTTCGGGAACGGCAGAGGGTTGAGGAGAACGCCATTCACCACGGAAAAGATAGCCGTGTTGGCTCCAATTCCCAATGCCAAGGTGATGACTGCCACGGCGGTGAATCCCGGGCTTTTACGCAGCATGCGTAAGCCGTAGCGGATGTCCTGGATCAAGGTTGCCATCTTTTCACCTACTCCTGACGCAGAGCTACCATGGGATCCATGCGGGAAGCCCTCCGCGCCGGCAAGAAACTCGCAAGCCATGCGCAAGCAATCAACAAGCCACTTTCCACTTCGGTCATCGCTTTCTCCTTACTCATAGCGCAGCGCCACCATAGGATCCACTTTGGCCGCACGGCGGGCGGGCCAGTAGGCGGCAGCGAGTGCGACCCCGAGCAATAAGAACAGCACCAGCAACATGGTTGCGGGGTCGAAGCTGCGTACTTGGTACAAGCTCGATCGCAGCAGGCGGGCGGCCAACGGCGCAATCACCAGCCCAAGGACGCAACCGCCGAGGCTTAGCTGGGTGGCCCGGGCCAACACCTGCCGGTAGATCTTGCCGCGGTTCGCCCCTAATGCCATACGGATTCCGAATTCGCGGGTGCGCTCGGCCACAACATAGGAAATCACTCCGAATAGACCAACCGCGGCCAACAGAAAAGCCAGTCCGGCGAACGCCCCGAGCAGCAGTACGGTGAAGCGTCTCTCGGCTACCGAGTCCGACACCAGTGCGGTCAGTGTCGTTGATTGATAAATGGGCAAGTCTTTGTCCACCGACCAAATGCTGTGTTGCACGGCATCGAACCATCCCGCGACGTTCGCCCCGGCGCGCACGATGAATGCCGTGCGCCCACTGGCGCCGCTTTCCACCTGGAACATGGAGTGGTAGATCATGGGCGGTGGATCGGCATCGAGGGCGGAGATGCGAACGTCGGCAGCCACGCCGATAATGGTGAACAGGGCGCGATCTCCCCAGTGGAAGCGTCGTCCGATGGGGTCCTGGCCGGGGAAATATTGCTGCGCCAGCGTCTGGCTGATCACCGCCACCATCATCGACTCGCGAGTATCCTGCAGCGTGAAATCCCTGCCTTGAACCAGAGCGATACCCATGGCGCGGAAGTAGCCGGGAGTAACCAGGGAATTCTCCGCCCAGTGAAACTCATCAGGCGCGTCATTCTCCAGCCGGAAGCCAATCTGCCGGGAATCCCCGAGGGGCAGGTGGCTGGCTTCTGCGACGGCGGTGACCCCGGGCAAATGCTCGAGAGCCTCGAGCAACTGCCTCTGCACCGCGATTCTGGCGGCGGGATTGGGATAGCGGGCATGGTCGAAGACGGTGCGCACGACGAACGTATTCTCTGGATCGAATCCAAAAGGGGAACGAAGCAAACGCACCAGGCTCTTCAGCAAAAGGCCGCCGCTCACCAGAAGCACCAAAGCCGCGGCGATCTCAACCATCACCACCGCATGCTGCAGGGTTCGCGTGCAGCGGGCCGGGCCCGCCGGCGCGGACTCCCGCAGGGCTGACAGCGGGGCGGCGCGCGACAGCCGCCAGGCAGGAACGATGCCAAACAGGAGCGCAGACACGAGCGAGACAGCCAAGGTAAAGGTAAGGGCCACCGGGTGCAATGCGGCTTCGTGCAGCCGCGGGACATCGGCGGGGCCGAACCGGACCACACCGCGAATGAGAGCCTCGGCGACAAGGATTCCGACGATGGCTCCGGCTAGAGAGAGCAGCCCGCTCTCGAGCAAGCACTGCCCGAGGATGCGCGTGCGGCTGGCGCCGACGGCAGTGCGGACGGCCATCTCGTGAGAACGGTGGGCGGCGCGGGCGAGCAGCATGTTGGCCACGTTGGCGCAGGCGATCAATAACACGCAGGCGACGGCCAGCATCAGGAGGAGCAGCAGTGGTCTCGCCTTCTCGGTCATGTGCGGCGCCAACGGATAGACGCGAGGAACCACCCGGAGATTGCCGGAATATCCATAACGCTGCATGAATTCGCTGGCGATGTTCTGAACCTCGTTCTGCGCTTGCGCTAAGCTGACGCCGGGCTTCAAACGCGCGAGAGCGTATACCCCAAACTCCGTAAAGCGGTTGTCAGGCGTCAGGCGGTCCGGGTCGAAAGCTTCCGGCACCCACAGATCAGGGCGCTCGGCGAGCGACGCGCCATCCAAGGGAAAGCGGAACCAGTCCGGCATCACTCCCACAACGGTGTAGGGCTGCTCATCCAAGCGGACGGTTTTGCCGAGGATGCTCGGATCGCCGCCATAAGTGTGCTGCCAAAGCGCATGCGACAACAGTGCCACCTTGCCGGCGCCGTGACGGTCCTCTTCTTCGCCGAAGGCACGTCCGAGTTCCGGCGAAGTTCCGAGCAGCGGGAATGTAGAAGCGGAGACTCTCGCTGCGTTCACGCGCATGGGCTGGTTGGTTCCGGTCAGGTTGAAGGCCTCGTTCTCGTAGGCGGCGATCTCCGCGAACGAGCGATTCTGGCCGCGATAATCTTGGTATTCGCCGGCCGAGACACCAACTTCTTCCATGCCCATTTTGGGCAGATTCTCGCTGATGAGGACCAGCCGGTCTGGCTGGCGGTACGGCAGCGGCCGCAAAAGCACGGTATCGACCAAGCTGAAAATGGCCGTGTTGGCGCCAATGCCGAGCGCCAGCGTAATGACGGCGACGGCAGTAAAGCCGGGGCTCTGTCGCAGGAGCCGCCAGCCGTAACGGAGATCTTCGCGAACGCGATTCATCTCGATTCTCTACTCATAGCGCAACGCCACCATGGGATCGACGTGCATGGCCCGGCGCGCCGGGAGGTAGCTGGCCGCCAGCGCAACCGCAGCCAGGACGCAGGCTGCCACGGCAAACGTGACCGCATCGCTCGAGCGCACGCCGTACAGCAAGGACGAGAGCAGGCGCGCACCGGCCCAGGCGCCGGTGAACCCGAGTGCGATGCCCGCCGCAATGAGCCGCAGGCCACAGCCCAACACCTGACCCGCGATTTGCTCCCGGGTGGCGCCGAGCGCCATGCGGAGGCCGATGTCGCGGGTGCGTTGGGCAAACACATGCGACAGCACTCCGTAAATCCCCACCGCCGACAGCAACAGGGCTAGGCCGGCAAACACGGCCATAAGGAAGGTGTCGAAGTGGGATTCTGCAAGCGTGCCCGCAATCTTCTGTTCGATCGTCGCGAGTTGGTAAATGGGCACGCCGGGCGCAATCGAGGCCACAGCCACCCGCAAGTCGCGGGCCGGAAAGGTGGCGCCCCGCGTCCTTACGACCAAGTCCATGGTGCGCCCAATCCAATCCCAGGCGCTCGCGGGCAGCTGCGCCAAGGGAAGGTAAAACTGGGGCTGAACCAGACGATCCAGACCCTGGGCGCGGACGTCCCCGACGACGCCAACGACCTCGTGCCACACGGGATTCATTTGCCCTTTCGCCCCCTCGCAGCATGCAAAGCGCTTGCCGATCGGGTTCTCGCCCGGCCACAGGGTGCGAGCCAGGGTTTCATTGACGATCGCAACCAGCGTCTTGTCGCGCGTATCCTGCGCCGTGAAGTCGCGTCCTGCCTTGAGCGGAACGCCCGCGGTCGAACGATAGCTGGGAGAGACAATCTCTAATAGCGCGTTCTCCATATTGGACGGATCAATCGCCTTGCCCTCCGCGATCAGGCCGTTGCTGCTCCCGCCGCCGGCGAGGGGAGCACGGGAGACCACCGCAGCCGACTGCACGCCCGGCAAAACCGCCGCCGCCTCCATCATGCGTTCAAACGTCTGCCGCGCAAGGCTGGGGTCGTGATAGGCGGGATCGGGAAGCCCGACGCGGCCCACCATGAGGTTGGCTGTATTGAATCCCGGGTTCAGGTGCGACACGAGCAACGCGCTGCGCATCAACAATCCAGCGCCCGTCATCAGCATCAGGGCCAGCGCAATTTCGCCGATGACGAGGACGCTCTGCACCCGATCGCCCTGGCCGCTCGAAGTGGCGGTGCCCTCTTTGAAGACTTCGCTCAGCCGGATGGCGGCGGAACGCAGCGCGGGTGCAAGGCCGAACAGGAAACTCGAGAGGAGTGCGACCCCGCAGGCAAACGCCAGCGCCGTCCCATCCACGCTCGCCTGTTCCAGCCGCGGCACCGCGGCTGGACCGTTGGCGACGATCCACGCAACGCCCCCGTGCGCCAACAGAACGCCCACCCCGCCGCTGGCCATTCCGAGCAGCAGATTCTCGGTCAGCAGTTGATATACGATGCGTTGGGCAGAAGCTCCCAGCGCCGCACGTACCGCAATTTCCTTCTTGCGCGTACAAGCGCGGGCCAGTTGCAGATTGGCGACGTTGGCGCAGGCAATCAGAAGCAAGAATCCAACCGAGGCGAGCAACATCCGCAAGGTCAATTGCTGATCACCCAGCAATGCGCTTTCCAGCGGCGTCAGCCGAAACCTCCGATCTTTGTCATCCATCGGATACTGCTGCTCGAGCCGGTGCGCGATCAGGTTCAGTTCCGATTGTGCCGCGGCCAGTTGGACGCCGGGCTTGAGCCGGCCGATCACACTGAGGTAATGATCGTCATGATCGGCCAGTTGCTCTGCGGTGTATGCAGCCGGAACCCAGAGTTCGCTGTTCTCGAGCAGGGGATCGAATGTCTTCGGCATGATGCCGACCACGGTGTAGGGCTGTCCGTTGATGCGCCAGGCTTGCCCGATGATCCCGGGATCGGCATGGAGCCGTGTGCGCCACAGCCGTTCACTGATCACCACTACTTGGGAATGCCCAGGTCTATCATCGTCGGTCGTGAACGTGCGCCCGGCGATCGGCGCAATGCCGAAGGTAGCAAAGTAGTTCGCAGTGGCGATTTCCCCCTCCACGCGCTCGGGTGTTTCCCGGGTCGCCAGGTTGAAACCGGCCTCGTTCGAGGCGCAAAGACTAGCGAACGAAGCGCTTTGTTGCCGTACATCGGCGAAGTTTCCCACCGAAAGACCGGGGAAAATGTCTCGCCATTGTTCCTGCACGTAAACCACGCGAGAGGGCTCCTCGATCGCCAGCGGCTTGAGCAAAACCGCTCGCATGACTGAAAAAATTGTGGTATTGGCGGCAATGCCGAGCGACAGGGTCAGCGCAGCGACCGCGGTAAATCCCGGGCTGTGGCGCATTCGTCGCAGCGCGTAGCGGAGGTCGTGGATGAATCCCTTCATCATGAGTTCTCACTCGTAGCGCAGCGCCACCATGGGATCAACTCTGGCGGCACGGCGGGCTGGGATGTAACATGCGAAAAGGGCAGCCGCAAACAACGTCGTGGCCACCGCACACAGGGCAATCGAATCGATCAAGCCCACTCCGTACAGCAGACCGGCCAATACACGACCAACCAAGAATGCGCCGATCAGGCCAAGGCTGAGCCCGCTCGCGGCCAGCGCAAGGCCCTCTTTCAGGACAAGACTGAGTACGCGATCCTGGCTGGCACCGAAAGCAATGCGCAATCCGATCTCGTGGGTTCGCTGGGCAACCACGAAGGCCATCACGCCGTAGATTCCGATCGCGGCCAACACCAGCGCCACGCCTGCGAAGCTGCCATAGAGAGCGGTCGTGAAGCGATCGTTCACCAGAGAATGGTCGACAATCTCGTCCATGGTTCGAATTTCCTCCAGTGGCACATCCGGGCTGATGGAGTGAATCGCGGCGGCAATCGTCTTGCTCATCGTGCTGGGGTCGCTGCTCGTTCGCACTGCTACTCCGGCGCCCGGCCAGGGGCTCTGCGGGAAAGGAACATCGATCACGGGAAAATCTTCGCCGCGCATGCCGGCGTTGCGAATGTTGCGAGACACACCTACGATCTGCCACTCCACAGGCGGCCCCAATTTCGTCTGTCCCGGGACTAGTTGTTCGATCAAAATACGCTGTCGGAGAGGATCCACACCGGACAAATAGCGGCGAACGAACGTCTCATTCACAATGGCTACGCGGGGAGCAGTGGGCGAGTCTTGCTCAGTGAAAGCGCGTCCTTTCACCATGGGGATTCCGAACGTCTCGTAATACTCCGGCGTGACCATCTCAAATCCGGCGCCCGGCCGGCTGGACGGGTCGCTGACTGGCTGACCGGCAATGCTGAACGGCATGCCGAAATGCACGCCCTCAATGGGCATCCCGGTCGCAGCTTCGGCACCCACAACCCCGGGCAGAACCTTGATCCTGCCCAGAACTTCGCGATAGAAGCTGATGATGTGCGCCGACTGGTAGGGCTCCTCCTTCGGAGGGTCCAATCCGAACGTAAGCAGATGACCGGCGCGGAAGCCCAGGTCGACCCGGGACAGGTTCCACAGACTGTGCAAGGCGAGCCCGGCGCCAGACAACAACGTCAGAGCCAGGGCAAATTCGCACACGATTAATGTTTTTCGCAGGCGGTGACGTACCATGCTCGTGCCCGAACGCCCGCCTTCTTTTAGGGTTTCGTTCGGGTCGACGCGGGAAGCATGCCAGGCCGGAGCACAACCAAAGAGCGCACCGGCCGCCGTCGTCGCCAACAAGCTGAACAGGAGCACGGGCAGATTTAGAGTAATGTCGGCCTCGGAGGGAAGCTGATTCGGAGGCAGCTTGCTCACCAGCACGCGGAGCAAAATCGCGCCGAGGGCTATTCCGAGTCCGCCGCCGATGCCCGCCAGAACCAGGTTCTCGCTCAGAAATTGGCCAAAGAGTTGCATCCGCGTTGCGCCGAGGGAGGTACGAACCGCGGCTTCTCTCAAGCGAGTCGTGCTTTTCGCCAGAACCAGGTTGGCTACATTCGCGCAAGCGATCAGCAGCACCAGGCCGACTGCTCCCATGAGCAACCACAGAATTCTCTGGCTCTCCTTGGGGAAAAAGTCGTTGTGCAACGGTTCCACACTCACGCCCCATCCTTTGTTGGACTGCGGATGATCCTGAGCAATCCGGTTGCTGACGACATCCAGGTCAGCCTGCGCTTGAGCAATCGATACACCCGGCTTGAGACGGCCGATCACCAGCAGCCAGTGAAAGTCGTGGTTGATCTGATCTGGCTTGAAGGCCAGCGGTACCTGGAATTGCGATTCCAGGCGATCGGTTTGACCGGATTGGTTTACCCCAACCACGGTATAAGGCTCGCCATCCATCTTGATTTGTTGGCCAACGATGTTGCGGTCGCCGCCGAGGTGAAGCCAAAGACGATGCGTGAGGATCACGACATGGTCGTTGCCAACCTGGCCTTCTTCCGGTAAAAAATCACGTCCCAGGAACAGTGGGGTTCCCATCATCCGGTAAGCGCCAGGTGTCCCTGCTCGCCCCAGGATACGTTCGGGTTGGTCAGGAGTAGCAAAGTTGTAGGCGGCGCCAGTCCATGCGATCAAATCCTGAAACGTCTTGTTCTGTTGCTTCCAATCGAGAAAGTCCCCGGCGGAGACCGAGTTTTTGCCCTGCTGCACTTTTGACCAGACCATCACCAGTTGCTCGGGATTCGGGTATGGCATGGGTGCCAGCAAGACTGCATAGATCACGCTAAAGATGGCGGTGTTCGCCCCAATTCCAATTGCCAGGGTGGCCACCGCAACCGTAGCAAACCCCCGGTTTCTAGAAAGCAGGCGAACCGCAAAACGCAGGTTCTGCGGGATGCGGTGGATTGTCTGCCAGCCTCTTGCGCGTGCCGCCATGCCACCGCCGAGGAGGCGCAACCCAAAACGAAAATCCTGCAGTTGTTGAGTCACGGTTACCTTATCACTCGTAGCGCAGCGCCACCACGGGATCAACCTTGGCCGCACGGCGGGCTGGGATGTAGCTGGCCAACACAGCCGTGGCGAGCAACGCGATGGGAACGCCAAAGAAAGTTGGCGGGTCCAAGGGGCTGACTCCATAAAGCAGGCTTCGCAGGAGTCGGGTCAGCAGAAATGCTGCCCCCAACCCAATCCCCACACCGACGCTCGCCAGCAACACTCCGTTCTTGACGATCATTCCCGCGATCGCGCGAGGCTCGGCGCCGAGCGCCAGGCGAATGCCCGTTTCCCGTGTCCGTTGCACCACGGTATAGGAGATCACGCCAAACAGACCGACCGCAGTGAGAACCAATGCCAGCGCAGCGAAGGTCGCAAGCAGGATCGCCTCGAAGCGCGTATCCGCGATGGAATCATCCACGTATTCGTCGAGCGTCTCGACGTGCAGAAGAGGCAGATCCTTGTCCAAGGATTGGACCTGTTTTCGCAGTGAAGGCACCATGGCTTGCGGATCAATGGCAGTGCGAACGACCACCGACATGGGAGCGAAGGGCAATTGTGCGTAGGGTACGTAAGACTCCGGAATCGACGGGGCTGCCAATCCTTCGGCCTTCACATCGCCGACCACTCCGACGATGAGTCGCATGGGAGGCCCCTCGTTGCCGGTGGAGACGTCCGGCCGGATCCGTTTGCCGACAGGATTCTCACCGAGAAAGATTTGCTTCGCCAGACTCTGGCTGATCACAACCACCGCGGTCGCCCCTGGAGCATCATCGCGAGCGTCGAATTCCCGGCCCTTGAGCAGCGGGATTCCGAGAGCCCGGAAATAATCCTGATCCACCAGGTGCAAGGTTGTAACCGGAGGCTCCGATGCCTTCCCTGGCCGACCCTCGACCTCGAAGCCGGTCTTGACCTCATCGGCCGACAGCGGAAGTGGAAACGCGCCGCTGGCAGAGCGCACCCCGGGAAGACTTCGGATCCGAGCCAACAGCTGGCGATAGAATTCGACGCGCTGCGGATGTCGATAACGACCGGGCAGGTCCAGCCCGAAGGTGATCACGTGGTCTTTGGCGAATCCGGGATCGACTCTCCCCAATCCGAGAAAGCTTCGCAGCAGAAGGCCTGCGCCCGTCAGCAGCAGTACGGCAAGAGCTGTCTCTATGACCACGAATGTGTCCTTCAGCCGGCTCCGCGCGCGACTCTCGGTTCCGCTCCGGCCGCCTTCATTGAGCGAAGGAGCCAGTTCCCTCCCGGTAGCATGCAGAGCCGGGATTAAGCCAAACAAAAGGCTGGTGAGAACCGCAGCCGCGGCGGTGAAAATCAAGACCTGCAGGTTGAGGCTGGCTTCGGAGATTCTGGGCAGCTCTCCCGGTGCCAACTTGGTCAGCCAATTGACCGCCCACACGGCAAAGACAAGCCCGACGGCGGCGCCGACCGCAGCGAGCAGCATGCTTTCTGTGAGCAACTGCCGCACCACAACCCAACGTGGAGCTCCCAGAGCCTTACGCACACTGATCTCTCTCGTCCGCGCGGTGGCTCTCGCCAACAACAGATTCGATAGGTTGGCGCAGGCGATGAGCAGAACCATGCCTACGGCTGCGAAAAGAATCAAAAGCCCCGGGCGTGTCTCCCCCACCACTTGATCGATTTCACGAACCACCGCGATTCCCGTGGGCCGGTTCTCAGGGTATTGCTTGTTCAAAGCGCCCTGAATCTTGCTCATCTCACTCTGCGCTTGCGCCAGCGTGACCTCGGCCTTGAGACGGGCAATCACATCGAGATAGGCATATCCGCGCTGAGCTGTCGCCGGCCGTGACCCATTGATCGGCCGGGCATCGAGAGCAATTGTGGTCCAGAATTCAACCGGTGTCCGCTCGACCGGAAACTGAAAGCCAGGGGGCATCACCCCTGCGACCGTGAACTGTTGGCCGCTTAGGGTGAGGCTCTGGCCAACAACGTTGGGATCCGACGCAAAGCGATCTTGCCAGAAGCTATGGCTCAAGATGACCGGGAAACCGGTGCTAACCGGCTGGTCTTCTTCAGCACTGAAGTTTCTTCCCAGTAGGGGAGCAACGCCCACCAGCGAAAGCGTATTCGCAGAAACGACCGCTCCGGTCACGTGGATGGGTTCGCCTCTCCCGGTAAGGGTGAAATCGTCCACGTGAAATGCAGAGAGACCTTCGAAAGCGTGGTTCTGTGCCCTCCAGTCCAGGAAGGTCGGATAGGACACACCAATATCGTCGCGCCGGCCAGGCTCGGTGGTTTTGACCGCCACTAACCCGCGAGGATTGTGAAATGGCAGGGGTCGCAGCAGAACGGCATCCACCACGCTAAAGATGGCCGTATTGGCTCCGATTCCGAGCGCCAGGGTGAGCAGGGCAACAGCTGTGAATCCTGGGCTCTTGCCCAGCTGGCGCAGTGCATAACGCAGGTCCTGAGCGATGGCATTCATTTTCTTCCCTCACTCGTAACGTAGAGCTTGCTTGGGATCGACGTGGGCCGCGCGACGGGCTGGGATGAAGCTCGCCGACAGCCCCACCCGCACAAGACCGGCAGAAACGGCCGCGAACCGGAGCGGATCGATTGGCGCACGCCGAACCGCATCTCATCTCGCGACTGCTTCAGGGCTTGTGGCCGGCGGATTGGCCGGATCGCTGGTGATCCACCCGTCAAACAGCTGAATCGTCCGGTGCCCATAGGAAGCATTCACTTCCGAGTGGGTGACCTGAATGATGGTCGTTCCCTGATCATTCAGCTTCTTAAACAGCTCCATGATCTCTTTGGCTTGGCTGGAGTGCAGATTTCCCGTGGGTTCGTCGGCAAGAATCAGTTTGGGATTTCCCACCACGGCGCGAGCGATGCCCACCAACTGCTGCTGGCCTCCGGAAAGCTGGCTGGGGAATAAGTCCTTCTTGCCGACGATCTGAAACCGATCGAGAATTTCTGCCACCATGCTGGCCCGCTGCGAGCGGGAAATATTCCGGTACGAGAGCGGCACATCGAGGTTCTCATAGACGGTGAGATTGTCGAGCAGGTGATAGCTCTGAAAGACAAAGCCGATGTATTTCCGGTTGAGGTCGGCGCGCTTCTTGCGGTCGAGCTTGTGGACCGGCTGATCGAGAAGATAATACTCTCCCGCCCAACTATCGTCGAGCATGCCGATGATGCTGAGCAAGGTCGACTTCCCGGACCCAGATGGCCCCATCACGGTCACAAACTCGCTATCCCGAATATCGACATGGATGCGGCGCAAAACATAGGTCACCCCCGCACCGGTTTTGTACGTCCGCTCTACATTGCGCAGTTGAATCATGGGTCACTCCATCGAGCATCTTGAGGTGCGATTTTCGTCGCGCTCTCCGCGTTCCTGCCCAAGCCGCTCTCGAGAAAACAGGAACTCCATGTCACTCGTACCTCAGCGCTGCCATGGGATCGACCTTGGCCGCGCGACGGGCGGGATTGGCGGCCGCGCCAAGCGCGAAGAGCACGGTACCAGCGGCAGCGGCGACATAGACAGAAGGGTCATTGGGGCTGATTTGCACCAGAAAGGCTGAAATCAGACGGGCCATGGCCATCGCCAGCAGCCAACCCAGCGCCAACCCCGGCAACGTCAGCCACATTCCTTCCCGCAGGATCATCCGCAGCACATCCCGGGGTCTGGCCCCGAGGGCGATGCGGATGCCAATCTCGCTGGTGCGTCGCGCAACGGAATAGGCCATCACCCCGTAGAGGCCGATCGCCGCCAGCAGCAGTGCGATCGAACTCAGCGTCGCCAGCAGGCTGGCAGCGATCTTTTGCGGGAATAACGAAGCGGCAATGTATTCCTCGAGGGACATGGCACCGTAGACCGGAACCGCAGAATCGATCGCTTGCGAAGCGCGCCGCAGCGCTGCCACAGCATCGTCCGCGGGGGCGGACGAGCGGACGAAGAACTTCAGGCCCATCTCTGGACGGTAGATCTGGCGAATGGGCACGTAAAAGTACGGCCTCGGGCTTTCGGTGAGCCGATCGATCTTACTGTCTTGGACTACTCCGATGACGCTAAACCATCGGCCCCAGCCGTGCACCTTCTGCCCGATCGGGTTGCGATTCGCCAAGAAGCGGCGCACAAACGCTTGGGTGACAATCATGACGGGCTGGCGCGTGGTGTCGTCTTGTAAAGTGAAATCCCGGCCTTCGAGCACTGGGATTTTCATGAGGTCGAAATAACCGGGGCTGATGAGGTTGCGATAAATCTTCATGTTCTCGTTCGGACCGGGGACATAGCCCTGGATTTCGAGGTCTTCCCACGAACCCGCCCATACGCTAAGCGGAATGTAATCGCCATAGGCGACCGCAGTTACTCCTGGCTGGTGTTCGAGCGACTGTTCGAGCCGCATGCGGAAGGAGTCGGCCCGCGTGGCGTCATACCCTGCCGCCGACACGTTCATCTCGGCGATTGCGATGTGTCGGGAATCAAAGCCAGGGCGGATTTCTCGGGCGAGGTGAAAACTACGGATAAAGAGCCCCGCCCCGATCAATGCCACCATCGCGAGCGCCACCTCCGATGTCACGAGCAGCCCACGCATGCGATGCGAATGAGCGCTCGCACTTCCGCTTCTGCCCCCTTCCTTAAGCGTCTCATTCACTTCGCTACGGGAGGCGTGGATAGCCGGGGCGAGCCCGGCGATGCTCGCCACCGCGAATGCCAGCCCGGCCATGAACAGGAGCACTCCCGCGTCCAGCGGAGCGCGAACTAAGTTCGGCACCGTGGTTGCCGGCACGAGCCAGCGCAGCGACCCACCGAGCCACTGACATAGGCATAGGCCAACGAGCGCGCCTGCGACGGCAATCAACAGGCTCTCGGTGAGAAGCTGCCGTATCAAGCGTGATCGCCGCGCTCCGAGCGCAAGCCGAACACTCAGTTCTCTCCGCCGGGCAACGGCGCGAGCCAACAAAAGATTGGCGACGTTCGCGCACACAATCAAAAGCACTACGCCGCAGGCGCCCATCAGAATACTTAACGGCGCCAGCAGCGACTCTTGAATTCCGTAATGGGATCTCCAAAGCGGCAGGAGCGTGACGCTCATGCCCTGATTCGTGTCCGCATCCGCCTCGGCCATCTGGCGCGCGATTCCCTCGAGCTCGGCGCGGGCCTGCTCGATGCCAGCCGGCGGTGCCAGCCGGGCCAGAACCCGGAACATCCGCGTCTTGCGATTCTTGAGCATCCAGTCGCCGGTCGAGCTCAACTGGCCGAAGGTCGTGGCGGGGGCCCACATTTCGAAAGAGAGGCCCGGCATGGACCCATGAAAACTGGCCGGGGCAACACCGATAATCGTGTACGGGTAGCGATTGATCTGGACGGTCGTGCCGACCACGGAGGGATCGGAGCCATAGCGGTTTTTCCATAACGAATCGCTAATGACGACCACGTCGTGAGCATTTTGCTCGTCCCCGCTCTCCGCCCGGGAGAAGAATCTGCCGACTTCCGGGCGCACGCGAAGCATATCGAAGTAGTTGCCCGAAACCAGCTCTCCCCAAATGCGCTCGACTTGCGCCCGCCCGCCTACGGCAAAGTCCATCGGGTAGGTCACGGTCAACGCGCTCACAGACCTTGCATGGTCACGAAAATCCTGGAAGTCCAGATACGAGGTCGGAGTCCATTCGCGGGAGGGAGTCAACATTTCGAGCGCGACCACATGATCCGGATCTCCCGCGCCGGGCAGCGGGTTCAAGAGCACGGAGCGAATCCAGCTGAAGATGGTGGCGCTCGTTCCGATACCCACGGCAATCGTGAGAATTGCCACCGCGGCAAAAGCGGGATGGTTCCGCAGCGTGCGTATTCCGTAGCGCGCATCTTGCAGGAGAGTCTCCATGTCACTCGTACCTCAGGGCGATCATGGGGTCGACTTTGGTGGCTCGCCGCGCGGGGATGTAGCAGGCACAAAGGGCAACCAGCATGAGGCCTACCGCCACCGACAGGTAGCTCCAAGGATCCGTGGCGCTTACGGTGAGAAAACTCTTGAGCACGCGCGCGCTGGCGAACGCGGCTCCCATCCCCAACATCAGGCCGACACCCACAATGAGGAATCCATGGCGAAAAACCATCTTCAAGATATCGAAAGGCTGCGCTCCAACCGCCATGCGTACGCCAATTTCGTGCGTCCGCTGGGCGGCGGAATAGGAAATGACACCGTAAACGCCGACCACCGCCAGAACCAAGCCAAGCAGCCCCAGCGATGCCGCCAAGCCGGCGCCGATTTGAAACAGCAACAACCCATTCCACGTATCGAGGGCCTGGGTCATCGTCTGGACATCAAAGATCGGCAGGGACGGAGCCAGGGACCCAAGCAGGCCTTCGATTTGCGGAATCATTGTTTCCGGCGCGATTGAGGTGCGCACCTGAAGAATGGCGAACGAGTTCGTCGGATAGTGTTGGGCAACCGGAACGAAGAAATAGGGAGCGATGTCTCCGGTGATCCCATGGAAGCGTGCGTCTCCGACCACGCCGATCACTTCGATCACATGCCCGGGTTCGCTACCCAGCTGAAAATGTCGGCCGATGGGGTCCTGATTCGGCCAAAACCGCTGGACCATCGTCTGGTTCACCACCGCAGCGAACGGGGCTGTCTCGCTATCGCTCTCATCGATCATGCGGCCCCGGATCAGGGGAATTTTCATGGTCGGCAGATAGCCGGAGGAGACCGCGCCGTAGGTGATGTCAGGCTTCGGCTGCCCGGTAGGGGGCTGATAGCCATCGATCTCGAGAGTATCGGAGTTGCCGATATATCCCATCGGGACGCTGGACGCTGTACTCGCCGACTCGATCCCGGGTAGGGAGCGCACCCGGGCTAACAGGTTGTGATAGAACGCCCGATATTGTTCCTCGCTGTAGCCGATTTCCGCGGGATCCATACAGAAATTGATGACCCCCGACGGCTCGAAACCGAGATGGCTCTGTTGCGCTTTGCCTAGGCTGCGCGCGAACAGCATGGCGATGATCAGCAGCATGAGCGAACCACCCACCTGAAGAATCACCAGCCCATCGCGTAGCCGGTGCCGACCCGCAATGACACCTCGGCCCGACTCGTGCAACACGGCACCTAGATTCTGGCGCGACGCGGGAAGCGCCGGAACCAAGCCCACCACCACTCCGGTTGCCAAGGCAATGGCCACCGCGAAAGCGAACAGCCGCCAATCGAAACTGAAATTGAGCCGCACCGGAACATCGATATGAAGGCGGATGGAGCTCAGAAACGAGCTTCCCCACAATCCGATCAGAATTCCCAACCCGCCGCCGGCCAAGGCCAAGACCACGCTTTCGGTTACCAATTGCCGAATCAGACGGATGCGAGCCGCCCCTAATGCTCGACGAACAGCCATTTCGCGGGCACGAACCGTGGCCCGCACCAGGAGTATGTTGGCCACGTTCCCACAGGCCAGCAGAAGCACCATGCCGGCCAGGCCCAGGAAGAGTCCTGACACCATCAGCATGCTGTTCGCAGGATCGGGAGCGGGCCGGGAACGTAGCTCGGGAAAAATGCGTAGCCGCAGGTCCTTGTCTACGTCGGGGTATTGCTGGGCAAGGCGATCGGCGACGACGTCCAGCACGGCTTGGGCTTGCTTGAGAGTCACTCCAGGGCGCAGGCGTCCATAGAGCAAAACATTTCGGGCTAGCCGATTGGTCATGAAGTCGCGGGGGACACCCTCGAGGGTTGCCATACCGAGCGGCAAGAACGCCTGAAAGCTCAGGACGGAATTGATCCCGTCGAACCCCTTGGGGGCTACACCCACGATGGTCACCGGCGAACCATTGACCGAGACCCTCTTCCCCAAAATTCCCGGATCACCGCCAAACCGTGTCTCCCAGAAGGAATAGGTCAGAACCATGACCGGGTCGGCGCCCATCACCTCGCCTTCGGAGGGCAAAATGAACCGGCCCAAGGCCGGCTTGATGCCGAGCATAGAAAAGAAATTTCCGCTGACGTAATTGGTCAGGACGCGATCGGTTCTGCCATGGGCGGTGATGCCGTCCATCCCGAACTGGTAGGCGAGCAGGTTCGACAAAATCCCCGAAGTCTGGGCGCGCAGGTCGCGGTACTCGGCGATCGAGAAGACATCGTTGTGCGTGCCAGCCTTTTCGATCTGCGTTAGAACCGTGATCTGGCCAGGATCTGCGACCGGCAGCGGCCGCAAAAGGAACGAGTCCACCATGCTGAAGATGGTCGTGTTGGCCCCGATTCCCAAGGCGAGCGTGATCACCGCAATCGCGGTGAATCCCGGCGATCTTCGCAACCCCCGCAAGCCATACCGCACATCCTGCAGCAAGGTTTCCATGTCACTCGTACCTCAGGGCCAATATCGGATCGATTCTGGTGGCCCGCAGGGTCGGAAGCCAGGCGGCCGCCAGGGCGACGATGGCCACCAGAACGGCGGTGGCTCCCAGGGTCAGCGGATCGCGATGGGAAACTCCAAACAGCTGGCTGCGGATCAGGTGGCTCAAGATCAAGGCCAGGGGCAAAGCCAGCGCCATGCTAACCCCCGCCAATTGCGCCACCTCCGTCAAGACCATACGAGCTACCGCGCCTCGACTCGCTCCGAGCGCGATGCGAATGCCGATTTCGCGCGTGCGTTGCACCGTGGTATAGGCTAAAACGCCATACAGCCCGACGGCGGCCAGCGAGGTTGCCAATACGCCGAAGCTGGCGGCCAGCCATGCGATCAAGCGCTCCGTACTCAGGCTTGCATCGACTTGCTCATCCATGGTGCGCAGGCTGTCGACCACGAGCTTCGCATCCAGCTTTTCGATTGCTTTTCGAATCGCCCCTTGTGCAACCTGCGGCGCCTGCCAAGTGCGCAGGTAGAATTGCAGCGAAGAATCTCCCGCATCTTTTGCCTGAAGGTAAGGCACGAAGACGGTGCGCACGACGTCGCTGCGGACTTCCTTGTGCCGGGCGTCTTTCACCACGCCGATGATTTGCAGATCGGTTCTTACATCTCCTCGCTCATCCGTCAGATAATGTCCCAGCGCCATCTCCGGCGTGGCAAAAAAATGTCGCGCCAAGCTCTCGTTGACCACGGCAACCTTGGTCGCATCCGGGCCATCTTGCTCGGTGAAGCCGCGGCCCGCAAGCAATTGGGTTTGCAGCGTCGACAGATAATTCGAGGTGACAATCGACCACTCCACGTCCATGTCCTCTTGCTCCCTCGCCGTATATCCCGGGATCGTGATGTTTTGGGTTGAAGAGTCATCGGCTAGCTCGGGATCGGTCGTCGCCGCCACCGCGCGCACTTCCGGCAAGGCAGCCAGGGTATCTTCGACCCGCCGGAACAACGTCGGAATTTCTTTCGCGTCATAGCCCGCCAGTTTGGGATCCAGGCTCAGGGTCACCAAGTGGTCGGTAACGAATCCCACATCGAGCGTTTTCAGGTTGTACAGCGTGCGCAGGAAAAGTCCGGATCCAGCCAGGAGTAGAAGGCTGAGCCCAATCTGCATGCCCACGGCGGCCCGCCGCAGATGCCGTCTGCCACCGGCGACGGTGATGGTTTGCTGCTTCAATGCGGGAGTCAAATCGGGATGCCAGAACTCAAACATCG
Source organism: Terriglobales bacterium (assembly GCA_035622175.1). Taxonomy (GTDB): domain Bacteria; phylum Acidobacteriota; class Terriglobia; order Terriglobales; family Acidobacteriaceae; genus JAFAGX01. The sequence goes on along the minus strand of DASPVV010000193.1, from coordinate 16,494 downwards.
GCATCAGGCTGAAGAGCACACTCGCAACGAAGGCCAGACCAAAATTGAACGCGAAGATCCGCAGATCGGGGAGGGCAGAGAATGCCATCGCGGTCTGAGGGTCGCTCGACAGCCTCCTCGCCAGCAACCCGGAAACCGAGGGCGCCAGCAACAGGCCCAGGCTGCCGCCCAGAACGCCCAGCAGCAAGCCTTCCACCAGCAATTGTTGTCCGATTCGCCGGCGCTCCGCCCCGAGGGCATACCGAACCGAGATTTCCCGCACCCGACCCGCAGCCCGGACGAGTAGCAGGCCGGCGACATTGGCGCACGCCATCAAAATCACCAAACCAACCATGCCCATGACGATCAGAAGGGGTGTGCGAATGTTCTCGCGCAATGGCGAGAACCCCAAGGAGCCGTCCAGCAGCTTGATCCGGCTCTTGTCGAGAAAGCTTTCGCGGAATGAGGCGGACTGACTCTTGATTCCCTTAAGCTCCTCCGCACGCAGAGAGTGCCAGAGTAGGTTGATGCCGACTTCGGCCTGCGACCGATTCTCGCCCACTCTGAGGCGAGCAAAGATGTTCAGCCAACGAGACCGCCGCTCATCGAGGTCATTCCAGTCGGGAGTAATCTCGGGTTTCATCATCATGGGCGCGAACAAATCTGGCACATTTCCCACGACGATGCTGTGAAAGGCCGGCTGCGTAATCCCGATCACGGTGAAAGGATGGCCGTTGATCAAAAGGATCTGATTTAAAACTCCGGCCTCCGCCCCGAATTTCCTCTGCCAATATGCAAAGCCGAGAACCACAACCGGGTTGGCGTTCGTGACTAGGTCGTCCGATTGCACGAGCAGCCGTCCGAGTGCTGGTCGCACTCCGAGCACCTCAAAGTAGTTCCCGCTCACCAGTTCGGTGTTCGCCAGATCGGCCTGGTTGTGCCACTCGACCCCGACTTGGGTCGAATCGGTGGCTAGGACACCCGCAAACACCCGGTTTTGGTCGCGAAGATCGCGATACATCGGATAGGAGAAATAGTCGGCAGGACTGCCCCCGTAGGAGCTGGCTCTTCCCGTATCCGCACCGGAGAATTGAAGCTGCACCAGCTGTTCCGGCTCGCGCACGGGAAGACGTCGCAAGAGCAGTTGATCGAGCAGGGTAAAAATCGCGGTATTGGCCCCGATGCCGAGCGCGAGCGTGATCACCGCAATGGCGGTAAAACCAGGGTTCTTGGCCAGGATTCGCAGGCCATACCGCAGATCCTGCAGCAGCGTTTCCATCTCAGTCGCACCTCAATGCCACGGTGGGATCGACGGAGACCAGGATCGCCCAGGGGTCATCCCGTGCATGCCTTGACCCATCTGAGATCACCCCTGGCGCCGATGCCGAGGCCCAGAATGATCACCGCCACTGCCGTAAAACCAGAGATTTCCGCCGCATGCCCGGGCCGTAGCGAATGTCCCGCAACTGTCTGTCCCTCAAGTTACCTCGATGCTCTCCTCAACCACACGGCCGTCGAATAAGTGAATCTGTCGCTCGGCATGTTTGGCAAACCGGGGATCGTGCGTCACCATGCAGATGGTCGCGCCCTCTTGATGCAGGTCGCGCAACAGGTCCATGACCGCCTCGGCATTGCGCGAGTCGAGATTCCCCGTGGGCTCGTCGGCGAGAAGGATGGAAGGCGACCCCCCCAAAGCACGGGCCACGGCTACCCGCTGCTGTTGGCCCCCCGACAGCTGGGAGGGGTAATGCTTGGTGCGGTGGCTCATGCCAACCCGTTCGAGCGCGGTCTGCACGCGCTGCTTGCGCTCGGAGGAAGGCATGCCGCGATAGGTAAGCGGCAACTCCACGTTCTCGTAGACATTGAGATCGCCGATCAGGTTGAAACTCTGGAAGATGAATCCGATTTCACGATTGCGAATCCGCGAGCGTTCGTTGATTTTGAGATTCGCCACCGGCTGGCCATTCAGCACATAGGTGCCGTCGGTCGGAGAGTCGAGCAATCCAATCAGGGCCAGCAGCGTCGACTTACCGGAACCAGACGGTCCGGCAATGGACACGTATTCTCCCTTACGAATGTCCATGTGCACTCCGGAAAGCGCATGGGTCTCGACCTCGTCCGTGTAGAAAACCTTCGTGATATTCTCCATGCGAATCATGGTTCCATTAGCAGCGGTAGGCATCGCGATCCCTCTCTTTTCTTGGTTGAGATCCTAACCCCTGTATCCTCGGTCTCCGTGCACCCTCAATGTGCTGGGAACTGCCGGGAGGTCACTCAAGATCGTTCCAACTATTCCAGTCGAATCCGGTCGAAATTGTCCCAGCGCGACATGTCGGACAGAATCACCTGATCTCCCACATTCAACCCTTGCAGAATCTCGACGGTGTTGACCGAGCTCCGCCCCAGTCTTACTTGCGTGCGCACGGCGTTCGACCCGTCCGGCTCCAGCTTGAACATGCCGACGGTGCTTTGTTCCTGACCGAAGGCTGGCCGCCCGACGTACAACACATTTTCCATCTTCTCGAGGTCGATCGTGCCGTCCACGCTGAGGTCAGGACGCGCCCCCTGGGGAAGAGCGCTGTCGAGGGCCACATCCACCGTGACCGTCCCATTCTGTACAGACGGATCAATGCGAATTACGTGACCGGGGATGACGCCGTTATGCGTGTCGACCGAAGCCGGCTGCCCGAGCTGAATATCTTTGGCTTGAGTTTCTGCGATCTTGAGTTCGGCCTTGAGCCGCTGCGGCTGAACCACCTTGGCTAGCGTTGTACCGGGAGTGACCCACTGGCCGATTTTGAGGGGCAACTCCTGGAGAACTCCGCTAATCCCAGCGCGAACCCGCAGCTTGCCGAACTGGTCCTCCTTCAATTGGTCTAAGGCTCGGGTTTGCTCGATTTCGGCTTGCTTGGCCTGCAGTTCCGCCTGCAGCACCTCGTTGCTCTGGGTCAGTCTCTGCTTCTCAATCTCGTTGCGGGTCGCAAGTTCGGCCGCTTTCTGGCTGGAAACCTTCTGGCTAAGCTGCGAAATCACCCCCAGTTTGGCCAGTTCTGTGTCGATGTCGGCCTGCATCTTGGCCTGGCTATACTCAGATTCGGCCTGGGCGGAAAGACTCTTCTGCGCCAGGACCTGGCTCGCTAATTGGGTTTGCATGTTGGTGTAATCTGCCTCGGCCGCCTTGAGCTTCCACTCAGCATCGACGGTTTCCTGCTGGAGCTGCGGATTGCTCATTTCTAGCAGTACGGTGTCGGGCCTTACTGAGGTTCCAGGAAGCTCAAAGATCTTTTCAACCCTTCCCTCGGTGATTGCAGGTATCCACTGAATCGACCCTTCGACCGGCACCAGCGTTCCTAAGCCGCGCACCTGGCGCAAGATCGATCCGCGCTTTACCGTGTCGATCCATACCGTGGAGCGCTCTACGGAGGGAGCTGCCGGTTTCAGCCTGGACAAGCCCATGGTGACTAGGGCCAGGAGGATGATTCCAGTTGCTATGTAAAGAATCTGTCTACGGCGCTTTTGGCGCGCCACCGACGCTGGGCGGGCTATATCCATTGGCATACCCCGCGAAGGCACGCTCGCTACCACCGGAGGGTCCGCGATAAGTGCCGTCGGAACAAGGAATTGCACTAAAACCGTGGATTCAGAGAAAAGCGATTTCGTCCATTCCTGGGAAGCAGGTGTTCGAATGCGAACGCTGCTCTAACCTTAATATAGGCTGTGGAACAACAAGAGAACTTATTCTGTTTAAGGATGACAAACATGTCATCCCCCAAAGGCTGACCTAGTCCAGACTGCTGCTGGCCCGCGCGGGTTGTATAAGGTTTCCCTATGTAAAATCATAGATTTATGCTGATTTCCTCCAATTAGTTGAATCCGCGATTCCGTAAATCCAGATAATTCAGCATTCGGCGTTTGGCCAAGCTATTGCACCTTCTGGAGGTCGAGAGTGGAGCTCCAATGCCCCAGGAAATTTCCGTCTCCTACCAGGCAATCAAGAGCAAGGTCTACAAGCTGATCGATGCTGCTGTCGAAGGCGAAAAGTCCGAACAGCAAATCCGGGAGTCGATGCAACGATGGTGGAAGTTGATTCACCCAGCCGACCGGGCGGTTGCGCAGAAGTACCTTCTGCGGGTTCTCGAAAGGTCCCATGCCAGCCTTAACTCCATGACTCACGCCTTCCTGGAATCTGGAGTTGCGGAAACTGCCAACGCTCTAGCTCCAGGTCCGGAGAGCATGGGCAAACCCCAGCCCGTGCCTCATCATTCCGAAGTGTCCCAGCCTTCTAAGCCCGTTCTCCGAGCCTTTTTGTGAATGGGTACGAACCGGGAGACCGAACTTGGAGCGCCGGTTGTGACCTCGAGCTAAGGCGGCTTCCGCCCTCGCACGGTCTCGGGTGCCACTTCGGTCGAGCAAGAAGCGGCGGGCGTTTGCCCGTCCGCGCAAACCGAGCGAAGCTTAGAAGCAGTTTCCAGCCAACTTTTGCAGAAGTTTTGCGCTAGATATCGTAATACAGCGCGAATTCAAAGGGATGCGGTCGCAGCCGCACCGCGTCCACCTCCTTGGAGCGTTTGTAGTCGATGTAGGTACTCAATAACTCCTCCGTAAACACGTCGCCTTCGAGCAGGAATGCGTGATCTTTTTCCAGAGCCAGCAGCGCATCTTCGAGCGAGCCTGGCATGGACGGCACTTTGTCGAGTTCCTCCGCCTCCAGATCGTAGATATCCTTGTCGAGCGGCGAACCGGGATCGAGCCTGTTCGCAACCCCATCGAGTCCCGCCATCAGCATGGCAGCGAAGGCCAGGTATGGATTGCAGCTCGGATCGGGCGGGCGAAACTCAACCCGCTTGGCTTTGGGGGATGCCGAATACATGGGAATCCGGCACGCCGCCGAGCGGTTCCGGCGGGAGTATGCCAGGTTGACGGGTGCCTCAAATCCGGGAACCAACCGTTTGTAGGAGTTGGTGGTGGGCGCGATGATGGCCGAAAGCGCAGGCCCGTGCTTGATTAATCCCCCGATATACCACAAGGCAACCTGCGAAAGCCCGGCATAGCCATCCCCGGCAAATAGCGGTGCACCATTTTTCCAGAGCGACTGATGGGTGTGCATGCCGCTGCCATTATCCTGGAAGATCGGCTTTGGCATAAAAGTTACGGTCTTTCCATACTGATACGCCACATTCTTGACCACATACTTATAGAGCATCATGTGATCAGCCGAGCGGGTCAGCGAATCGTACTTTAGATCGATTTCGGTCTGCCCGCCGGTGGCGACTTCATGATGATGGCATTCCACTTCCAGGCCGCAGCGCAACATCGTCATCACCATCTCGCTGCGCAGATCCTGATAATGATCGGTGGGAGGTACGGGAAAGTATCCTTCTTTAAAGCGGGGACGATATCCCTGGTTATTCTCTTTTCGACCGGAATTCCACCGGCCCTCCTCCGCATCAATGAAGTAAAACCCATGCTGCTCGCGTTGGTCGAAGCGCACATTGTCGAAAATGAAGAATTCCGCCTCCGCACCGAAGTAGGCAGTATCGGCAAGCCCGGTAGAACGTAGGTATTGTTCCGTCTTTTTCGCGATGTATCGAGGATCCCGGTCATACCTCTGTTTGGTCAATGGATCGATCACATCACACACCATAACCAGTGTGGGCACCTCGGTGAAGGGATCGAGCATATGCGTGCTCGGGTCGGGGATCAGCAGCATGTCGCTCTCGTGGATCGCTGCCCAGCCCCGGATCGAGGAGCCATCCATGCCAAAGCCCTCTTCGAAGGAGGACGCGGATAACTGCTCGATGGGAAAGGAAACGTGATGCTGCAATCCCGGCAGGTCGGTAAAGCGCAGGTCAAGCATCTTGACCTCATTCTTCCTCACGAATTCGAGTACAGTGGCCGGATCCGCCATAAGTCAGTCCTTCTCACAAAGCGATTTCACCACTTCCAAGCTTTCATCCGCCCGGCCGGGCCAGATTCGACCTGCGAGTCGGCATTCGGCGGGAGAGTTGCGCCTGCTAGAATCATGCGAAGGCGCTGGCAGCCCATTGAGTGTAGAAGCAGCCTCGGAAACGAAGGAAATTCATTGTTTTTATAAGTGCAATAAGTCCGGGTTATCGCAGGAGTTTGGCACGGCTTTGGCAGGGGGTTCCCATCGAAGCTGGCGTCCGATCCCGACGTTCACACTGAATGCGGGTCGCGGGGTCAGGTATGGACTTTGACCAACTAGAAACCTTCCTCGAAGTGGCGCGGTTGAGTTCCTTCTCCCGGGCGGCAGAGAAACGCTTCCGCACCCAGCCGGCCATCTCTTCTCAAATTCGCTCGCTCGAGGAGGAGGTTGGTGCCAAGTTGCTGGATCGCTCCGGCGGCAAAGTCTCGATCACAGCCTCGGGCAAGCTATTCCTGAAGTTTGCCGAGGAGACTCTCGAAGCCCGCAAGGCGATGCTGACCGCCGTCGCCGAAACCGAACGGATTCCCAGGGGGGAGATTGTCGTCGGAGCCAATGAAGGCACCTGCCTGCACATCCTTCCGGAAGTCTTTGCCGAGTTCAAGAAGAAGTACCCTGAGGTCAGCGTCGGCATCAAGCGTGCCGATTATGCCAAGATTCTGGACTCGGTGATTGACAACTCGGTCGATTTCGGAGTGGTTTCGCTTCCGGTGAATGACAACCGCCTGACCGTAGTCCTCATCCATCGCGACCAGTTGGTTCTCATCGTGCCGCCACAGCATCCTCTGGCAAAATTGAAGACAGTCACCCTGCAGGAAGCCGCTGCCTTCCCTTTGATCGTGCCTAAAGCGGGCCACACTCGCGATGTCCTGGAGAACCTGCTTTACGAACGCAAGCTCAAGCCGCGCTACGCGATGGAACTTGATTCGAGCGAGTTGCTGAAACGATTCGTGGCCGCCGACGCCGGAATCGGTTTCATTCCGCGCGCCCATATTCTCGAGGATATCCGCGCCAACGCGCTGTGTGCGATTCCTATCTCCGATGCCACCATCCGTCGTGATCTCGCTCTGGTCTTTCGCAAGGACAAGGCCCTGAGCCGCGCTGCCCTGGCCTTCATCGATATCACGGTGAAAATCAAGAATGCAGTGGCGGTGGCCCCGGCCGGCGGGTGATGGCAATGGGCGGATTGCGCTAGAATCGGGACGCAGTGAGATATCGGCAAGTTGTTCTTGCATTCGCTTGTCTTCTGCCCTGGGCCGTGCTTGCCGCGGCTCAGTCCCGCGGAGCCAACAAACAACTCCCAGCCAGCGCTTTTCAGCTCATCGCGGTCAAAGTGTCGGGGACGGAGCGTTACAAGCCCGAAGATGTCATCCGGGCTACTGGTCTTGCCTTGGGGCGCACCGTCGACGAAGGCAATTTCAAGGACGCTGCCCGAATCCTCGGCGATACGGGAGCATTCACCTCGGTAGCTTATCAGTTCGAATACTCGCCCGAGGGGACCAAGGTGGAACTCCAAGTCCAGGATGCCCAGCAGTTCGCTCCCGCCCGGTTCGACAATCTGGTTTGGTTTTCGGATCAGGAGCTTGGCCAGAAACTACACAGCCGCGTGCCCCTGTTCACAGGACAACTTCCGGTCACCGGCAAACTCCCCGATGACATTTCCGAGGCCTTGCAAGAGCTGGTCGATGAACGGAAAATTCCCGGCCGCGTTGACTACATGCGGGTCGCTCAGGGAGACGGGCCGACCGAAGCCTTTGTCTATAGCGTTACCGGCCCGCACATTACGGTCGGCAACATTGAATTCTCCGGTGCAGCGGCGGCTGAATTGCCGCAGCTCGCAGCGGCCGGCAAAAAACTTGAGGGCGCTGAGTACACACGCTCCACACTCCTTAGGCAGGAAGACAAAAACTTTCTCCCCATCTATCTGGAACAGGGATACCTCAAAGCCCAGTTCGGAGAACCCGCGGCTAGAGTCGTCGCGAATGACCCTAACGACACGCGGGTCGATATCACCGTCCCGGTCGTTCCAGGCAAGCGCTACACGCTGACCTCGATCGAATTTTCCGGGAATCAGGCCGTTGCGCAGGAGGTCTTGCGCAACCTCGTCCATCTCCCATTGGACCAGCCGGCGAATGCCAAGCAGCTAGCCGATGACGTTGCAGGCATGAAGCAGTTCTATGAAACACGCGGCTACATGGATGTACGGATCGACTCCGTTCCCCAGATTCACGAGCTCGAGGGCTCGGTGGGTTACCTTCTCAATTTCAACGAGGGCGCAGTCTACCGCATGGGAGACTTAGAGATTCTGGGCGTCAACTCGCGTACCCGGGTTCAGTTGCAAAACAGCTGGACGTTACGGACGGGCGACACGTACGACCCCGGCTACACCCGGCGGTTTGTCGCCCAGGCGCTCAAACAGATCCTCACCACAGGGGAATGGGGCAGCGATATCCAGGAGACGCGCAATCACAAAGATAAAACTCTAGACGTTACCCTGCGCTTCGATCCCAAACCATAAGCGACCTAGGATTGATTCTGAGGAGCTTTCCTCATGGAACCGGGGAGCAACAGCTCAGAAATGACTTGACCCGAACTGCCTCAGCCTTTCAAATGGAATGCGGCTGGCAATTCGGCAAAGGAGAGCGATAGCTCATGCGATTCGTTAAAGTCAGGCTCGAAGCTTCCTTAGCAGCCGTGATTCTGGTCTGGGCAATGGTTCCAATGGCGTTTGCCGCCAAGGCCCAGAGTTTTACCGGGACGGTAAGCGACGCGATGTGCGGCGCCAAGCATATGATGGAGGGCGACCCTGCCGCCTGTCTTCGGGCCTGCGTACAAAAGGGCTCCAAGTACGCTTTAGTGGTAGGCGATAAAGTCTACACGCTCGACACCCAGGACCCAACGCTTCTGGCCTCTCTCGACAAGCTGGCCAATCGCAAGGCCACCGTGAAGGGGCAGGCGAGTGGGGACCAGATCGAAGTCAGTTCTGTCACCCCTGCAAAGTAGGGCTTTGGCGAACCGGCGGGAGTCTGATCCTGTTGCTTGTCGTTGCATCGCGGCGTGAATCCGCCGTTTCGATTGAAATGCGAGGTCCCCAGGCTTGCCACGGGGTTTTTGGACTCGCCAGCAATTTTCATGCTCTCTTAGCAATTCCCTGTGTTAGATTTGACCGTCACCTGAGGAAACTTGGAGGAAAGGCGAATTGGGCAGAGACATGGTCCCCAAGCGGTTGTTTTTTACCAAGGGGGTCGGAAAACATCGCGAGCGCTTAACTTCCTTCGAGCTCGCCCTCCGCGATGCCGGCATCGCCGCCCAAAATTTGGTGCGCGTCTCGTCCATCTTCCCGCCAAATTGCAAGCTGATCCCACGTTCCCAGGGCTTGAAATACCTGAACCCGGGCGAGGTGGTGTTTGCGGTGGTCGCCGAGAACTCAACCCACGAGCCTCATCGCCTCCTGGCCGCCAGCATCGGTGTGGCCATCCCCGCAGACCGCAATGCTTACGGGTATTTGAGCGAACACCACTCCTTCGGTGAGACCGATAACTCGGCCGGTGACTACGCCGAAGAGCTCGCAGCCGAGATGCTGGCCACCACCCTAAACGTCGAATTCGATCCCGACCGCTCCTGGGACGAGAAGAAGGAGATTTACCGAATCTCCAACAAGATCGTTCGCACGGCCAACGTCACCCAATCCGCAGTCGGAGACAAGCGGGGACTGTGGACAACGGTGATTGCTGCAGCCATCTTTATCTTCGATTAGAGCGAGTGGAGCGGGTCAGGGGCTGCGAACGGACGATCTCTGCGGAACACGCCTGCGGGCTCGGGGTGCGGGCCAGCGCTCGGAATTCTACTTCTTGGCCGTCGCTCTCTCCTTAGTTCGCGTCGCTGCCGCGTGCTTTTGCTTCGCCAGTCTCTCGAGAAGCGCCGCCACGATGAGAGGCAGACCCACGGTTGCGTCCACAAACACTTCACCGAATCTGCCGCCTTCGGCTGGAGGCACGAATTTTCCCCAGGAGATCGCCTCGCTGTACGGGCTGCCCGACAAACCGCCCCAATAGACTGGCTCCGGGCAGATTCGTACGCCGTAATGATAGCGCTTCAGGGGCACGCGCTCGCCCAACCGCCGGCGCCGTAATTCAATGAAGGGACCCACTTGCTGTGCCCAGTTGCGCGGCACCCCGCCGCCAATCGTGAAAACTCCCAGCCGTTCCTGCCGAAGCAGGGTGGCGGCAAAGTGCTCCAGATCCTCAAAAGGATCAAACCGCAGCTTGTGCCGTCCTGTCGATTCGCGCAGTCGATTATTCAGGGCAAAATCCAGGCCCAATTCCGAATCGCTAAAGGCAGGGACAAAGACTGGAACCCCCTTTTGATAGGCCGACTTCAAAATACCCCGCTCGTTTTTTAAATGCCTCGATAAGTGCTCTCCGATGACATGGTTCAACTTGTAGGAACACACCACTTCGTTGTGGTCCCACTTTTCCAAGATCTCGGACAACACTTCTTCGACATCGTCGAGGTTTTGCTCCGGTTCCAGGGTGTCGTAGACCCGGTTATAGCCCTGCTCGTAAAGCGTCGTATCCGCCACATCAGGGTTGTAGCGAAAGTGAGAGCGACCGGTCGCTTCGACCAGTCCATGCGCCATCAGTGCGCCGGTCGAGACAATCGCATTCACCATTCCGCGATCGATCAGCTCGGCAATGATCAGGCTCTGCTTCGCCACCGTCATGGCTCCCGCCAAGGTCATCACCACGAAACAGTCCTCATCGAGAACCATGGCTTCGAGCACGTCGGCCGCCTCGCCCACTTGGCGACCGGTGAATGCGGTCTTCGCCATCGCCCGAACCAGGTCATCCACGGAGTGCACCCGGTTCAGATCCAAGGACTCCAATGCGACCAGTTGATCTTCCACCGGATTGTGCAGTTTGCGGTGGATGCCGGAACCGTTGTGATCGCCCTGCTTCATGCTCAACTCTCCAACCCACTTGGGTGACCATCTACTCTACTAAAATCTAGGGAAGACCCGCCAGCGTCAGTTCGCGGCTAGGTATCGGGTGGCTTGAGGGGAGGCTACGGGGTTTAGCCGCATCGCGAGTCTTGCCGGATCCTCGGAACTGGTATGCTAGCTCTTCACCGAGGTTCACGCTTTGCCACCAGAGAAATTCCGTGTTGCCCTGATCCAGACGTCAGCCACGCCCGATCCCGACCAGAACCTGTGCCACGCGATGGAGCGCGTTCGTCAGGCGGCCGCCCAGAGCGCGCAAGTCGTTTGTTTGCCGGAGTTGTTTCAGACGCAATACTTCTGCCAGCAGGAAGATCCTTCCCTGTTCGATCTTGCCGAGCCCATCCCTGGCCCGACCTCGAAGCGGTTATCGCAGTTGGCAAGCGAACTCCAGGTCGTGTTGATCGCTTCCCTTTTTGAGAAACGTGCCCCGGGCGTCTACCACAATACCGCCGCCGTGTTCAACCGCGATGGTACCCTCCTGGGCCTCTACCGCAAGATGCACATTCCCGACGATCCTCTTTACTATGAGAAGTTTTATTTCACGCCGGGCGATCTTGGATTTCGCGCTTTTGACACCGCCGTGGGGCGAGTTGGTACCCTGGTCTGCTGGGATCAGTGGTATCCCGAAGGGGCTCGGCTGACTGCGCTGCAGGGGGCTCAGGTGCTCTTTTATCCCACAGCGATTGGTTGGCACCCCGCAGAGAAAGCCGATTTCGGTCAAGCCCAGCACGATGCGTGGCGTACCATTCAGCGGGCGCATGCCATCGCCAACGGGGTGTATGTTGCCGTGGTGAACCGGATTGGCTTCGAAACCGGAAATGTCCGGGGCAAGTCCGCGCCGGGGGCTGGACTTGAATTTTGGGGTGGTTCATTCTTGTGCGATCCTTTGGGAAGGGTCACCGCCGAGGCGTCGCACGACCATGAGGAGATCCTTCTCGGCGACATCGACCTACGTGAGCTCGAGGACATCCGGCGAAACTGGCCGTTTCTGCGCGACCGTCGCATCGACAGTTATGCGCCCATCACGAGTCGCCTGATTGACTGAATCTGCCGACGACGGCGGCTAACCTGGGTCATCCTGCGCCGGGCTTCCGACCTCATTCGCGGGTTGATCAGCGCGATCAGGCGCTCCCGGCTGCCGGAGGTTTTCCAGGCGACATCCGAGAGCTGTTTTCCTCCGGCTGTCGGTTGGGAATTCAAGATGAGTTTGAACCAGCACCCCTCGCCGACGCCTGAGCTTCGCATGCCCGCGGAATGGGAGCCCCACGCCGCGACCTGGCTGGCGTGGCCTCATTACCGCGATGACTGGCCGGGAAAGTTCGAGCCGATTCCGTGGGTTTATGCTGAAATCATTCGCCAGCTGGCTCGACACGAACCCATCGAGCTCATCGTCAACGATCGCGTGTCAGAGAAACGGGCGCGAAGGATTCTGGATCGCGCCCATGCCCAGAGTGACAAGGTGCGTTTCCATCGCTGGCCCACCAACCGGGTTTGGACCCGGGATTCCGGTTGTACTTTCGCCGCCCGCGAGGAGCCGCCGGACCTGACGCTCCACCGCCCGGGAAAGGGCGCAATCCCGGGCGCCGAAGATCGGCAAGAACGACAGTCGCAGCCTTCCGCTCTGTCGTCCCAAGCCGATACGGACGCTTGCGGTTCGAATCGGTCGGCAGAGAGCGCGCGGCCTTCTTCTGCCGGTCTCGCCGCCATCGAGTGGCGCTTCAACGCCTGGGCAAAGTATCCCAACTGGCAGCACGACCGACAAATCAGCCGTCTCATGGCCCAAGCCGCCCGTGCCGTGGAGTTCCGCCCCAAGCTTAAGAAACGACACGTGGTCCTCGAAGGCGGATCGATCGACGTCAACGGCCGAGGCAGTCTACTGACGACCGAGGAGTGTCTGCTCAGTACGATCCAGCAGCGCAACCCCCCATTTAAGCGTAGGGATTACGAGAAGCTGTTTGCAGAATACCTCGGGTGCAGGAACGTGATCTGGCTCAACTCGGGCATTGCGGGCGACGACACCCACGGTCACATCGACGACATTGCCCGGTTCGTAGCTCCAGATGCGGTCATCATTGCCGTTGAATCTGATCCCAATGACCCTAATTACGAGCCCTTAAGAGAGAATGTCCGCCGCCTGCGTGAAGCCGGGGATCAAGATGGCAAGCCTCTTTCGATCGTCGAGCTTCCCATGCCCGCACCAATTTTCTTTGATGGACGCCGCCTGCCGGCAAGCTACGCGAATTTTTATATCGCCAACGGAGTGGTTCTGGTGCCGGTCTTCAACGACCCGAATGATCGCTTTGCCCTGGACATTCTGGCGGATCTTTTTCCAGATCGCGAGGTCGTGGGAATCTACGCCGGCGATTTGATTTGGGGTCTCGGCACACTGCACTGCATGACGCAGCAACAACCCCGCGTTGGCGGCGATCCGAGCAGCGACTGAGTCAAGGTGGAACAGCTATTTCCGGTATTGCGTTGGTTGCGGGCCTTTTTCAAGCAGCTCGCGATTCCAGATAGCACCCTCTCTGGTGTAGCTAGCCAGCTCGAAATCCTGGGTTAACTCCAGCGCGTCGGTGGGACAGGCATCCTCGCACAGACCACAGAACATACACCGGCTCAAGTCATAGGTGAAATTGGTAAGCTCCTTGCGGCGTGTCTTCTCGTTCCGTTCACTCGAAACCACGATCAGATGCTCCGGGCAGGCCAGCGCGCAGAGGTCGCAGGCGATGCACATGGTTTCGTTCGTATCGGGGTTGACATTGAGTCGCGGTGCACCGCGATAGCGCTCCGCCACGTGCGGCCTCTCGAGCGGATATTGCTCGGTATAGATTTCCTTCGGATCCTGATTACGAAAGGTGACACTCAGGCCTTGAATAAGGTCGAGCAGTAGGACTTTACGCAGCAGGCGCGCCATCCCCATAGATTGTTAGGATACCATTACCTCCAAAAGACTGCAGAAGCCATTGGGCGAGTACCTCTGGTGCCGTCTCCGGTTCAAAAGGAGGGGTCGTAGGAAGCTCCCGGGCCAAGTTTCCTAGGGGGTAGAAACTTAAGCCACCTGATCCGGGGATGGAGAAATCGCTCTAAGTCATACAATTTTAGGGTTCTACTGCCCCGGGAACTGTATCCGTGAGGCAAGCTTCTAGCGCCTCAACCCTGTCAATCATTTCGGAATCATGGGAAAGGACCAACAACCGGAAATGAACCACACGCAAGGAGTCTCCGACGAGCTCTGGATGGAGGAGGCCCTTCGTGCCGCCCAGCAAGGCATGGAGAGGGGCGAGGTACCGGTCGGCGCAGTAGTGGTTTGCAGTGGCAAGGTTGTGGGTCGCGGCTGGAACCGCAATCTTAGCGACTGCGATCCGACTGCACATGCCGAGATCGTTGCTCTGCGGGAGGCGGCTGCCCACCTCGGCAATTACCGGCTTGAGGACTGCGCGCTGTTTGCGACCATCGAGCCGTGTGCGATGTGCGCGGGCGCCCTGGTGCAAGCTCGCTTGCAAAGGCTGGTGTACGGCGCCGAGGACCCAAAAGGGGGTGCCGTTCACTCGGTGCTCCAAGTGCTAAATCATCCGGGCTTGAACCACAGCATGGAAGTCCGCGGCGGCATTCTGGCGGGAAAGTGTGCAGGGTTATTGCAGGAGTTCTTTCGGTCTCGTCGTTAGTCCCTGGAACGGCTCCCAGCCATACTTCAATCCATGAGCGTTGACGCTACGGCAAACGCGGAAGGAATGGTTCCCATTATGTCCCCAGTAGCGATCGAGCAGCTGCCGTTATGCCAACGGTTCCAAGTCCGATTCAGCCTCATGTCGGAGAGCACGCTCTCCACCGGAAAAATTCAAAGTACCGGTTCGATCCGATCGGCTTTCATCGGCCAGATTGACCTGGTTGGCTGAGGAACGTGCCTCCTCGGAAGTCCATCGGACTCCTCCTGGCCTATAAACTGCGCCTACTCCTCGATGCGTAGCGACGGCTCGAGCGTTGCTGGCCGCTCTCTCCTTCAGGCGACAACAACCTGACGACCCTGACAGCTGCTAAAATCCTCTCAGAGGTTCGCAGAGGTGAGCGGAGAGATGGCCGAGTGGCTGAAGGCGCGCGCCTCGAAAGCGTGTATACGGGAAACCGTATCGGGGGTTCGAATCCCTCTCTCTCCGCCATTCCTCATTTTTGGCCCGTTGGAAGATCCCTGCACTGATCTTCAATTCCATTTTGGAACGTGCCCCGATCCCTCCGATTCGTCTCAACCCCGACATTCCTCCGAAGCTAGAAGACATCATCAATCGGGCGCTGGAGAAAGACCGAGAACTGCGTTATCAAAGTGCAAAAGAAATGCGGGCAGAGTTGCAACGGCTGAAAACGGGACACAGAGACTGGACGTGCCTGCTCCAATCCCTCCGTAGTCTCCGCCCGTTGGAACGCTTTGTGGTGAAGGACAAGAAGCGGATTTTCTTTTGTCCCCGTTTCCAACGTTTTGTGGATCGAAGCCACGGGAAACTATGCCTGCATACACACCGCCAAAGACAGTCACCTTTTGCGGGAAACTCTGGCACACCTGGAAGAGAAGCTGGCGCCACACCAGTTCATCCGCGTGCGGAAATCGGCCATCGTGAACGGTGCCTGCATTAGCGAGATTCGTCCGATGTTCGATGGGGTGTACGACATCCTACTGGCAGAAGGAACGGTGGTCACGTCGAGCCGCAGATACGCTCACAAGTTACGCGCTCTGCTGGAATCCTAGTCTTGCCAACGGCGATGTAAATTGGCGCATCGGGGTGAACCCCTAAACTGTATAACGAGCCATTCGGAAAGTTATCCGGGCCCAGAAGTCCCGTTTTGATAAGTCACGAACTCCAGCACTCCGACACGATCATTTCTTAAAAAAACGACGCGGATTTGTCGCGATGCTGGTACGGAACCGGCCCAGCGTCCAACAAATATCCTCGGCTCTATAGGTGCGCCCCCAATATTCGATGAATAAGCTTCTTACCTTTGCGCCATTACACCAGGAATACATCCAGGGAGCTATAATCGAAAACAACGGCGCATGCGTCGACGGATGTGTTCACTTTTGAAGGCGGAACCCTGGAATGGGGCACAAAATCGCGTTGGTCACAGCTGTCGAAAAGTACAGCAACAAGCACATCTCACAGGTCGATTTTGCGGAAGCAGACGCAAAGGGCTTCGCGTCTGCCATTGCCCTCCATGGCTACTGCCTGAGCGAGCTCGCTCCCAGTGCAAAGGCGACAAAAACCACCATCGAGTCCCACCTGCGGAGGGAGTTGCAACGGCTGAGCGCCGACGATGAGTTCATTTTTTATTATGCTGGGCACGGCTTCTCAGCGAACGGCCACAACTTTATTACTGCCTATGACACAGACCCGAGCGATTTGGAGAAAACGAGTGTTCGCTTGCAGTGGATTTTCGATTTGGTTGATAAAAACAAATGCGAGCGTGTCGCACTGTTCTTGGATTCCTGCGAGAGTGGAATTACAAAACTCGTGAAGCGGCGAGGATTGTATTCGAGCATGTCCGAGGTCGAACTCGACGAATTCTTTAGCAGCGCCGAATACAG
>DASPVV010000192.1:0-63911 GCA_035622175.1 Terriglobales bacterium | reverse complement strand
GGCTTGGAGTTATAGCCGGGCATGGGAGCTTACGCCGGAGCGAACACCCTGGCGGAATCGATCGCGCGTTTTCTCAGTGTGAGATGATGCTGGCGATCTCAGGGCGTAACGAGGGAGAAATCGAGACAGAGGGCGGCAATTCTGGAATCGCTCCAGCGTCCAGAGCGCGGTATTCGAGGTGCTCGGACTGCTCTGCGTTGCGCGAAAGAGCGCGGTCCACCATGCGCTCGAACATGGGGATGAGAGAACCGGCAGGAGCAGGGTGCTGCAAGTCGGTCAAACTTCGTTCCCAGCGTTGCGATACCAGCGCCGTCGCCACGTCCACCGGGGCAGCCGCCTTCATGGCGGCGTATCCCAGCCACACCAGAACGGTA
Source organism: Terriglobales bacterium (assembly GCA_035622175.1). GTDB lineage: Bacteria > Acidobacteriota > Terriglobia > Terriglobales > Acidobacteriaceae > JAFAGX01. The sequence goes on along the minus strand of DASPVV010000192.1, from coordinate 63,537 downwards.
CAGCAATACAAGGACGTATTGGCTAGCGCGAAGCTCGAGCCGCTAATCTTCAGTCCGCTGTAGAGTGCGTTTCCGGCTAGCTGCGTGCTGGCGAGCACCCCCATGCCCAGGGCAATGCCGAAGCTAGGTTGTTTCCAAGAGACGGCCAAGTAGTTGGAAAAAATCATAAGAAACAGAACTAATCCGCACTGAATGACTCGCACACATCGTTGCATGGTCAAAACCGCCACCACGATGGGAGACCGCTCGGTTGGGGCTGAAACTGCGACCACTAAAGCCACAATCATCATCACCAAGGCGGCCCATTTGAACAGTATGGTTCCCAGATCCCGCAGCGTGTGATAGGCGCGGAATACGTCGAGGAAGATTTCATGGATGACCAGAAAGCCGAAGGTCAAATCGATGGTTGAGGAGATCCAATAACTGTAAAAATAAAGCTTATAGTTGCCCGATTGATGAATGGGGAATAGAACCGCGAAGTGCAGCAACTGAAAGACCACAAAGGCAAAAAATACCGGGAACCTACGGTACAACCGACGCCAAACTAAGGCAGAGGCCAGAAGCAGTTCTAGGACCGGGTGGGAAATCCAGAGCGCGAGCTGGATCTTGGCATTCACGGGGTCCTCACTTGGCCAGGGACGAAAACAATAATCCCATGACCTCTCGTAACCTTAGCATCTCTCGGCCAATGGGAAAACGAACCAAAGTAACCTGTCGCCAGGGTTACCTAGGGTTACCTAAGGTAATCGGGATAGACGCTAAATCGTAGGTTTCTGTGTCCGGGCACCCCGGTAAGCTCGAAGCCTTCGCCGGCCGCATAGGTCAGGGCTCGAGTAGTCGAAGGCCGGAAGCAAGCTTACATCTGGGGAGAGGCCTGAATGTAGGCGCGCATCATCCGCACCTCGTAATCCTTTTCTGTTAGATCGTGCAACAAGACATCGCGCAGCGAAACCACCGCCAGAAGTCGTTTGCCCTCGCAGATCGGCAAATGGCGAAAGCCATGGCGGCGCATCAGGATCATACAATTCTCGACGGTTTCGACCGGACTCACGGTAAGCGGATCTTGCGTCATCACTTCCTCAATGCGGGTGTGGCGAGGGTCGCGGCCTTCCGCCACCACCCGTCTCATCAGGTCCCGCTCTGAGAAGATGCCCACGACGACGCCGTCCCGAACGACCGGCACGGCACCGATGTTGCGGGCTACCATGGCTTGGACTACCGCCAGCACCGTCTGATCCCCGTCCGCTCGGTACGTGTCCTGGTTGTTAATCAAATCGTAAATACGCATTGTGTCCACCCCCCAACTTCACAGATGCGGGCGTGAGTATATGCCGAAACCCCGTTTCCTGCCTAGAGGGGAAAGTGTGTAATGCGCGTGGAAGGCAAAAGACTCGGCTAAGGCCATGTCATCTGGCCAAATCGCGCGGCTGGGCTTTGCCACGGTCGGCCTGCCCTTGTCCCAGGAACACGAAGTAAGAACAAGCCCAGAGCATAGTCGGAAGGCTACCCCGGGCCCGGGCGGTGAAAACAATGTTGTAATCATCGGAAGGGGCTAGGCGATCGATGACAGAGGGGGAAGGCCTGGGTTCCACGATGGCGAGATAAGCCAGAAAGCGGAAGATATCCGGCTCTCCCGTATAGTCTTGAGCGACAAAGGAAATCTCCGTGTTCTCGTTGGCAAAGTGCCAGGCGAGAGAAGCCGCCAGAGCGACTGCTTGCTCATACTCGGTTTCCGAGACCAGGCCGCTTTGCGGGTTATCAAACACGATGCGCAGCTTCCGCTCATCTTCCCGGCTGAATTCCCGCACTTTTAGCGAACCGGATTTTGCCGTTGCTTTCCAGTCTACGTGCCTGGCTGAGTCCTCCGGCATGTATTCACGAATGCGATAGAGGTCGTATCCGCGCCCGCGGGCAAAAGTTTCAAACTCTCCCCGGATGATGGGCAGGATCTCAAAGAAGTTATCCGCCGGTTCCACCCTTGGATAAACGACAATTTCGCGGCTTAGCGGCAGCCGGCGCGTCTTGGTCAGGAATGCGAAAGGGAAGCGCGTTGCCAGGCCGAAGCCCTGTTGCCGGTAAGTCCCCCGGCGATCGAAGCGCAGCTGCAAATGTGCCTGCAGTTCGCCGCCGGCGGGAAGGTAGGGGAAATAGGCGGTGCCCTCGAAGATGACTCGAGGCGGGCGACGATGCTCCCGCTGATTCCCTTTTTTTTTCGCCGGCCGGCCAAGACGGAAGATCGCGGGCAGCCTGCGCGGGTGGGAACCCGGCTGAGGTCGATCGAGCGACACCACATGGACGGAGAATGAGGGAATGAAGCGCCGCCGGTTCCGTAGCACCATTCGACCCGCGGCGGCTCGCCCCGCAAACACGTGCTCCGGCAATTGCACATCGAGTTCGAGATCGCGCAACATCACTGCGGAAGCGATGCCGGAGACCAGGATGGCGGCCAACATCGCCGCCACCACGATGTAGAGCAAATTGTTGCCGGTGTTCAGCGCCGCGACTCCGATCAGCAAAACCATAACCACATAGGCGATGCCTACACGGGTGACCTCGTAATCCAGGGCATCGCGCACTCGGGCTTCGGTCACGCGACGCACCAGGTAGGGGACCGTGGTGAGTCCCACCATGGCGGCAAGCAACAGGGCCGCCGACGCCAGGATCAGGGTTGCCCACAGGTTGCCCGACTCTCGCGACACGGTGGAGAATAAGGCAGCCGCGAAGGCCAGGATCAAACCCACGATCGCCAGCAAGAAGCGGACCCATACTTCGGGGAGATGGGCGCTGAGCCGATGGGAGAGAGGTTCTCGTAGCGACGGGGCCGCAGTGCTTGGTTTGGACGAAGATGGAATGCGCTGGCTCCTTGGGTGGAGGGTAGCATCACCATCCGGGGAGAGCAATTGTCATCCATTGTCATCCGTCAGGAAGGCCGTGCCTCTCATCCTGGGTGGCGATGATCTGACTGTGCCGGGACGGCGGTCGCGGGACCGACCGAGGTTCTCCCGCCCTCGAGAAACCCTAGAATGGCCTGGTTGAAATCTTCGGGTGCCTCTTCATAAGGAAGGTGTCCTACCCCTTCCAGCATGCGGAGTTGGCAGTCCGCAAACTGCTGACCGAGCGGAACGGCCGAAGCGGGGTCCACGGCGCCATCGCGGCTGCCCCATACCAGAAGGGTAGGGATCTGGGAAACCCGAGGCAAAGCCAATTCGAGCAGCCGCAGATCGCGATTCCAAGAGCGAAGAACGGTAAGCGCATATTGAAACGGACCGCGCCGCAGCAGTGGCTTCAAGTAGCCTTCGATGGTTTCCGGTCGGATGCGTCGCCTGTCCCCATACAATCGTCGAAAATAGAACTCCTGCAGGCTTCTGAGCTCGGGCGCCGCTCCGAGGAAAGCCCGGACGGGCAGAACGCGGCTCAACAAAACGCTCAAGATCCGGCCGTGAGCGGACCATGGATTCACCGGGGCGACCAAGATCAAAGTCCGGATCCGTTCTGGAACCAGCGCGGCGGTCATGATGGCAACCGCTCCACCGTGCGATGTGCCGACCAGATCGCAGTTCTCGATGCCGGTTGCTTCGATAAAGCGCAAGAGCCTTTCTGCGCATGCTTCGAGGTGGTAGTCCATGCCCGGGGCGGGATCAGAAAACCCGGCACCCGGCAAATCGGGCGCGTAGACGGTCGATCGCTCGGCCAACGCGGGAATCGTATGCCGCCAGGAAAACGAGTATCCGAGCAATCCATGAACCAGGAGCAGGGCTGGACCCTGGCCGGCGCACTGGAATCGCACCCGGGCTCCGGCGAGAGTGATCGATCGCGCTTGGACGGGAGGGCGCGGAGAAGGTGTTGCCGCGCCTGCGGCGCTACCCGTGGCCACTTTCTTTTCCGGAGAAGACAACGTTTTTGCCCCTCGCAGGCCTCTTATGTATCGTATATCGCCTCTGTCGCTTCTGTGAGGGAGGGCGCGTGCCCTCCCTATTTTTTCGCCGGAGGCTCGCCCCAGCCCGCGGCCGGGTATCGGAGCCCCGGATCGGCTGGCGATTGCGACCGACTCCGGTTCGGCCGAGGAGCTTCTGCAATACACGGATGGCTCGGTCGACGTGCTTTTCCTGAATCAGGAACGGAGGCAGGAATCGCAGGACGGTGTCTTGGGTGCTGTTGAAGAGTACTCCTTCGGCGAGTGCTTGCTCGACCATCGGGCGCGCTGGAACCGCGAGTTCGAGTCCCTGGATCAGCCCACGACCGCGGGCCTGCCCGGGGGAGCTATAGCGCGCCGCCAAAAGCTTCAGTTGTTCGTGAAGGTAGTTGCCCACCCGCCTAACGTTCTCGAGCAGGTTTTCCTCCTCGACGACGGCTAAGTATTCGAGTGCGACGCGGCAGGCCAGAGGGCCGCCACCAAAGGTCGTGCCATGTTGACCGACACGGATCGCGGATGCAAACTCTTGCTTCGCCAGAAATGCCCCCAGCGGCAAGCCTGCAGCAATCGGTTTTGCGATCGCTACGATATCAGGTACAACCCCAAAGCTCTGAAATGCGAACATGGTCCCGGTCCGCCCCAACCCGCACTGAATTTCGTCGAAAATCAGCGCCGCCCGGTGCTGGTCGGCCAGAGCCCGGCACTGGGCGAGAAACTCCGCCGAGCACTCATGGATCCCGCCTTCTCCAAAGATGGGTTCGAGCACAATGGCGCAAGTGTGATCGTTCACCGCGGTGGCCAGGGCGCCACGATCGTTGCGCGGAACAAACGTCACCTCATCGAGCAGGGGTTCAAAGCCCTGGCGGTATTTCTTTTGCCCGGTTAGAGACATCGAGCCAAAGGTGCGACCGTGATAAGAGCCTTCGAGAGCCACCAGCTGAGTCTTGGCATCGCCGCCGATGCGGTGCCCCGCCAGACGAGCGAGCTTGATCGAGCCTTCGATGGCCTCGGTACCACTCGTCGAAAAGAAGGCTCGATCCAGGCCCGATAACCGACACAGCTTTTCCGCCAGTCCACCCTGGTATTCGTTGTAATAGAGGTTGGAGAGGTGAATGGCGCGGGCCGCTTGTTCACCGATCGTCTTCACGATGCGAGGGTGGGCATGGCCAAGAGAGTTGACGCCAAGCCCGGCTACAAAATCCAGATACCGTTTGCCTGCGAGATCGAAGAGAAAGACACCTTTACCGCGCGCGAGAACCACTGGATAGCGGTTGTAGGTCTCGAGCAAGAAGCCGTGCTCACGCTCGATAATCTCTTGCGCCCGCGTCATGACCTCGGCGACACCGATTCTACCAGGGCTGCGATCCGAGACCACCATGAGCGGTCGGCCCCCCCAAGTCCTCTGGTAAGCTGAATTGAACCAAGCGCTTACAAATTATCAGATCAGGCTTTCTAAAAAACGTATATTTACGTCCAAACCCCCTCTATAATCGTGGAAGCTAGTGATTGCGCGCAAGTTAGCGGGTTCCCCATGGCCGCCACCGTGGCACTGAAAGTGCAGAATTTGAAGCGGGCTAGTGTTTCTCACTCCGCCATAACGCAGTCCATGGACAAGGATTTCCAAAACCGGTTCACGGCGATTCTCCTTACCTTGCTCACAGCCGCGGGCATGGTGCTTGGTTGGATTAATTTTCAAAAGGACAGGGAAGTTCAGACTCCTTATGACGGTGCCTGGTGGGTAGAACGTGACGGGGGTTTGATCGCCGAGCGAATCGTGGTAGAGGGGCCGGCCGCCAAGGCGGGCATCAAGGTCGGTGATCGGCTGGTTGCGGTCGAGCAGCATGCGGTTCCTACGACGGCCGCGTGGATGCGAGAACTCTATAGCCAGGGAGTTTGGTCCAAGGCGCGCTACTCTCTGATTCGCCAATCGATTCCGGTCGATGTCACGGTGATCCTCGCGCCTGCGGCGCGCTCTCAATACGACTGGCTTCGCCTCATTGGCTTGATCTATCTCGGGATCGGGCTCTACGTCATGCTGCGGCGCTGGACGGCGCCGAGTTCGACTCACTTTTATATTTTCTGCCTGGTTTCTTTCGTCTTCTATTCGTTTCACTACAGCGGGAAACTGAACCCGTTTGACTGGACGATGTACTGGGGGAACGTGGCCGCGGGGCTGCTGCAGCCGGCGCTGTTTCTGCATTTTGTTCTGACCTTTCCCGAGCGGCCTGGATTCCTGCGCCGGCATCGCTCGGTGATCTCCAGCGTGTATGCCTCGGCACTGCTGCTTTTGGGCGCGCATATTCTGGCTCTGCGCTTCCTGCGAGCGAGTGAGATCTTGCGTTGGAATCTCGACCGGCTCGATCTGGCGTATCTGGCCTTGCTGTTCCTGGCCGCGGCTGGCGTACTCGTACACAAGTACCGGCGGGCGAGCACTCCCATTCTGCGCCAGCAATTGAAGTGGGTGACGCGGGGAACCATCCTGGCCATCACACCCTTCACCCTGCTTTATGTCATTCCTTACTTGCTGGGTGTATTGCCCACCAGCGCCATGCGCCTCTCCGTTCTCTCGCTGGGGATCTTGCCCTTGACGTTTGGCTACGCCATCTTCCGCTATCGATTGATGGACGTCGATCTGATCTTCAAGCGCGGCATGGCCTACACGCTGGCTGCAGCCGCCATCGCGGGGGCCTACTTTGCGGTGGTGGGGGGAGTTGCGGAACTGGTGCATGCGCGAGTTCCGAGCACCGGCCCGGCCGGTTTGGTGCTCGCCATTGTGGTCACCGCAGTTCTGTTCGATCCGGTTCGCAAATGGATCCAGGAGCGAATCGATCAGTTGTTCTATCTTACGCGCTACGACTATCGCAAGACGCTCACCGAATTTGGCCGGGAACTCGGGGGGGAGACGAACCTCGACGCCATGCTCACTGCCGTGGTCGACCGATTGTCGCGAACCTTGCTGGTCGACCGCATGGCCATCTTTCTTTCCTTGCCGGGCTCGCCCCCGGGCTTCGAGTTGGCGAAATCGTTCGGCATGGGGCAGCCTACCGGCTTGGACTTGAGTTTCCTCAGCGCGCCTCGGGCCGAGTCCGAAGCGCGGCATCTGTTCTTCGATAACACCCACCAAGTGCTGCGGGAAACCCCGAGCTCGCAAGAGACGATCGCCAGACTGGAGTTGAACTACTACATTCCCTGTCGGGCGCAGCATGAGACCGTGGCTGTGCTGGGCCTGGGCAAAACCTCCGAGGGGGATTTCCTTTCGAGCGAAGATATCGAGCTGCTGGAAACCCTGGCCGGGTATCTGGCCATCGCGATTCAGAACGCGCGCTTGTATGCCTCCTTGGAGGAGAAAGTTGCCGAATATGAGCGCTTGAAGGATTTCAACGAGAACATCGTCGAATCGATCAACGTCGGCGTGTTGGCTGTCGATCTGGAAGAACGCATCGAGTCCTGGAACTCGCAGATGGAGGTGATGTACGCTCTGCCGCGCTGGCAGGCCGTGAGCCGAGGGCTGCGGGAAGTGTTCCCCCCCGCCTTCGTCGAAGAGTTCTACCGCATGCGACAGAATGCTGGCATTCAAAATCTTTACAAGTTTCGCCTGGGGACCAAGACGGGCGAGATCCGGATTGTCAATGTAGCCATGGCCCCCTTGGTCACCAAAAAGCTCCACGTCATCGGCCGTCTCATCATCATGGATGACATTACGGAACGGATCGAGCTCGAAGCGCAACTGGCGCAGTCTGATAAGCTGTCCTCGATTGGATTGCTCGCCGCCGGCGTCGCCCATGAAGTCAACACCCCCCTCGCGGTCATCTCCTCGTACGCCCAAATGCTTTCGAAGCAGCTCCACGGCGATAGCGCCAGGAGTGCTCTTCTTGAGAAAATCACGCGCCAGACCTTCCGGGCTTCTGAGATCGTCAACAACCTGCTGAATTTCTCCCGCACCACGGGCACGGAGTTCGGCGACGTGGACGTGAATAAGATCATCGCCGACACCCTGACTCTGCTCGATCACCAGTTCAAGACTTCGAAAGTCAAGGTGGAAGCGGTATTGGAGGCAGCCCTGCCTGCCATCCAAGGAAACTCGGGAAGGTTGCAGCAGGTGTTCCTGAACTTATTTCTCAATGCCAAGGACGCCATGGCTAAGGGTGGTACGTTGCGCGTCGCCACCGCCAACGGCGAGGGAGTGAGTGTCCTGGTCTCCGACACCGGATCCGGGATTGCGCCCGAGCACATCCGCAAGATTTACGACCCATTCTTTACCACCAAAACTTCCCGCGACGGGCAGGCACGGGGCACGGGTCTGGGATTGTCCGTCACCTACGGCATCATTCAGGAGCACGCGGGCAAGATCCGTGTCGAAAGCAATGCCGGCCAAGGGACGACCTTCTATCTGGATTTCCCGGCGGTCAAGAGGGCAGTCCATGTCTGAAGCCGCCGTCATCACCCGCCAACCGGTCCGAGAGGCAGGCTACCCGTCTCGAGGGTCGGTGTTGATCATCGACGATGAGGCCGCGATCCGGGAGTCGCTAGAAACCCTCTTGCAACTCGAGGGCTATGCGGTCGAGTCCGCCGTGGGTGGCGAGGAAGGTCTCGCCCGCATTGCCGAGCGCAACTTTGACCTGGTGCTGCTCGATGTGGCACTGCCCGACCGCAATGGCATCGAGCTGTTGGCGGAGATCCATCACCAGGATCCGCAACTGTTGATCATCGTGATCACGGCCTACGGCACGGTGGAGAATGCGGTGCGGGCCATGCAGGCCGGGGCGACGAATTTCGTTCAAAAGCCTTGGGACAACGAGAAGCTTTTGGCCGATGTCCGATCCGCGATCGCCCGTCGCCGGGCAGAAGAGGAAAACGTCCAGCTCAAACGTGCCCTGAAGCAGCGCTACAACTTCGAAAACATTGTGGGCAAGAGTGAGGCCATGCTCAGGATTTTTGATCTGGTCGGACACGTGGCTGCCAGCCGCTCCACGGTCATGCTCCAGGGCGAGAGCGGCACCGGGAAAGAGTTGATCGCCAAAGCGATCCACTTAAACTCCTCCCGTCGCGACCGGCCCTTCGTGGCGGTGAATACCGGGTCCACACCCCCGGACCTGCTCGAGTCCACGCTGTTTGGTCACATCAAGGGGGCCTTTACCAGCGCCATCGCTTCAAAGAAGGGACTGTTTGAGATCGCAGACCGAGGCACGCTGTTCCTCGACGAGATCGGCACCATGAGCCTGGACACGCAGAGCAAGATTCTGCGGGTGCTCCAGGATCGGAAGTTTATGCACCTCGGCGGCGTACATGAGGTGCAAGTGGACGTTCGCATCATCGCCGCCACCAACGCCGATTTGAAGCAGCAAGTGAAGGAGGGCAGATTCCGCGAGGATCTGTTTTATCGCCTCAACGTCATCACCATCGACCTTCCGCCTCTGCGGCAACGCAAAGAGGACATTCCCTTGCTGACGGCATTTTTCCTCAACAAGTATTCCAAGGAAAACAATCGGCCTCCAGCCTGCCTCACTCCGGAAGCGCTTCGACCGCTGCTGGCTTACTCGTGGCCCGGCAACGTGCGCGAGCTCGAGAATGCCATCGAGCGCGCCGTCGTACTCTCCACCGGTCCGGAGATCGGCCCTGAACTTCTTCCCGATGCAATCGTAGGTCGGGTCGCGGCTTTCCCGGCGCTCGAACATCGCCGCGACGCTTCTCTGTTCGACATCATGGAAGATTGCGAGCGTCATATCATCGTGGACATGCTCGAGAAATGTGGCTGGAACCAGACCGAAGCCGCCGAGCGCTTCCGAGTCCCTTTGTCTACGTTGAATCAAAAAATCAAGCGCCTCAATATCGAGATTCGGCGCAAAGGACGGGAATAAGCTCAGCCGACGAAACCCTCAAGTCCTTCTCTGGTATAGTTCCGTCAGATTGTAGTCACAAGACGAATCCAGGTCCTCGATGGAACTAGTTTCACCCGCGGATTTCGCCAAAGACGCGGTGCAGGCCGTGCAGGACTATACCTTGCTGGCGTTGCGCTCGGTTGGCAACCTGTTTCGCCCTCCCCGCTACTTTGCTGACATCCTGTACCAAGCCGATCTGATTGGCGTCGGATCCCTGCCGATTGTCGTGCTGACCGGCCTTTCCATTGGGGCCGAATTAGCGCTCAATAGCGCCAACACGCTGCAAAGGTTCGGCTCCCTCTCCTTGATTGGACAACTGGTGTCGGTAGGCATGGTGCGCGAGTTGGGTCCGATCATCACCGGGCTCATGGTGGCGGGGAGAAATTCCTCCGGCATGGCAAGCGAGCTGGGATCCATGCTGGTCACCGAGCAAATTGACGCCATGCGCGCCTTGGGCACCGACCCCATGAAGAAGCTGGTGACCCCGCGCGTGGCGGCCACCGTCTTCATGCTTTTCTTCCTCACGATCATCTCCGACTTACTGGGGCTGTTCGGCGGGGCCTTAATCTCCGCGCTCTTGTACCGCATGGACTGGCATCAATATTGGAGTATGGCCTGGCAAATTCTGGTCTTTCAGGACGTTTTCATGGGTTTGCTCAAGCCGGTTTTGTTTGGCTTTGTGATCGCTACCATCGGCTGCTATTACGGACTTACGGCGCGCGGTGGAACCCAAGGCGTAGGCAGGGCTACGACCCAGGCGGTCGTCGCCTCTTCGGTCCTGATCCTGGTCGTGGATTTGCTGGTGACCAAATTACTAATGACCATCTTTGCTTATCAATAAGGCATGGCAGCTCCTCCCAGGGTAACGACCGAACTCCTGCCCGCGACTCAGTCTTCCGCGTCGTACCTGGTGGTTTTTGAGGATGTCGCGCTCGCCTTCGAGGGCACTCCCGTGTTGCAGGGGATCTCCTTTCACCTGGCCAAGGGGGAAACCAAGGCAATTTTTGGTGTCGCCGGGTCGGGGAAAAGCACAATTTTGAAGCTAACCCTGGGATTATTGAAACCGGACGCAGGTCACATTTACGTCCTGGGGGAGGACATCACCAAGCGGAAGGAGGAAGATCTGTTCGAACTTCGGCGGAGAATCGGCATGGTATTCCAGGAGAGCGCCCTGTTTGACTCCCTCACGGTTCGAGAAAACGTCGCCTTCCGGCTGCTCGAAGAAGCCAACGTCACCGAAGAAGAGGTGGATCAGCCCGTCCGCGAAGCCTTGAGTTTTGTGGAGCTGGAAAACACCGTGGATATGTTCCCCTCCGAGCTCTCCGGCGGAATGCGGCGACGGGTGGCCATTGCCCGCGCCATGATCACCCACCCGGAACTGATGCTCTACGACTCTCCCACCGGCGGGCTGGACCCTGTGACCGCGACGACCATCGTCGAATTGATCATCAAACAGCGCGACGTCTTCAAAACCAGTTCTCTGCTCGTTACCCATCGCCTGCAGGACGCTTTTATCATGGCCACCCACTACTTCGACCGCCGCAGCAATCGTATGCAGCCCTTGCCTCCCGGCACGCGCAGCGATCTGCCGATGGGTTTTCTCATCCTGCGAGACGGGAAGATCATCTTTGATGGCGGCATCGGCGAACTGGTCCACACCCAAGACGAATACATTCGCGAATACATCTCCTAAAAAGCGGAGAGGCAGAGGAACCCCGCCGCCCGTTGCCGAGCTTCGCCTGCGCTTGGGTTAGGAAGCAGCCGCCAATTGCGCCGCCTTGCGCCATTGCGCCTGTCTCTCCCGCATCTGCTGCAAACGCTCGGAGCCGCCTTTCGAGCTTTTGATCAGCTGTTCCACGTTGCCGAAGGCGGTTGGGCTGTGGAGCTTTTCCCGCAGCTCCCCGAGGAAGGGGTAAACTTTGGCGAAGATAAAGAACATCTCTCCACAAAAGCTCGGTTCTAAGAAGAGCTCGCGATTCACGGTTCGGTGTAGCACAAGCGCGGCGGCCATCTCCCAGTATCCACTGACCTGGCGAAACCAGGCGTTCTCCTGGGTCCCCAGTGCGGTGGCGATGGTCACGACATCTTCGGCTTTCTCCGGCCAGAAGCCCAGCCACCAGTTCCGGGCCTTGCGCAATTCCGCTTCCCTCCGCAGGTCATAGAGTTTCAGGATCAGTTCGGCATCGGCAACCGTTGGTCTTTGCGACATCGGGCGTCCTCCCTTCTCATCTTACAACTCCGTGTTGGGCTTGAATCGAAATCGGGAGCCATGGCGGTTGATGGCTTAAAGCCCTAAACCTTCGCTAGGAGCCTACGGGTGCAGCCTCGACCGGAGCAGAGCGCTCGTAGTCGCACTCTTTGTTGGGACACGCGATGACCGGGCCTGACTTCAGTGTCTTCTCCACCAGGTACGTATGGCCGCAGCTGGGGCATGGCTCCGCCAGGGGCCGGTTCGCGGAAGTGAACTTGCATTTCGGGTAGTTGGAACAACCGTAGAAGGTATTTCCCTTGCGCGCCCGCTTCTCCACCAATTCGCCGTCTTTGCAGAGGGGACATTTCACTCCGACGAAGTTCTGCTTCACGTATTTGCACTCCGGATAGCCACTGCACGCGGTGAACTCCCCGTAGCGTCCGTGACGGATCATCAGGTTACGCCCACACTTTGGGCAGGGCTCATCGAGGGGAATGTCGGGGACCCTTTTCCCCTGGTCCAGACGGCGGGTCGTCTTGCAATCGGGATAGCCGGTGCAGGCCATAAACTGTCCGAACCGGCCGCGTTTCAGCACCATGACGCGTCCGCAGTTCTCGCAATACTCCTCCTGCGAAGTTTCCTGCAGGTCGGCCGAATCGAGGTCGGGCAGATGGATGGGATTCTCCTTGGTGAAGGTGCAGGTATTCGGATCGTCTTTGTCGTAGGTGCTGCAAGCGTAAAAGGAACCGTGCTTCCCCCACTTGATCACGAGCGGGGCGCCACAGCGCTCGCACCGTTCATCGGTGGGCTTTTCCATGCGCTTGATGTTTTCCATGTGCTTTTCGGCATAGCGCAGATCCTTCACAAACTTCTTGTAGAACTCAGCCAGGGCGTCGGTCCACTTCTCCTTGCCCTCTTCGATCTCGTCTAGTTCTTCCTCCAAGCGGGCGGTGTACTGGACATCGAAGATGTCGCGGAAGTTGTCCACCAACAGGTCGGTCACGACCAGCCCGATCTCGGTGGGGACAAACTTCCCCCCGAGCTTCTGCGCATATTGGCGCTCTTGAATTGTGCTGAGAATGGTGGCATAGGTGGACGGCCGGCCAATTCCGCGCTCTTCGAGTTCCTTGACGAGCGAAGCTTCGTTGTAGCGCGGCGGAGGTTCGGTGAAGTGTTGTTCCGGCCGGAGCTCGCGTAGAGTCAACTTCTGGCCGGCTTCAAGCAGAGGCAACTTGTGCTTGAGTTCCTCGTCCTCCTCGTCCTTTCCTTCCTTGGATTCATCGTAGACTTTGAGAAAACCCTCGAACTTCAACACCGAGCCGGTCACCCGGAACCAGAAAGTCTCCGAGGCTGCGTTGGCGTCCACGTCGATGGTGGTCTGATCGAACACCGCGGGGGTGATCTGCGAAGCCACAAAGCGTTGCCAGATCAGCTTATAGACCTTGTATTCATCCTCTTTCAAATATTGCTTGATCTGGTCGGGATGGCGCAGGACCGAGGTGGGGCGAATGGCTTCGTGCGCCGCTTGCGCCGCCTTCTTCTCTTTGTAGGTATTGGGCGTCTCGGGAAGGTAGCGATCGCCATACTGGCGCTGGATGTATTCCCGCACTTCGGCCAAGGCCTCCTCGGAGACGCGCGTGGAATCGGTGCGCATATAGGTGACCAGGCCGACGAGCCCCTCCTCGCCCAATTCCACGCCTTCGTAGAGTCGTTGCGCGATCATCATGGTGCGCTTGACGCTGAAGCGCAACCTGCGCGACGCGTCCTGCTGCAGCTTACTGGTGGTGAACGGTGGCGTCGCATAGCGGCGCCTCTCTTTGCGGTCGACCGCGCGCACCGCCCAGTCCGCCTTCTCGAGGGCCGCGCGAATCCGCTCGGCTTCTTCCTGGTTCGGGATCTCGAGTTTTTCTTCCCCCCGGCCGAGGAACCGTGCCACGAAGGTGGGAGGCTTAGAGGCTGCCAAATGGGCATCCAGGGTCCAATATTCCTTCTTTTCGAAGGCCTTGATTTCCCGCTCGCGCTCGACGATCAGCCGCAGGGCTACGGTCTGTACGCGGCCCGCCGACAAGCCCCGGCGCACCTTGTCCCAAAGCAACGGAGACACCTGGTAGCCGACCAGGCGGTCGAGCACCCGGCGCGCCTGTTGGGCCTCAACCAGGCGTTGATCGAGGCCGCGGGGATGCTCGAACGCGGCCCGCACCGCCCGCTGCGTGATCTCGTTAAAGGTCACGCGGCGAATGCGAGCCCCTTGTTCGTCATCCTTATCTTTATCTTTCTTTCTCTTCTTTTTTCCCTTCCCGTCGCTGAGCTCCTCAGCGAGGTGCGCCGCAATGGCTTCGCCTTCGCGATCCGGGTCGGGCGCAAGATAGATCTTGTCGGCAGACTGCGCTAGCTTTTTCAGCTTGATCAAAACCTTTTCTTTGCCCGGGATGATGATGTAGTCCGTATCAAAATCGTGGTTGACATCGACCCCGAGGGTGCTTTTCGGCAAGTCTTTCACATGACCGAGCGAAGCCTCGACCGTGTAGCCCTTGCCCAGATACTTCTGGATGGTCTTCGCCTTGGCTGGCGACTCGACAATGACTAGTCCTTTAGCCAATGGTTCCTCGGTGGCAGTTCTTGATCATCGACACTAACACGAGTTGGAGGTTAATGCGAACCATGAGCCGCCCGGCAGTAGGCTACTTTGAATACTGAATGTGAGCATGACGGCGCATGGGCAGCAAAAAACGAAACCAGCCAAGGCAACGACAACCATGTTGACCCAACGATCACGCTTGGTCATGCCGCCCTTTCCGCCCTGCGCTGTTCGCAGACTTCCCCGCGGGCAACGTAAACCTTCCGCACCCCACAGTTGATGTAGCCGGGATGCCATGCGACCTGCTTACCGCAAATTCAAAGTAGCCCACCCGCGGCCGCCCCGGAGGAAATTCTCTCGATCGGCGGGTTCTTCGCCCTTCCGAGCCAAGCTCGGTTGCGCGGACTGCGGGCGGCCCTCTCGCTTTTCCTCGCACTAAAGATGCGGTTTTGCTGGCCGGCGATTCATCACCGGCCGCGGAGCCGCCTTAAGTCACACACCGGTCGGCAGTTTGCCGCGACGAGCGCGCGGGCCCCGGACCCCTGAGGCGGGCTCCTTTTGGGCATCCGATCGCCCGCGGGTACATTGGGTACACTGGCACTCAGGCGAGTGGAGCTGAGCCTTGCTAGAATCGAGCACTGGGCCCGCATGAAGCGTTTGCGAATCTCGGCTATCTCCTACTTGAACACCGCTCCCCTTCTATGGGATTTCGAGCACGGAGATGCGGGTTCTGACTTCGAGCTCTCGTATACCATTCCCTCGCTCTGTGCGGCCAGCCTGGAGGATGGATCGGCCGATATCGGCATCATTCCCGCGGCGGCATACGCCAGCATCCCAGACTTGTTCATCCTGCCCGAGGTGGCGATTGCGGCGCGCCGGGCTGTGCGCTCGATTCGATTGGTGACGAAGGTGCCCCGGGAGCGGATTCGGACCGTTGCGCTCGATTCCTCCTCTCTGACCTCCGTCGCACTAGTCAAGGTCTTGTTTGCCCGGTGGTGGGGCGGGGAGAGGATTTACCGAACGATGTCCCCGGATATCGAAGGCATGCTCGAGAGCCACGATGCCGCGCTGGTCATCGGCGACCCCGCGCTACAGCTCGAGCGTTCTGAATACCTCAGTTATGATCTTGCCGAGGAGTGGATACGGCTCACCCAGATGCCGTTCGTTTTCGCCTTCTGGGCCGTGCGGGGTCGATCGCTGGCGGAGAAGGCTCGCGATCTTGCGACCATCTTTCAGCAATCGCGCGATCATGGACTTTTACCCCGCAACCTGAGGCAAATCGCCCGGGATTGGGCGCCGCGATTGGCTTTGCCCGCCGATCTGATTCAGAGTTACCTCGAGGACAACATCCATTACTTCCTCGATCCTGCGTGTCTTGCGGGAATGAAGCTCTTCTACCGCTACGCCAGGGAATGCGAAGCCTTGCCCCAGGTCCCGGATCTCCGCTTCCTCGAGCCAGCGAAGGCAAGCATCGGCGCGCGGAGCTAGCCTCGGTGGTCCTATACCACGGGCAACCTCAACCCTGAATCGCGCTGGTGGGCGGCGCTTGCTTTCCTTGCGCTGCTTCTGCTCGCAGGGTGCGGAGTTTGGGGAGTAGAGGAAGTCGCTTCCTTCGGCTAGAATCGGTAGAGCCGGAGGATCGATGGCCCTGACTGAACCACAAGCGCTCGATCTTTTTCGCTGCGACGACCTGATCGGTATCGGCGCCGAAGCCAGCGCTCTCCGTCGCAAGCTCCATCCCGACGGGGTCGTCACCTACATCATCGATCGCAACATCAACTACACGAATTATTGTACGGAATACTGCACCTTCTGTGCTTTTTATCGACCGCTCCAAGGGCCCAGAGCGAAAGAGGGGTACATCCTCGACTTCGACACGATCTATGAGAAGATCCGCGAGACGGTCGAACTCGGCGGCACCGGCGTGCTGATGCAGGGCGGACTCCATCCCGACCTCAAGATTGACTGGCATGTACGGATGCTGCGCGGCATCAAGCAGCGCTTCCCCAAGGTTCACCTGCACTGCTATTCAGCCTCTGAGATTATCGCGATTGCCGAGTACAGCGGGTTAGATATCAGGGAGACGATTGTGCGCCTGCGCGATGCCGGGCTGGATTCGATTCCCGGTGGGGGAGCTGAGATTCTCGATGACGAAGTGCGCTACCGGATCGCTCGCTTGAAGTGTCTCACCGCGGACTGGCTCCATGTGCACCGAACTGCACACCAGCTGGGGATGCGCACCACCGCGACGATGATGTTTGGGGTGGGAGAAAGCTACCGACATCGGGTTCGTCACCTCGAGCGGCTGTATGAGTTGCAGGAAGAAACCGGCGGCTTCACCGCGTTCATTCCCTGGACCTTTCAGCCCGCCAATACGGCCTTGGGCGGTCGGCATTGGGAGGAGGCAACGGCGGTTGAATATCTGAAGACGCTCGCCATTTCTCGGCTCTATCTTTCGAATTTTGAGAACGTACAATCGAGCTGGGTCACCCAGGGGTTAAAAGTCTGCCAGCTTGGCCTCCAGTTTGGGGGCAATGACGTGGGTTCGGTGATGCTCGAAGAGAACGTGGTGCGCGCCGCTGGCGTGACCAACTGCACCACGGAAGAGGAACTTCGCCGGATCATCCGCGACGCCGGATTCAGACCGGTACAGCGAGATACGCTCTATCGAACCTACTTCCTCCAAGGGTGAATCGCACTCGGCGAGGGAGATGACGGCTCATCCACGCGTCCCAGTCCTGAAGGCTTCCGCTTTGCCAGGCAGGTTCAGGTACAATAGGGGCTTTCAGCCGACTCATTGCCGGCTGCGCTCGCGTTACTCATCGGAAGCCATGCTCTGTCTTTCCTGCTCCCTGCTCGCAGCGATCCTTGCCCCGCGCGGCCTCGCCCAGTATCTCCGGCAACATTTTCTGGATAAGACTTTTCAGGGTTTGTATCACGCCAATGCCTTCGACATGGCGTTGCTGATCCCGTATTTTCTGGTGCTCATTCTGCTCGCCTCCTACGGTGCCCATCGTTACCTCTTAGTCTACTTGTACTACAAGAACAAAAAGAACCGAACCACCGAGCCCGTCCAGAAATTCTCTGAACTGCCGAGGGTTACCATCCAGCTGCCGATTTTTAACGAGCGCTTTGTGGTCGAGCGGCTGCTCGAGGCAGTCGGCAAATTGAATTATCCGCTCGACCAACTCGACATCCAAGTACTCGATGACTCGACCGACGAGACGGTTCGTGTGGCCCGCGCTTTGGTGGACCACTACGCCAGCCAGGGGTTGCCCGTCAGCTACCACCAGCGAACCAGTCGGGCAGGATTTAAGGCCGGCGCCTTGGCCGAAGGTCTCGCAACGGCCAAAGGCGAGTTCATCGCAATTTTCGATGCCGACTTTGTTCCCCCGGAAGATTTCCTGCTGCGCACGATTCATCACTTTGCCGATCCCAAGGTCGGCATGGTGCAGACGCGCTGGACGCACATCAATCGCAACTACTCCTTCCTGACGGAAGTGGAGGCCATTCTGCTCGATGGCCACTTCGTGTTGGAGCACGCCGGACGCGCCCGCAGCAACGTCTTTTTCAATTTCAACGGAACCGCGGGCCTGTGGCGCCGTCGAACCATCGAAGAGGCCGGGGGCTGGCAGCACGATACCTTGACGGAGGATACGGATCTTTCCTATCGCGCGCAGCTGCAAGGCTGGAAGTTCATCTACCTGCAAGACGTGGAATGCCCTGCCGAATTGCCGGTCGAGATGACGGCATTTAAAACGCAGCAGGCGCGCTGGGCCAAAGGCCTGATCCAAACCAGCAAGAAGATCCTGCCCCAGGTGCTCAAGAGCGAGCAGCGATTCCATGTCAAGCTGGAGGCCTGGTATCACCTCACCGCGAACCTCAGCTATCCGCTGATGACCGTGCTCTCGGTGTTGCTTTTGCCGGCCATGATCATTCGTTTTTATCAGGGCTGGTTTCAAATGCTCTACATCGATCTGCCCTTATTCCTGGCTTCAACCTTTTCCATCTCCAGTTTCTATTTGGTCTCGCAGCGCGAACTGTTTCCCCGACGGTGGCCGCGGACGCTCGTCTACCTGCCCTTTTTGATGGCGCTCGGCATCGGCCTCACCGTTACCAATACCCGGGCCGTTCTCGAAGCCCTGCTCGGCCGGCAAACCGCGTTTGCCCGCACTCCGAAATATCGGGTGGAGTCCAAGCGGGACAAAGTGCGGTTCTCGAACTACCGCCGCCGTTTGGGCTGGGTACCTTGGGTCGAACTGCTCATCGGCTGCTACTTTGCGATTGCGGTCTACTACGCCGTCGAAAACGAGAACTACATCACGGTTCCCTTCCTGACCCTGTTTGTCCTCGGCTACTGGTACACGGGACTGATGTCGCTCTTCGAAGGATGCATCACCGGGCTTTCTTTGAGCGCGGAAAGACCGAAGCCATTTCCCGTGGGCGTATGACTTTCCTTCGCTTCGACCGCCGGAGCGCCCGAAGGAATTGGCGGCTCGCTCGACGCGGTTCCGCGCCTCCGGATCCTGCTGCCTCCGCCAGCACTGCCCTGGCTGTCTCCGCCGAAGCCTGTCCGGTCTCGGCGAGGGAGGAACCAGGGCTCGGTCTCGGATCGAGCCAAAAGGGAAGGGTGGGCCCCCCCTCCTATCGCCCGGGCGAGGTTTTGATATGCTAAAAGATCGTGCGAATGCTGTGGTGGTTCTTGATTTTGGCTTTCAGCGGTGGCGCTGCCTTGTGGGCGGCTATGGCAGCCTATTTTCGCGTCCGTCGGCAGATGAAGACTCCGGTTGCCGCCCGTGGTAGCAGCAAAGAAGAATGACGGGCAGCAGGGAGCCGACAGCCCTTCGCATGGTCAGTTGAGAAAATCGGGAGGATCCGCGCCATGGCAAACCCCCTAGCCGAGTTCCTGGGCCGCAACGACCGTGTCCTTATCCGAGTGCCTCCCCTTGCGCTGGTGGTGGGCGCGAGCCTGTTCGTCGCCTGTTGTGCGCGGTTGAGTGTGCCTTTGCCCTTCACCCCCGTGCCCCTGTCGCTTGCGAACTTTGGCGTGTTGATGGTAGGGCTTGTTTTGGGGGCGCGTCGCGGCTTCGCGGCACTGGTCCTCTATCTCGTCGAAGGTGCCATGGGTTTGCCGGTCTTCAGTCCAACCGGCCCGGGTGGTCTGGCCCAACTCGTCGGGCCCACGGGCGGATTCCTGCTGGCCTATCCTTTGGCGGCGGCGGTTGCCGGACTGATTGCCAAATCTGAGAAACCGACGTTGAGCCGTACGATGGCTGCGGCCGCTGTAGCGGAACTCGTCCTGTTCAGCGGGGGCATTGGCTGGCTGGCCATCCTCAGCCATTCCCTCTCCCAGGCGGTGCGCTTGGGCCTCTATTGGTTCGTATTCGCCGAGGTCATCAAGATTCTGGCGGCGGCGGTTCTGGCCCGCGGCTGGCAGGGCGCCGGTAGGATTGCCGAATGACGACCGTCCATCCCACTTCGAACAATGTCCGGGACCCGGAGCGCGGGGGCTTGTCCTCTGAAGTGCGTGAAATCACAGTCGCTCACAGCCCCGATGCCGACGACGCTTTCATGTTCTACGGGCTGGCGACGAACAAACTCCGCCTGCCCGGACTCAAATTCAGCCACACGCTTTGTGACATTGAGACGTTGAATCGCTACGCGCGGGATGGGGTTTACGATGTCACGGCCATCTCCTTCCACGCGTACCCCTACATCCAACAGCACTACCTGCTGCTTCCGATCGGCGGCAGCGTGGGGGACGGCTATGGCCCTATGATTGTCGCGCAACGGCCGTACTCGGTTATGGAAATCAAGCGGAAGCGCATCGCCGTGCCGGGCATGATGACCACCGCCTACCTGGTGCTGCGCCTGTTTGCGCCGGGCATTGAAACCGAAGTGGTGCCTTTTGATCAGATCCTGCCGCAGATACGGGAGGGAAGGCAGGAGGCCGGGCTGGTGATTCACGAAGGCCAACTGACCTACGATCAAGCCGGCTTGCACCGCGTCGTCGACCTCGGCCAGTGGTGGCAGAGGGTCACGGGATTGCCCTTGCCGCTGGGGGGAAATGCCATTCGCCGCAGCCTCGGCCCGAAGCTGATCTCCGACGTGGCCTCGGCCATCCGCTCGAGCATTCAGTACGGGCTCGAGCACCGCGAAGAAGCCCTGGCTTACGCCATGCAGTTCGCTCGCGACCTCGATTTGGAGTTAGCCGACAAGTTCATCGGCATGTACGTGAACGAGCGCACGCTCGACTATGGGCCGGAAGGCCGCGAGGCCGTGCGGCGTCTGCTCGAGATGGGACACCATGCAGGAATTATTTCCCGAGAACCGAGTCTGGAGTTTGTGGCCTAAGGAACCGCCTGGCCGACTGCTCTGAGCCGGACGGCTCTTTTCGCCAGACCTCTTCCGCGTTCCTCAAATTGCCAATTGCCGAAGCCTGCGGTCGGAACCATGCTGCCAAGGACCGAATTCACGGATGGCGCCCAGACCTTGCTCATCGACGCCGATGACACGCTCTGGGAGAACAACGTCTATTTTGAGCGCGCCATTGCCAGTTTCATTTCGTTCTTGAATCATCAACAGTACTCGCCTGAGCAGGTTCGCCAAGTTTTAAACGACGTGGAGCGCGAATCGATCGTCACTCATGGATACGGCTTAGACAGCTTCGCCCATTCTCTGGTTCGAACCTTCGAGCGCCTGACCGTCGAGCCGCTGACTCCGGCCCTCGAACGAACCATTGATGGATTCGCGCATACGATTGCCGCCCACCCCATGGAGATTATCCGCGACGTCCCCGAAACCCTGGCATACCTGGCCGCGCGCCATTCTCTGATCCTGGTGACCAAGGGAGCCTACGCCGAGCAAGCGGGAAAAATTGAGCGCTCCGGGTTGAAGGAGTATTTCGCCGCCATCGAGATTGTGGCGGAAAAAGATGTGTCCCTCTATCGCAGGATCCTTGCCCAGTACGCCCTAGCGGCCGACTCCACTTGGATGATCGGCAACAGTCCGAAATCGGACATCAACCCCGCACTCTGGGCGGGCCTGAACGCGGTTTTTGTGCCCCACGGAAACACCTGGATCCTCGAGCACGACCAGGTCGCCGAAGCTAAGCCCCCGGCTAGGCTGCTCGTGGTCGAGGATTTTAGGGCCTTGCGCAACCGCTTCTAGCGAGCCGCTGACCAATCCCGCATCGACTCAATCGTAGGCATGGTTCCGGCTGCCATGGCGTCCTCTTGCTGCGGCTGTTTACGCTGACGAAATTACGCGGTCTTCAGGTTGGCCGAACGTGCGAAGCCGTCTTGCCGCAGAACTTCTCAAACACATTCTTGAGCTCGAGGGCGATATCAGCGGCTTCTCGGTGCTCGATGTCGCTACGCTCGATCATGTGGATCAGCCGGCCTTGACGCAACAGGGCGATCGAAGGAGAAGAGGGTGGATATCCGGTAAAATAGCTGCGGGCTCGCGCCGTGGCCGCCTGATCTTGCCCGGCGAACACCGAAAAAATTCTCTCGGGGCGTATGGCGTGCTCGAGCGCCAGGCGAAGGGCCGGACGCATCCGTCCCGCCGCGCATCCGCAGATTGAGTTCACGACCACCATGCTGATGCCCGCCTCTGCCGCCAGCGCCCGATCCACTGCCTCGGCGGTGCGTAGTTCTTGAATTCCCAAGCGAGTCAGTTCTTCCCGCATGGGACTCACCATAATCTCTGGGTACATTGCCTCTCCTCAATCGTCGGCCAGGCACTTCGCCCCGGCCGGTTTCTGCGACCCTAAAGCCCGCAACCGCCGGGCCCTTCCCGCGGCATCCGTTTTCCGAATCTCGAGCATTGTACACTCACACTCCGCGCCGGTTTTCTGCGAGGGCGCTTTCCCCTCAGAACCGCGGGCAGCCAGTCCGAGGTTCCAACCGACGGGCCCGTATCCTGAGATGCCGGCCACCCCGCGGAGGGTGAATCGTTGCGAAGTTACTTTTGTGCTACCGCGGAATGGGCGATGGCGCGCCGCCCGATGTCCCACGGCAGGATGGTTCGAAGCAGCGTGGCCCAAGAGAGGAACCGTTTCGATTCGAGCCCGGAGTTGAAACCGAAGGCCCGCGGGCCGGTTTCGTTCCCGCATGGCGTCAGGATAACAGAGTGGTTAATGTGAACGTCGGTGGAAATGTCGTGGAAGTCGCGCTCGGGGAAATTTATTTTTCGAGCCCGAGTGCAGGAAGGCATGAAAAACACAGCCGTGCACACTCGGCGAAGTTTTTTACGGGGCAAAGTTTGCCATTAGCATCGGTGGCACTTTACACCTGCCGAGCTTCGCCGTTAGGATTTCTATCGCTCCGAATTAGTCTGGCGTCGAGAAAAAGCTTGCGAAACCTCGGAAGCAAGCTCGCAACTTCGTTATGCGGAAACACAAATGAAACCCAAAAGAACGATCCTGTGTGTTGACGATAACGAGCAGTCTCTCTCCATTCGCAAGATCCTGTTGGAAACCCGTGGTTACCGCGTGGTTGCCTCCGGCAACGGCCGGGAAGCGCTCGAAATCTTCAAGCGCGGCGGCATTGACCTGGTCGTGACCGACTTGATCATGCCCGGTGTCGATGGCGGCAAGCTGATTGAGGAAATCAAGGCAGTGTCACCGCGCACGCCAGCGATTCTGGTTTCCGATAAGGGAAAGCTCTACGATCGCGACACCCGGGCGGACGTCTTCTTAGCCAAGGGAATGTGTGCTCCAGCGGAGTTGCTCGAACGCATCCGCATGTTGCTCGTCCGCAAGCGCGGGCCAAAGCACCAGCCCACGGCAGCGGCCCAGACCTCCGTCGCCTAGCTCCCCCCCATCCATAGCGCCCCAGCTTCGTGTAAGATCAAGCACGGGATGGGTGCTTTTATCGAAGCCGTGGCGGTGCGTAAGACCTACCAGGTAGGTAAAATCGAAGTCCCAGCCTTGCGCGGCGTTTCTTTTCGCATCGACTGTGGCGAGTTCGTGTGCGTCGTGGGGCCGTCTGGAAGCGGAAAATCTACCTTGTTCTACATTCTTGGCGGGCTGACGCGGGCCGATTCCGGTCAGGTGATCGTGGACGGCGAGGATTTCGCCCGACTCTCCGACGCCGAGCGCACCGAGATGCGCAAGCGTAAGATTGGCTTTGTTTTTCAGAGATTCAATTTGCTGCCCACCCTGGACGCGCGCTCCAACATTAAGATTGCGCTCGATATTGCCGGCACCAATGGCAGCAGCGATGCCGCGCATTTTGACAAGATTGTGGCTCTGCTCGGACTCGAGAATCGGCTTCCCCACCGTCCCTCGGAACTTTCCGGAGGCGAGCAGCAGCGCGTGGCCTTGGCCCGAGCCCTCATCAACCAACCCGCCATCGTGCTGGCCGATGAGCCGACCGGAAATCTGGATTCGGAGAACTCGGCAATTGTCTTGGGTATGTTACGCCACTCCAATCAGGAGCTCGGGCAAACCGTGCTCATGATCACGCACAACCCCCAAGCCGCCAGCTACGGCGATCGCGTGATTCACCTGCGCGATGGTCAAATCGTGCCTCCCGAAAGTGATCCGCAATGGACCGGGCAGTAAGCCTTGGCCCGAGACGATAGTGAAGATGGATGACCTGAGAAAGCCGATTCTGCCGGGGAAAGGCAAGTCTGACTACGAACGATACCTGCAAACCGATGATCTTTTGTCTCTGCAAAAGTCTCCCGAGAAGTTCCTCCACCCAGACGAGCTGACGTTTCAGGTCATCCATCAAAGTTCCGAATTGCTGCTCAAAGCCGTTGCTTGGGAGTTAGGCCGTGCCGCGGCGCTGATCGAAGAGGGTGATCTCGCCAATGTCGGGCGACTGATGCGCCGTGCCAACCAGATGTTGGAGTATCCGATCTCCATGTTGCACGTGCTCGAAACCATTAGCCCGTACGATTACCACCTGATTCGCGCCGGCCTGGGACACGGCAGCGGTCTCGACTCCCCTGGTTTTCTCGCGCTCCTGCATATCGGTCCAAGACTGGGCGAGGCTTTTCATACCCAGCTCGAGAAGGCAGGCCTCCAGCTCGATGATGTCTATCGCCGCCATGATGAGCTTTTCGAACTTCATGATGTGGCTGAGCGTTTGCTCGACTTCGATGAGCGGGTGCATTTGTTTCGCTTTCATCACTTGAAGCTGGCGCAACGAATCATCGGAGGAGGCGTGATTGGCACGATGGGAACGCCGGTCGAGGTGCTGCATCAGCGGATGGAGCATCTGTTTTACAAAGACCTGTGGGAAGTGCGCAACCAGATCACGGCGGGGGCCAATGCGGCGCTGGACAAATCCAGGATGGAGTCAAGCTAGTAGACCATGGCGGGGGGAAGACATCACTCACCAGAAGCAAACGGAAGAGGCGCTCTCAGGCATGAGTCGGAAGTTGATTGAATCGCAAGAACAAGAACGCGCCCGGATCGGGAGAGAGCTTCATGACGACATCAACCAACGGCTTGCTAGGTTGGGAGTTGAACTCGAACAACTCCACGAGAATCCCTCTGAAGTTTCCAATCGTGTGCAGGAACTCCGAAAAGAAGTAGCTGAGCTTGCGAACGATGTGCAAGCCCTTTCGCAGGAGTTGCACTCCTCAAAACTAGAATATCTGGGTGTCGTGGCAGGCATAAAAAGTTGGTGCAAGGAATTCGCCGAGCGGCAGAAAATGGAGAAGTGCAGCTAACGGAACTCTCAAACGAAATTCATCTAACCATCAGCGACTCAGGGAAAGGGTTCGACGTCGAAGCAGCATCACAAGGCAAAGGTCTTGGTCTCATTAGTATGCGCGAACAGGTTCGATTGGTGAACGAAACCATTTCCATTAAATCGAAGCCCATGGGTGGAACAACGATCCACGTTCGTGTGCCGTTTGGGTCGGAGAAACTTTCTGAACGAGCGGCTGGGTAAGCAGCCGATTCGATTGTTGGAAGACTCAAAACGCAGAAACCACGTCGGTGTGTTCGGTGCAAATTGCGGCGTAAGGCTCGCCCTTCAATTCTCCCTGAAAGTTGCTCGCAGGATACGCACAACAAAGGTAAAAGGAGTGGGTTAAGGCAAGTTCATTCCATAGCTGTTCGAGCCGAATAGCGGCGTCGTACTTTTTCTGCCCCCACAACACGGCAACCATTTCACCGAATATGACCAGCGGGGCGTTTTTCACCACGGCAGTGGCTTCCGTCGTGCGAATTATACTTCCGAGTTGCAAGAGAAAACGCTCTCGGTTCGGCCCGTGAGCATCCATGAATCCGTTTAACGCTTCGACGGCATCGAAAACTGCAAGACGACCCTTCTTTGTTGCCTCGCCCACGTCAATGCCTTGAGCGATCAATCGCTCCAATAAGCCTTTTCGATGTGATCTCGTTATCACAGCGGCTACAGATTCGCCTGCGCGAAGCGCGTCACCAAACACTGCGTCAACGCTGTTCAGCAAATAGGCATCATCCTCGTAGAACTGTACGACATGCCCTTGTTCGTGAAGCGAGCGGGGCACAAAGGCTGCAGTCTTGGATGAACACATGGAGTTGGCTTCCGAAGCTCGTGTGTCCAAAGTCTCGACGAAAGCGCGAAGGGACAAACCGGCGCTTATGAACCGCTCACCTGAAAGAACCGCTCTCACAGCAGGCAATAATTCGCTTGTAGCCTCAGACTTGACAACATATCCGCCTGCTCCCGTACGCAAAGCTTCTTCAGCGATGTCCCAGGAACGGTTTTCGCTTAGGAAGAGGATTTTGGAGTTCGGGGAGAGTTCGCGAATTTGTCGGGCGGCTTCGATCCCATTTAGTGTCGGAAGTCCTATGTCCAGCAGGATCAGGTCTGGTTGCAGTTCTTGGGTTTTCCGAACCGCTTCTAGTCCGTCCGGCACTTCCCCGACGACCTGCAATTCCGAATGCTTCTGAAGCGTCGAGCAAGCGAAACGACGCCAAGATTCGTAATCATCTACTACAAGAATTCGACAGGGCGGCTCTTTCACGGCGCTCCCCCTCAACAGTTCGCAACCCCGCGCCTCCACAAATAGTTGCTTGAACTGGATGTTGTCGGTTTCGCAAGGAACCGTCTCCGCTTGGCTGGGGAGGGGGGCGGAAGGATGCGAAAAAGCTATTTATCTGTAGCGAACACTAGCTATTCTACTAGTCCGGCAGCGTTTTGAGTAACTATTCGTTACAGGGCTGGATAAGATCGCAGGCTAACATAAACCCTGACTGATTCATTCTGCTCCAGCCTTCTTTTCGGCGGGCAGGGCGGAATAACAACATGAACCAAACGCCAACTGTCGTGGTTCTTGCGATCAATCTGGGTTTCCATGCCACGGAATGAAACTGACGACCCATCTTTTCTTCGCGGGGCTGTGAAATTCCAGTTGAATTCTGCCCCAGCCGCATCCGAGTACACCGGAACCGAAACTTCGCTGGTTCTCAAATCCCGCACCGAATACGTTTCGCCCATCTCATGGCGATAGAAGCCCATGATTTGTTCCACACCGTGCCAGCGCCCCACTGGGTTGATCAGTGAGTCGTCCGATGAGTCGCACCAGATCCGTGACGCCAAAGCTCGAACATATTCCGCATCAGCACCAGAAGAGTCTATCGTTGGCCTGGCTGCTGAACGCTTTGGCTCTCACCCTTGAGCGGCTTTATCACCTGCGTTACTAACATCGCGGATCCCATCGTCGGCTCAGCGCTGTCGGAACTTGTCGCCTGCTTTGGCTCAACTTGGCGAGAACGCTTGTGCCCGACACCAGATAAGTTTTTCTGCTCCCTGGAGGGTGCTCTCTTTGACAATTCCACCGCCCGCGACTCAGGCCAGGAATCTCCACGTCGAAAATGGACCGTTTCCAGTGGATTCCACTTCCGTCCGAAATAGCCGTCCTCCAGCCCTCCGAACCCACAACCCTGACAAGATTCCGAAACTGTTGCGTGCGGGTGGCAGTGATTTGGACGAAACGTGCAAGTGCTGTAGAATGAGAGACTGAGCGGGAGTAACTCAGCGGTAGAGTGCGACCTTGCCAAGGTCGAAGTCGCGGGTTCAAATCCCGTCTCCCGCTCCATCTTCAGTTGGAACTCCGGTCGGAGCGTCGGGCGTGGTGACCGAGCTCGTGATAAAAGATAGAGCTAAATAACAGATCGCAAAGCGGATTCATCCAGCGCAACCGACGGGGAGGCAGGGAATCTGGTCTACGAAGAGTTCTATCCATGGCTTCTGCCCCCGCCATGCCGAATGGTATAGAAGGACGGCATGAACACGCTTCATGTGACGTTTCCTTCGGCGGATCGTCCCCCTCTTGTCTCTCTGGGAAACGCCGGACATGTTGCAGGGGACTACAGCATTTAGGTACTTCTCCGGCACCGTCGCCGGAGCCGCTCGACCATTCTGCTGTAGCTTAAACCCCTCCAGACCTTCACTGGTTGATTGCCGCGCGATCCCGTCGCCATGTTTGCAGGGGTGCACGGATGGAGTATCGAGTGCGAGGAAGTTCTCCATCTGGTTGTTCATAACCTACGCGAAGAGGGTTAACGCGCAAAACCGTTGCCCGGGGGTCTGCCTGACGGCAGCGACTCCATTTGCGTCAAGGCCTGTTACCTAGGATATCTTGCCGGGTTACTGGCGTGGCGCGAAGCTGGAGAGAGCGGCTGAAGGACCCGCCTGGTGATGAAGTGCGGTGGTAATTCCGAACCGAAAGCATCTGCTCCGAACCTCCGCGGTCATTTCGAAACTTATCATTTCCAGCACCGGGCCATGGTCACGCTCCGGGTCGTCGTCACGATGATCGGAGTCGTCGCCAGCCTTGCCCTGAGCAGCCACGCGCAGACTTCGTTGCCCTTCGACGTGTCGAACCCGAAACACCTGAAGTGGTCCACCGAAGAGGCGGACCGCATCTATGTCTCGGCGTGCGAACTGGTGGCGCGATCCATCCGGCCGGAGAAGCCGCCGCGCCTGGTGCCCAAGTTTACGCTGATTCTGGGCGCAAACGAGGATTCCACCGTGCGCAACGGCAAAACTTCGGAAGTTCACTTAAGAGCATGGAATGAAGGACGCTTTGCCGAGGCGATGGTCCTTGTGGCCATGCGCGAGGTCCTCAAGAGCGAAGACGTGACCAACCTTACCCGCGACACCTTGATCGCCGCCCACGCCAGCGTCGCCGTGAGCGAGCTGAAAGGCAAAGAGTAGCTTCATCATCCCTGGAATTGTTCGAGCACGCGTAGCGTGACCACGCCATGCGGTACTTCGCCGTATTAGCCGCCGGCGAGATTGGGGGAGATGCGGCTGTGGAACGCCTGCTCAGGCTGGCTTCGCCAGGGTCTCTCGACCGGGAGAACTCCTTCGTCGCGCTAGGGCGGACAGGCAGCAAACCTGCCGCCAAAGCGATTGTTGAGACACTCCCATCTTTGCAAGAGGGTTCGAATGCTTTTGCCGCGCTGTCGTCATTGACGACTCTTACTCATCATGAATCAAGAGAAAGAGAGTTTGGGCGGAAGGTGCAGCAGTGGAAACAATGGTGGGAAAAATCGCAGAACGAGCCAATCTACAAGCCCCGTGACTGGCGAGTCCCCGTGACCTCGCTCAATTTTTAGGCCCGATCCTGCGTTCACGGGTGCCTGGATTGATGTAGAACAGGCAGTTCCACGCAAGACCCCGCGAAGGTCAGGGAGCGAAAATAGAGAGTTACGCCAACTGGCTTCTGAGCTGGTTGAGCGGGACTGTCAACTGGTTCAGAGACCGAGCGGAATACCCGATACGCGCCTCACACAGACTACGCCTCCAAGGAGGTGTTCCGCCGTATGCCAGATCGCCATCGACAGAAACCAACCTTTGTTTTTTCCCTCAAGGAAAGAGGGCAGCCATCGCGCACGCTCGTTGGCGATCGTGCCATCCTGTAGCATCCGCTGAAGACGTGCGGTGTCAACGGGTTTCCTAAGGTCTTCTGCCTTGACTGACCGTGCCACCTCACGGACTGCAAGCCCAACTGCATCCCAGTAGGCCCGTATCCCAGCAACGTCCGCTGACTCGTTGAAGGCGGTACATTCCGCCCGCGTCATGCCAGTTCCGACATCACGACGCGATGTCTTGATGCGAGCAAGCCATTGCTCGTCGAGAATTTGGGCCCGAGACGTGTCGATCAGAGTGTTCGCAAAATCCTGCCACCGAGACGTGTGCCAGATGTACCACGCGATTGAGTTCAGCCCCTCTTCGGGTTGATGCCGCATTTGGTCATCGCTTACCCCTTTCAGGAACAGATCGTCTACGATGGAGCGTACCGTGTCGTACTGCTCTAGAAAGAACTCACGTGCATCCATTGCGTCACCTCCAACGCAGGCTGAGTAGTCTCGGCGCACTTCACAGCCCTGGACGAGGCCAGACTCGGAACTGTGAGAACGCCTGTTTTCGTCAACCATCGCCCCTGGCGAAGACTAACACGGCCGCACGATACACGGGGAGACAGTCGATTTTGCAGCAGTTATGGTGAGCCTGTTCTCGCTGCCGGGTTGACGCCGTCCAGGCCGCGACGCTCCAAAAATGAAGAATTGGTCGAGCTTGGTTCCTGCGTCCATTGGTCAGTTCTGCGCTCCGTCCTGATCGGGAACCTGCCGTTCGGTGCCGACCGGGTGCACTGGAGGGAGCTCGAAAGGCAGGCATCCTCGTGCCGAACACCGCGCTTCAGGAGGCCGGCGGTTCATCCCCGGTTGAGCTTCGCGCCAGAGACCACATCTGCACGGTCTAATCGTGACGTACGTCAGTTAACGATTGGATTGTGGGGCTGGTTGCTTATGACGTTCGTGTCGTCTTGCGTTGCGATACAACATGAGGCACGAAAGCAACATCCCAATCACAATCACTAGAAGACCGTAGAATCGACTTTTGCTGAACAGCAAGGTCGTAGCCGCCCACACCGCCATGACGATCCCCGCCCAAAGTGTCCCTTGTTGCAACAGACTCCCCCCGTAAAGAGGCATCGCGATTGGCGACTTGCCGGTCCCGTCGCATTCACTGCATCCACCTGTCGCCAAGCATTCGGGGCACTTGGGGTCCGCAGAGTTTAGATGCGGATTCGTGCCAGTGCCATTGCAGTCCCGGCACTTTCCACTTCCTTCGCATCGCGCACACCGAGCGGAACTATGCATCACGGCTACCTCAACAGCATTATGCGCTTAGTCAATTGTCGAAAAACAGGCCGCTCGGAATCGTCGGGACCAGCGAGCCACTCTATCGGGCAGTGGAGAACCGTCCCCAATCTGATTATGGCGTGGGTGCTAACCTACGGCCATTGTGTTGGCGGGGTTCCGGTTCTGGGGTTTCCGCAACCGGTTCTGAACACGGGGTAGCTTTGCTATAAAGTTCGACGACTCCCAACGCGCGATCTCGAGCCTTTGCCCGGAGGCTGGCCGGTTCGAGCACCTCTACGTCCGTTCCGAAGCTTACACTGAACTGAAGCGCTTCCTCCTCGGCATCAAAACGAAGCCGAACCCGAACGCGTTCGCCTTCGGCTTGTTCTTCCTCCAGACGCCAGCCGCGGTAGCGAATCCAGCGCATCACCGCCGGCTTGGCCAGAAAAGTCACCCGGTATTGCGGCAATTTTTCGCGGAACTCCTTGGCCGAGTGCTCCCAGTAGTGGGCGAGGTCAAAATCTTCTGGTCTTCGAGCGACCGTGTCCAATATTTCGAGGTGGCGGATGCGAGACACGCGGTAAGTGCGCAACTCGGATTGCCGCTTGGCAAGGAGATACCAGACGCTTCCCCGCGCGACCAGTCCCAACGGATCCACCGTGCGCTCGCTGGCTTCGTGAAGAACGCTGTCGTAAAGGAAGCGGACCTGCCGGTCTCGCCATAGCGCGTCGAGTAAGGCGGGCAAGCTGGGTGTGGACTCCGAAGGACTTCGCCATCCTCGCGTGTCGATGAACACTCGTTGCCGGGTGAAGTCGGCTTGCCGACGAGCGCTGGCAGGGAGCGCGGCTTCGAGCTTCGTCCAGGCGGCTTCCGCCGTCTGATTGAGACCCAAGTCCGACATAAGCTTCGGCGCTCTGGAGACGAAGAGCGATTGGATTTCCTGCGGGCTAAGGCCGGTCAACTTCGTTTGGTATTCCTCAAGGAGGCTCCAGCCGCCGCCAACGCCCCGCTCGGAAAAGACCGGAATTCCGGCAGCGCTCAGCACGTCCATGTCGCGGAGGATGGTGCGCTCGGAAACCTCAAGCTTCTTCGCGAGCTTCCGTGCCGTCACTCGACGGTTCACTTGTAGCTGCATCAAGATCGAGAGCAGTCTCTGGGTGCGCATGAAAAACAATTATCGCGGAAATATGACATCAGGTGTCAGGAATTTGATTCTAGAGTCCTGTGGCAAGCGATTGAAAACGTCTGGCCAACACAGAGGGAAGGGGAAAGACCATGAACCTCAAGGAATTCAAAGCGTCGCTGGCTCGTGAAGCGCCGGACACAGGCCTGCCAGCCCCGCTGGCGGCGCTCTGGTGGGACGCCAAAGGAGACTGGGCTCGCGCTCACCGGCTGGTGGATGAGTTGGAGACCGTCAAAGGCATGGCCGTTCACGCGTATCTGCACCGCAAGCAGGGCGACGCCTCGAACGCGGAATACTGGTATCAGCGTGCCGGACGCGGCTTCCACCGGCCTTCTCTCGAAGCCGAATGGGCGGCTTTGGTCGAAGGACTACTACTTTCCAGCGCGGAACCGTCCTAACTCGTGCAAAACCTTGCCCGGAGGTGAACATGCCTAAAACGAAGACAGTTCTCGATAAGAAAGAGCCAACCAACCTGATCAGTGTGGGCTTGCCGCACGTTCCTGCTGGGTATGGCCTCAAGCCTCGCAAGAACCACTTGCCCTGGAGCCATGCGGAGAAACGCCTAGCCCGCTCCCGAAACTACTGGATTTGTACCTCGCGTCCTGACGGGCGGCCTCATTCCATGCCTGTGTGGGGCTCCTGGACCGAAGGTGCCCTTTACTTCGGAACGGGACGCTCTACACGGAAAGGGAAGAACCTCGCCCACAATAAGACGGTTTCCATCCACCTCGAATCGGGAGATGATGCCGTCATCCTGGAGGGAAACGCTGTCGAGGTTAACGACCAAACCACGCTGAAAAAGCTCGACGAGGCATACCGCGCAAAATACAAGACCCCGCTCCTGATGGCTCCCGAAAGCGCGGTGTATTGCGTGCGTCCCCGCATCGCCTGGGCCTGGACGGAGAACAATTATGCGAAGGACGCAACCCGCTGGGAGTTCAAAGTCAGCGATTGAGGGACTAAATCCCGCGCCAGGCATAAGCTGGCAAAAGCTCGCTCGACTACAACCGTGAATGTGGGAGAAGGAGTCGCTACTTCACGATCCGCAAGGTTCGCCGCCACCGTGTCTTGTCGATAAAATGGACGATCGAATAGGTAAGAAATCCCAAGCGGTCCCCTACCGAGGTTCCCATGTACTGACCTTCCGATGCTGCAAAGGACCAGTAGATGAACATAGGCCGCCCAATCACGTTTTGTTGCGGAATAAACCCCCAATAACGACTGTCGAGGCTGACCCCCCGGTTGTCACCCATGCCGAAATAAGCATTCGGCGGGACCACGATGTCGTCTCCGTGAATATACGAGGG
Organism: Terriglobales bacterium; assembly: GCA_035622175.1. Taxonomy (GTDB): domain Bacteria; phylum Acidobacteriota; class Terriglobia; order Terriglobales; family Acidobacteriaceae; genus JAFAGX01. The sequence continues at coordinate 30,384 of DASPVV010000192.1, read as the reverse complement.
CAAATTCGCTCGCCAGACATCGGAGACGTTGGAGTCGAAATCTGGCGGCGGCACCGCTGGGAAATTATCTCGGTACATGTCCATGGGATTGTCGGTGTCATGGAGTACATAGGGCTCATCCAACTTCTGTCCGTTGCGATAGACGATGCCGCTCTGTAAATGAATTCGGTCTCCTGGAACACCAATGATTCTCTTTACTACGTAGAGCCCGGAGGTTTGCGAAGAAAGAAAGACCACGATATCCCCACGGCGAATTTCGTCATACGGCAAAAGGAGCGAGCCGGCCCAGGACGTTTTAGAAGCGAACTGAATACGATTGACGAAGACGTGATCGCCGACAAGTAGTGTGTTCTCCATCGAACTCGAAGGAATCGCAAACGCCTGCACCATGAAGGTAATGATGAACAAACCAGTTGCCAACACGCCGGCCAGCGAAGCCAGAAATTCGACTTTAGTTTCCCTTGGTTTTTGGGCCGCGACCTTTCCCGCTTTGCTATCTCTTTTCGTCATTGTGGGTCTCTCGTTGACCAGTATCACCCATCCGTACGTAGTTGTGCTATCAGCTATCGGAGACAACTAGTATCCCATCCTACATTCCAGTGTTCTCTCTTACCAGACTTGGCCAGGTGGCCCGCCCGCTGGTGGGAGTGAGCGTGATAGAGATTCTTCACCAGCCATGCTGCTGTTTGCTGGCATCGGTTGCCGTGAGCTTGTAGATTACCCTCTCGAGTGTTACTCTTCGCTGCCGATGTCCATTTCTTGCAGGTCAAGAACCACGGAGGGCTATGAGAAAAGCATTATGTGTAACGCTGTTCTTCGGAGCATTGTTGGGTGCGCTCCCGAGCTTCGCACAAAACCCGAATTACGATAACGGACCGATTTGGCGCGTTATCTACTACCACATCAAGCCTGGCCAAGGGGAACCGTTCTGGAAGGATTTCCGCGAGAACTCGAAGCCTTCCTACGAAGCCTTAAAGCAGGAAGGCATTATCAGCGATTACAAAGTCTGGACGAACGTGACGAGCGATAGCCCACAGGACTGGGACGTTGCGGTGGGTCTGCTATTTCCAAACTGGGCGGCACTCGATCAGGCGGATTCCAAAGCGGCGACGATCCTAGCGAAACATTACGGGTCACGAGAGGCGATGATCGAAGCGGGGAAAAAGCGCAACGACTTCCGCGAAGTGATTGCCAGCAAGTTGGCGCGCGAAGTGACGCCGAAATAGCATCCCGGTTTCCTACCCGGATTTTCGATGTTGGTGACTCACGGTTTCAGGCGAAATCGGAGTTGCAGCGAAAGAACGGACGGGACCGCTCGAGGTATGGGCGGTCTTTAATCTATCAAGCTCCAGCCGGTTCAACCCTTGTGAGAGGGGTGCTCCAGGGTTTTAGATTCAGCGCGTTGTTTCCTCCGCCTGCTTGCCTAGACTGGACACCTGTTAGAATCCGCCGCATGGGATCGAAACCGCTGACCGTTCTCCGCCACGCCGCACGCATAACCCTCTTCATTTTTCTTCCAGCCCTCAGCTCCGCGCTGGCGCAGCAGGTCGCCGAAACCGATCTCGCCTCCCAGATCGATGCCGTCGCCACCCAGCTTCTCAAGCAGCAGCACATTCCGGCCATGACGGTTGCCCTTGCCTCCGGCGGCCAGCTCGTCTACTCCAAGGGTTTCGGAATCGCGGACCTGGAAAACGCCGTCCCCGCCAACGCCGACACCCTCATTCGTACCGGATCCATTGCCAAGTCGATCACTGCAGTAGCCGCAATGACCCTGGTCGAGGCCGGCCAGCTCGAGCTCGACGCGCCCATCCAGAGATATTGTCCGGCCTTCCCCAAGAAAGAATGGACCATCACCACCCACCAGTTGCTCACCCACACCTCTGGCATTCGCCATTACAAGGAAGGCGAGATCGACAGTACCCGGCATTACGACACTATGGCCGCAGGTTTCGCTATCTTTGCCGCCGATCCCCTGCTCTTCGAGCCCGGAACCCGGTTCAACTACAGCACTTACGCATACACGGTTGTTGGTTGCGTCATCGAAGGTGCCTCCGGTGAAAAATATTTCGACTATGTTCGCGAGCACGTGCTCGTGCCCGCCGGCATGACGCACACCTTCGTCGATGACCTCTTCGCCATCGTCCCGCTCCGCGCCCGAGGCTATCAGTTTGTGCAAGGAAAAGTGGAAAATGCCGGGCTCATGGATTCGAGCTACAAAATTCCCGGCGGCGGACTCGTGAGCACCGCGGCCGACCTGGTCCGCCTTGCTATGGCTCTGATGGACGGCAAGATTTTAAAACCCGGATCGCTCGCTGCCATGTGGACCCCTACCGATCTTCCCGACTTCAAAGACGGGAAACCCTCCGAGTATGGGATGGGCTTCGGCGTGAATATGGTCGATGGGCAACAGCGAATCTCGCACAGTGGAGGCCAACAGGGAACCTCCACTTATATGGCATTCTTCCCCGCCAAACGCCTCGCCGTCGCGGTCATGGCCAACAACGAACAGGCCGAGCCCGATGATGTGGTCGGCCCCATCCTGTCTCTTTACCACCTGCCCCAATCCGACCTAGGAAAATAACTCGTAGCCTATGCTGCCGCAGCCGGTCTAGGTGACCGTCAGGAAGAAGAGTCAACAGAAACCCAACCCCGTGTGAAGCCCCAACCATACGGATTTCTGGCGCTATCTCAGGCCTGGCGGAAGTCGCTTTCGACTCAGCCATCGGTTAAAATCTCTCCCCAAGGGATCACTCGACAGGATCGGCGAACCGGGGTGCTGCGAGACTTTTCCGGTCACCGCATCCACGATGTCGGGTGAGCCCGGTTGCGCAGGCGGGTGGACTTTTGCAATTGGTCAGGCTAATTTAATCGAAGGGCGCGGTACCCAAGTGGTAAGGGAGAGGTCTGCAAAACCTTTATTCGGCGGTTCGATTCCGCCCCGCGCCTCCAATGTTTTCTTTGGATTGCATTCTAAAGCGTTTTCATAGTTATCGTAGACTATAGCCACAATGCGAAAACCAAGCGATTGCATTCTCACGAGTAATTGCTGCGAGTGCCTCGGCGACGGCGGCTTCGAGCGCATCGGCCGAGCGGGCCTTCAGGGAGCGCAGGATTTGTTTCACTTTCGACCAGGCTTGTTCAATCGGATTGAAGTCCGGCGAGTAGGGCGGCAAGTAGAGGAGGCGGGCTCCGGCGGCTTCGATCCGCTCGCGCACTCCGGCCACTTTGTGGACCGATAGGTTATCCATGATCACCACCTGGCCGGGGCGAAGCCGCGGACATAAGACCTGCTCCAGATAAGCCAGGAAAATGTCGCCATCGGTCGGTGCGGCAATGGTCATAGGGGCTTGCAGCCCACGCGTGGTGAGTGCGGCCAACATGGTCAAGATTTGCCATTGACCCTGGGGCGTAGCCTTGTTCACTCGTTGCCCGCGCGGAGCACGAGCGTAGCGGCGGGTCATCCGCGTCGTGGCTCCACTCTCGTCGAGAAAAACTAACTGCTCGACATCGAACTGAGCTACGGCTTCTCGCCAGTCTTGTCGACGGCGCTGCGCTTGTTGGCTGTCTTGCTCTTGGGCGTGGAGCGCTTTTTTTTAAGCGGCAACCCCAGCTGCCGCAGGGCCAACCACATCCGCCCCATACTCAAGCGAACCTGCTGCGCATCTTCCAATTGCTCGCGCAATTCCTGCAGCGTCGTATCCGGTTGAGCCCGGATTTGCTTGCCGATCCATTCCTGCACCTCGGCGGTAACCCGGCTGACCGGTCCGTGCCGCCACAGCGGAGCATCCACCTCTCCGGTGCCGAATCGACGGGCGGAGATTTTCTTCGCCCAACCCACACTGACCCGAAATTGCTCGGCTAATTCTTCCAGCGTACCTTCGCCTTCGTCGTAGGCCTGCAAAAACTTCCGTCGCAGATCATTCGAGTAAGCTCTTGGCATGCAGGTGAGCGGACAATCGCCACCTACAGCTTACCGTTTATTTATATAGTTCATGGTAACTATGAAAATGCTTTAGTCACAGCCCTTAGCTTGCTTCCTTCCTTTGTGCTCAATGGCGCTCATTCCGGGGAATTATCCTGTTTGTGCAAGGAGTTCGCGGGAATCGCAGACCCGAGAGCGAATCAGTCGAACCCGCCGAAGACGCAATCGCCCGGGCGGCAGTCTCCTTGACGGGAAAGGAGGGAGCGTGTACTGGCCCGCCCGAACTCGCTGGAGTTGGAGTTTCAGCATTCCCCTAGACTCGAGCAGACGGCAGCAACCATTCTGGAACGGGTGGCAGCTTACCGCCATGATCAGCAATCGGTATCGTGCGTTGTTCTGAGCCGGCCGATGCTGTGCGGTCCTTGCGCCGCGCCGAGATTGCTGGTAACGGTTCGAGACCAGCGGGTACCTCCTCGGGCAGCTTATTCCCGAGCCGACAGCATGGACCGGTTTTGTACCAGCAGTGCGACGGCCCTGCTCACAATAACCGAACGCAGGTCGGTGTCATGAGGTGAGGGCACCGCTTTTGCAAGAAGCAGCGTTGCGGTTCCGTGCACAAGTGCCCACAAAGCCAGTACCAGGCGCGTGTGGTCCTCCGGAGATCCACCGAACCATTCCGCACTTCGCCGTTTCATGAGTTCGATATTGGGCCGCGCGACACTCACCTTCGAAAACACACCCGCATTCACCAGTTGGTACACGTGGGGATGCGCCAGTGCGAACTCAAGCACGTTGTAACACGCATCCTCGAACGAAAGGCAAGGCTCGAGCACAGCAAATAGATCCTGCTGGAACCGCTGCAGCAGCGCACTCAGAATGGCTTTGCGGTTCCTGAACCGACGATAAACGGCCGGCGTATTCGTATGGGCCGCCTTGGCCAGAGTTCTCATGGAAAGGCTCTTCTCTCCCCCCTTCAAAAACAGTTTGTGAGCTGCCTTCAGAATGCGGTCCTCTAAGCCAGGATCCGGCTGCCTTGGCATAGTCCTCCTCGCATCGCCCCTCTTAAAAAAATATATTGACACCGTATACATAACACTGTATACATTATAAGCATAGAGCAACCTCAATCTTTTTGTAAAGGAACCTGAGCAAGAAATGTCGGAAGTCTTTCAGCCAGGCGAGCAAGCTCCCTGTTCGGGAGTGTACAAAGTGGTCCACGCATTCCACCACAATACATCCCATCCCGTCATCGCACTTTGCGGGGACACGTTCCCTCGATGTCGGGAGTGCACCGACGAAGTGCGCTTTGAACTGGCGCTGTCTGCGGTCCATATGAAAGTCCATCCTTGCTTCCTGGCGTTTACTCGCTGACGGTAAGGTGACAGCTCTTCCCCAAATCGGGCCGGGAAAGCGCTGAACCTGCGATTTCGACACCGCATCCAGGGGTTCGGGAAACGCCGGCAGGAGGGGTTTTGGAATGTACGGGGATTTTGCCTGCTACAGCCAGTGGCTGGTGTCAGGAGGGCTGACGTGCCCCCGATTTCAGCTGCGGTTTTCAGAAAGCTGATCGCGAACTACTGAACGGTCGAAGAAGAACCCAAGAGTTCTGGCGGATCAAAGTAGCAGCGGTGCCATAGGGCCTGGTCGGACAAGGTTCCCGACTTCCACTGTTCGAGCACTGGCATGGTAGCGGCCATCATTCCGCCATCTTCGGCATCGAAGACCACCACCACTCCAGCCGCCAGGCTCGACGCCCGCGTCAGCTCAAGGTATTCCCGGTCGAACACAGATTTAGCGTAGGCAAGCTTGGCTTGCGAGTCGGTTTCATTGGCCTTGCCCTTGGCCTCCTGCACCGAGATGATCTTCACAGTCTTTCCGCGCAGCGGTTCCCAGTTGCCGGGGAACGACGCGATTTGTTCGTTTTCGACCTGAAAAACAGACTCGGCTGCGGGTGCAGAAGGGGTGGGGGCCGCGGCGGAGGGTTTCGTCTCCGGCGCCGATTCGAGGCCTTCCGGCATTTCCACGCGGCTGCGCGGGATCCATCCCCGCGAAATCCCGGAAATGCGGACATGCACCCAGCTGGCGTTCATATCCAGCAATTCGAATTCATCTTGGCCGCTCGCCTGGAACAAAACCTTCGCGCCTTCGCTCGCACTGGCAAAAACCGGTGTGCCCGATTGCTTCACGGCCACCAGGTTATTGGGGTGAGCCTGGGTGCGACGAATCTCCTCGAGGTTCTTGGCCTCCTGCGCGAGTTCGTCGCTGGCTAGGTCGGGGGCAGCTTGCCGCGTAGCGGGCCGCTCAGTCGGGGCTGTCGCTATCTGAAAAGGCGAGCTGCCAGCAGCCGCTGGCTTCGCAGAAGAACTCGGTTCGGCGGGAACCGTCTCCTCGGGCGGCGGAGCCGGGATGGTCGAGCGAGGCGCGTCCGTTGCCTTGGGTTCGACGACGGGTGAGCTTCTGGGTGGACTGCTCGCGACCGCTACCTTGCCGAGCGCCTCCTGCAAGCGATCGAGAAAATCAGTTTCCAACCGCCCATTGGAAGGAAGCACCTGGTATCCGGATTTCGAGACGACAGGATCGACATACCATGCGGTGATGGTGGCCGTGACCCGCACCCGGGATCCGCCCGATGGCGTGGAGCTGACCTGTACCTTGCACTGGTAGTAGGGCCGCTCAAAACGATCGAGCGGGCGGTCTCCGGCGTCGGCGAAGCCGTCCAGAATCGGAAGCCGCCCCGCCGTGGAATATTGCAGTTCCTCGACCGTTTGCTCGACGGTGGCTTTCGATTGAGGGAGCGACCGCTCGTAAGGAACCGTTTGCACCTCGCCATACGGTGCGATTCCGAGCAACACGATCATCGAGCAAATTGCCTGGCGTGGCCGCGCAAGATTCGCAATCATGGCAGCGGTTCCAGCAGGGAACGGCTGATCCAGCCGTGCTGGCCCTCCTCGGTCTCGACGCCATACCAGTAGGGAGTGACGATGAGGATGACAACCTGGGCGCCGCCGTTCAGCGATTTGAGGTTGGTGGCGGTCGAGAAGGGAGCAGACTTGAGTGGTGCGCCGGGCGCTTTCACCATGCGTTCGAGTTCATGGCGCAGATTTTGTACGCGTTGTTCCAAGGTTTCGGCCGAAGCTGGAGTGGTCGCCGGCGTCGAGGCTTCCTCCCGCTCTTTCTTCTCCTCGAGGCTCCGTTTCGCCAACACCTGCTGGCGGTGTTGCTCGCTCTCCGCGGCCTCCTTCTTCTGCAACTCAATCGCGTTGACGTGATCCTCAATGTCCTTATACTCCGCACTTTCCACGCTGCCGTTGGAAGGATGGGCAACGTGTCGAAAATCTTCGACGAAAACCGCATCGATGCGCACAATGGTTTGCTGCGCGTCCTTGCTCTGGACCACGTAGCGTACGGCCAGCGTGCCCTCGTCATTGCTGGCCTTGAAATTCACCGGGGCTAACACGTGGGTGCGCACTTTGTAGAACACCTGGCCGGGATCGGTCCATGGCGGGAATAGGGAGCTCGAGGCCGCGGGAGAAGCTTTGTCCACATACTTGTCGCGGTTGTATTCTTTGCTCCCCTGAATGATTCCATCGTTCACGACTTCACTCACGGCCTCGACGACTTCAATCTGCGGGGCGGGGACGGCCATCGAAAAATTCGCTTGCTCGTCACCTTTTTTGGTCTTGTGTTCGCCGCAGTAAAGCGGCTGGGCCACAGACAAGAGCAGAAACAAGGCAAGGACGACAGCGAGGCGCCCGACCTCGAGGCGGGGCCTCCTCAGAGAGAGCTTGTTCCGCAGTATAGGAACGTCAGGAATCTCAGCTTGTTCGGCAATACGATCCATGTACCTCGGCTGCGAATCCGGGCTCAGGTGCTAATCCAGTGTGGCCAAAGACAGCTTCTTCCTTCTACCTCTTACCTCCCGACCAGCCTTTCTGTCAACTGGTGAGGAGCCCGCTCGATCGCGGGGCCCACAGTGTTTCGCGCTGCTGCGGCGGCTGCGCTCGAACGAAATTCTGACTTAAGCCGGCCAGTGCAGCCGTCCGCAACCTGGAAATTCAGTGCATCGAACTGGTGCGTAGGGAGGTGGTAACCTTCTCGGAACCCTGAAAATTTGCAAGCATTTTCGCCCCCGCGCCCGCATGGATTCTTGCCAGGGCCGATTCGCAGGTCGACCTCAGTCGATCACTTTTTTCGATCTACCAAATTCGTCTCGCTTATTTTCGCTTGACAGTCTTCTCGCGAACGTGATACTAAAATGCCCCTACGCGCACAGGGGTAGTTCCAGGCATTTGAGTGTCCGGAGTCACGCAGCGATGTCCGGCATTGTCCGGCACCTCCGGCCTTGGTTGCCACGGACGGAAGACGCTCCAATGCTGTGCCTTCCATCCACAAAAAAATGACAGTTTACCGGTGATCTTGCATCACAGGAGGATCGAATGACTTCCCCCCGTCGGTCTTTGATCGGCTGTTTGTTCCTTATTCTGCTAGGGTTGTCGGCAGTACCGAGAGCGAATGCGATCCCCGCATTCGCCCGCAAATACGGTCTGCGCTGTTCGGCTTGCCACGAAACCTGGCCCGTGCTGAACAATTTCGGGCTGAAGTTCAGAGACAACGGCTATCAGCTCATGAACGACCGCGATGCCCCGATCTGGCAGAATCCGTCCTACTGGCCGGTCACCTTCCGCATTACACCCATTTGGCATCGGTTGAGCAGCCGAGACGAGGTCGATAGCTATACGGGGATTACTGCCGGCGCGCCCGAGGGAGCGCCGCTGATCAAGCGCATTACCTCCTCGGGTTTTGATCTGAGTGGGCTCGACTTCCATACCGGTGGCACGCTCGATAAAAACATCTCGTTTTATGCCCTGCCGTCGTCCAACTCATCGGGAGTCTTCCATTTTGAGACCGTCATGGTGCGCTTTGACAACCTCTTTCACAGCCCCTGGCTCAACCTCAAGATGGGCCGATTCGAGCTCAACAACATCCTTTCTGAAAAGCGGATGGTGCAACTCACCGGCAACGGCGGAATCTACCAGACCTACCACTTCGTACCTTTGAACGACGGCAACATCTATGGGCAGATGGGCGACAATCAGTTGGGCTTAGAGTACCTGGGACATTCGGTCAATGACCGGACACGCGTGTCCGCCTCGCTGCTCAGTTCGAGTGACGGCAACGAGAACCTCATCACCGGAGCGAACTCCTATAGCGGCTTCTTCACCTTCGACCAAGGCATTGATACCGGCAAGCTGGGAGTGCAGCGCCTCGGTGGTTACGCCTTTGTCGGAGACGCGGCTACCTACTACCTGACCTCCGGCGGCACGCCCATTGCTGGTTCGGGAATCGGCAACAAAAACTTCTATCGCATCGGTTTTACCGGACAACTGTACTTAACGCCTCACTTTGACCTGAACGTTGTCACCCAGCACGGCTACGATAACAAATGGTTCGGGCAAGGTTTTGGCAATGCCATCAATGCTCCGGAAGGAATTTCGGGAACGAGCGCCAATGGCATTCCGGGTTGCCCGTCAGCCTGCCTTCCGAATGCTACCCCAGGAACGGTTCTTCCGGTGGGATCGCAGGCTCCCATCTGGAACGGGTACACCTTCGAAGCTCGCTACGTCGTCAGCCCGCAGCTTATCTTCATCGGCGTCTATGAGGCGGAACGTATGTCGCAGCAGGCAAACGGGCCGCTCTACACGGCCCTGAACCCGGTGACGGGAATCACGGGCCCGTCTCCTTCGAAGAGTGGAAATCTCAATAACTATACGGCCCTGGTTCGCTACAACCCGTTTATGACTAGCCGCGCCGGCTTGGCCCTGCAGTGGGAATTTAACGTGTTCCAACAATTCGGAACTGGGCCAGCCTCGCCAGTCACGGGCTTTGCCACTACCCAAAACACGAGCGAGTTGCTCTTTGCACTTGATTTCGCCTTCTAAGGAGGAGGACAGCAACATGCGGAAAGAATCGATCGCTTTTCTAGTGTTGATGGCGGGAATCGCCGTGATCGCGCTGACTGTCACCTCTGCGGCGCAGATCACTTCGGTGCAGCAGCAGCAGTGGCTGCATTCGCCGGCGGCTACCAGCCAGGCCGCCGGTCTGACGGGAAATGCCGAGCGTGCAGCCTTGCCCTATCGCAGGTATTGCGTGGGTTGCCACGGCGAGCTTGGCGATGGAAATGGCGAGGTCGCGCCCTGGCTCGACCCTACGGTTTCACCCGGCAACTTCAGGCCGCGCGACTTTACCTTGGCAGTGTTCAAGTGCCGCTCAACTCCCACTGGGACCTTGCCTACCGACCAAGATCTCTTTGACACCATCGGGCGCGGATTGGACCGCTCCAACATGCCGGTTTGGAATCAACTTACCAAGCAGGAGCGAGCGGACTTGGTGGCCTGGATCAAGCACTTCTCCCCGCGCTGGCAAACCGAGAAGCCGGGAACACCGATCCAGATCCCTCCGGAACCCGAGATTACTCCAGACAGGGTGAAGGCCGGACAGGATGTGTTTGCGCGAGTGCAGTGTTGGAAGTGTCATGGTGTCCAAGGCATGGCCAATGGACCGTCGGCTTCCACCCTGCAAGACGACCTTGGCCATCCCATTGCGGCCTATAACTTTACCGAAGGAACGCGAGCCAAGTGCGGAAGCACCGACACCGATCTCTACCGGATCTTCATGACCGGGCTCGATGGCACGCCGATGCCGTCCTTCGCCGACAACATCAAGCCGGAAGAGGCTTGGGATCTGGTTTTCTATCTGCGGACCCTAGAGCGGCCCAACCGCAACAACCTCAAAGAACACGACATCGCGAGACAACTTGGGTTAAAGCCGGTTAATCCAAATCCTTAATGGGAATGCAGTAGGAGAAGGATCATGAAGACTCACTACAAGCGGAAATTGGCGGTGATCGTCACTGTCTTGGCCTTGGTCAGCGTTGCGGCTTTGATTTTGGATCAAGAAGTCAGCGCCGCCGGAGAAGGATCGATCACCGGCAGCGTCAAACTCAGCGGAACCGCCCCGCATATGAAACCGATTGACATGTCCAAGGATCCCTATTGCGTGAAGCAACATCCCGATCATCCCGTGACGATGGAGAATGTGGTGGTCGGATCGAGCGGCGGTCTTGCCAATGTGGTGCTTTACATCTCCGAAGGGCTGACCGGCAACGAAGTGTCCTCCGAAGAGCCCGAATTTAATCAAAAGGGCTGTATGTATATTCCGCACGTGCTCGTCCTGAACCCGGATCAGAAGTTTAAGGTGATCTCGAGCGACCAGACCGGGCACAACATTCACCCGCTCCCGGCTCCCGGCAGCGGCAATATCGGCTGGAACAAGTCGCAACCGCCCGGAGCGCCGCCGATTGAAACCAGCTGGAAAGCCGTGGAAGTCGCCATCTCGGTAAAATGCAACATCCATCCCTGGATGCACGGCTGGCATGCCGTGGTCAAGGGGCCCAATGCGGTCACGGACGAGAACGGTTCCTACACCATCAAGAACGTGCCCCCGGGGTCCTACACCGTGACGGCCTGGCAAGAGGAGTATGGCACCCAGACGCAGAAGGTGACGGTCGCGGCCGGACAGGCAGGCGCGGCAGATTTTACCTTCAAGGCGAAGTAGAAGCAGGAGAGGCGGAGTGGAGCCGGGGAGGGAGGCGCGCAAGCCGGCCGGAGACCGCCGCATGAAGAGAGGGCGATATGGCAAAGATTTTTGCAATTACGCTCATCTTGATCGCGATCGGTTCGGCGATTCCGATCCTGCGCCACACCTGGTGGATCTCGGAAGACATTTCAGCTCACGGACGACCGATTGATGAGCAGATGTCAGAGACCATGGCGGAAGCAGGGATTTCGTTCCTGGCCTCGCAAATTCTGCTGGCGATTTTCGTCTGGAAGTACTCGCAACCACGGCCCGGGGAAAGAATCAGAAGTTTTCCCGGCGGCGCCACGGGCTTGGTGATCGCAGCGTTTCTTCTGGTCGGCACGGAGGTATTGGCCCTTGGTGTTTTCGGGGCCAAGGCTTGGGCCGACATTTATCTCACTCCGCCGTCGCCCAACGCCATGCCGATTCAGGTGCAGGCAGGGCAGTTCGCCTTCTATTTTCGCTACCCGGGCCCGGATGGAATCTTTGGTCCCATTCACCCCGAACAGGTCAGCGAGGCCAATCAGAATTTCTTTGGCTTGGATACCACCCACGACGCTGCCTCGAAGGACGACATCGTAACCGCTGAGATGGCCATTCCGGTGAACCGCGAGATCCACCTGCTGATGCATGCGAAAGATGTCGGCCACTCTTTCTATGTGCCGGAATTGCGCGTCCACCAGGATTTCGTTCCCGGCTTGGATCTGTCCGTTCATTTCACCGCGACTAAGCTCGGGAAATATGAAATTGTCTGCACCCAGCTCTGTGGCTTGGGACATTACAACATGAAGGCGTACTTAACGGTCATGTCGCCGGAAGACTTTGACGCCTGGTTGAAGAAGGAAGCGGCACTGCAGTAGCTGGCGCCCGTCCCGGGAACAGAGATATTTTCCTTGAGGTGAACCCATGCACGACAGTTCTGCGCACGCCCAGGTAGCGCACCAAGCGCCGACCAGTTTCATTCGCAAGCACATCTTCAGCATCGATCACAAGGTCATCGGAAAGCAGTATTACGGTTTGGCCCTGGTGGCGGTTTTCGTGGGGATGTTTCTCTCCTGGCTGATGCGGCTGCATTTGGGATGGACGAATCTGGCCATCCCCGGGCTGCACCTGCTTTCGGCGAATGGCGCGCCCGGCGACCTCATGACCCCGGAGTATTACCTGCAATTGATGACCATGCATGGAACCATCATGGTTTTCTTTGTGCTGACCACGGCGCCGTTTGCGGCCTTCGGAAACTTCTTTTTGCCCATTCAGGTTGGGGCCGAGGATATGCCGTTTCCGCGGTTCAACATGATGTCGTTCTGGGTCACATTCGCGGCCTTCTTGGTGCTGATCGCTTCGTTTTTCGTGAGCGATGGACCCACCCTCGGCGGGTGGACCCAGTACGCCCCCCTGAGCGCCGTGGGCCAGGTGGCGGGTCCTGGCCAAGGTACGGGCGTGGTGTTGTGGGCCGCCTCGATCGCGATTTTTTGCATCGGTCAGTTGCTCGGCTCGCTGAACTTCATCACCACGACCCTGGACATGCGAACCAAAGGCATGAGCTTGTGGCGCATGCCGCTCAGCACCTGGGCCTGGTTCATCACCTCGATTATGGGTTTGACTGCGTTTGCGGTGCTCATGCCAGCCTGTATCCTGCTCATTCTTGATCACGTGGCGGGAACCAGCTTTTTCGTGCCCTCCAATCTGGTGCTCAATGACCAGCTGCAGACGCATTCCGGCGGTTCGACCTTGCTCTGGCAGCACCTGTTCTGGTTCTTCGGGCATCCTGAGGTCTATATCGCCATTGTGCCCGGCATGGGAATCGTCTCCCATGTTTTGATCGCGAACATGCGCCGGCCGATGCTGAGTCACCGCGTCTTGGTCTACTCGATGGGTGCGCTGGCGGTGCTGAGCTACATGGTGTACGGACATCACATGTTTGTCAGCGGGATGAACCCCGTGTCGTCGATCGCCTTCTCCTTCCCCACTCTGATCATCACCATCCCCTCGACCATCATCGTGCTGATGTGGCTAGGCAGCTTGTACGGCTCCAAGCTGCGCATCAACAGCGCGTCCCTGTTTGCCTTGGGCATGATCTCCATGTTCATCAGCGGCGGAGTCAGCGGGTTTTTCCTGGCGCAGCCTTCCCTCGACATCCTGTTGCATGCCACCTACTTTGTGGTAGGCCACTTCCACCTGGTGATGGCGGTAGCCGCCATCTTCGGGATTTTTGCCGGGACGTACTTCTGGTTTCCCAAGATGTTTGGGCGGATGATGAATGAGTCGCTCGGGAAACTCCACTTTTGGCTGACATTTGTGGGCACCTATTGCATCTTTATGCCTTTCCATTATCTTGGTTTGGCGGGAAATGTTCGCCGCTACCAGGCGTTTGTAGACGATTACACGATGTCCCTCCTCCCGGTTCACAAGTTCATTACCGTCGCCGCTCTGACCACCGGCGCGGCGCAGTTCATTTTTCTCTATAATCTGATTCACAGCCGATTCTGGGGGGAACCGGCGCCCGACAATCCCTGGCAGGCCACTTCTCTCGAGTGGGCGACACCAACCACCCCTCCGCCGTATGATAACTTCGGCGGCAAGCTTCCGGTGGTGTACCACGATCCCTACCAGTACGGCGTCGAGGGATCTGCGGGCGACTATGTTATGCAGAACTCAGCGGAGGGCGTTCGAGGCTCGCAAGACGAGGCCTAGGCCGGCCGCGAGTCTTAGGAAAGGCAGCTGGCAGCATGGCAACCACGGTTCACGAACCAAGTATTGAAGATCCGTCGCGGCTGGGGACCACGTCCGGGCATGGAGGCTGGCGGAATCTGGTTCCGGGCGAGGTAGAGTTGCGTGCGGTCGAGCACTATGCCCCGCCACCGGCTTCGACCGGGATCTGGGTGGCACTCGCGGCCATCAGCATGAGTTTCTTGGCGCTCACCAGCGCCTTGGTGGTGCGCAAGGGCGGATCGTTCGATTGGCGGCATTTCAACCTGCCCATCATTCTCTACTGGAATACCGCCGTACTCGTGGCCAGCAGCGTCAGCTTGGAAGTCGCCCGTCGCCAGGTAGCCACTTTCATGGGCGGCCAGCGCCAGAAGGTTCAGAATCCATCCCGCTGGCTCTATGTCACCCTGTTTCTCGGGTTCCTATTCGTGGCCGGTCAGTACGTCGCCTGGCGGCAATTAAGGGCGCAGGGCCTCTATCTTGCCACCAACCCCAGCAGCTCGTTCTTTTATGTTTTAACCGCGGCCCATGGGTTGCATGTGCTCGGAGGCTTGGGCGGACTGATTCGGGTCCTGCATCTGCTGGGGAAGTTCGTGCTTCGGCGGAGCACGTTGGACGCGACTTCGCGGTATTGGCACTTTATGGATGTTTTGTGGATTTACCTTCTGGTGCTGCTGTCGATCAAACTATGATGCATTCGATGACGGAGGCGTCGTGAGCCAAGCCGATCTGACCATGGAAGGACACGCACCCGGACTGACGACGGGAATCCCGCCTTTTTCGATCCCGGCGAAGAAAATGGCCGTATGGCTGTTCATCATTGCCGACGCCGCAACCTTTGCCGCCTGCCTGGTGGCTTATGGCTTCTTGCGAAATGGAACGGCCCATTGGCCAAGACCCTTCCACACGATCACCAATGTCGCCCTGATGACCTTCGTTCTTCTCACCAGCAGCTTAACCATGTTGTTGGGGGTACGAGCCGCCAAAGCGGGGGACAAAGCAGGAGCACTTCGCTGGACCATGATCACGGCCGGGCTTGGCTTGGCTTTCGGCCTGCTGCATCTCCGCGAATGGCTGGCGCTGATCGCCGAAGGCATGACCTTGTTCCATAACCCGTGGGGCACGGGGCTGTTCGGTGCGGCGTTCTTTTCCATCACCGGTCTGCACCTCACGCACGTTACCGCCGGAGTGGTGGCTTTGCTCGCAGTCGGGATTCGATATAACGGCGGCCGTTACAAGGCCGATGACCTCGAAGTGGTTGGTCTGTACTGGCACTTTGTCGACCTGGTGTGGATGTTCGTGGTACCGTTTGTTTATCTACTGAATCTCGCGCAATGAGAGCGATGGGGGTCGGCGATATGGTGGGTCAACCCGCAGCAAGGCACGAGCCCGCGGCAGTCTACACCGACAGTTTGGCGCGATATCTGGTGATCTACGTCTGCATTTTGGCGCTGGCGGCGCTGCAGTTTGTCATCGCCTTTTCCCCGATCGATGCTACGACGATGTTTGAACGCATGCTCTTTGTCGCCATTGCAGAGGCCGGGCTGGCACTGCTGTTTTTTATGCATTTGTGGGCGGAGAAGCGTGGCTTTATGCTGTTCGTGATCTTCTTTACGGGATTTGTGCTGCTCGCCATGCAGTACGGCTGGACCGACAGCCACCGCATGGAGGTTGGCGCTCCCTACTCCCAGTCGGAGACAGGAGGAGCCCAGCAGTGAAGCAAACCAGCGAAGGCTTCGAGCCATTTCGGCTGGTCGCCCTAGGCTGGCTAGCACTCGCAGTGCTGGCCATTCCTCTTCCCGCCTTGGCCCAGAATTGCGCCCTCTGTTATACGCAGGCGGCTTCTGCCGGGGCAAGAGTGATTCAGGCGCTCAGAAGCGGGATTCTGATCCTCATCCTACCGCCCACGCTCGGATCCGTGGCTATGATTTTTGTCATGCGTCACAAGTTGCATCAGACTCGGCGGGGCGGTGGCGCAAGCGAGTCTGGCGAAGACTGGTAATATGCCAAGCATGACCGTAAGTGTGAACCCTGGTGAGCGCGCAGCTCTCGGCGCGAAGCTCGCCGATTATTACACCCTGACCAAACCCGAGGTAAACCTGCTGATTCTCATGACCACTTCCGCCGGCTACTACCTCGGAGGGCGCGGGCCTTTCCACGTTGCCGGCTTGCTCAACACGCTTTTGGGCACGCTCCTGGTCGCAAGTGGGACGGCAACTCTCAATCAGTGGAGGGAACGGGTTTGGGACGGCCTCATGCGCCGCACGGCATCCCGCCCTCTGCCCGCCGGGCGGGTTAGCGCCCGCGACGCGTTTTGCTTCGGGGTGCTGTTGAGCCTGGCTGGAGGGCTGTATCTTGCTCTCGCCGTAAACCGCCTGTCGGCGGTTCTGGCGATTGCCACCTTGCTGTCCTATCTTTGGGTTTACACCCCGCTCAAGCGCAAAACACCCTTATGCACGGTTTTGGGTGCGTTTCCCGGCGCGATGCCAACCCTAATTGGTTGGGCAGGTGCTTCCGGGGCTATCAGCCGGCAAGCCTGGGTGCTCTTTGCCATCCTGTTCCTTTGGCAGTTTCCCCATTTTCTGGCCATCGCACTCATGTATCGCGAGGATTACGCCCGGGCCGGCTATCGGATGTTGCCTCGCTTTGATCTGGATTCCCGGTTTACCCGGGCGGAGATTTTTGCTTTCACCCTCCTGCTGGTGTTCACAACCCTGGTTTCGGCGCGGGTCGCCAGTGGCGCGATCTACTCGGCTGCCATGGGTCTGGCCGGGGTCTTGATGCTCTACCCTGCGGGCCGGCTGCTCCGATCCGCCACCACCGTGCTGGCCAGCCGCGTCGTTCATGCCTCCGTCCTTTACCTTCCCCTGGTGCTGGCCGTCTTGATGATTGGGAAGAATTAGCCGATCCTTCGCTCACGATCGCCCCGGTCACGATCTTCGCGGGCTGAACCAACGGCGGCGTGTTCTCCCAGCTCCCAGAAAAAAGCCCGGACGCCCGGGTTTCGACCGGGATGAGCCAACTGGTTCGACGCCCCTCTCGATTTGCTGCTCTGGTTTCCCCGCCTCCGCCCTTGGCAGCAAAAAGATTCGCGATTGTCTATCATGGTTGAATGCCAAACGCGGGGGTCGAGATGGCACTGGTGGGGGAAGCGCAGGCGGATGGACTCGAAGTGCTCGAGACACGGGAATGGCTGGATTCACTCGATTACGTGCTCGCCAAGGGCGGTCCGGAACGAGCCGGGCGACTGCTGCAGCAACTCACGTTGCATGCGCGACGGGCAGCCGGCGTCAACCTGGCGTTTAGCGCCACCACTCCGTATCAGAATACGATCCCTTCGGTCGAACAGCCGCCATTTCCGGGAAGCCAGGAGATGGAGCGACGCATTAAGAGTCTGGTGCGCTGGAACGCTCTGGCGATGGTGGTTCGCGCCAACAAGATCCAGGAAGGCATTGGCGGACACATTTCGACCTACGCCTCGGCAGCAACCCTATATGAGGTGGCATTCAACCATTTTTTGCAGGCCCAGAGCGGGGGCGGAGATCAGGACATTGTCTACTTCCAGGGACATGCGGCGCCCGGCATCTACGCCCGCGCTTACCTTGAGGGTCGGATCCCCAGGGAGAAGCTGGAGAATTTCCGCCGCGAACTGAAACCCGGTGGTGGCCTCTCCTCCTATCCCCACCCTTGGTTAATGCCAGATTTTTGGGAGTTCCCCACGGTTTCGATGGGACTCGGTCCGATCCAAGCGATCTATCAGGCGCGCTTCCTCCGCTACCTGGAGAATCGAGGGCTGAAACCGACAAGAGGGGGGAAGGTCTGGGCCTTCCTGGGAGACGGAGAAATGGATGAACCCGAGTCCCTGGGCTCGATCACCTTGGCCTCGCGGGAAAAGCTCGACAACTTGATCTTCGTGGTCAACTGCAATTTGCAAAGGCTCGACGGTCCGGTGAGGGGAAACGGAAAGATCATCCAGGAGCTCGAGGCAATTTTCCGCGGGGCTGGCTGGAATGTTATCAAGGTGATTTGGGGCAGCGATTGGGACAGCCTCATTCGAAACGACCGCGACGGTTTGCTCGTCCGCCGCATGGGGGAGATCACCGACGGCCAGTATCAGAAGTTCTTCGTCGAGAGTGGCGCCTATTTCCGGCAGAACTTCTTCGGGACCGACCCGCGCCTTCTCCATATGGTCGACCATCTCTCCGACGAGCAACTGGCGCGAATGCGCTTGGGCGGGCACGATCCCATCAAGGTCCACGCCGCGTACAAGGCGGCGGTCGAGCACCTGGGGTCGCCGACGATCATTCTGGCCAAGACCATCAAGGGGTACGGTTTGGGGGAAGCCGGCGAAGGCAAAAACATCACCCACCAGCAGAAAAAGTTGAACGACGAAGAACTCTGGATGTTCCGCTCCCGCTTTGGCATCCCCATCCCCGACAATGAACTGCACGACGCCCCGTTCTATCGTCCCGCGGACGACAGCCCGGAAATCACCTACATGCAAGCGCGGCGGAAGCAGCTGGGGGGCTATCTGCCAGAGCGCAAAGTGCGTTCGCAGCCCATTCATCCTCTCTCCCGGTCGCATTTCGAGGAGTTTTACAAAGGTACCGACGGGCGCGAAGCCTCGACCACCATGGTGTTTGTCCGCCTGCTTTCGAAGCTTTTGCGCGATCCGGAAATCGGCAAGCTGATCGTGCCCATTATTCCCGATGAAGCGCGCACCTTCGGGATGGAAGCCCTGTTTCGCCAAGTGGGCATCTACTCGAGTGTGGGGCAGCTCTACGAACCGGTTGATATGGACACGCTGCTCTACTACAAAGAGGCTCTGAACGGTCAGATTCTCGAAGAAGGCATCACCGAAGCCGGCTCCGTGTGCTCCTTCATCGCAGCCGGCACCGCCTACGCCACCCACGGCATCAACACCATTCCCTTCTTCATTTATTATTCGATGTTCGGCTTTCAGCGGATCGGAGATTTGATCTGGGCGGCGGCCGACATGCGAACGCGCGGTTTTCTCATCGGTGGCACCGCCGGACGAACCACCCTCGCCGGCGAGGGCCTACAGCATCAGGACGGCCACAGCCACGTGCTTGCCCTGTCGGTGCCGAATCTTCTCGCCTACGATCCCGCCTTTGCCTATGAGATTGCGGTCATCATCGAGGACGGCATTCAGCGCATGTACGTTGAAGAAGAGCCCGTCTTCTATTATTTGACGGTCACCAATGAGCCCTTGCCGATGCCTGCCATGCCGGAGGCGAGCGACGTGCGAAAGGGAATCTTACAAGGTTTGTACCGCTTCCGGCCGGCCGAGCGCGGCGACGGGAAACTGCGGGCGCAGCTGCTCGGCAGTGGGGCGATCCTCTACGAGACACTGAAGGCCCAGCAGATCCTCAAAGACAAGTATGGCGTGGAGGCGGATGTTTGGAGCGTCACCAGCTATAAGCGGCTTTATACCGAGGCCAACGAGTGCGAACGTTGGAATCGCCTGCATCCGACCGAGCCCCGGCGCGTACCCTACGTGACCGAGTGTCTGGCGAATGCGCCGGGCGTGTTTGTGGCTGCCTCGGATTACATGAAGGTGTTGCCGGAGATGATTGCGCAGTGGATCCCGGGTCCTTTGGTTGCCCTGGGCACGGATGGGTTTGGCCGCAGCGAGGATCGAGCGTCGCTGCGCAACTTCTTTGAGGTGGATGCCAAACATATCGTGCTTGCGACCTTGCACGCGTTGGCTCGGGATGGAAGGATCGCGCGCGAGGAGGTCGCCAATGCCATGCGGGAGCTCGGGATCGATCCCCAGAAGACCAATCCTGCCGCGGGCTGAGGCTGACCTTGGCTCTGGTTCTAAATTCGGGCGTGGGCCCAAGGCGCGGGTAAGCGAGGCGGTTTTGTGACGGAATTCAAGTTGCCAGAACTCGGTGAGAACATCGATCAGGGCGACCTCGTCCGGCTGATGATTTCGCCGGGCAGCAGTATCACCGAGGGTCAGCCGGTGATGGAACTGGAGACCGACAAAGCTGTGGTCGAGGTGCCTTCCTCGGTGAGCGGCACGGTCAAGGAGATCCGGGTTAAGGAAGGGGAGAAGGTCAAGGTAGGGCAAGTCATTTTCACGGTGGAAAACGGCGCGGGCGGAGGAGGGCGAACGAGCGCACCGGCAAAGCCGGCAAAGGCCGAACCATCGAGGCTCATGGCGGAGACCGCAAAACCGACCCCCGCCGCGGCGAGTCCCGCCCGGCAGAGGGAGCCAGGGGAGGCCGCGGCAATGTCGCCTGCTCCTCGACCGAGTGCCGATGCGTGGGAATTCAAGCTGCCCGAGCTGGGCGAGAATATTTCCCAGGCAGAGCTGGTGCGCCTCATGATTTCGCCGGGCATGAAGGTGGTTGCTGCGCAACCCGTCATGGAGGTTGAGACGGAGAAAGCCGTGGTCGAAGTTCCCTCCTCGGCGAGCGGCGTGGTGAAGGAGGTTCGCGTTCGGCCGGGGGAGAAGGTCCGAGTCGGCCAAGTCATCTTTACCCTGGAGGGTGCGGTTTTGCCGAGCGCAGAGCGGCCCACGCACCCTCCAGTTGAGCATGTCTCCGGGCAACACGGAGCCCGACTGGCGTTCCAAGCGGCGATACGGGCCGAAGGCAAAACCGAAGAGCAGGCTCTGCCCCCCGACCAGCCGCAGGTTCGCTCCTCCGGCTTCGCCATGCCCAAACAGTTGGATAAGGTGGCCGGCCCCGAGCATCGAGAGCCCGTGCCCGCGGCTCCCCACGTACGCCGACTAGCGCGCGAGCTGGGGATCGACATCCATGAGGTAAAAGGAACCGGACCGGGCGGGCGCATCAGCGACGACGACGTGAAGGCGTACTCGAAATCCTTGCTCGCTTTGGCGGCCGCGGTCCAGCTGCCAGCGGCGCGCTTGGCTCCTGCGGAGTTGCCCGATTTCTCCAAGTGGGGCAAGGTGGAGCGGGTTTCGATGCGCGGGGTGCGGCGGAAAACCGCCGAACACCTGGCGCAGGCTTGGACGAACATTCCCCACGTTACCCAGCACGACCGAGCCGATATCACCGAACTTGAGCTTTTGCGCGAGCGCTTCGCCCCCAAGGCGGAACAAGCTGGGGGCAAGATGACGGTCACCGCGATTGCTCTGAAAGTTTGCGCCGCTGCCTTGAAAATCTTTCCCCAATTCAATGCCAGCATCGACCTGGCCAAGGAAGAGATCGTTTATAAGCAATACATCAACGTTGGCGTGGCGATCGATACCGATCGCGGCCTGCTCGTGCCGGTGATTCGGGATGTGGATACAAAAAACATCGTGGAGCTGGCGGCGGAACTGACCCAGCTATCGAAGAAAGCCCGCAACCGGAAGCTCATCCCCGGCGAAATGGAAGGCGGAACCTTCACCATCACCAATCTGGGCGGCATCGGGGGCACGGGGTTTTCCCCCATCGTCAATTATCCGGAAGTCGCGATTCTCGGGCTCTCGCGTTCCAGCATGGAGCCGGTGTGGACGAACGGCAAGTTCGAGCCGCGCCTGGTGCTGCCCTTGTCGTTGTCCTATGATCATCGTTTGATTGACGGCGCCGATGCCGCGCGTTTTCTACGCTGGGTTGCGGAAGCCTTCGAGCAGCCGTTCCTGCTCTCCGTTCAGGGGTAAGAAGATCGCGAGTTCGCAAGCAGACGGTTGGGAAAAAAGTTGGAGCGGCCGACGATCGGTGGCAAACCTAGAATCTTGATGTCCTTCGCGTTGCAGCACCGTAATGGCGGAAAACACTAACTTACAGATTGCTGTCTTGGGCGGCGGCCCGGGGGGATACGCGGCGGCATTCCTCGCGGCCGATCTTGGCATGTCGGTAACGCTGATTGATCCCGAGTTGAATCCCGGTGGCGTCTGTTTGTACCGGGGTTGCATTCCCTCGAAAGCTTTGCTGCATGTCGCCCAGCTCCTCGACGAGTCTCAGCAGGCGCGCAACTGGGGAATCGAATACGCACCACCGCGCATTGATCTGGCGCGCCTCGGATCCTGGAAGGAAGGCGTGGTGCGGAAGCTCACGCAAGGGCTGGGTCAGCTGGCGAAGCTGCGAAAGGTCCGCTATATCCAAGGGCACGCGGGATTTGAGAGCTCGAACACCTTGCGGGTGAGTCACCTTGACGGCGGCGAGGAATCACTCGCCTGCGATCGCATTCTGATCGCCACCGGCTCCCGGCCCGCCACGATCCCCGGCCTGCAGCTGGACAGCCCGCGGATGATGGACTCAACTTCTGCGCTCGAGCTGGGCGAAGTTCCGCCGAGACTGCTCGTGATCGGTGGGGGATATATCGGCCTTGAGCTCGGTACGGTCTATGCTGCGCTGGGGTCGAAGGTCTCGCTGGTAGAAATGATGCCGGGACTGCTGCCCGGGGCTGATCGCGACCTGGTGTTGCCGCTCAGCAGGCGGGTGGAGAAAAGTTTCGACTCGATTCTGCTGAATACGACCGTCAGCGCCATGCGGGAGGAGGCGGGAGGAATACGCGTCACCTTTGCGGGACGCGAAATCGAAGAGAGGGTTTTTGACAAAGTTCTGGCATCGGTCGGACGCAAGCCGAATTCTGAGATCACCGGCCTCGAGAAGACGCGGGTTAAGGTCGGAGAGCGGGGATTCATCGAGGTCAACCATCAACTCCAGACCGACGATCCGGCAATCTATGCCATCGGGGATGTCGTCGGGGAACCCATGCTCGCCCACAAGGCTTCGCATCAGGGTCGGACTGCGGTCGAAGCCATGATGGGACAGAAGGTTGCTTTTGAGCCGAATGCGATTCCGGCGGTGGTGTTCACCGATCCTGAAATTGCTTGGTGCGGATTAACCGAAACCCAGGCGCAGAAGGACGGACGGGAAATCCAGGTGACCAAATTCCCTTGGGCAGCGTCGGGGCGAGCGACCACCCTCGACCGGGCCGAGGGAATGACGAAACTGATTCTCGACCCGCACACGGAACGCGTGTTGGGGGCGGGAATTGTGGGTGTGAGCGCGGGCGAGATGATCGCCGAGGCAGTCGTCGCCATCGAGATGGGAGCCACCGCCCAAGATATCGCGCACTGTATCCACCCTCATCCCACGCTTTCAGAAACCATCATGGAAAGCGCCGAAGCTGCCGCGGGCATCAGCACCCACATCTATCGACCGAAGCGGAAGTGAGGTTGCCGGTCCCGGCCACAGTTGCGGGAACCATCCTCCCCTACCCAGCGGCTGCTCCACCAGGCGAGGACACGATCGGTCGGCCAGTAGACGACAAGGGGCACGACGATCAAGTAGGCCACGAGGTAGACCAACCCCGGCACCGAGTGCTGCTCGCGAAAAAATGGTCCGCGAGCCCAATTGACGTCGGCCTTGGGACGCCAGAAGAAATTGATGGGGACCAGGATCCATGCGGTCAAGGTCTGGAATTTCCATCCTCGGCGGTCATAGCCCAACCGCCAGATCCCCCAGAGCAGAAGAGGCGGGGTAAACAGGTGGAACAAGCTCAGCCAGCGGACCAGAATGGGTATATGGGGGTCGAACATGTACTGGCTGCCGCCAATGATGTGTCTGCCACTCACCAGGGCTCCTATCAGATCGATGGTGAACAGACTCTGAAAAACGAGCAACCCAGTCGCCTGCCAGGAAAACAGAAGGGCGCTTTCCCGCCAAAGCGCCACGGCGAGCAACAAGTTGCCGAGATCACAGAAGTAGAGAAAATTCTGCAGGCCGTATTGGCGCCAATAAATCGGTGCCCACACCACCACCCACAAAGTCCAAGCCAGTTTGAGCCACAGAGGTAAGCGCATGCCCCGCCCATTGTACCCGCGCCAAGGCGCTGAGGACGTTGTCGGCCGGCTAGGCCGACCGTGTGACCTCGGTAACTTGATGGCTGGTATCGACGTACCTACGATGGCCCCATGAGCTATAACGCCCTTGTATTCTGTCCGGAGCAAAAAACCTATCGTACGCTCACCCAAGTCCTGCTGGAATTGGACTTCCAGATTGAAGCCTGTCATGAACCATTCGCCGCGGTGAAAAAGCTGACCGGTGAGCACTTCGATGCGATCGTGGTGGATTGTGCCAACGAGCAGAATGCGGCCCTGTTGTTCAAGAGCTCCCGCCATTCGACGACGAATCATGCTTCACTCCTGATCGCCGTCGTAGAGGGCCAAACGGGGGTGGCGAGTGCCTTCCGTATTGGCGCCAACCTGGTTCTCACCAAGCCCATCAACGTCGAGCAATCCAAGGGAACGATTCGCGTGGCTCGGGGCCTGCTGAAGAAAGCGGATTCCCCGAAATCGGCCGCCGCTAACCCCGCGTCCGCGCAACCCGCGGGGGCGACCGCCGAACTCGGCGGCACGACCACGGGAACTTCGGCGCGCTCCCTCTCCATGGAGTCCGCGGGCGTTTCGACAGCGGTCTTCGATTTGGAAAAAGAGCCGGAAGCGAAGCTCGAGCCAACCGAAGCCGCATTGCTCGAATCGATGCCTGACCCGGCATCGGAGATGTTGCATGCTCGGCAGGCGGGAAGCCAGGCCGCGGCTTCAAAACTGCAGCCAGTCGGGGCAGGCAAGCAGCCAACGGCCGCGGGAGGCTCAGAGCACGGGCGTAAGTCGGACTCCTCCGGGAGCGCCCTGGCAGGACATAGCCTGAGTGGCCTGGGCGCGGCTGCAGCTTCGGGTCCCACCCCGCTCGAGGGGAAGAAAGTCGTGGCGGAAATGCCGACTCCAAGCTCTTCGGCTGAATCGCAGTCCAAGCGGGCGGGCGGCAGCAAGAAACTGCTCATGGCCTTACTCGTGTTGCTCTTGGCGGTGGCGGCTTACTGGGTGTGGCAGAAAAGGCATTCCGAGGCCAAGCCGGGCGCTCTCGCCCAACCCGTGATCCAGACTCCGGCTGCGCCCGCTTTGCCGCCGGCCAACGCCGAGCCGGCCGCAACCGCGCCAGCGGAACCGAATGCGGAGAGCGGCGGCCCGACTCGACGGTCGCCGGGTCAGGACAAGACGCAGGGCAGCGCCCGATCCGCCAAAACCAAAAAGACGGCATGGCCAGCGGCACCGCACCAGCGCAGCGAGCGACCTCGCTTCACCTAGACATCTTCAAAAAAAAGTCCCGGGGCAACCGTGGTTCGGGGATTACCCGGATTCGGCTGCCAATCTCTAGCTCGGTCAATCTGGCAGACGCGATAAAGCATCCACGCCCTGCCATGCTGAGTCACATCAAGGCCGGAGATGGCCACCTGCCTGGCAGATGCGGATGCAAGCTAGAGTACGGATTGGTTGGATTCGCAGGGACGGGAAAACGCTCGACCGCCCCGGAGGGGCCAGGCGCGTCAGTCTGATGTCCGGCGAGTCAGCCTGGGGGCCGCTGCCGCGGATCAATTTAGTACGCCCACCACGGCGGGCTTTGCGGAGCGGAAGACACAATCTGCCCGTCGATCGCCGAATAGAGGTTCACCCCGTAGAAGAATGGCAACCCCCAGTCAAAGCCATAGCCCGCGGGATTCAAGCCCCCGATGGTGCTGAACGCGGCATCGCTCGAAGTGCTCGCCCCCGTAAAAAGGTTGAGGGCGTTGTCGACGCTGAAATCGGTTACCTTAGTCGTTGAGGGGTGGTTGGGGTCAACGTTGGTGGCAGAATAGTTCGTGAGCGAAGCTGGACAGTAGAAACCGGAAAGGTTGCCCGCCGGCGTGCTGCTTGGGCAGAGAGGGATATTCGTGAGGTTCTGAAAGTAAAGCCCGTTCGAGCCGCTGTCAATGAAACTTCCCGGCCCGGTGCACTCGTCGTTGGACACACTGGGGCCTAAGGTCGTGCCCTTAAAGATCGTGGTGAAATCATCGCACAGCGTGGTAAACACGGTGGCCGAGCTGGCTAACTGGTTGTTCGATTCGGTTCCGATGCCGAAGATCAAGGAGCCGGTCACGGTGGCTGCGCTCTCGGAAATTGCGGGAAGCTCGACGATCACGCCGTTATTGTCGGTAGAGAACAGCACCACCGGATTGGTGACCTGGTTGGCCTCATCCACATAGGCTAAAGTGCAGGAACTCGAGGAGCAGGTGTAATAAACGGGAGGAGGAGGGGACAGTCCACCGGGTGCGCAGGCAGGCCCGCAGTCTTGCGGTTCGAGGCCCACGCCCAGAATGCCGTTGGCGCCCAAGCCGGACTGCGAACCCTGGTCCTCCGACAGGTTCGTCGAGCAGCTGCTAGGGATGTTGGCCGTGGAGCTGCTGACGACTTGAATCGGCAGATTGGCGGCGGTTTCTCCCGCCAAGGTTACCGTGGCCCCTTGGACCGGCCCCCAAAGAAAGGACCCGTCGGCAAAGGAGGCACAATCGTAGGCGGCAGAACCGTTCGAAGCGTTGACCGTGGGAAGGTTGAGAGAGGCAACCTCCGATTCGAGGACTCGCAAACCGAAGGACCCTGTATCCACCAGCAGGTGATCGACGGTGGCGCAATTGGTGCTGCTGCCGGGAGCGCAGATGGTGACGGTGGCGAACGCCGCGTTCGAATAGATAACACCACCTGGCTCGTTTGCCGTCGGCCCGCCATCGACCACAATGGAGAGAACATTCGCCGCGCTGCTGGTCGATCCGCCCGACGACGAGCTGCCGCCGCCGCTGCTGCTGCTGCTGCTACCGCCGCCGCACCCGACAGCCAATGCCAAACATCCCAGCAAGATCAATACAAAAACCAGTTTGCGCACAAAGTCCTCCCGTAGCGGTTACTTGATTCCTTCAACCTTGAGACCCGGGGGCAACATCTCGGGAATGTAAGCCCGGCCCATGTAAGCCCGCATGCGTCCGCCGGCCTGCACCACCAATCCCGGTAGCTCGAGGTTGAGCGGGTGGCGCCCGTAGACCTTCTTCCGCGCTTGCAACCCGGCGGAGTATTGCTGAAAGTAGGTCCCTAAAATCTGTTGCATCTCGGGAAGAAACGGCCCGTGCCAGGCCACCGCAAACACCCGGCCCCCGGGAGCAACGTACTCGCTCACCACCGTGCCCCCGGGCGTTTTCATGGATTGCACTGCATAGCCCTCAGCTGCGGTCACCTGCAGGCTGGCATTCATGTGCGCCCGATCGGCCTCGACCGAGGCTACGTCGCCGCCCAAAGCCGCCCGGGCGGGACACGACCATCCCATGCACACCATTCCCAGCAGAAACCACGCGGGGAAAGCTACCCATCGTTCCAGCATCGTTTTCATAACATGCGCCTCGACGGAATTCTTCTACGCACTTTAACCCGGGAAACCCTGTTTAGTTGCTCTTCTTCGCACGACCTTCCGTAACGGGCAACTGTAAGATGCAAGCCAAGAAGTAAACAATCGTCAAACTCATGTAAAGTTATGTTTTGTCGAGTTTCGCGGATGAAAACTGGCTTCGCGACTTCCTTGCGCAAGTAGTGCGAGTCAACCGCAGCCCCCGCTTTCCTTGTCGGCCATCATGGACCGAGGGGCCAGCCTCGCTCGACCACGGGGTTGAGGCGGACGTCAGCCCAGCGCATTGAAAACCGACGTTCCTGTCCCGGTGGTGAATGCCGTTGGCTGGCTCTCATTTGCCAGCTCATCTCGTGGAAACTCAACTATCCCGCCACGCTGGTTGGTAGTGTCTGGTTTGTGGTCGGACCGGCCCGCGTTAGTATCAAGACCAAGTTCCGCCGTGGTTATGATCGACCTTGGCTGTGCGTAACTACATTATACATCGAGAAGGAGAGGCGAGGGGAAATGCCGATTGCGGAAGGCTAGGTTTCGATCACGACGTTGGCCACGAGGGCGGCTAGTTTGGCCAACGATTCCTCGTAAGGTTGGCGCGCGATTCCGCGCTCGGTGACGATGCTGGTTACGTACTTCGCAGGCGTAACATCAAAGGCTGGATTCTCGACCGCGACGCCTTCGGGGGCAATCGCTTTGCCGGCAATGTGGGTGACTTCTTGCGTGCTGCGCTGCTCGATCGGAATCCCGCTGCCGTCCGGGGTCTCGAGATCGATCGTCGAAAAGGGAGCGGCCACGTAAAACGGAACTCCGTGCTCCTTAGCGAGCACGGCCACCGTATAGGTTCCGATCTTGTTGGCAACGTCTCCGTTGGCAGCGATGCGATCCGCACCGACCACGATTGCGCGAATCTTCCCTTGTTTCATCATCGATCCCGCCATGCTGTCGGAGATTAGAGTCGTGGGGATGCCATCCTTGACCAGCTCCCAAGCGGTCAGTCGCGCTCCCTGCAGGAAAGGCCGCGTTTCGTCGGCATAGACCTGGATCTTCTTCCCCTGCTCAATGGCCGCGCGGATGACCCCGAGCGCCGTCCCGTAACCGCAGGTGGCCAAGGCACCCGCATTGCAATGTGTCAGGACGCCCCCGCTTGCGGGCATGAGTGTAGCACC
Organism: Terriglobales bacterium; assembly: GCA_035622175.1. GTDB lineage: Bacteria > Acidobacteriota > Terriglobia > Terriglobales > Acidobacteriaceae > JAFAGX01. The sequence continues at coordinate 1,765 of DASPVV010000192.1, read as the reverse complement.
CCAACGGCCCATCGCCTGATTGGCAGCGATATCTTCGCCGTACATGCGCTGCGCTTCTTCGATCAGAGCCAGTTTGAGGTGCGCAAGCGAATGCATTCTGAGAGCTTCGAACTTGCCTCGCATGCGCCGGATCGCCCAAAAAAGATTCACTGCGGTGGGCCGGGTTGCGCCCACCAATTCGCAACAGCGATCAAATTCCCGCTCGAGTTCGTCCAGGCTCCGGGCACCAGAGTTTTTCACGCCGAGAGCAATGCCCATCGCCGCAGCCACGCCGATCGCGGGCGCGCCCCGCACCACCATGGTGCGAATCGCGTGCGCGACCGCCTCGCAATCGGTACACGTGACGTAGGTCTCCTCCCTAGGGAGCTTCGTCTGATCGATGAAGCGCACGCCGGAATCGGTCCACTCGAGGGTTCTAATCATGGTGTGTAGGCGATGGCACGGAACACCAAACGCCAACCCCGTTGGCCACCAGCCAGCGCTGGCTCGTACGATTCTGCGGCCAACCAGCGCTGAAGTCCCGATTACATCTTACGGCTCCCGGCTGGCTAAGTGCTCGGCTCTAATGTCATTTGCGGTAAAGATCGAGACGAACTCCGCGGGAGCTGCAGCTCGTTCGACCGCCCTACGTCCGTTCGCCTCCTCTCGTTCTACCAAACACATCACTCCAACAACCTTAAATCCGAATTCCCGCGCCGCTTCGAGCGCCTGGATGGTGGAAGCTCCGGTCGTGCAGACATCATCCACGATCACGACACGCGCGCCGCTCTCGCGGAAGCCTTCGATTCTTTGACCCGTTCCGTGCTGCTTTTCTCGCTTGCGTACCAGAAATCCGTGCACGTTTCCACTGGTCACGCTCACCGCCACCACGATCGGATCCGCGCCCAGGGTCAATCCACCGATCGCCTGCGGATGCCAGGCTCTCGCCGCGATGTCCTCAAGAAACACCTGTCCGGTAAGCTGCGCCCCGCGCGCGTGCAAAGTGGTGCTACGGCAATCCACGTAGTAATCGCTGCTTCCGCCCGAGGACAGAGTAAAACTTCCCAACCGAAAAGAGTTCTTGGCGAGCAAACGCAACAGCTCCTGACGGGCCGAGGACATGGAAAGCTTAAGATACCAGCAGCCAGCGGCTGATCGCTACCCCCGGGGCAGAGGGACACCAGGATGGGCCAACTCCGACCGAGCCCCTCATGAATTCAACTTCTGTAAATTACGGAATCCGTTGGTAGCTACGAACAGTAACGTCGACAAGGTTCCGTTATAGCCCACATGGACGAGAAAGCTGGCCGCCACCGATTTAGTGACAGCACGGACCACGGTCAAGGCGATTCCCACCAGGAAGATGATCAACAGTGCCCACGAATATTTCAGTTGCGCGCCATGCAGAAGTCCGAACGCAGCACCGGTAAGGAAGACGGCGAGCCGTATCCCCCAACGGCGCGCCAAAACCGGGTACAGCAACCCGCGAAAGAACAGCTCTTCCATAAAGGGAGCCAGCGTGACCGAAAGGAATGACATCAGCGCCGCCCCGCGGGCGTTTTGAAAGAAACGATCGATGGGCAGATGCTTCGGAATCGGGAGGAGTTGCCCTACTCCCATGAGCGCGAGATAGAGCACTGCACCCAGCGTCAGAAACGCCGTCCAGGATCGAGTAGGCCAGTTCCATCCGATAGGCTTCCAGAAGGCGCCGCTTCGTCCCTTCAACAGGGAATAGATCAACCCGAGGACCGCCAGGTAGATCAGCAGCTGCACCAGAAGAACCACA
>DASPVV010000191.1:0-75520 GCA_035622175.1 Terriglobales bacterium | reverse complement strand
TAAAGGTAGTTTCCGGTTCTTGCACCATGCTGACGTTATAGCCATCCTTGGTCAGAATGTCGTACACCCCCTTCCAGCCAGAGCCGTCGGCCCAGGCGCCGTGCACGAGCACAACATTCTTTACCGGACTGTTCTGCGATAGGAGGGTTGTTCCGTTGAGTGCGGTAAGCACTACGACGGCGGCAAGAGCCGTCTTGAAGGCGCTGGTAGACATGCTATTTCTCCTCTCCAGCTGCTGATTTGTTTTCAGCCTCGCTCGCGGCGAGCGCCCGGTTGATTGTCAATACCCTAAGCGCCCTGAGAGTGCGCTCCAGAAGCGATCAAGAAAATTCTCCTACGCCGCTTCCCAGCCTTCTTTCCATGCGCCCACGAACGAGGCGCAAGACGACTAAGCCGAGGTTTCCTTTTGACTTCGAAAACCGAAGCATTGTACTCCCATTTCGCCCTCTGGCGCGCTGCTTGAACAGGATTTCAACGGGGCCGCCCGGAACAACATGCCTGGCTTCATGAAGGAGGGTGTATTCGCGCAGGCTGGACGAGCCGGGATGAAGACACGACGCACCCTGAGCCCGAGAAGGATCAGCGTCAATTGCCACGTGCTTCAGTTTCCGTGTTCTCCAGTTCCCGGAGCTTCTTTCCCCACTTTCCATCCCACCGTACTTCGCCTTCCAACGGTAGTACCCTCGATTTGCAGAATTCAGAAACCAGCTAGAACGAGCTCGCTGCGGGTTCGTCCGCTTTCAATGAGCCGGTACTTTTTTTGGGAGATTTGCAGTGGTGATTTTGACCTGGGAAGGCGGGGACCAATTTTCATATGCTTTCGCGGGGAGGGCCAGCGGCCCGAGTTGACAGGTAAATCCTTTTGACCTCTTACCAAAAACTGCTGTAAGGGATTGAAAGAATTGGTGGACCTGGTCGGGTTCGAACCGACGACCTCTTCCATGCCATGGAAGCGCGCTCCCAGCTGCGCCACAGGCCCACTCGTGGGACTAGATCATTTTCGCCCACCCGGTAGTCAGAGTCAAACATCAACACCCGAGGGGCGCGGCGACCGAGTGGCGCGCTCGCCCTCCGTCATTGGCGGCGATTTTCAACCCCGCTCGCTTTCAAAAGGTTCGATTTTACGAAGGCCCCAAAAATCGGTATGCTGAGAATGATATGGGCATGATGCTCGGGTGCACTTCGAAGTGGCTTGCTCCGCTGGGCTTGCTCGTGGCGGTCGCAACCGCCCAGACAGCCCCCAGCATCGCGCAGACAGCCCCTGCAAGTTCTGCTTCCGTGGCTTCCGCTCCGGTCCCTTACGCATCGGTGAGCGAGCTGAATGTTCTGCTTTCCCAGGTGGAACACGTGTCGCAGTCGACACAAGCTGACTTTTCCAGGCTCCGCATCGAAAAATGGAAGACGGATGCCAACACAAAGCGCACCACCGAGGAAGATGTCGGATCGATTCAGCGCAACTTGCAATCGGCACTCCCGGAAATTGTTACTCAACTCCGCAGTTCCCCGGAGGACCTGGCCACAAGCTTTAAGTTGTATCGCAATCTCGATGCCCTCTACGACGTCTTCGGCTCGGTGGTTGAATCTGCGGGAGCGTTCGGCCCGCGGGATGATTTTCAGTCGCTGCAGGAGGACCTGGCTGGGCTAGAGCGGGCGCGACGTTCCCTGGCCGAACGAATGGAGACTCTGGCTACGGCCAAAGAGAGTGAACTCACGCGCCTGCGTACCGAGGTGCGGACTCTGCAAGCAGCCCAGCAGCCAGCCCCGCCTCCCAAAAAGGTCGTCGTCGATGATACCGAAGCCCCCAAGAAACCCGTGAGAAAGAAGCCGGCGCCGAAGACCACGAAGTCCAACCCGTCCGCCACCCCGAATACGAACAGCACGGGTACGCAGCAGGGTCAACCGCAAAACACCACCAGCCCTCCCACCCCGCCACAATCTCCGCAACGGTAGATCCCGAGCTTTCAGCCGGGGTGCCGAAGTTCAACCCCAAAATCCAGCTATTTGTGAATGATCCTCGCTCTAACCCTATGAATTACAAGAACTTTCCGCGGGAACTTCGGTTGTGCCCGTGGAGTCTATAAGTCTATAGAAGAGAAGGCTGTAAGCGTGCGTGGCCGGCCCCCATCTTGGAGCACGCGAACTGAGAGCAAAGAACCTATAATAGGAGTTACGCCGTGCGGGTCTTGGCGGGAGTCGCTGCTTTGAACGATTTTGCGGGAACGATGGGGATGCGCGGGCAGGAGTCCGCGATCGTGGCCGAGTTGAAGGCAGGGTCGGAGGAGGCCTATGTCTGGTTGATTGGCGAGTTTCAACAGCCGATCTACAGTCTCGTCTACCGGCTGGTGAGCGACCCGGCCGATGCCGCGGATACCACCCAGGAGGTCTTTCTGAAGGTGTTTCGAGGAGTAAAGCACTTTCATGGCGAATCCAGCCTGAAGACCTGGATCTATCGGATTGCTCTGCATGAAGCTTCCAACCGGCGGCGCTGGTGGTTTCGGCATAAGTCGCGGGAAACTCCTCTTGAACCCGTGCATGCCAACACAGGGGAAAACTTTGGTCTGGCTGCGCAGGACTGGTTGGCGGACAAGGGCGAGTCCCCCTTTCAGCATGTCGCTCAGGAGGAGGTACGAGCTCGGGTTGAAGCCGAATTGCGCGCGGTTTCTGAGCCATACCGCACTACCGTCGTTCTCCGCGATCTAGAAGAAATGTCCTACGAGGAAATTGCAGAGATCATGCAGGTTTCTCTGGGCACTGTGAAATCCCGACTCACCCGTGGTCGTCAGGCGCTGCGACAGCGACTGAAGACCTACATTCGCGAGGTGGGGGCGGAACTGGGTCTGGCGGATCCCGAAACCGAGGGTACACCCCGCTGCCAGATTTCGGCAGAAGAGCGGGAATGCGAGGTGGCGCCGTGAACTGCCTCGAAGCCAAATCGCTGCTTTCTCCCTATCTGGACGGGATGTTGACGGGCGCCGAGATGCTCGCTCTGAGTGCACATTTTAAAGCTTGCGCGCGCTGCGACCGAGAGTATGTCTCACTACGCCAAACCCAGCAATTGCTGGCCAGCGTCGGTCGTCGAAAAGTTCCTGAGGACCTCGGGCTTAAGCTGCGGCTGGCGATCTCCCGGGAAAGCTCGCAAGCAGGCCATCGCCGCCTGGACCATCATTGGATTCGAGTGGAAGATGCGATTCGCGCATTCATGGTCCCGGCAACCGCCGGATTGGCCAGCGCGGTGGTAATATTCGGCTTCTTGATGGGCTTTTTCAGCTTGCCCTTGCAGGCAAGCCACCCGGACGTTCCCTTGGTCTTCAACACCGCCCCGCGACTGGAACAATCAGCCTTTGGAGCAGCGGTGAGCTCGATCAGTGACGATTCTCTGGTCATCGAAGCCTATGTCAATGCGGCCGGCCGGGTGGAAGATTACCGCGTCCTGTCGAACCCGCAGCAAGGCAAAGATCTGCCGCCGCAAGTGAAAAACATGCTCATCTTCACCACCTTCCGTCCCGCAACCCTGATGGGCAGGCCCACCTCTGGAAGAGCCGTGTTGTCGTTTTCAAAGATCAGTGTCAAGGGGTGAGGGGACGGATTCAGCCCTCGCGGCTCGCTCGTCGGCTCACTCTTCGCCTGCGCGAGAATTCTCGAACCAGCCCGCCGTCCGCAGGCGGCCCGAACTTCCCGAGGTTCGGAATACGTTCCGAACTGCCTTTGTTGACCCTCTGCGCCGACCTTCTTTACACTGACAGGTAATCCTAACGTCGCCCGACCTGAGGTGGAGGTTTTCCCTGCGATCTAGGTTCCGAAGCGCGTCGATCGCTGCCCTGCTCGGGTTCAAAGCATTCGTGTGCCTGGCGCAGAATTCCCCGCAGGTCTCCCTCGACACCAGCAAAACACTGTTCGCCGTGGTGACTGCGATCAACGCTTGCGGTTACGACACGGAGCTTAGCGCTTCCAACCCGCTTCGCTCGGAAATCCGTGCGGAAGTTGCCCAAGCTACGCAAACTTTCGACCAAGCCAAAGAACAGACCGAGCTTCTGTGCAACTTTTATCGCGAGCACGCGCAGCCGGATCCCTCAAGGACTCTGGCGCAGTACGTCTCTCTGGCACTGTTGCTCGAGGCGCCGCCAGGTTTTTCTCTGAAGGTCAACGAGACGGATTTGCCGCCTGACGCCCGGCAGGTCGCCGGCATCGTTCCCATCCTGCAGAAGTTCTATGACGTGGTGGGGCTCGACAATATCTGGGCACGCCACGAGGAAGCCTACTCGTCCCTGACTACCCTTTACCACGAACAGCTTTCCAAGGTGCTATTTGATACCGAAATCTACCTGAAGCTGCCGTCCTCTGGCTATCTGGGGCATAGCTTTTCTGTCTATCTTGAGCCCATGGGTGCGCCCGGGCAGACCAATGCGCGCAATTATGGCTCCGATTACTACGTGGTACTTTCGCCAGGAACGACGCCAACCCTTAAGATGGAACAGATCCGTCATACCTACCTGCACTACCTGCTCGACCCGCTGGCGATGAAGCATGCCATCATTATCGAAGGTCTTGCGCCTTTGCTCGAACAGGTCAAGAAAGCGCCCATGGATGAAAGCTTCAAGAAGGACATTTCCCTTCTGGTCACCGAGTCCTTCATTCGCGCCATCGAAGCCAGGACCAGTAGCACGGGGAAAACCTCCGAAGCCGAACGTCAAGCGGCAATCCAGCGAGCCATCGAGCAGGGTTATGTGCTGACGGCTTACTTTTACGATACGCTGGTACAATTTGAAAAAAGCCCGACCGGCCTGCGGAATGCCTATGGCGACATCATCGAGCGCATTGACCTTCGCAAGGAACAGAAGCGAGCGTCCAACGTACGATTCGCCACGCGAGCGGATCCCGAGCTGGTGCGATTCTCGCAGCCGTCCCACCCGAAACTGCTGGCCACCGCCGAGCAGCGACTCTCCGCCGGCGACCCCGAAAGTGCCAAGCAGCTTGCCCAAGAGGTGCTCGATGGCAAGACCGAGGACGCGGGTCGCGCCCTGTTCATTCTCGCGCAAGTGGCCACCATGAATCGGGATATGCAGGGGGCACGTCATTATTTCGAGCAGGCCTTGGGTGTCGCCCAGGAACCGAAGGTGGTGGCATGGTCGCACATCTATTTGGGAAGGATTTTGGATCTCCAAGATGACCGTGCCGCCGCGCTCAATCATTACCGCTTGGCGCTCAGTGCCGGCGCCTCTTTGCCCGAGGCAAAGGCTGCCGCCGAGCACGGATTACAGCAGCCGTTTGAGCTGCCGAACCACCCTCAGAGCAAGAAGGATTGAGCGGGATCTTGCAGGTCGAGGTGAGACTCGGAAGCAAGGAGAGAGCATGAAGCACGCAGCGGTGATGTCGGTTATTTTGGCTATGGCCGGTTTGGCAGTGGCTCAGGCGACGCAGCAGCAGGCCCCGAACAAGTCGCCGCAGGCAGGTGCGCCCGGGGGATCGCAAAGCAGCGCGACAACTCCCCCAGCCAAGCTCCCGCCCCAGGCAAAGACGCAAGCGGAGTATGACGCCTATCTGGCCGCCGTCAAGAATCAGGGCGATCCCGCCGCCATGGAAAAAGCGGCTGACGATTTCGCAGCGAAGTTTCCCGACAGCGAGCTTCGCGTACTGCTCTTTCGGCTGGCCATGCATGCCGAGCAGGCGGCCAACAATGCCGAGAAGATGTCAGACATGGCGCAAAAGATCTTGCGGATTGACCCGGATGATCCGGAAGCCCTGATCGGGGCCGCAGAAGTCATCGCCGAACGTACTCGCGACACGGACTTGGACCGAGATCAACGTTTGGCGGAAGCCCAAAAAGACAGCCAGCGTGCCTTGCAGACGATTGACACCGATGCTCAGATCCCGGCGGGTACACCGCAAGAAAAAGTTGACGCCTACAAGGGGTTCTTGCGGTCTTCCGCCTATTCCATCCTGGGAACGATTGCCTTCAACCAAAAGAATTATGTAGAGGCGGAAAGCCAGTTCCGCAAATCGATCGATGCCTACCCGGCGCAGCCCGACCCTGTGGTGGTTTTGCGCCTGGCGATTGCCTTAGACAACCAGGCCAAATACGCTGATGCGCTCAAGGAGGCAAACCACGCGGTGGAGCTGACCCAGGAGAACACCCAGGCGGGAACCCTGGCACGTCGAGAACGCGACCGGTTGCTGCAGCTGACCGGGGGCAGCCCGGCGCCAGCGCCCAAACCGCAAGGCGGCGCGGTGCAGAACTCAACCCCGCCCTCGCATTAGCCAGGAAACTGCAGAAGAGGAAACGCGGGGACCTCAGAGTTCCGGCTTGGTTGCCGACTTGTGCTCGGAGAGCTCGGGTGCGCGCACGCAAGGGATGAAATCGAGGAACATCGCCGAGCTCGAGCAAGCTCTGGAATGCAGCTTCGTGCGCCCCGAGTTGCTCGAGCAAGCCCTTACCCATAGCTCGCAGGCCCGCGAGCTCGAGTATTCCTCGGTTGAACTCGCGCAGCGGATCGGGGACAACGAACAACTTGAGTTGCTCGGTGACGCTGTGCTCGGTCTGATCACCACCGAGGACTTGTTTCATCGCTTTCCGCAGTTTCGAGAAGGCGAGCTCTCGAAAATGCGCGCTCATTTGGTCAGTGAAAAGCATCTCATCGAAGTGGCTCGGCGTTTAGAGCTTGGACGTTACCTGCAGCTGGGGCGGGGGGAGGAAAAGAGTGGCGGCCGGAACAAGACCGCCTTGCTGGTGGATGCTTTGGAAGCCGTTCTCGGGGCAATCTACGTCGATGGCGGACTGGAGAAGGTTCGGCCGGTTGTGCTCGAGCACATTATCCTTCCGGAGCTGGCGCGGATTGCGCAGGATGGCAGGAGCCTGCCGCTGACGGACTATAAGTCGGCCTTGCAAGAGAGGCTGCAAGCCCTGGGCCGTGCGCAACCCTCCTACGTTTTGGTCAAGGAGCAGGGCCCCCAGCACCGCAAAACCTTCACCGTCGAAGCCCGCCTGCAAGCGATGGGCGCCAGGCAGGATTTTGAGTTTGTGGGGCGGGCCGAGGGTTTTACCAAGAAGAATGCGGAACAGGGTGCGGCGCGACAGTTGCTCGAATATTTGGTATCCCTGCCATCCGGGGCGGCTAGCAGGAGACGCTGACCGCCGGCGAGCCGCGACAGAGTTATGCCAATCGTGAACAATCCGCCGTCGGGTTGGGTGGGCTCGGTGCAATCACTGCTCACAACCCTGGTGATCGCGGTATTCGTCATCACATTTGTCGTGCAAGCTTTCCAAATCCCCTCCGAGTCCATGGAGAACACCTTGCTCATCGGTGACTACCTACTGGTGAATAAGCTGCGTTACGGTGGAGGCGGCATTGCCGATCGCATTCTTCCCTACCGTCCTGTCGAACGGGGGGACGTGGTTGTGTTTCATTATCCCGTCAATCCCAGCCAACATTTCGTAAAGCGGGTTGTCGGGGTCCCGGGGGATCGCATACGACTGATCGAAGGGACGGTTTACGTCCGTGGGGTTCGCCTCAACGAACCCTACGTGCGCCACAGTTCCCGGACTCGCGATGCATTTCGCGATGACTTTCCCCGCCTGAACCTTGCGGCTCCGGAGGTGACCAACAGTTGGTGGCGCGAAATGCACACCCTGGTTGAAGACGGTGAACTGATCGTGCCGAAAGGCTATTACTTCGTCCTGGGCGACAACCGCGATGAAAGCCTCGACAGCCGCTACTGGGGCTTTGTACCGCAGGAGAATATCATCGGAAGCCCATTGCTCATCTATTGGTCGGTGCGAAGCAGCCAGGAGAGGGCGCCATCGGGCGCGCGCAGTGATAAACTTTATCACTTCGCTTATGCGGTCACCCATTTGTTCCAGCTTACCCGCTGGGAACGGACGTTTCATTTGGTCAATTGAGTGAACCGGATCCTGTAGAACGAAGGAAAACGGCAGTGGCTAAGAAAGAAAACGCTCAGGTAGAGAAACCCCGCGAGACCACGGTTGAGTTTCTGGCTTCGCTTGCGGCGGTTCTGGTAACCGGCCTGTTCATCATCACCTTCATTGTGCAGGCATTCGAGATTCCCTCCAGCTCGATGGAAGAGACTCTGTTGATTGGCGACCATGTGTTTGTGAATCGAGAACAGTTCGCCCCGCCGACCCACTGGGTGGGGCCGATGCTTCCCTATCGCGACATTCACCGCCAAGACGTTGTGGTCTTTCTGTCGCCGGCTGAGCCGGGTTTGTACGTGGTAAAGCGAATCATCGGCGCTCCGGGAGATCGGGTGCACCTGCGGGACGGCGTGGTCTATCGGAATGGGGAAAAGCTGGATGAGCCTTATGTCATTCATCAGGCGCGCGGCGACAGCTACAATCCCTACCGGGATAACTTCCCTGCCGTGCCCCCGACGGAGTACAGCAACGTGGTGCCAGAATGGCAGTTGAGCATGAAACAGTACATCCAGGGTGAAGATCTGGTGGTTCCGCCAGATCGCTATTTCGCCATGGGGGACAATCGCGATGTGAGCTATGACAGCCGGTACTGGGGCTTCATTCCGCGGGAAAATGTCATTGGGCGACCCATGTTCATTTATTGGTCTTTTCAAACCCCACCCGATCAATATCTGCAAAAGGGTTTGGGGCAAAGGCTAGGCTTTGTGGCTCACGTCGTGATCCATTTCTTCGATGAAACTCGATGGCGGCGAACCTTCAGGATCGTTCGGTGACCTATCTCTTCTCTAAGCGCGGCGCTCGCTCCCTGGCGGTTCTCCTGTTACTGCTGCTGTTTCTGATCCGCCCGGGCGCGAATCGGATGAAAAGCCGGATCGTCAGTTCGATTAGCCTCGCTTTGGGGCGACCGGTCGAGGCTGCCTCGGTCCGCCTGCGCTTGCTTCCCCAGCCCGGGTTCGAGCTGGAGAATTTCGTGGTGCGCGACGATCGCGCCTTTGGCGAAGAACCCATGCTCCGTGCCCAGGAGGTTACGGCATCGTTGCGTCTCACCTCCCTGCTTCGCGGACGATTGGAGATCGCCCGCCTCTCGCTCACCGAGCCCAGTCTCAACCTGGTGCGCAGTGCGGAATCCCACTGGAATCTTGAAAACCTGTTCGAACGAGCCGCCCGGGTGGCGGTGGCTCCGACCTCCAAGTCCAGGGCGGAACGCCGTCCGGGCTTCCCTTACATCGAGGGCAGCCATGGACGCATTAACTTGAAGATGGGCCCGGAAAAGAAGCCCTACGCTCTCACGGAAGCGGATTTTGCCCTGTGGCAGGAATCGGAAAATATGTGGGGAATGCGATTCGAAGCCCGTCCGCTGCGGACCGATTTCAACCTCACCGATACGGGCGTAGTCCGCGCCAACGCCTGGTGGCAACGGGCGGCAAGCTTGCCTGGCACTCCTCTCGAGCTCAGTGTGGCCTGGGACGGTGCCCAGCTCGGTCAGGCCACGAAGCTCTTCTACGGTAGTGACAAGGGATGGAGAGGCACGATCACAGCTTCCTTAAGCCTGATGGGAACTCCCCAGGATTCCACCCTCGTGATCTCTGCCTCGGCGGAAGATTTTCGTGGTTACGATGTTTTTGGCGGCAATGCATTGCGTTTGGCCGCCCACTGCCGGGCCCGTTATCGCGCCGTGGACAATGCTTTGTCCGACATTCGTTGCCGTGCGCCGGTGGGCAGGGGCGTGCTTGCCCTCGACGGCAGCATCGCTGATCCTTGGGCATCCCCCGTCTACGATCTGCGATTAACCGCCGCGAGCTTGCCCGCACAGTCTCTGCTTGCCTTGGCCGGCCACTCGAAGCCCGGTGTCCCCGATGACCTTCGCGCCAGCGGACAGATCGATGGCCAGTTCCGCGGTTTGTCGAACTCGGGGGCCACCTCTTGGCAGGGGAAAGGACAGGTCTCCGGGCTCAACTTGCGGTCCGGCAACGAAGAAATCGCACTCGGTGACGTCCCTTTTGCCATTTCTTCTCCTTCCGACGCTCTCGAGCGGACGCGACCGCGGGCCGCTTTCCCCAATCCTTGGCCGGAGCCGGCTCATCTGGTGATCGGCCCCGTTCCGGTGGCGATGGGCCGGCCAACGCCCGTGACCGTAGAAGGCCGAGTCGGGCGGGAAGGCTACGAGTTTCTCTTCCATGGCGACGCACAACTGGAGAGGTTGTTCGAGGCAGCGCATATGCTCCGTTTCCAGGCCCCCCAGGTGAAGGCTCAGGGGCTCGCCAAAATCGACCTCGCCCTGCGCGGTGATTGGTGGGGACGAGAAGTGCCTCGCGTCGTAGGCAAGGCACAGCTCGCGGCCACCCGTTCTCAGGTCCGTGGCTTCAACGCACCGCTCGACATCGTTTCGGCGAATCTCGCACTCTCGCGCGACCAGGTGCAGGTACAAAACCTTCTGGCTTCGGTTGCCGGCACAGCATGGAGCGGATCTCTCGCCGTAATGCGACCGTGTAGCGTGAGCGCCGGGTGTCGCGCCCGTTTCGATCTTCGCGCCGACGAAATCGCACTCGAGCGCATCAACCAGTTGCTCAACCCTCGGGTGCGCACCAAACCATGGTACCGGGTGCTCGAATCCCCGCCCGATCGGGCTGCCCCGCTTCTGCTTGCGGTCAATGCGGAAGGAAACTTGGCAGTCGAACGAATGGAGCTTCATCGCCTGGAAGCCCGGCGTATCACCGCCAGGGCGGAGTTAAACCAGGGCAGACTGCGACTCTCGGACCTTCGGGCAGACGTCTTAGGAGGCCGACATCGTGGGGAGTGGACCGCCGACTTCATGGCGAAGCCTCCCCAGTACGAGGGGAGCGGAGATCTCAAGCAGATCGTGCTCGATCAGCTCGCTGACGTTATGAACGACGGCTGGATCACCGGATCAGCCAACGCAGGTTACCGCGTGAGTCTGGCAGGTCTCGGTGCCCAGGAATTGCTCAGTTCAGCCACGGGCACGATTGAGTTCGAGGCATCGGGCGGCGAGCTCCCTCATATCGCGCTGACCGACGGGGGCGGCCCTTTGCCCATGCGTCGCCTCGCGGCCCGACTTCTCCTCGACAAGGGGATCTTCGAGATTCAGGACGGCAAACTGGAGACGGCTTCGGAAATATTTCGCATCCGTGGCACCGCATCCCTGGCGCAGACCTTGAATCTCCAACTGATCCGCGAGGGCGCTTCCGGATTCACCATCCTGGGCCCCTTGGCCCGACCTCGCGTCTCCCCGTTCACGGCGCAGGAAACCCGGGCCGCTCTGAAGCCATGAGCCCGCGGTTTCTCCTTCTGCTCTTCCCTTTCTTTACTCTAACCCTTTCACTCTCGCCGGCAGGGTCTCCCTTGGATGCGAATCCCGCCGCCAGCATGGAGCGCAAGCTCGAGCATATCCGGAGCAACAGCAGACTGCCCCATCCCGACCCCACACCCACGGTGTTCACGGAAGACGAGATCAACGCCTATCTTGCCGACAGCCGGACCAGGTTCCCCGCCGGAGTCGAGTCCGTTCATTTCCAGGAGGACCCGGGGATGGTTACGGCAGCTCTGAAGATAGATTTTGACGAGTTGAAGGCTGGGCGCACTGCCGAGAACCCCTTGTTATCGATCTTTACCGGCGTCCATGACGTAGTAGCGCGAGCTCATGCGCATGGCGCCGATGGCAAGGCTTTTGTTGCAGTCGACTCGGTGTCGATCGATAAAGTCGAAATACCCAGACTGGTCCTCCAGCTGTTCGTGGATCGGTATCTGCGTCCCCAGTACCCGCAGGCGGGGCTGGATTCAGAGTTTGCTCTTCCGGCGAAAATCGACACTGGGGTGGTTGGATCTCACCGCTTGACGCTCACCCAGAGTTGACCCCGTGGAATCTCACGCTTGCCATGGTTGAGTTTGAGCTGGCCCCGCGCCGGAACCGGACGGAAAGGGATTATTGGGGTCGGTATCCGCTGCCGCGCAGGATTTTTCCCGGCCTCGCCCCCGTCATTTTTCCTTGATCGATGACCGGAACCCCATTGACCAACACGTACTCCATGCCTTCGGACAATTGGTTCGGATGGTCGAAGGTGGCCAGATCGCGGACGGTGGCGGGATCAAAAATCACCAGGTCCGCCCACATCCCGGCTTTCAGCACTCCCCGGTCGGTAAAGCGCATGCGTTGCGCGGCCAGGGCGGAAAACTTGCGGATGGCATCTTCCAAACTGAGTTTGTTCTCTTCTCGAACGTATTTTCGCAAGATACGGGGAAAGGTACCGTAGGCGCGGGGATGGGGGTGCTCTTGGCCCAGGATTCCGTCCGGCGATGTGCCCGAAGAGTCGTTCACGATCGAAACCCACGGTTGCTCAAGAGCAAGTACCACGTCAGGCTCCGACATGCCGAAAACCGCGACACTCGTGAAGGCCTGGTCTTCGATCAAAAGATCGAACAGCGCATCCATCGGATCCTTGTTCCAGATTCTGGCTACCTCCGCCAAGGTTTTCCCTTCGAGCGGCAGGAGCTTCGAATTCTGAACCACCCCAATCAAGACAGACTCGGGGCCGGGAATCTCCTGCCATTCATTGTCCCAATCCCCGGCGGGTTCGATCATCTCCTTGCGGATGCGAGCCCGCATAGCGGGATTGCGCAGGCGCTCGATCAATTTGTCGTCGCCGCCATCGTGAGCCCAGGGCGGCACAAATGCCGACAAACTGTTGAACCAGGCGGTATAGGCATAGGTATCGGCGCTGATATCGATTCCCTGCGCGCGAGCCCGATCGATCTTCTCGACCACCTCCCGCATGTGCCCCCAGTTGGCTTTGCCGGCAACTTTGATGTGCCAAATCTCAATGGGAATCTGCGCCTCGCGTCCGATGCGGAGGGCTTCATCGATCGCCGCCAGGACTTGATCACTCTCGTTGCGAATGTGCGAGGCGTAGATTCCTCCGAATCGGGAGGCCTCCTTGGCCAGCGCGATCAGCTCTTCGGTTTTGGCATAAGGAGCCGGGGCATATTCAAGGGCGGTCGAAACGCCCACGGCGCCCTCTCGCATGGCCTGCCGCACCAATTCCTTCATGGCTTCGAGCTGGTCGGGCGTTGGCTGCCGGTCCTCATCTCCTAATACGATGCGGCGGACCTGCGTCGCCCCCACATAGCTGGCCAGATTGATGCCGATCCCCTGTCGTTCCAAGCGAGCGAAGTACTGCCCGAAAGTTCGCCAGTCTGGCTGGATGAGGTAGTGCTGGTAGTCTCTGTCGGACTGGATGATGGCCTCGTTCAGAGGGGCGACGGAAGAGCCTTCACCCGTGACTTCGGTGGTGATGCCCTGGTAAATCTTGGATGGCAAACGAGGATCCACCAGGATCGTCAGTTCCGATTGCCCCAACATGTCGATAAAGCCGGGAGCCACGACTTTGCCCTGCGCATCGATGGTTCGGCGCCGCGAGGCCTGGCTGAGATTGCCGATGATCGCGATTTTGCCCGCACGGATCCCGATGTCGCCCGAATACCATGGAGAACCAGTGCCATCGATGATGTGGCCGTTGGTAACCACAAGATCGAAGTCTTGTGCGCGCAGGCCGGGAACGAGCCCGAGGAAAAGCAGCGTGAGAATTCTAAGATAGCGATCGGTCTGTACCGCTTCCTTTTGGATCATCGCATTGGTTCCAGTGCCCGCTTCAACGGGCAGCCTCGCCGCTCAGAGTCCGAGCGGCCCGCCTCGACCGCTTGAGCGCGACCCCGAGGAGGCTCCACAACCCAAGCGCCAACCATTCGTACCGCGAGAGGTGCCCGGGAACGAAGGGAACGACCTTCATCAGTACCAAGGACAACGCCACCAGCCCACCTAGGATGGCAGCCGAACGTTGGCCTGGTGAAGGCCGCATTTGATAGTAGGCCGCGCAGGCAGCCAGCCAGCCCGCAGCCGAGGCCACCGAACCGACCTCGGTCACCGGCACCAGGATGGCATCTCCCAAAAACATGCAGGCCGCGGTTGAAACGCCTACCCAAATCACCGCGTCGGACGGAGTGTGATTCCGAGCATGGATGCGCGCCAAGGTCGTGTCGACCATTCCCCGTCGCGCCATCGCGAACAACAATCGACTGGCCGCCACAAAATTTCCGTTGAAGATCTTCACCAGGGAAAGCAAGGCGGTCGCCAGAATGATGCCCACAATCCAGCGCGAGCCTACTGCCTGCTCGAAGGCGACCGCCGTCATGAACTTTTGCTCGGTAAGCTGCCTCCAGGGGGCCACGTAACCTACGGCAGCGATGACCACGGTGTAGAAGAGAATTCCTACCGCGATCGCCATCCCTATGGCCTTCGAGAATCCCCGGACGTTAAAGTCAGGGCTCGCTTCTTCCGCTCCTTTGACTACCGACTCATATCCCGCCATGAAATAGGGAACAATCTGCACGACCAGCAGGACGGAGACGAACCCGCCGTGAGTGAACAAGGGAGGGAAATTACGCATGGAACCCTTGCTCACTCCAAGCCCCACAAAGCTGACAAACAGGGCTAAGGTCCCAAACGTGGCCCAGTTCTGGAAGCTGGCGCTCGAGCGAATCCCCCGATAGTTCAACACGGTGAGGAGTGCCACCAGGCCCAGCCCGATGAGCACATGCGGTAAATACACCGGTCGACCTTGAATCCGATAGAGGACAAGCGAGTCCAAGGCGGGGAAAATGTAACTGGCGATCTTGCCCACCGCCACCGCCTCCCAGGGACAGACGATGAAATAGGACAAAACCATCATCCAGCCAGTGACAAAGCTGACGGACTCGGGAAAGACCTGAGCCGTGTACGCCACCTCCCCCGCGGCATCGGGCAGCGCCAGAACCAGCCGGCCATACACATAGCCAATGGGAAAGAGCAAGGCACCGCCAATGGCAAATCCGAGAATGGCGCCGAGCACGCCACCGCGAACCAGCCAGTCGTCCATCACCACCAGCCAACCCACGCCCACCATCGTGCCCCAGGCCAGAGTGAAGTAATCGACCCCACGAAGTTTGCGTGCCAGCGTTGTCATCGTCTTTGGTCAGAACAGGCAGAGCAGTTCGAAGAGCAGGTTGGCGGCCAACAGAGAAGTGATCTCCCCGTTGTCATAGGGGGGCGATACTTCCACGAGGTCGCACCCCACCAATCGAAGACCCTGGAAGCAATGAAGCAGGTCGAGGACTTGGGCGCTCGAGAGTCCACCCACTTGGGGTGTGCCGGTGCCGGGGGCGAAAGCGGGATCTACGACGTCAATGTCCAGGGTGAGATACACCGGCAAGTTGCGGAATTTCTTGGCCAGCCGTCTGACCGGTCCCAATC
This sequence comes from Terriglobales bacterium, assembly GCA_035622175.1. GTDB lineage: Bacteria > Acidobacteriota > Terriglobia > Terriglobales > Acidobacteriaceae > JAFAGX01. Next base: position 60,293 of record DASPVV010000191.1, on the reverse strand, counting down.
CGTGCTGATGAATCTGGTTCGCGGTGACGATCTGAATCCGGTGCTTTCGGGCAAACTCGAAATCTCCGTCGGAATACACCTGGCCGCGTAGGCCCAGCTGCACGCGACAGCCCTCGGCGATGAGTCCCTCTTCGACTGCGTAGCGTACGGGTGTGCCGTGGGAATGCGGACTGCCAAAGTAGCCGCTCCAGGTATCGCCGTGGGCATCGAGCTGAAGGAAGCCGACAGGTCCCAAGAACTGGTGAACCGCGCGCAGAATCGGCAGCAGAATGGAATGATCGCCGCCGACTGAGACGGGGCGCGCCTTGGCGCGGAGAACCTGGCCGAGCTGATCGGTGATCCGGCGATAGGTGTCCTCGATCGAAAGCGGGTTCACCGAGAGATCGCCCAAATCGGCAATGCGCCATTTCTCAAAGGGGTTCACCTCGAGAACCGGGTTCCAGGGCCGGATCATGGCCGACTGGACGCGAATGTTTCTGGGACCAAATCGGGCTCCGGGGCGATACGTGGTACCCCCATCGAATGGGATGCCGAGGATGGCAATGTCGAGTTCCTCGGCGCGGGGAATGTGAGGGAGCCGCATGAAGGTAGGGACACCGGAGAACCGCGGCAGAACCAGCGCATCGACGGGTTGGGGATGAGGGCGCGCGCTCTTTTTCGGTTTCATCGGGCGCCGCGCATTATAGAACATTTGCCTCTGGGAGTTCCTGCCACCCGATCCGAGGACAGCGCCGGCGAATGTGCTATGTTAGTGGTCCCGATCCTCGAGCGAGGCGCCGCATGCCCCGATACGAATACCGCGTTCTCCGCCCCAGTCCGCCAGCCGAAAAGGCCTTTTTGGAGTGGATCGATCAGTTGGATCAGGAGTTCATGAACCGTGACCCCGACCATCGCAGCCTAGTAGTGCGGAATGCCCTGCACGATCTCTATCGCGGGCGCGGCGATCAGCCACCGGACCCGACCAGCCCCTTGGCGGAGCAGGCTGGGATGCACTCGCTCGATCCGCGCAACGCCACCCTCGAGCCGGAATACTACGGCGATGTGGATCCGGTGAAGTACGCCGAGCGCAAGCCACTGATTTGGTTCTGGATGATGTTCGATCGCTCCCCTGCCGGCCTGAACCACTGGTTGGGGTACCGCCTCCGGGCCATGCTCGCCCGGCATGTCTTCAAGTACTGCGGACGGAACGTGAAGATCTTTCACGGCGTCGAGGTTTCCTTCGGCTACAACCTGACCGTCGAAGACGACTGCACGATTCACAAGTATGTGCTGCTTGATGATCGGGGCGAAATCGTCATCCGCGCCGGCACGTCCATCTCCGACTACGCCAACGTCTATTCCCATGCCCACGACCTCAATGACGGCATGATCGTCGACAACGAGAAAACCGAGATCGGACCGAAGGCTCGCATTACTTACCACGCAACCGTTCTCAGTGGGGTCAGAGTGGGCGAGCACGGCATCGTGGGTTCGATGGGAGTCGCGGTGAAGGATGTCCAACCCTTCCACGTCGTTGCCGGAATTCCTGCCAAACCAGTCAAAGTCAAGCCGATTGCTCCGGAAGAACTGCAGAAGGCATTCGAAAAGCCATAGCAACTCCGGGCCCATTTTCTGAGGCAGCAGGATGGGCGCAACGCCAGTCCAGGAGTCAACCCCTAGGGTTTTCGTGGCGGGGGGGAAGTGTTCGACGGCAAATCCCTCGCGCAACAAAGACACAGACTCTCGCTGGCCAGGGCTGCCGCCGCTCCGGATCCGGCGGTTTTTCCTGATGTTCGCGTGTTAGTATCAAAACTCGGCTGCCCCGATGACCCTCGAATACGTCAACATCTTGTTCCAACTGATCGCCTTCCTGTTTGCCATCAGTGTGCACGAATCGGCGCATGCCTGGACGGCCAATCGTTGTGGCGATCCCACGGCTCGCATGTTGGGACGAATCAGCCTGAATCCCATCAGGCATATTGATGTTTTCGGGACCGTAGTGTTACCGCTGATCGCCATGCTGACTCGTCTTCCGGTCATCGGTTGGGCCAAGCCCACCCCGGTCGACCCGCGCAACTTCAAGAATCCGATACTCGATGATGTTTTGACCGCCGTGGCCGGTCCGATTAGCAATTTCATCGTGGCTACCGGCGCCACTCTGCTGCTGGCTGCCATCGCTCTGACCGGCGCCGAAGGGCGGATGATTGTCCAGGGGGCGTTGAGGGGCTTTGCTTTCGGCAATTCGGCCCTGGTGCCGATCAGTCTCCTGCTCTACGCATTGCTCCAAATCAACGTGCTGCTTGCCGTATTCAACCTCATTCCGGTTCCGCCCCTCGACGGCAGTCATGTGCTGCGCCATTTCCTATCCGACGAGGTGCGGCGGGTGTATGACACGGTGGGTGTCTTCGGGTTGATGGCGCTGGTATTTTTTGGGGGACACTTTCTGATGTCGCTGATTACACCGTTTCTGTCGTTTTATGTGTCGATCCTCTCGATCCTAGTGGGAATCTGATGCCGCCGGGCACCCAACCGCAAAGACGTGTACTGAGCGGCATGCGTCCGACCGGCAAGCTGCACCTGGGCAATTTTGTCGGTGCGCTCGACAACTGGGTGCGCATGCAAGATCAGTATCGATGCTTTTACTGCGTGGTCGACTGGCATGCGCTCACCACCGACTACGCCGATACTGCCGTGATCAAGCACAACTCGATTGAGGTGGTGCTCGATTGGCTGGCGGCGGGAATTGATCCTGAGCGTTCCACCTTGTTCATCCAGTCGCACGTGCCGCAACACGCGGAGCTGCACTTGCTGCTTTCGATGATCACCCCGCTCGGCTGGCTCGAGCGCGTGCCTACTTACAAGGAACAGCGGGAGAACATCACGGAAAAAGACCTGGGGACCTACGGGTTTCTCGGCTATCCCGTGCTGCAAGCCGCCGACATTCTGATGTACAAAGCGGATTGCGTTCCGGTGGGCGAAGACCAAGTGCCCCACGTGGAGCTGACCCGGGAGATCGCACGGCGTTTCAACCTGTTTTACCGGCTGGGGGGCAAGCCGGTGTTCCCTGAACCGCAGCCTCTGTTAACCCCTGCCGCCAAACTCCCGGGAACCGACGGCCGAAAGATGTCGAAGTCTTATGGCAACACCATCTTGTTGACGGATCCCGAGCCGGTGATCCGGCAGAAACTCAAGACCATGGTCACCGACCCGGCTCGCGTCCGCCGCAGCGATCCAGGCAACCCGGATCTGTGTCCGGTAGGCGACCTGCACAAGATTTTCAGCCCTCCGGCCACCCTGGGGAAAGTCGAGGAGGGTTGCCGCTCCGCCGGAATTGGATGCATCGAATGCAAAGGCTGGGCTGCCGACGCCCTGGTTAGAATCTTGAATCCCATGCAGGAGCGCCGCAAGAAATATGAGCAGAATCCGCGCCTGGCATGGGATATTCTGGAAGAGGGTTCAGCCCAGGCGCGGAACAGTGCAGCGGAAACCATGGAACAGGTTCGCGATGCCATGCACATGTCTCTGCGCTATGAACCTTCACCTTCGTCGGAGGCGGCAAAATAAGTGAGTGCGAATCCCAGTCCGGGGAATCAGGAAGACACCGCCAGGGTTCCCACCTGCCCTCCTGCTCCGACCAACGTTCGCAGCGAGAAGGGTGCCAGGGAGAAGCCGGACAGTGATTTTCCCTTTGCCGTCTCGGTCGGAAGCGTGTACGAGGGCCCGCTCGACCTGCTCCTCGACCTGATTCGCAAGCAGGACATCGACATCTATGACATCCCGATCGCCAAGATTACGGCGCAGTACCTGGCCTACGTGGAACGGTTGCAAGAACTGGACGTCAACGTGGCCGCGGAGTTTATTTACATGGCCGCCGTGCTGATCCACATTAAATCGAAGATGCTGCTGCCGCGCGATCCGGTCCAAACTTCCGAGGCGCAGGAGGATCCCCGGAGAGAACTGGTCAACCGGCTGATCGAACATGAAAAGTTCAAGTCTGCGGCTCAGATGCTCATGCAAAAGCAGCAGATCGAAGATGCCGTGCGTTCCAACCCTACACTCAAGGATTTCAAAGACGCCGGGGACACCGAGCCCGACATCGCAGCCGATGTCATCGACCTGGTCAAAACTTTTCAACAGGTTCTCGATCGCGTGCGCAACCGGCCAGTCGTCCAGGTGGACGAAGAGCGGGTGACGGTTGGGCAGATGATCGATTACTGGCAAAGACGCTTGGCGGTCGAAGATCGCCCCATCCGGCTGAAGCGGTTGTTGTTCAACGTTCAATCGCCGCAGATGCTGGTTTGCATGTTTCTCGCCTTGCTCGAATTGGTTCGCCTGCAAGCGATTCAGTTGCGTCAGGAGCGCCTATTCGGCGAGATTCTGATCCGTAAGCACGTGGGATTTGAATCCATCGCCGGGGAGCAGGCAGCCGTAAGGGATGATTGGCGATAGCCGTTCATCCAAAACCCGAGACCCCGCGAATCGGCTTGAGGCCTGGTTCGAGCTGAGCGCGAGGGCAACCGCATGAAATCGGACCCATGAGTCTAAAAGCTAAACTCGAAGCCATCATTTACGCGGCGGAAATGCCGATCACACTGGACCAGATGGTGCCATTAGTCAAAGCGTCCGGTTCCCTCGATGGCGCCGCCAATGAGGCCGAGGTGCGGTCGCAGGTTCGGGCGGCGCTCGAAGAACTTACCCGCGATTACGGCGCTCCGGATCATGGGATCGAAGTTCGGCAGCTTGCCGGTGGCTATCGCATGTCCACCAAGCCTGAGCAACACGACGTGGTGAGCGCTTTTGCCAAGAGCTTGAAGCCCCCGATTCGGCTCTCCTTACCGGCGCTTGAAACCCTGGCTGTCATTGCCTATAAGCAGCCGGTCACCGTGCCTGAAATCAGCGAGATTCGCGGCGTGGACTCCAGTGGTGTCATTGCCACGCTGCTCGAGCGCAAGTTGATCGCCCCCGCAGGCCGCAAGGCCGTCATTGGCCGGCCCATTTTGTACCGGACGACGAAGGAATTCCTGCTGCGCTTCGGCCTCAATGATGTCAGCGAGCTTCCAAGTATGGAGGAGTTCGAAAAACTGGTGGCCGAATCCTTCGAGAGCGAAGCGCCGGTTGAAACCAAGCCGGCCACGGATGCGGCATGCGATTCTGGGCCCGGCGAACCGACCTCCCCGGGGGATGATTCTGTGGCCCAGCAGAGCGTAAAAGAGCCGGGCCCGGCGGAGCCGCCGAGACCGCAAGAGGGCGAGCCTGCGGCATGAACCCGGATACAAGCTTGGCGCACCTGCCAGGACACCCCCGTGCCCGCTGAGCGTCTGCAAAAGATCATTGCTGCCGCCGGAATTGCATCCCGCCGCAGCGCGGAAGAACTGATCCGGAACGGACTGGTTACGGTCAATGGCCAGACGATTACGGAATTGGGCAGCAAGGCCGACCCCGAACACGATTACATTCGCGTGAAGGGCAAACGATTGCGCGGACCAGAGCGCCGGGTTTACCTTCTGATGAACAAGCCGAAGGGTTGTGTGACCACGGTGCGCGATCCCGAGCATCGCCCCACGGTCATCGATCTTCTGCCCAAAGTGGGGGCCCGGGTGTATCCGGTTGGGCGTCTCGATTATGCGAGCGAAGGCTTACTCTTGCTGACCAATGATGGCGATCTGGCAAGCCGCCTGATGAAGACCGGTTCGCGTGTGCCCAAGACCTATCTGGTGAAGGTAGCCGGCTCCCCCACCGCGACCGACCTGGCGCGGTTGCGGGATGGGATCTCCCTCCCTTCAGCGCGCGGAACGAGAGCCCAGACCGCCCCGGCCAAAATTCGGCTGCTGCACCCAGCCGCGAACCCATGGTATGAAGTGACGCTCATCGAAGGCAAGAATCGCCAAATTCGGCGCATGTTCGAAGAGGTCGGCCATCACGTGGAAAAGATCAAGCGGGTACGCTATGGCCCTCTCACGCTCGATGTCCATCCCGGAAAATTCCGCTATCTCAGCCCGCAAGAGGTGGCGCGTCTGAAGTCCGCCGTCGAGTAACCATTCCAAACCTCTGCCCCAGACTGATCCCGGAATCCAGCAGCGGATTCAGCACTCGGTTTGTCTCGCCCTGCAAGCTCGTAACGTGACACCACGCTCTCGGCCATGGTAAAGATGAGGAAGTTCGAGATGAGCGATTTCAGCCAGCTTGTGCCCGAACATGTGCGCCACCTGGGGCTGTACAAACCTGGGAAGTCGCGCCGCCAGGCACAACAGGAGAGCGGCGTGCAAGCCATCAAGTTGGCTTCCAACGAGAATCCTTTCGGGCCCTCGCCGAAGGCGATCCAGGCCATGCAGGGGGCTCTCCGCGAAGCCTATCTTTATCCCGACAATGAGGTCAGCGAGCTGCGAGAAAGGTTAGCGAAGGCTCATGGCCTCGATCTAGAGAACGTAGTGCCAGCGGCAGGTTCAACCGCGTTGCTGGGCGTGATTGCGCGAACCTTGCTCTCACCCGGGTTGAATGCGATTACGAGCGAGCGTTCTTTCATCATCTACCCCATCGTTACCCAAGCTGCCGGTGGCCGGCTCATCCAAATTCCAATGCGTGAGCACAGCTTTGACCTCGACGCCATCCTGGCTGCGGTGGACCGTCAAACGCGCCTTGTCTTTCTCTCCAATCCGAACAATCCCACCGGGACCATCCGAACCGCGTCCCTCGTCGACAACTTCTTAAATAAGCTCCCCGATCACGTCACCGCCATCTTGGATGAGGCTTATTACGATTTCGCCGAGCATTTCGCGAGACTGCGCGGCATCGAGTATTCCCATGCCGTCGATTGCGTACGACACGGGCAGAAGGTGGTGGTGCTGCGCACGTTTTCTAAGGCGCACGGATTGGCAGGAGTTCGGGTTGGTTATGGCATCGGTCCGGCGGAACTGATGTCCTATGTGGGACGCATGCGCACGACTTTTTCCGTTTCCGGGGTAGCGCAAGCGGCGGCGGTGGCGGCGCTCATCGACCAACCCCACGTCGAAAAAACACTGCTGAACAATGCCTGCGAAGCCGAGCGGCTGATCGAGGCCATGGCAGGGCTGGGATATCCAGTGCCTCCTACCTGGGCCAATTTCCTCTACTGCGAATTAGGGGAAGACGCCGCCAAGGTAGCGAAACACATGCAGCAGGAGGGCGTTATCATCCGGCCCTTGGGTCCGTGGGGCGCTCCCACCGCGATTCGCGTCACCATTGGCACGCCCGAACAGAACGACCTGTTTCTGAGCGCCCTCCGGAAGGCGGTCGGGCGGAGAGAGCTTGGCTAGCCGCCACAAACCATCTCGGATGCAGCGCAACCTTCGAGCCAGGCGAGGGCGAGAAGCATGGCAGTGGGTTCGACATCAGCTGGCCTTGGCGGGCTTCGGCTGGTCTCCATCCAACAAGGCTAAGCGTGCCGCGCCAAACAGGCCGGCATCGCTTCCGAGCAACGCCCGCGTAACCAGGGTTTTCGCGCTTGCCATCCCTCCCCCATACGCCCCAGTCCCTCCCGCCTCCGAGAGCTCCGGGGCGGTGGCGGCGTAGACCATCGAACGCTTGCGCAGCTCTTCGAACATCGCTGGTGAGAACGCCTCCCAGGCGCTGGCCACGCCACCACCGATCACGTACATGGGAAGGTTGAGGGCATTCACCAGGCTGGAGAGCACGATTCCTAACGCCCTGCCGACCCGACGGAAGATCTCGCGGGCCTGCTCGTCTCCCTGGACCGCAAGATTGTAGACCACCTTCGCACTAAACTCGGGATCGGAACCGGCGACCCGCGACAACTCAGGGGCAGCCCCCACGGCGATGGCCTCGCGAGCCATGCGCACGATGGCCGTCGCCGAAGCGTAGGCTTCCAGGCAGCCGTGGTTGCCGCAGCCGCATCGAACTCCGTCGGGCTCTACGGTGAAATGACCGAACTCTCCGGCCATGCCGATCATGCCATGCCAGACGCGTCCACCCACCACCAGCCCTCCGCCAACTCCGGTTCCCAGGGTCAGCATGGCCATGTCCGCCACGTCGCGCGCGGCTCCCAGCCACTTCTCTCCCAGGGCAGCCGAATTGGCGTCATTTTCGAGAACCACCCGCGTTCCCAGTCGCCTCTCGATCTCACCCCGTACCGGGTAGTTCGCCCAGTCTGGGAGATTGGGCGATTCATGAACCATGCCCGTGTTCATGTCGATGATCCCCGGAACGCCAATGCCGATGCCAAGGAGGGAACCCCTGCCGCGGTATTCAGCCCGCACGCGCTCGACCGCATCGCACATGTCACGCACGACCCGATCGCGGCCGAGCGCCACCCGCGTGCCCAGAGTGATTTTTTCCAGCAAGTTTCCCTGCGGGCCGACCGCCGCGATGCGGAGGTTGGTGCCGCCAAGATCCACGCCAATCGAGTAGTCGGGCATAGGTCAGGCTCCCCAGGCTATCATCTCGTATTTCTGATGTTTGTGTCGTCTCAGTGCTGGCAACGTGGGCAATAGTGACTGGAACGTCCGGCAATCACCCGGCGCTCGATGGGAGTCTGGCAAACCAGACAAGGTTCGCCGGCACGGCCGTACACCCGATGTTGCAGCTGGAACCAGCCCTCTTCGCCATCCGCGTCCACATAGTCGGAGACCGACGATCCGCCAAGAGCAATCGCCTCCTGCAGCACTTCCCGCACCGCACGATAAAGTCGCCGTAGTTCCTCCCGGCTGAGCGATGCCGCCCGCCGCCGAGGCCGGAGGGCGGCGCGAAACAGGGATTCGTCGGCGTAGATATTGCCTACACCACTGAGCAGTTTCTGATTGAGGAGCGCACTCTTAATCGGTGTCTTGCGACCTCCGAAAAGCTTCACGAAGCACTCCCGTTCCACTTCGAGCGGCTCCGAACCGGGAGCTCGGAATCCGCGGGCAACGCTTAACCGCCCGAAGCGGCGGGGGTCCACGAATCGTAACTCCCGGCCCGAGGCCAGATGGGCGATGGCGTGAGTATGCTTGGCGACCGGCTCGTCCGCCTGGCAAACGAGCATGCGTCCGGTCATGCCCAAATGCACAATCCACTGGGCGGCCCCGGATCGAGCCGCGCTCGTCCTCATCCCTCGGGCGCTTCTGCTCCGGGCGGGCAAGGGAGTCGGCCTGAGGGTTTCGAGATCGAACACGAGATGCTTCCCAACCCGCCGCACGTGCGCGATGCGCCTCGATTGGAGTGTAGCCATGATCTCGGCCGCGGCAGACTTGAAAGGTTCAGGCTTTGCTCCCAGCCAAACCGAGTCGATCACGTCGCCCGCGACACGACTGGCCAACCCGCGGGCGATGGTTTCGACTTCGGGGAGCTCTGGCATAGGGATAGTCTATCTTCCTCGGGTCTCACCTGTCGCGGGCTCGAAGCGGAAGCGACTCGCGGGCAACCGCGAACCCTGCCCCCGGCAAAAATCACCGCTTCGACACCGAATTGCCCATGCTGAGCCTGGCAGGTTATCATGCGACGTACATTTCCGCTCCGCCTTGGTCGGGCGGATTCAGCGCATGAGGCCAGCACGAGAGAACCGTGTGCCAGCGGCTGGGGGCAGCCGTTCAACACTGGTTGACGGAGTCAGTTTTGACGACGGGGAAAACTGCGGTCGTTGTCGGCGCCCAGTGGGGCGATGAGGGCAAGGGCAAGATCGTCGACGTGCTCGCGCACAACTTTTCCATTGTGGCGCGCTATGCCGGCGGACACAATGCCGGCCATACCGTCGTCGCCAATGGAAAGAAATTCGTTCTCCAACTGGTCCCCTGCGGTGTACTACGACCCAGCTGCCGCAGCGTCATCGGGAATGGCGTGGTCCTCGATCCCATAGCATTTCTGAAGGAAGTGGCGGCCCTGCGTGGCGAGGGGATCAAAGTGGATGGGACTCTGTTTGTCAGCAACCGTGCTCACGTCATCCTTCCCTATCACCGCATGATCGAACTGGCTTCCGAGAATGCTCCGGGCCGGGTAAAAATTGGAACTACTTCGCGCGGTATTGGCCCGGCGTACGAAGACAAAATGGGACGGCGCGGCCTGCGGGTTGCCGATCTTCTGGATTTGAGGCTGCTCAAGACCCATATTGAAAACGCCTGCCGCGAAAAGAACATGATCGCCCACGCGCTGTTTAACTCCGAGCCGCTCGATCCGGATAAAATGTATGCCGAATACGCTGCCGCTTCCGCGCAAATGACCCCCTTCGTTTCCGATACGGCGGTGTTGTTGAATCAAGCGCTCACCAGTGGCGATTCCATCCTCTTCGAAGGTGCCCAGGGCACGATGCTCGACATCGACCATGGAACTTATCCTTTCGTCACTTCTTCGAGCGCCACATCGGGTGGGGCGGCGATCGGGACGGGCGTAGCCCCGACTTCGATCCACACCGTGATCGGCGTCACGAAAGCGTATTGCACGAGGGTGGGCGAAGGACCCTTCCCTACAGAAGCCCGGGACGCAAGCGCCGATCTGCTCAGAGCCCGTGGAAATGAATTCGGCGCCGTTACCGGACGTCCACGGCGCTGTGGATGGATTGATTTGCCACTGTTGCGCTACGCTGGCATGATTAACGGAATCTCCTGGCTGGTGGTTACCAAGCTGGATGTACTCGATGAGCTGGCAGAGATTCCGGTATGCGTTGCCTATAAACTCGGTGGCAAACCAACCGAGGAGGTGCCGGCCGACGATAGTGGATTCGGGAAGATCGAATGCATTTACCGCAAGCTACCCGGATGGCAGAAGTCAACTCACGGAGTGACAAAATTGGAGAAGTTGCCCCAAGCGGCGCGTGAGTATCTCGCTTTTCTCGAAAGGGAAACCGGTAGCCGCATCGCCGTGATCTCGACCGGGCCGGGCCGTGAACAAACCATCTTTAGCGATGAATTTGCGCGCCACCTCGACGAGTTCACAGGATCGAGAACCAGGGCACACGCAAAACCATGAACCGGAGTCTCGCATGGTGGTTCTGGCGGTAACTTGGATGGCGAAAGCCGGTCGTGAAGCAGAAGTGGCGACGGTGTTTGCCAAGTTGGCCGAGGAATCGCGCAAGGAAGACGGGTGCCTGATGTTCCAGGTTCACCGACACAAAACCGATCCGCGCCGCTTCTTTGTCTACGAACAATACAAGGACGATGCCGCCCTCGAAGCCCACCGCTCCACGCCCCACTTTCTTCGCTATGTACGCAAGGAACTGCCTAAGATAGGGGACCGCATCGAAGGCCAGCTGTATGAACCCTTGGGATGAGGGCCTGCCTCGATCCGCCCTCCCAGGCGGGACTCGGCCAGGCGGGAGGAACCGCTCGAACCTGCGGTGCGGGCGAAGTTAGGGGCGCAGGATCCGGCCGTCACCGCGGCGTCTGATCCGCCAGCAACACCCCGCCCGAAGCATAGTTTTCCTTCGACACTTCATGGAAGGCAACGACGACCGCTTCGCGGCGCGCGCCCGCCTCTTCGACCAACGCATCCGTAATGCGCTGAGCCAGCCGGCGCTTTTGCTCAGTGGTTCGACCGCTCAACATCGTGATTTGGACCAACGGCATGGAGGTTACCTCCGGCCACTCGATCGGATGCAGCGAAATTAACCTGTCAACTCGTATCCGGCAAAAAAATAACTAAGCTCAAACCGGGCCGATTCCTCGCCATCCGAGCCATGGATGGCATTCTGCTCGATGTTGGTGGCCCACCTCTTGCGGATGGTTCCATCCGCGGCATCGGCAGGATTGGTTGCGCCCATGAGCTTGCGGAGATCAGCGATGGCATTCTCTCTCTCGAGGGCCAACACCACGACCGGTCCGCTCGACATGAAATCGGTCAGGGAATTGTAGAAAGGCCGGTGCGCGTGCACAGCGTAAAATTGGCCGGCCTGATGCTTCGAAATTTCAAGGATCTTCATCGCCAAGATGTGGAAGCGGTTGCTCTCGAGTTGTTCGATAATGTTACCGATCGCGTGCTTGCGCACCGCGTCGGGCTTGATGATGGCAAGCGTTCGTTCTAGGGTCTTCATAGCTCAGCCATGCGTCCTCAGTGTGCGGCCGGTCACCGGCTCTTCGCTCCTCCGCTCTGGTTCCTAAACCTTCACTCCCATTGCCGCCACGACCGTCTCGCCAATTTCGGCCGGCGAGCGGGTGACACGAATTCCGGCATCTTCCATGGCCTTGATCTTCTCCGTGGCCGTTCCCGTACCCCCGGAGATGATCGCTCCCGCATGACCCATACGGCGTCCCGGAGGCGCGGTCTGGCCAGCAATGAACCCAACCACCGGCTTCTTCATGTGCGCTTTCACATAGGCGGCTGCCGTCTCTTCAGCTTGACCGCCAATCTCTCCGATCATGACTACAATCTCGGTTTGCGGATCCTTGTTAAACAGCTCCAAAGCATCGACAAAGCTCGTACCGATGATCGGGTCGCCGCCGATTCCGATGGCGGTAGACTGCCCGACATTGCGGGTCGTGAGTTGGAAAACCGCTTCGTAGGTCAAGGTGCCCGAGCGGGAAACAATTCCCACCGGCCCCTCGCGATGAATGTGCCCCGGCATGATACCGATCTTCGACTTCCCCGGGGAGATGATGCCGGGACAGTTGGGGCCGATCAGGCGCGCCCGTCGGTCCTGCAGGAATTCCCAGGCGCGCACCATGTCCAGGGTGGGAATCCCCTCCGTGATCGCGACGATCAGTTCAATCTCGGCGTCGGCCGCCTCCATAATGGCATCGGCCGCCGCGGCGGGAGGAACAAAAAGAATCGAAGCATCAGCCCCAGTTCTGTCGACGGCTTCTTGGACGGTATTGAAAACAGGCCAGCCCTCGTGAGTGCTGCCGCCCTTTCCGGGAGTCACACCGCCGACAATCTTGGTTCCGTATTCTGCACAGGCTTTGGCATGGAAGGTGCCCTCCCGTCCCGTCAAGCCTTGCACAATGACGCGTGTGGATTTATCGATAAGGATGCTCATGATGGTATGGTTTGCTCCTCAGCCTCGCATGCTCTGGATTGGAGTCGCCTGCGGCTCGTCCTCCGCACGCCATGGAGCATGCAGGAACGAAGATCCAACGATCAAGCTTGCGGCCATCAGCTGCTGGCTGCCGCGACCACCTTCTCGGCGGCGTCCTGCATGGTGTCGGCCACGATGAAACTGAGTCCGGAGTCGCGCAAGATCTCCCGCCCCGCGGCGACATTGGTGCCTTCTAGCCGAAGCACGATGGGCAGCTGAATGTTCATGTTTCGGCTGGCTTCGACCACCCCACGGGCCAGGGTATCGACCCGCAAAATCCCCCCGAAAATATTAATCAGCACTGCCTTCACATGCTGGTCACCGAGCAGAATCTTGAAGGCATGCGTAACTTGTTCGGCGTTCGCCCCGCCACCCACATCCAGGAAATTCGCCGGCATGCCACCGGCGTGCTTAATAATATCCATCGTTGCCATAGCCAGGCCGGCGCCGTTCACCATGCAACCGACATTCCCCTCCAACCGGATGTAATTGAGGCTGTACTTGGAAGCTTCCACCTCCAGGGGATCTTCTTCGGCCAAGTCACGCATCTCGCGGATCTCGGGATGCCGAAACAGGGCATTGTCATCGAAATTGATCTTGGCATCGAGCGCGAGCAGGCGGTGATCCGGACAGCTCCCAAAAGGGTTGATCTCGAGCAACGAAGCATCGGCTTCTCGGAATACGCGGTAGAGTCCGGTCATAAACCGCACAGCCTCAGGGAGGTGCTTAGCACTCAAACCTAGTTGGAACGCCAGCTTACGCGCTTGAAAGGCCTCCAGCCCCAGGCCCGGCTCCACGTACTCCTTGAAGATGGCGGCGGGGTTCTCGGCTGCGACCTGCTCAATCTCCATACCGCCGGCAGCCGACGCCATGAACACCGGCTTGGCCTCGCCGCGATCGATGACAATCCCGGCATAGAGTTCCTTCTCGATGGGCAAGGTCTCTTCGATGAGCACGCGCCGCACCAGACGGCCTTCGGGTCCGGTCTGGTGCGTCACCAGCGTCATGCCGAGAATTTTGCCGGCGATCTCGGTTGCTTCTTCGACGGATTGGGCAATCTTCACGCCACCGCCTTTGCCCCGGCCTCCGGCATGAATTTGCGCCTTCACCACCACCCGGCTGACGCCAGCGGCAAATAAGCTCTTGGCGACCGTCTCGGCTTGCTCGCGGGTTTCGGCCATTTCTCCGCGTGGCACAGCCACCCCATACCTGCTTAAGAGAGCTTTGGCCTGGTACTCATGGATCTTCATATCTGAATTCCTGATTGCTTGCGGCAGGACTCTGCTTGCGGCTTCGACTGCGGACGCCCAACTTTCGATTCTATAGAAGCATTGGGGATAGGGCAAACGCGGCTTTCGCCGCGGCCTGTCTTTTGCGAAAAGTGCGGGAAACAGACTAAGCTGAGCGTCGATGATTACCGACGCTCTAGATCGCATCGCCACGCGCCGCGAGTCTCTTTCCCGGGAACAGGCGCGCCAGCTGATGGCGGAAGTGCTGTCTGGCGGGTGCAGCGATGCGCAGATTGCCGCCTTGCTCGTCGCTCTGTCCATGAAGGGTGAAACGGTCGAGGAGATCGTAGGGTTTGCCGAAGCGATCCGCGGGGCCGCAACTGCTTTGACCATTCCTGACCATTCCGCCCTGGACGCCAGTGACACCGAACGGGATGCTCTGGTGGACACCTGCGGCACCGGCGGCGACGCCAGCGGAACATTCAACATCTCGACCGCCACGGCATTCGTAGTGGCAGGAGCCGGCGTGAGAGTTGCCAAGCACGGGAATCGCAGCGTGACCTCCAAATGCGGTTCGGCAGACGTCATGGAAGCTCTGGGCGTGTCCATCCATCTACCTCCAGCCGGGCTCGCCACCTGTCTCGCCGAAGTTGGAATGGCGTTTTTGTTTGCCCCCGCGATCCACTCGGCCATGAAGTATGTTCAGCGCTCACGCCGCGAGCTTCGCTTACGAACGGTCTTCAATTTGCTGGGTCCGTTGACAAATCCGGCCCGGGCATCCGCTCAAGTGGTGGGCGTATATTCGCTAGAACTGGTCGAGAAACTCGCGCAGGCATTAAGCATGTTGGGACTGCGCCGGGCGATGGTCGTGCATGGCTCGGACGGCTTGGACGAGATTACCGTCACCGGACCCACACGAATCGCTGAGGTGAGGGACGGGAGCGTACGCTCCTACGAAGTCAGGCCGGAAGAATTCGGAATGAAGCCTGCTCAGCTCGACGACATCGCCGGAGGGAACGCGGAGGACAATGCAGGAATCATCAGGGCTATCCTGCGCGGCGAGAAATCGCCGCGTCGCGATGTCGTTCTCCTGAATTCCGCCGCCGCGTTGGTCGCCGCCGCCAAAGCCGATCACCTGGTCGAAGCCTTGCCGTTGGCCACCCGTGCTATCGATTCGGGAGCCGCAGCCGACAAGCTCAGCGCCTTGATCCGATTTACCAATACGCACGCCGAATCCTAATGCGGATCGAACAGCGAGGTCCGGTTGAGGGTCGTCCGGCGGTGCCACCAACCCTAAGGGCCCCGGCAGCGGGCTCAGGGCCGCAGTAGCTCATTGCGCAGAGGCTGGAACGTACACCTGGGATGGCGCCACCAGTTCAGCGTTTGGCACCTCGGTTTGGAGTCTGACGCGTCGCAACCCCGCCTTCTTTTCCGGTTTGGCAAAGAAGCCCAAAAAGTACTGATGGCTCAGCCGCTGTGCCATGGAATCGAGGTAGGGGGTAAAAGCTACCGGGGCACCGCTAAAGCCTATGTAATAGGCTTCTCCGCCAGTTTCATCAGCAACTTTCGACAGATACAACTGGCCCCAGTAATACTGCCAGTAGCTATGAGCGGCGTGCCCGCGTCCGGGCATGTAGATATCGAAGACGATCACGCCGGCGCGCTGGGCGTCGGCGATGGCGGCATCGACATAGGGGTCGTCCGGCGAGGTCCCCCCAAACCAATCCACGCCATCGCTAACCATAAACACTTCGCGGCGGTCCGTGCTCTCTGGCCAGCGCTTGATCAGGTCCTGGAGAGAAAAATAGGGACTGGCGTCCGCGCCGATCACACCGAGCGGCAGGCGCAGGGCTTTGGCCGCTTGCCCGTGGTCGCTGGTCGGATTCTGTAGGACCTGCGCGATTCCGTTTTGCATGTAGGCGATGCCGATCTTGGTTGTGGCAGGCTGCGCCGTGATGAACTGTCGAAGGTCGTCCAACTGTGAACCCAAGCTGATACTGGCCCCGTCGTCGATCAGGATGAAGAATTCGAGCCCAGCGTGATCGCCTTGTGCCGGCTCCCAGTCCGTGACGCGATCGCGATCACGACCCTCGCGGACCATGACATCTTCGCGAGTAATCTCCGGGGGAGTCGTGCCGTGGCGAGCTTCGACCGAAACCACCATGTGAACCGGGACGCCACCCGGTGAAGCTTCCTGGCCTAGAGCGTACAGAATCGTAAGCTGAACCATCGCAAGTTGATACCACAATTGTCGTCGTTTCACGGCATCCTCGCTTGATTCCTGGGGAGTAGATTTCGCCCCCGTTTTGACGAAAGCTAGCCTGGTGTGCGGAGACCCCCATGCCTTCGATGCTGAACCGAATCGCACCGTTGACTTCAAAAACGAACGATTGTACACCCATCGCGCTCAGAAGGTGCCTGTTCCAAGCCCGAAAAACAGGCTTTCCGAAGGCCCGCGATCAAGACCCCGCCTTACTGGCCGGAGCCCAGTTCGCGATTGTCGGGCTCCGGGCTGGGCGAATCCCTATGGCAAGGTTTACTGTTTCCCGGGAGCTTCTTTCTTCAAACGTTCGATTTGCGCCAGGTGGTTTGCACCGTGAGAGGCGATCTTGGCCACGTATTCCGCCACGGTTACATCGCGCTCCAATTCGGGGTGATAGGCCGATTTCTCGAGATCTCCAGGCTTCAGACGGCGCAAGAGTTGCAAGGTGCGGTGTCGATTGAGACCATACGCAGCGACCAGCTCAGCCGGGGATTCTTCGCTGTAGCCGAGCCTTGTTGCCCAAGCCACCTGATCCATCGGGGCGATCACCGGCTTCTTGTCGGCCAGCATCTGCCGGAAGCGATGGGCATAAACGATCTCAACATCCGCCAAATGGCCGAGGACTTCGAGAATCGACCACTTGTCCGGCGCCGGCTTGAAGCGCAGGATCGCATCGGGAAGGCCGGAAACCGCCGCCGCAATCCGCTTGGGGCTCTTGTCGGCTGCAGCAATATGTTCCCTCAACTCCGCTTCGCTCATCCCTCACCTCGCATGGAACGCTATGCGAAAGCCGAGGCCGGAGAATGGTGCCCGAAATCCTGACCCTCCTGTGCCCCTTGCTTTCCCTGCCTCGAAGTCTATAGGTCGACTTTCTCCAACCAGCGCGCCACCTGAACGTTCCATCCCAGCTCCTTGCTCATGACAGCGCGCAATTGGGATGCAGCCGCGGGATCTCCGTGCACCAGATAGGTTCGGCTGGGTGCGCTTTTGAACGTGCGCAGCCATTCCAGGAGTTCCGGTGTGTCGGCGTGGTCGCTGAATTGCTCAAAGGAGACCACCTGCGCCCGGATGGGTACAATCTCTCCGAAAATCTTCACCTCCGGCGCACCACTCTTAATCGTAAACCCGCGTGTTCCCTGCGCCTGAAAACCAATGAAGATGACCGTGTTCTTCGGGTCCGGAAGCCTTTGTGCCAAATGATGCAGGATGCGGCCGCCGGTGGCCATACCGCTCGACGAGACAATGATCGAGGGATATTTCGATTGGTTAATCTGCTTGGATTGCTCGAGCGTCAAAGTAAACTGGAAACCCGGCCAGGCGAGCGGGGATCCATACTGGCGGACGAGCCGTCGCGCTTCCTCACTGTACTCCTCGGAGTGCCGCATAAAGATTTCCACGGCTTGAATCGCCATGGGACTGTCGCAATAGACCGGGATCGGTCCGATCTGGCCAGACTCCATCAAGTCTTTGAGCATGAAAAGAAACTTCTGCGTACGCTCCACGGCAAACGCGGGCACGACCACGCTGCCGCCGCGCTCGATGGTCTGCTTGATTACAGCTGCCAGTTGCGGCCGCGGGTCATCGGTCGGATGCTGACGATCGCCGTAGGTGGATTCCATGACCAGAACCTCCGCCCACTCGCCTTCGATCGGCCCGGCATGCACGACCTTGCCGGGAGCGACGTCTCGATTGCGTACCCGGCCGATGTCTCCGCTAAACAACAGGCGGCGCTTCTCTCCCCCGATCTCGAGCGTGAGCTCCACCATCGCCGATCCCAGGATGTGGGCAGCCCGCACCAAGCGAAAGCTCAACTCAGGCGATAGCCGTTCACTGGCCTCCATCGCAACCGGCTGGAAATACTGCAGACAGGCTTGCGCTTCTGCCAAGGTGTAGAGGGGCAGTGCGGGACTGTGCTTGGACTTGTGATGTTTGTTGTAGAAGGCGGCATCTTCTTCCTGCAGATGTCCCGAGTCCGGCAACAGAATGCCGCACAAATCAGCCGTCGCCGCGGTGGCATAGATGGGCCCGCGAAACCCTCCCTTGACCAGGCGCGGGATCCAGCCACTATGGTCGAGATGGGCGTGGGTGAGGACAACCGCGCCGATTTCACTCGCCGGCACGGGAGGATCCTGCCAGTTGCGTTCGCGCCATTCCTTCGGCCCCTGGAACATACCGCAATCGATCAGGATTTGAAAACCGCGGTTTCCGCTCGAGTTCCTGCCGGTGTTGACCAAGTGCTTGGAGCCAGTCACCGTGCCGGCCGCGCCGAGAAATTGGATGTAGGCCAAAACGCCCCCTCTCCCGCCACTCCTCCTATCAGCAAAGGACCCAGGTATGGGCCAAGCACAATTATCGCATCGGCTTGGTTTGAAGCCCCTGATCGAGCGCGCCATCCCTCAGGGAATTCATCCCTTGGTCTTGTAGCTGTGCTCGCTCGAGTTGCTCTCCGGAACGCTACCATCATTCACCGTCACTTGCTGAAGATTCGACGGCAGTTCCACCCGAATCGAGGCTTTCGATTTCGCGCGCACTTCAAGCCGCTTCCTGATGGCTGTGCCCTCCATCTCGAGCGTAAGCGGCACCTCCGCACCCGCACTGCCCAAGTTCTCGACGGTGATGGTTGCAAGAAAGCCGCCGCTTGAGAGGGGATTCGAAAAGACCGAATCGATGCGAAAATCCGGCAAGCCATGGTCGTGATATACCCAGTCATCAAAAAACCATTGCAGATCTCGCTGACCGGTTTTCTCGATCAGGCGTTCGAGGTAGGTTATCTCCCGGTCGTCGGCTGCATGGTAGCTGAGCAAAGCCTCGTTCGGCAGACCTCCCAACATATCCTTCAGCATCCACCAGACGTACATCGCCTTGGTTTGCAGGTACAAATCGTTCGCTGCCGTAATCAGAGAACCGGTCGAGTCCTGGCGCCCGGGCTTTGCGGATGCTTGCCGCTCGGCTTCGATCAGGCCCGCGGCGTGCGCCTTGAGGTAATCGAGCGCGGCCTGGTGCCCTTTTTGCTTCTCGACAAATTCCGCTTGCGCGAAGTGTGCCAGGCCCTCCTGAATCCAGGGTCTTGGGGAACGCAGGCACTGCCGAGCTTTGCCGTAGACGATGCTGAGCTCCGCTTCGTTCGTGATGGGCGACTCGAGCGGGCTGAGCAACATGCCTTCGGTCACGAAGGGCTGCGCGTCCGCATCCGGCAAGCCCAGAATCTCCAAACTTCCCACGCCGCTTTCCCCGGGAACCAAGGGGTCGAGCTGCGCGGCGACCTCGCCATAGGCCTCGGCCGCGGGTTGCTGGGCGGGCAGGTAGTAAACCGTGACCAAGTCCTTGGGTGTGAGCCTCTGATAATCGGCGATGACAAAGGTTGGCACACTGACTCCCGACCCTAGCATGCTGAAGCGCGCGCCCTTGCTCGCACGCGAACCAGCGTGCTCGGTAGGCGAACCGGAGCCGCTGAATAAGATTTCAGCAGCCGAGGTGGATTCGAAGCGTACCTGCATCTCGGTGTCTGCTTCCTTCGCCTGCCACCGAGCGATGGTCTCCGCCACGCTATTACCCTCGGAAAGGCTGGCGTCCTCGGTCGCGATGGGATACCAAGTAACGTAACCAATCCCCCGCACCGCAGTGAACGATTTGCTGATCCGGTCCCAGTCCGTGTGCTTGGCTTTTTCCGCGGGCACGCCCATGCGGGTTAGACGCGCTGCCTCGAGTGCAATGACCCCTTCGTAGCCAACCTCCAACTCGATCACTCCCTTCGCCGGAACCTCCGGCACACTGACAATGGCCTCGGAAAATGCGCCGGTATGATCGAGGTCAGAATCGTATTCTTCGGTCACGAACGGGACCGTCTTCCCGCCCAGTTTGATCGAGCGCCAATCCAGGCTGGAGGAAATCTGCAAAGCAAGATCTTTCTGGGGAATGGAAGAGTCGTTGCGAAGGGCGATCTTACCCCGCACTCCAAGCCGTTGCTGCTCCGGCTCGACCCGCACCTCGAGCTCGTAGCGGGTAAATGTGAAAGCCTCGCGCTCCAGGGCCGCTGCCAGGTTGGAGAGAGCAAAGAGTATAGCGAAAACACAAAGGACTCTCATCGCAGTTGCTTTCTTCTTTGCCGGACAATCTCGTAGAGAAGAACTCCGGCAGCCACGGAAACATTCAGCGAAGGCACCTTCCCCAGCATCGGAATGGAGGCGAGGAAATCGCATTTTTTCGCCACCAAATCATGCAGGCCCTTGCCTTCAGCCCCAAAAACCACGGCACAATCCATGTTGTAATCGAGCGAGTCGTAGGATTGGGGGCCGCGCTCGTCGAGACCCACGATCCATAGATTCTTCGCTTTCAGCTCCTCTAAGGTGCGCGCAATATTGGTGACTTTTGCCACCGGCAGGTGTTCGCCTGCGCCTGCGGAAACTTTGGTGACCGCCGCCGTCACCCCCACCGCTCGCCTGGCGGGAATGATCACCCCGTTGGCCCCGACGGCATCCGCTGTACGCAGGATGGCTCCAAGATTGTGCGGATCTTCCACTCCGTCCAGAACCACAATCAGGGAATACGATCCGCGTTGGGCTGCGATCACATCGTCCAAGTCGTTGTACTGCTTGGCGGATGTGATTGCCACCACGCCTTGATGAGCATGGTTCCCTGCCATCCGGTCCAGTTCTGCCCGCTCCAGGAATCGTACTAGAACTCCTTGGCGGCGGCATTGTTCGATGACCCGCTGCAGACGGAGATCATGGCGTTCCCGCGCCACCCCCACCCAGGCAAACGCTCTCCCGCGCGCATTCAAGGCCTCGGCCACGGAATGAATCCCATAGAGGTAATGCATGAAGCTCCAGTGTACCGCCTGGGCTCGGGGCAAGACCACGCAGCCGCTCCCCCCGGGACGGTGGAAGCATGGGTAAGGGGACCAGAATTTTTGCTTCGGTTGCTTCGCTAAGCCTTGCTTCGACCGCCCGTCCGAACTATCCGAATGCTAGACTTGAATCTTGCGAGGGATTTTTTGCCTAGCGTCTACATCGTGTCGGCGGTGCGCACGCCCATCGGGAAGTTTGGCGGCGCACTCGCCTCGCTTACCGCTGCCGACCTGGGTGTCGCCGTGGCTAAGGCGGCACTCGAACGGGCCGGGGTCCGCGCGGATCAGGTGGAAGAGACGATCTTTGGCAATGCCCGTCAGGCTGGCGGAGGCCCCAATCCGGCCCGGCAGATTTCAGTCCGCAGCGGCATCCCGGTGGAGGTCCCCGCGTATACGGTAAACCAAGCTTGCGCCTCTGGCATGAAGTCGATCGCACTCGGATTCCAGGGGGTTGCCTCGGGAAACTTGGGGTGCGTACTGGCGGGCGGTACCGAATCCATGTCGCGCTTGCCCTACTACCTGGATGGAGCCCGCTGGGGCTATCGCTTAGGAGACCAGGAATTGATCGATGGCATGTACCGCGATGGCTTTTTCTGTCCCCTGGCCAAAATGGTCATGGGGGAGACGGCCGAGGTGCTGGCGGAGCAATACAAGATCACGCGGGAGGAACAGGATGCCTTTGCTCTCTGCTCGCAGACGCGGGCAGCGCAGGCGATCGCCAGCGGACGGTTTGAGGGAGAGTTGGTGCCCATCACTCTCGATACCAAGAAAGGTCCGCAGACATTCGCCCGAGACGAACATCCCTTTCTCGGAGCTACGCTTGAGAAAATGGCCAGGTTGCCGCCCGTATTTTCCCAATCGGGTACGATCACGGCGGGCAACTCGTCAGGAATCACCGATGGCGCAGCCGCGGTTGTCCTGGCGAGCCAGAATTTTGTTGAGAGCCACAAGCTGAAGCCGCTCGCCCGGATTTTGGCCGTAACCTCCGCAGGTGTCGATCCGCGAGTTATGGGAATCGGTCCGGTTCCGGCGCTGCGAAAACTCGCAGACAGCCATCAGCTTCCCCTTTCCGATTTTGATCTGTTCGAGTTGAACGAGGCCTTTGCCGCACAGGTTTTGGCCTGTGACCGGGAGTTACAGTTTGCTCGCGACCGGCTGAACGTGAATGGCGGTGCGATCGCCCTGGGTCATCCCATCGGCTGCAGCGGAACCCGAATTACGGTCACGCTCCTGCACGAGATGTTGAAGCGCAAGGCTAAACGCGGGGTTGCCGCCCTCTGCGTGAGCGGTGGAATGGGGATGGCCCTGGCGCTTGAAAACCTAGGCTGAGGGCGGCGGAATTCCCTGGTTCCCGGGCTGGCTTCGCGCCTGGGCCAGGATGAAAGGGCGCTTTCCACCCGAACCTGCCCACCGTGAGTCGCCATCCTAGCGACGGACCCATTGATCGACCCAGTCATTCACCGTTTTATACCAGAGCCGCGAGTTCTGCGGCTTCAGCACCCAGTGACCCTCGTCGGGAAAATAGAGCATTTTCGACGGCACGCCTAACCGCTGGAGCGTGGTAAAGAGCTGAAAGCCTTCCGAGACGTCCAACCGGTAGTCGAGCTGCCCGTGGATCACGAGCGTGGGCGTCTTGAATTTCGTGGCGCTCAAATGCGGCGACCACTGATCGTAGAGCGCTCGGTTGTTATAGGGCGTGCCGCGAAATTCCCACTCGTTGAACCAGAGCTCCTCGGTCGTCCCCCATGCGGAGGTCGAATTGAACATCCCATCATGGGACACGATGCATTGGAAGCGATCGCTATGGCCGAGAATCCAATTCGCCATATACCCGCCATAGCTTGCCCCCAGCGCACATTCACGATCCTTGTCGATGTAGGGATAGTGCTGTTCGGCATAATCGAGACCGGCCATCAGGTCCTCATAGGGAGCGCCGCCCCAGTCGCTTTGGATGGCATCGATGAACTTCTGCCCGTAGCCGGTGGATCCGTGAAAGTTGATCATCACTACCACGTAACCGTTGGCGGCGAACAACTCGGGATTCCAGCGATAGCTCCAGTCATCTCCCCACGCTCCCTGCGGCCCGCCATGAATGAGAAACTTCACGGGATACTTCTTCGACGCATCGAAGTTCGGCGGCTTGACCAGAGATCCCTCCACCTCATCCCCGAGTGCACCTTTGAACCAAAATGGCTCCGCGTCTGAGAGGATGATCTGGGACAATCGTTCCTGGTTGATCTGAGTCAGCGGCCAGTCCTTGTTCAACGAACACGACTCTTTCCCGGGATCCACGTCCCCCGTTCGTGCGGGGCATCCTTCTCCAGCAGCCTTGGCCGCGTAAATCTCGTTCGGAGCCTTCATCGATACGCGGCTGAAGACGAGCGTCTTCCCGTCGGGTGTGATCGTCACATCGTCGTTGTAGCCGCTGACCAAGGTTCGTCTTGCGGCGGTTGTAATGTCGACAGCGTAGATCAAGGCGTGACGCTTGTGCTCAGAGCTGAAGTAGATGGTTTTCGAATCGGGCGCCCAGATAAAGGAACCCGCCCACTGCTCAAATCCGTCGGTCAGATCCTTTTTTCCCCCCGCCTTGCGGTCGTACAGGCGCAATCGAAAACGGTCGCTCTCATATCCCGGGCGTGCCTGGGCGCGATAGGCAATATAGTTGCCGTCCGGGGAATAGAGCGGCGTCGAATCGCTGGCTTTGTTCTCGACGGTGATGTTCTTGGCTTCTCCGCCGTTCACCGAGACGATCCACAAGTCGTTGTTCGTCGAGATCGCCTCCACTTTGTCGTGATTCGACGTATAACAGATCTCTTGCCCATCGGGCGAAAATGCGTAGTTATCTTGCCCGCCGAGACTGAACACGGGAGCGTCATAATCTCCGGGAGTAAGGTCGCGGCTGGGACCACCCTCGGCGGAAACGACCAGTAAATGACTGCGCTTGCCCTCCTGGTAACTGTTCCAATGACGATACAGCAGACGATCGAAGACCATCGCCTTCACCATCGAGTGGGATGATTCCTCGATCTTCCTCGCATTGCAGTCTTCCTCGACACACTCCGGGTACACGTTCGAAACGAACAGTATGTTTTTCCCATCTGGCGACCACAACTCCCCTTGAGCTTCACTGGCGATCGAGGTGAGCCGGTGCACGCCAGTGACACTCCCGACGCCGCCATCAAAATCTGCAATCCAGATCTGCGATCCACTCTCCTTGTTCGAGAGAAACGCAAACCGCCTCCCATCCGGCGCCCAGCGCGGACGGTCTGCGTCCTGGTCAAGAATGATTTCGCGCTCCTTGCCGCCAGAGGTAGGCGCGACCCAGATATGCGGTGTTTTCTTGTTTGCGGCTAGGTCCACGTCCACCGCGCTGAAGAGCACCCATTTCCCGTCTGGGGAAACCACCGGTTCGCCCACCCGCTTGAGCGACATCATATCTTCGAAGGTAAACAGGCGCTCCGCTCGGGCCCAGCATGGGGTCGCGCACAGCAACAGAATCAATAGACGGCGCATGATCTCCCTCCCCGAAGAACTCCTTCGGAAGTCTTCCGCAGCCGAACTCAGACGTAGGACAAAGTTCTGCTGGTGATGATAAAGCATACTGGGAAACTGCCACGTTCCAGGACTTCAGTTTCTGTCCTCTCGTCCGCCCCCGCCTCCCGGCGAGCCTGGCGGCCGCTTTCTGTGCTACAGTGCCTTGCTGATGGCTTCGAACCCGCAACCCCCACCCGCCCCGGAACTGCTCTATTGCCCCCAGTGCGCGGCGGAGGTCGCCGACCCGCTAACCTGTGGCGACTGTTCTGCGGTGATCTGCCGTCGCTGTGGCACGCCACTGGAATCCCCGGATGAGCTCGGAATCGGATAAGCCGTCGAACCATCATGTCTCCTCTCCTCGAAAAATCACACTCTGACTCTCAACCTACGCTGCTGCGCGGACTGTCCCTTCTGGACTCCGTGCTGCTGCTCGTGAGCGGCATCATCGGCTCTTCCATTTTTCTTACCGCCAAGGATATTGCCGGCCCCCTGCCCCAGCCCATCTTGTTTTTGTTGGTCTGGGTGTTAGGCGGGATTGTGTCCTTATTCGGCTGCGTTGCCTTCGCTGAGCTAGGATCGATGTTCCCCGATTCCGGAGGGCAATATGTCTACCTGAGGGAGGCCTACGGCGATCTGGTGGCTTTTCTCTACGGTTGGATGCTGTTCAGCGTCGCCAACGGAGGAACGATCGCCGCTTTGGCGGTAGCCTCGGCCACCTATATGGGCGAGATCGTGCCCGTGATCTCCCAACAACACCTTGTGCTCTCCGCTCTGGGGCTCACCTTGACCCGTGCCCGCCTGGTTGGCCTGGTTCTCATCGCCGTGCTTACCTACGTGAACGTCGTGGGGTTGCGTTGGGGAGCTTTGCTGCAAAACATCTCGACCTGGACGAAATTCGCTGCCATGGCGAGCTTTGTGGTTTTCGGGCTGGCTTTCGGCAAGGGGCATTGGGAAAATTTCAGCCCGCAAGGCAGCGCCACCCTGGGACTCTCCCCTGCAAGCTTTGTCTCCGCCATGGGCGTCGCCCTCATTGCCGTCTTCTGGGCATACGACGGGTGGGTCTACATCACTTGGGTGGCGGGAGAAGTCAAAGAGCCCCGGCGCAATGTGCCCTTCGCCATGGTGCTCGGCATCCTGGTGGTTGGTGTGATCTATATCGCCATGAACGTGACCTACGTTTATTCCATGCCGCTCAACCAAATCGCCCAACACGAAACCATCGCCCATGCGGCGGCCGCCGCCCTTTTCTCTCCTCGCGCCGCGGGCTGGCTCTCGGCTACGATTGCAATTTCCTGTTTCAGCGCGGCAGCCACCTGCACCTTGTCCGGGGCACGCGTCTATCTCGCGATGGCGCAAGATGGGGTCTTCTTCAAGCGCATGGCGGTGATCCATCCCGCGTGGCGCACCCCAGCCTTCAGCCTGGTTGGCCAGGGTATCTGGGCGGGAATTCTGACCTTAAGCGGACGTTACGACCAGCTCTATACCTATGTAATCTACGGCATGGTGTTGTCCTACACCTTAACCGTGATTGGATTGTTTATCCTGCGCGCGAAGCGCCCGGAGATTCCCCGCCCCTACCGTTGTACCGGATATCCCTGGCTGCCGGCGATCTATGTGGTGATTGGCGCGGCGTGGACGCTGAATACCATCATCACTCGCCCGGCAGAAGCCTTCTGGGGAACGGCCATCGTGCTCATCGGCGTGCCGGGCTATTTATACTGGAAACGAAGCCCCCGGAGAACCTCTCCGGCAGCATGAGGAGCCCCGGACTACCGCAGGGCAAACGCATTCATCGTAAAGTCTAGAAGACTTAGACTATACGCTTGAATACACGGTGTTTAGTTGTTCATTGCGTTGCTCAAGTGCAGCTTTAAGATTTGGACTTTGCTGCAGCCGGGCAGGGTTCTCGGGGTGGCTCGCGATGCGGCGATCTATACCGGTACCGCGGTCTTCCTCTTGGGATTGAAGAACGGCATGGCGGCAACGTTGGCTCCAACCTTCTGCCGCACAGCCTCGATGGTGATCTCCAGGTGCAATCGTGTCCCCAGCTTGGCGTGGTCGGTGTCGATGCTAGCCAGGGCGATCATCTTCTTGAGCACCGGCGACCAAGTGGTTGTCGTGGCTTTGCCCACCTGCTTTTCGCCGCAATACACGGGAACTGCGACCCGTGATGCCTGGCTGGGAGCCACAGGCGCCAGTCCGAATTTCTGGTAGCGCGCCTCGATCTCGGTCCAATCGATCTCCAGTCCTACGTACTGCCGTGAAACGCCCTTCTGGGCGTCCCGCTCCAGAGCGGCCTTGCCAACAAAATTCTCCTTGTGCAGGTGGACCATCCGGCCAAAACCCAGTTCGTAGGGGGAGTATTTCTGGGACGGAATCAGGGCCCTCTTGCTGCTGATGTAATCGACCTCGATCAGCAGCAACCCGGCCTCGACCCGGGCCACATCAAGCGCCAGCATCCCCGCGGCATGCAGATCAAACAGCTTGCCCTTTTCCATCAGTGCATCCCACACCTTCACCGCACTCGTCCACGGGACCCAAATCTCATAGCCTAAATCCCCGGTGTACCCCGTGCGAGAGATATCTACGGGCACGCTGGCGATCGTGCCTCGAGTCATGCGGAAATACTTCAGGTTGGCAATCTCGGCTTGCGCCACCGCTTGCAACAGCTTGCCGGAAGTAGGCCCTTGCAAGGCCAGTGCCGCCACCTGCTCCGAGATGTCCTCAATCTGGACATCCATGTTGTGGCCGTTCTGGCGCAGCCAACGCAGGCTCGGATCGGCCGCAGTCCAGCGATACTTGTTCTCCTCGAGGCGAGTAAGCGTGCCGTCGTCAATCACCTTACCCTCTTCGTCGCACCAGCAACAATAAATGACCTGCCCCACCCCAACGTTGTGGATGTCCCGCGTGATGACACGGTTCACCAATTTGCTCGCGTCCTTTCCCGTGACCAGATACTTATAGAGGGGGGTGATATCGATCAGCGCGGCCGCATTGCGAATGGCATTGTACTCGTGCTCGTGATGGACTTCGTACACGCTGACCGTGTAGTATCCGGACCACTCGCGGTAGTTGAGACTCTGACAAAGCGCGAATGTCCGTTCATGAAATGCAGTTCCGACCGGCAAAGTAATTCCCCTTTCTTAGCCATCCTCTTTGTCGGCCACAGGCCCTGGTGGGTGGAGGTTCTTCGCTCCCGAGAGTCGACCGACCCGAAGGCGCAAGGCGGGATTATATTCACGCTAGGCTTGGCTGGCAATGGAGAAGCCGCTTCCACTTGCCAGTCGTCCAGGCCCCGCGCCTCGACGCCTCGCCCCGTAGTGGCTGATTGCCCGATTTCGCCGTGCGCCGATTCATCGGCGATGACACCTTTCCGGTTTGGTTTTTGCGCCCCGCGATTCGAGTACAAGACAGAAGAGCGGATTCCGGTTACAATGAGCCTTCCGTTCTGCGCATTCATTATGCCATCGCCCTGGAGCACGATTCGCCGTTGGGCCGTCCTGCCGAGCGGACTCTGATTCGCCCGCGCCTCTTCTCCTTTTGCGAAGATCACGTTTGGCGGCATTCTTGGATGGACCGGGTTCCTGGTTAGAAGTCATCGGGGCCTTCTGAGCAATCATTCAGGACCGATAGGGAAGGCGAACAGCCATGGCAGCTGCAAAGCAGAAATACGATGTTCTGGTGATCGGCGGTGGTCACAATGGCCTGGTCAATGCCGCTTACCTGGCTCGCGCAGGAAAGAAGGTTCTCGTGCTCGAGCGCCGGCATGTGCTTGGGGGCGCGGCTTGCACGGAGGAGGTCTTCCCCGGCTTTCACTTCTCGGTCTGCTCCTACGTAGTTTCCCTGTTGCGCCCGGAGATCATTCGCGACCTCGATCTTCCCCGCCATGGTTTGGAGATTCTCCCCCTGGATGGAACGTTCACTCCCATGCCCGACGGGAATTATCTCTGGCGGGTGAACGACCACGGGAAAACCCATCGCGAGATCGCGCGCCATTCCAAGCTCGACGCCGAGGCCTATGACGAGTTTGGCAAGGCGATGCAGGCCATGTGTCGCTTTGTCAAACCGATCCTCGGCATGGTGCCACCCGATCCCACGACCCTGAGCCCGCGGGAGCTGATGAAGTTACTCTTCATTGGCCGCCGCTTCCAGGGCCTGCCCAGCGAGGACAAGTACAACCAAGTGCAGTTGATGACCATGAGCGCCATCGACTTTCTTGACCAGTGGTTCGAAACCGATGTGCTCAAAGCCACCATGTCAGCTTCCGGCATTATCGGAACCTTTCTCGGCGTGCGTTCTCCGGGAAGCGCCTATGTTTTGTTGCACCACTACATGGGGGAGATCGACGGTGCGTTTCGCTCCTGGGGTTTTGCGCGCGGAGGCACCGGCGCAATCTCCAACGCGATTGCGGCAGCGGCTCGCGAGGCAGGCGCTGAAATCCGTACGCAGACCCCCATCGGGAAAATTCTTGTCAAGAGTGGAAAGGCGCGCGGCGTCGTGTTGGTCAACGGCGACGAGATCCAGGCCGAGGTCGTTTCCTCGAGCGTCGATCCCCGGCAGACCTTTGTCAATCTGATGGAAGCGGGCCTGTTGCCCTCGGAATTTCTTGAGGAAGTCCGCCGCTATAAGTTTCGCGGTTCCTCCGGCAAGGTTAACCTAGCTCTCGATGCGCTGCCCAATTTCAAATGTCTGCCTGGACCCGGAGCCCATCTTCGCGGTGCGATCTCGGTCTCCCCCAGCGTGGAATATATGGAGCGAGCCTACGACGATGCCAAGTATGGCAACTTCTCTCGCCGCCCCTATGTCGACATGGTCATTCCGACGCTGACCGATCCTTCCGTGGCGCCTCCGGGGAAGCATATCCTGTCCTGTTTCGTACAGTACGCGCCCTACAAGCTGCGCCCAGGATTGAACTGGGATGATCAGCGGGAGGCGTTCGGCAACAATGTGATCGACACCATTGCGGAATACGCACCCAATATCCGCGACATCATCCTGCATAAGCAGGTTCTTACGCCCTTGGATCTGGAACGCGAATGGGGCTTAAGCGAAGGGAACATCTTCCAAGGCGAGCTCTCCTTGGAACAGCTCTTCTTTTTGCGGCCGGTTCCCGGCTATGCCCAGTTCCGCACCCCCATCAGGAATCTCTACTTGTGCGGCTCGGCCACCCACCCGGGTGGTGGGATCATGGGGGCGCCAGGCCGTCTGGCGGCCCTCGAGATTCTCAAAGACAGAAAAGGAGCGGCCTGACCATGCCCGGCGCTCGCGATGTCGTCGTCATCGGTGCCGGTCATAACGGTCTGGTGGCCGCCTTCTATCTGGCCCAGGCCGGCTACAAGCCTCTGGTGCTCGAACGTCGGCCGCAAGCCGGCGGTGCGGCCATTACCGAGGAGTTTCATCCGGGATTTCGGTCGTCGATTTTGGCGCACGCCGCCGGACCCATTCGAGCCGACGTAGTCCGCGATATGCAGCTCGAGAGGCACGGTCTGAAGCTGATCACCCCGGACGTAGCCGTAGTTTCCTTCTCCCCTGACGGACGCGTTCTCACGCTCTACCAGGATCTCAAGAAATCCACCGAAGAGATCGCTAGATTCTCCCCGAAAGACGCGACTCGCTATGCGGAGTTCCGCCAATCGCTGGCCAAAGTAAGCCAGGTGATCGGCAAAGCCCTTACCCTCATACCACCCTCGATCGACCAGCCCAGCAAACGCGATTTATGGGACATGCTCCAAACCGGACGCGCGATTCGCCGCCTGGGCAAGAAGGACATGTATCGCCTGTTGCGCTGGGGACCCATGGCAGTTGCCGATCTGGTCTCGGAGTATTTCGATACCGAGTTGCTCCGTGCCACCCTGGCATCTCGCGGCATTTTTGGCACGTTTCTCGGCCCTTGGTCGGCGGGGAGCAGCCTGGTGCTTCTGATCCGCGCGGCGGCCGATCGACACCCCGCGGGCGCAGCTTGCTTCGCCGAAGGCGGAATGGGTGCGATCACCGAGGCCATGGCGGCCGCGGCTCAGCAGGCGGGAGCCGAGATCCGCACGGGGGTAGACGTGATTGAGATCAGTGTGGGAAACGGTGCGGCGCATGGCGTGGTCCTCTCGAACGGAGAACAGATCCATGCCAAAGCAATCGTCTCCAATGCCGATCCCAAGCGAACTCTGCTGAAGCTGGTCGACCCGATTCATCTTGCCCCCAACTTCGTGGCCAAACTCGAGCACTATCGCATGCCGGGCACGGTGGCTAAGGTGAATCTCGCACTTTCCGGTCTGCCCGACTTTGTCGCCCTCCATGGCAATACCGAGGCCTTGCAAGGACGCATTCACATTGGGCCAGAAATCGACTATTTGGAGCGGGCCTTCGACGAAGCCAAGTACGGCAACTTTTCCCGGGAACCATACCTCGAGATCGCCATCCCCTCACTCACCGATCCATCGCTCGCCCCGCCCGGCAAGCACGTGATGTCGATTTACATGCAGTACGCCCCCTACAAGTTACGAGACAGCGACTGGGAAACCCAACGCGTAGCCTTGGGAGACACGGTGGTACGAATCTTGGCCCAGTATGCCCCCAATTTGCCGCAGTTGATTCTGCACCACCAGATCATTACTCCGCAGGATCTCGAAGACGTCTACGGATTAACCGGGGGACATATTTTCCACGGCGAGCTGGCGCTCGATCAATTTTTCACCATGCGACCGTTGCTCGATTGGGCCCGGTATTCGACCCCGATCGCCAATCTGTTTCTTTGCGGCTCGGGTACCCACCCCGGCACGGGCCTAACCGGCGGCTCGGGCGCCAACGCGGCCAACCAGATCTTGCAGCAATTGAAGAAGAAATAACCGGAAAATGTGCCCCAGGGCAACCATACCCTAGGGCGCCCCTCTCCGAGTTCGACGGCCACAATCAAGGAAAGTCCGCATCAGAGCAAGGCTGCAACCTGGATCCATGCACTTCTAGATTCCTAGCGAAGAATCTTTATCGACCTGGTTATGATATAAAGGTTCAATCCGTTCCATCACCGACCAAACCATTACCTCTGGCAGGGGACCCATTCATCGTGGATTTCTATCATCGCAGCTTGAAAGGGCAAGACACGCGCAATGGCCGGGAATGTTATTTCTGCCGACTCTCCGACCCGGATTTCGACAAACGCAAGCCTGAAGATCGTTTGGTCCAATGGGAGCGTAGTGACAGCGCAGCGGCACATTTTACCGAAGACGGCTATGTGAAGCATCGCATGGCCGAACTCCTGAAGAAGCTGGGAGCGGCGGCGCCCCGTCTCTGGCTGAGGGAATCGGCGTAAGCGAAGCACCCCCCGGCCTGGGGTGAACCTTCGCCTGCCGTTCCCATTGCTTAGGGAAACTCACAGACGCGTGATCGGGGTCACAAGCTTGGCTCCCCTGATTGGGATAGAATAAGACCGTATGGATGACCCGACGAAGACCAGCCTATCTTCAACGGAAATGCAGGAACTGTGCGACCGGCTCAAGAACATAGGGTACGCCATGTACAGCCGAATCCGGATGTACGGCGAAGAATTCGAAGTCATTTCCAATCCTTACCCTGACGGCAAGGGGATTTCAGTCGAAGCAGTATCGAAACGGGAGAACCGTGCCCGTGTTCTGAGGTTGCCCCTGCCGATTCTGCAGACTGTGGCGAGAGGAAAGGCTGCTGCCTAGACTAACCTCTTGCCTCCGCTTGAACCGATTTCCATCTGCTGAGCGGAAGCTGCCTGCGCACGGGAGCGCGACCATCCAATCGTCACCCAGGACAACCCTGACCCGAAAACGATGGCCAAGGACTGGAGTGAGCCGGATTGCGGGGACCGGCGGCCCTATAAGCTGCCGGGAGCGCCTCCAGGGTGCTAGAGCTCCCGGCAACCTCTCAGCAGATGAAGTTTATTGTGAGGCCAAAACTTACGCAGCCGCTTTCTGGGAAGAGAATTGAGCCTGAGGATTCGATTTTCCCGCCGCCGTGATTTCGTCGCACTCCCACGGCTTGACTACCTTTTGCACCTGGCTAAGCAATACCAGTTTCTTGTCCGGATCGCGCTCGGCAAATGCTGCTCGGTACAAGGATCCGAAGTCTGCCGGGAGTGGATTCATGGGGGAAGCCTCCTCGCACACACCGCCCTGTTCCGCATGCCTAGCCTCGATCAAGGGGAACAGAAGATTTGCACCTTTCTCACAAGGTTATGCACAAATCTGCATGCCTTCAATACGGTTTTCCCTGTAGAGACACCTTAGAGGAACGGCGGTGGACTAGGCGCTAGAGGCCTTCAGCTGCGTATCGCGCCATCGCCATGTCGACGATTTCGCCGATCAAGTCGGTATACGACCTCCCGGAGGCCTTCGCCGCCATGGCGAATTCCTGTTTGCTCGAGAGCCAGGGGTTGGGATTGGCTTCGATAACGTAGATTTCCCCCTTGGGCGTGAGGCGCATGTCGACCCGCCCGTAGTCGCGCAACTTGACGGCTTGATAGGCGGCCAGTCCGGTCTTTTGCAGATTAGCGACCATCTCCTCCTCGATATCGCCGACCAAGTGTGATTTGGTCAGCTTGTGCGCCTGCGTTTCCTTCTCAAATTTCACATCGTAACTGGCGATTTTTGGTGTGCCCTCTGGCAAACGTGACAAGTCGAGTTCGACCAACGGAAGGGCCTGGGCATGCTCGTAACTTCCAAGGATGGCGGCGTAGATCTCACGCCCTTCGATGTATTCTTCGATCAGGGCCGGGGAGTCAAATTCATTCTGGATATACTCCACCCGTTCCATCAGTTCCTTCACACTGTTGACCACGGATGCGGCGTCGATACCGATCGAGCCGTCCTCCCACACCGGCTTGACGATCAGCGGAAACGACACATCGTGCGCGTGCTCGATCCGGCCGCGATACGCCGTGGCAAAGAACGGAGTCCTGATTCCGTGGAAGGCAAACATCTTCTTGGCCGTGGCCTTATCCTGGGCTAAAAAATGTGCATGGGGGCCGCCGCCGGTGTACCGTATGCCCAGTAGATCCATATAGGCGGCCACATTCATTTCCTTGGTATCGTCTCCCGCAAACGATTCGGTGAGGTTAAACACCAGGTCCGCGCCGCATTTTGCCAATGAGGTGAGACACTGCAAGTTACCATCGAGCACCTGATAAAAAGGATCATGGCCGAGTTTCTCGAGAGCTTCGAAGATCTCCTCCCGATCCTCCTTCTCTCTTCTGCCTTTGTGGCGTGGTTTCTTTTTGTTCCTCGCGGTCTTTGGCTCTACCTCGGAGGCTGGCGCTTCCTCGCCCCAAACATCGTAGAGCACCGCGATTTTTAACTTCGCGCTGACCATTTCGGCCTCCCGCCTTTGACGCTTTCGATCACGGCTGCACGAACTTTCCTCGTGCCACGTAATTCATCGCCAACGCCGTGGCATACACCGTGATATGCACGAGGTGTTCCGACTCCCGATCCAAATCCACAAACAAGTTGAGGTCCCCGAGCCTTTTCTCGATGGATTCGACCAGCTCCTTGATCAGCGGACGCGGAGCACCTGTCCAATAGGTAACCTTGTCGACGACCGCCTTGCGGTGAGAATGCAGGAAAGCCTGCGCCGGTTGCGCCGTCTTACGCCTGCGAGAGGCATCAAAAATATCCTGCAGATCTGTATCCAGCAACAGATCGCGACTCCGGATTTCCTCACCATTGCGATGATAGAACTCGGCCACCGTCATTTCCATTTCCTCGACGGTGACGTCAGGCTGTCCTCTCCGGCGCAAGGGATCGGTGTCGGCCAATACCCGGGCCATGCGATCGATGTAACGCAGCTTGGCCAGAGCTCCCCAGCCTCGATAACGCCGACGCCAGGCCGAGCGCGGTGTCAGCCAGACCGCAAAGGTCTCGGCAAAATCTTCATCCGGATGTTTCTGCGCATACCACCCGGCCAGATAGCGAACATGGTTGCGGGAAAATGGGACGGGGCGATAGTGATCGCGATACGGTCGGCGAAAGGAACCGAAGAGCTGTTTCCATTCTCGACTGCGGTAAAGCTTGTAAGCGTAGTTGAACGCGTGCCCGGCCTCATGCCGCAAGTACATCATGATTTCGCGGGCGTCCTCCAAATCGTTGGTTTCTTTCTCCAGTTGTGCCAGCTCAGGCCGGGCGAGATAAAAAGGAATGCCGATGATCGGCTCCCCCGAGGGGCAGCCCCATTCGTCCGTGAGGTAGACCGCGGGACGAAACCGGAGCAGGTTTTTCCTTTCCAGTTCGCGGTACAGCTGCTGGACGAAAGGCTCGAGCGGCGATCCCTCAATCCGCAAGCCGAGCCCGCGAATGGGAGTGCGCAGAACCTCCTCGAAGTTGGGGCGCAATGTCTCTGGTTCCGACACGGAATCTCGTCCATCCTAAACCCAGCTTCCGTCGCTTGAATGCGGGAGAGGTGAGAACGTGCATCCAACAGGCAACCATAGCAAATCTCCGCCCGTGGCCAAATATCACCTGAGAACTAGCCCGAAAGGGGCCCGCAAGGCGGTTATGACCTGTATCCCTCCGCCGCGAGCGCTTTCTGAAACTCTCGCAGGAGAAATTCGACATTCGCTTCGGTCGCCAGAGAACCCATGACTCCCACCCGAAACACCTTGCCGGCCAGCGGCCCGAATCCTCCGGAAATCTCGATGCCCGCCTGCGCCAGCAACCGCGCTCGCACCTTGGCATCATCGATGCCGGAGGGAACGAGCACGGTGTTGAGCGTCGGTATACGATGGCCTTCCGGCACGTGCAGGGCGAGACCCATGGCTTCGATGCCGTCGACGAACGCTTGATGGCAGCGAAGATGCCGATTCCAGCGGCTCTCGGGTCCCTCTTCGAGAATCACCGCCAGCGCCTCGTGTAGGCCATAGAACATCGAAATCGGAGCGGTATGGTGATAGCGGTGGGAACGGGTGGTGTAGTCCCTGATCAGCTTGAGATCCAGGTACCAGCTGTGCGGCGACGAAGTACGTTGGTTCAGCCAAGCGACGGCTCGCGGGGACAGGAACATCGGCGAGAGCCCTGGCGGGCAGCTCAAGCCCTTCTGGGTACAGCTATAGGCGATATCGATTCCCGTCTGATCGGCGTTCACCGGCATCGCACCGAGCGAGGTCACGCAATCGGCAACCACCAATGCTCCCTCTTGGTGAGCGGCAGCGCAGATTCGATCTCCCCGCTGCAGGGCTCCGGTGGACGTTTCGGCATGAACGTACGCCACCAGACTCGGCTTCTCCCGCCGGATGAACTCCGCCGCTTCCTGGTCCTCGAAGGTGGCTCCCCACGGCTTCTCGAAGCGCACGACCTGCGCTCCCTGACGCCGCCCCATCTCGCTGATGCGATCACAAAAGTACCCGTTGGCAAACACGGCAAACTTTCGGCCAGACTCGAGAAAGTTTGCCAGCGAGGCCTCCATTCCAGCACTTCCTGTTCCTGAGATCACCATGGCGATCCCTTCGCTCGTGCCGTAGATCACCTTAAGGGACTCTTCGATTTCACTCATGACCGCAAAGAAATACGGGTCGAGGTGGCCCACGACGGGCTGGGAAAGCGCCGCATACACGCGCGGGTGCACCATGCTCGGTCCCGGGCCATATAAATGCCGCTTCGGGGGGTGAAGCGAAGAAGGGGCGCTGATCGCTGTTTCTGCTTGGGTTGTGCTCATGACCTTTCGCTCTTTTCTGTGTGGATTGGGTTCAGCCCGTAGTGTCCCAAACTGCAGCCGGCTCCTGCAACCTCCCTGCCATCACGTCCCGCCCATCATGGTTGACAGGTGCTCTTGTGTAAGGCGACGCCAGACGGAGCCCTGAACGTGCCTCGGAAGTTGCAATCTCCCGGGCTGGCCTGGTCGAAAGCCGTTTCCCCAGGGCCTAGACCGGAGAATGACGCCCCTGGACGATCATCTCTTCGGCGATGCGCCGAGCCTCGGGAAGGGTGGACGCCGCCCGCCGATCGATCTCAGCCGGCAGATCTTTTTGAATCTTGGCGAGTTCCTCGTCAAAGACGCAAGTCACCAGCTTCCGAGTGTGCTCAACCGTGCGTCCACCCTCGTCCGCGACCGGAGTTTTATGCCGCACCCTTTGCGCAATCATCAAGCGATAGATGCGATCGGTTGCCAAGTCTTCCATGTACCCATCGAGCAGACTCGCACCTTTGCCATTCAGCACCCCATTGCGGTAGCGAAGGACCGTCCGCACCGCCGCCCGGGTGCCAGCGAGGGTGGTCTTCCCTACCCCCTTGGGCACCGGCCGGAGATCCGGATGGGTGCTGTCTAGCCTGGGCCGTCTGGCGATCTGGTTGGGATACGGGAACTGGGACACCGCGATCTCATTCTGGTCGGGATGCCCGGTCCAAGCCCCGTCCATGAGGCAGTCCGCCTCATTTTTCTTGTCTTCTTTGAGCACCTGGAGGGCGCGTTCATTCAGTCGAGAATCGCTGCGACTGGGATAAAGCGCGGTCATGCCACCGACGGCGTGCACCCCATGTTTATGACAGATCTCGGGCATGAGGGTGCGGAAGTTTTGAAAAAAGCTGACATCGTGGGGGATGGTGTTGCGGTCGGGCAAAACCCAGTCTGGATCCTCCAACATGAAGTCGATGAGCGAGGCCATGTAATCCCAACGGCCGAGATTCAATCCCAAACAATGTTCCCGTAAGTGAAAGAGAAACTCCTCCATCTGGTAGGCGAGTGGATGGGATTCCACCAGCGCCATGCACTTGATGTAGTCTTGCGGCAACCCCTTGGCTTTGGCTAACGCTTGAAACAGGTCGCGCCACCACAGGGCTTCCTCCGCGGATTCGCTCTTCGGAATGTATACCGAGAAATTGTGCGGCAGCCCGGCGGGATCGATTTGACACCACAGCAAGGCGAGGTCAAAGAGTGCAGCCGAGACGATTTCGTTCTTGATCACTCCTCCCTGCGACAGATGCAGCCCCCGAGGACGGACCCAGGTCACCGTCTTCGAGCGCGCCACCTTGACCCGTTTTTTGCGCTTCTGGTCCTCGTAGCTCAGCTCATAGCGGTAGGCCGCGATCACGTTTTGGATCGCCCGCGTGATGTTCTGCCAGGTATTCGCGGTAGAGTCTTCGAGATCCAGCATCACCGCCGGCGATCCCGAGTTCAGCAGCTTTACGCTCAACTCGGCATCATCGGCCGGGCCGGTCATCTGGTTGCGTTGGTCGGCGCACCAGTCCGGCATCTCAATGCGCCAATCGGTCGTGGTCGCCTCCGACGACGGCAGATAAGTCGGATGACGCCCGCGCTGGGAGGCCTGCAATACCTCGGTACGCTTCGCCACCAGTTTCTGCTGCCAAGGGGTGAACTGTTTGTGCAAGGGCAACAAAAGTTCCCAAAAGCCCTTGGGAAGGTCCCGGTCCGGCTTAAGATCGGCGGGTGCATAGTTCATGCGTTGGGAGACAGCCTGTTCGAGCGGCAAGACCATGGGGAAGCTCCTGGTTCAGTGTGTCTCGGGTTGGAGGAGATTGCAAGCCGGAAGGATCGAGTCGGTCACAGGACATTGCGGGACATGCTGGGACACCGCCCGGTGGACTCGTCAGCCTCCGCAGGCACCGCCGGGAGAATTGTGATAATGTCGGCTGGCGTTGCGCTCTTCCCGATGCGAACGCAACCAGGGTAACCGATCCCCCATGGTCACCACCACCAACGCGGTGGCGCCGAAGCCCGCGATCCGCGTCCGCAAAGCCGGGCTCGTCGCTTTCGTATTTGTCATGTATTCCTACACCACCGCAGGCCCATTCGGCTTGGAGGACCAGGTCACAACCAGCGGTCCCGGCTTGACCCTGCTTTACCATTTGATCCTGCCATTTTTCTGGTGCATCCCCGTTTCCCTGGTGGCGGCCGAGCTGACGGCCGCCGTCCCCGTGGAAGGAGGCTTCTACCGCTGGGTGCGCGCCGGCTACGGAAACTTTTGGGGCTTTCTGGCCGGCTGGTGGAACTGGAGTGCATCCTTCGTGCTGGGGGGAGCATACGCCGTGCTGTTCAGCGATTATCTGACCTTCTATTTCCCGCACATCACCGGCTGGAAGCACTATTGGACTTCCCTCGGTTTGGTCGCGCTCATTGCCTATGTTAATGTGCGCGGCATCCGGATGGTCGGAGCTGTGGCCACGGTGCTCGAGGTGTTGATTCTACTGCCGGTCGTGGCCTTGTGTGCCATCGCCGTGCCCAAGTGGCAGCACAATCCGTTCTTGCCCTTCATTCCACCCCACGTCCCGCTGTTCCAGGTTTTTGGCGTCGGGCTGGCTCTCGGCCTATGGCTCTACTCCGGATATGAGCAACTCTCGACCGTGGCCGAAGAGGTCGAGAACCCGCAGCGAAGTTACCCGCTCACCTTAGCTCTGGTGGTGCCGCTCTCGATTGCCACCTATTTTTTCCCTACCATGCTGTCGCTGGCGGCTCTCGGAAATTGGCGGCAGTGGCATACCGGCTACTTTTCCCAGGCGGCACAATTGATCGGCGGGGGATGGCTCGGCGTCTGGATGACGCTAGCCGCCACGGCGACCAATGTTACCATTCTGAATGCCACCGTTCTGACCAGTACCCGCATGCCCTTCGCCATGGCCGAGGACGGCTACCTTCCCTCCGTGCTCACCGCCAGGCATCCGCGCTATGGGACGCCTTGGATTGCGATTCTGGCCTCATGCGCAGTCTATGGATTGTTGGCATTCCACACTCTGGTAGAGCTCATCACGGTCTACATGTGGCTGCGCATCGCCACGACCGTTCTGACCGTGCTTTCCGCCTGGCGCCTGCGGCGCACCTGTGGTGACCTGGCTCGGCCTTTTCGCATTCCCTGGGGCCGCGCCGGCTTGCTCTACGTGGTTGCAGCTCCCCTCGTCATGAGTGCGTTTGCTCTGCTGGGCAGCGATCGATTTGCTCTGCGCTGGGGACCGATCGCAATTCTTCTCGGCCCGATCGCTTACCTCTTGGTGAGGAAGGTCCCGCCAGTGAGCGCGCCGAGTTAAGCCTTGCCCATCCGCGAAGGTTACTCCCCGGCGGGTGCCCGGTTTGCGGTGACCCTGCCCCTCAACTTACCCAGTCCAGAAATCTGTAATAGGCGCCCGCCAATGGGAGCGCCCAGGTGTGCCCGCTGCGCAGACCAATGGGCGGGCTGGGAAATGGGATGCCCTCGAAAGGAATGACATTGGGCTCGCCCAAAATTACGCCCGCGATTTTACTGCCAAGGTAGGTCCCCATGGCGACGCCATGCCCCGCATAACCGAGGGCGTAATACATACCATCGCTTCGTCCCGTGTGCGGTACCACATCGAATGCAAAATCGAGCGTCCCCCCCCAAACGAACTCGACCTTACTGTCTCGCAGCTGGGGGTACACGCGAATCATGCCGCGACGCAGAATTTCGGCACTCTGTCGCACCGTGCGTTGGGTTTCCGGAAAAAACGCCGCGCGCCCGCCGAACAACATTCGATTGTCCGGCGTGAGCCGGTAATAATGCAGAAAGTGCTTCGAGTCGTAAATCATCCGCTTCTTGGGGCTTAGTGCGCGAGCCAATTCCGGGTTGAGCACTTCGGTGGCAATGATGTAGGAACCAATGGGAATGATCTTCCTCTGCAGAGCTGGAGTCGCATGGCTGGTGTAGGCGCCGCTGGCTAAGAGCACCTCCCGCGCCCAGGTACTGCCTCTCGCGGTGCGCAGACGATACTTCCGCCCGGCATTTTGCTCTTCGCGCACCACCTGCTCGACGCGAGCGTGATCGAACAGGGCGGCGCCGGCCCGCATTGCCGCCACCGCCAATCCCGCCACATAGCGGGCCGGGTTCACCCCCGCGCTCGTCTCATCAACCAGCCCTCCATAGTAAATATCGGAGCCAATCTCCTGACGCAGCTCCGCCTTCGAGACGACGTGCAGTGTGTGGTCAAATTCGCGTGCCACCAGGGCCGCCGACTCCGCGTAGCCCGCAAAGTGAGTCGGCTTGCAGGCGACTTCAAGGTGGCCGCAGCGCGAGAAATGACAGTCGATCCGTTCCTCCCCGACAACCTGCTCGACACAATCAATCGAGGCTAGCGAGGCGGCGTACATGCGCTGAACTGTCTCCCGTCCGTACCGTGCGATCAGCTGAGGTACGGGCAGCTTCATCCCGGTCAGGACCATGCCGCCATTGCGGGAGCTGGCTCCCCAACCAAAAGTCTCGGCCTCGAAGACCGCCACGTCGATGCCACGCTTTGCCAATACTCTCGCAGCAGACAGACCCGTCACGCCGCTTCCGACCACAGCAACGTCAACGTTCTCGGGCAAGGGACGCGTTTCTCCCGGCGGAATGCTGACCGTTTCCAGCCAATAATTCTTTTCTTGGATCGCCATGGGAGTTGGAAAGGGCGAACAATCTTAACATCGCGTGAGCCCGATCGACGAAGCCCAGCGGAGTTTTGGGCCGATTCGCAAGAGCTCCCGTGGGCCAGCCGTCACCCAAAACCCCGTCTCCTGGGCGACGGGCCGGCACCCACCGCACAGTCGATCGCGGTCCGGTTCTTCCCCGGACAACCCACATCCAACAGCCATCGGGGTGTGAATCGGCCCTTCCCTCAATCGGGTTACAATGAAGCGAGAGTCTCGCTCTGAGGTGTTCCATGCCCGTATACGACTACATCTGCAATGCCTGTCACAAGCCCTTTGAGACCATCCTTACGCTCACCGAGCATGACAAGGAGAAGATCAGTTGCCCGCATTGCGGCAGCAAAAACGTAGAGCAGGAAGCGGCAGCCTTCTACGCCGTAACCAGCAAGAAGAGCTGACCGAAATCTCGCTTGGAGGAGAGCTGGATTGCCCGCAGTGGGCTGCAATCCTAGGCGATTTGGTGTCTAATACTGAGGATGTGGAGTGCCGCACCCACATGCTTGGCCGGAGGACGCTATGAGGTCCTGGCTGCATTTTCGAATGCATGACGAAGGTTTTCTCCAAAGCCACTCGCTGCATGGCATGCTTTCCCTGATTGCAACCCTGGGGATAGCCATGCTGATCGTTTTGTTGACCGTGATGTCGGCAAAGTGAGAACCGAGAATATCGCGCCCTTGAGGGCACGGATCGACTGCTCCCAGTTTAGGTTCGCATGGTTCTCATAAAGCCCGGCTGGAGAAGAAATTGCGCCGACGAGAGTTCGTAGCCGGCAGTGCCATGGCCCTGGGAGCCGGTTGGCTCTCAAGAGGTGGGCTCGCTCAGATTGCCACGCAGCCGCTCCGCCACAAGTTCACCGCATCCGATACGGTCACGCTGGGCAGCACTGGAATCAAAACCAGCCGCCTAGCCATGGGTACGGGCACGGTCGGCTCCGGCCACCAGTCCCATCAAACTGCGCTCGGCATCAAAGGACTCTCCGATCTGCTTCTCAACGGCTACGATCACGGCCTGCGGTTCTTCGATGCCGCCGACTCCTATGGCAGTCACCCGCACGTTGCCCTGGCACTTCGACAGCTGCAACGCGACAAGGTTACCATCCTGACCAAGACTTGGGCGCGGGATTCGGCCGCGGCGCGGGCCGATCTCGATCGCTTCCGCCGTGAACTCGGGACCGACTACATGGACATCTGCCTCATGCATTGCCTGACCGAGCCCGATTGGACCGAACGCTTCCAGGGAGTGATGGATGTGCTGTCGGAAGCCAAAGAAAAGGGCATCATTCGTGCCCACGGCTGCTCCTGCCACAGCATTGAAGCTCTCCGCGCTGCCGCGAAGTCTCCTTGGGTCGAAGTCGATCTGGCGCGCATCAATCCCGTTGGCGCTTTCATGGATGCCGATCCTGAAATCGTGGTCAGCGTTCTCGGCGAGATGAAGGCTGCGGGCAAAGCCGTAGTTGGGATGAAGATTCTCGGCCAGGGTCAACTCCGCTACCGTCAGGATGAAGCCATCAAGTACGCGTTGTCCCTGGGGCTCCTCGATGCCTTTACCATCGGTGCCGAGAGCAAGGCGGAGCAGGAAGATCTGATTCGGCGCATCGCCGCCGCCTGACGGTTCTACGGTTGTGCGTGCAAGGCGGAACGGCAGATGGCGGGGGCGGCGCGGCACGCCCATAGCGGGAAGGGCGGGTGGTTAGGGCGCAGCTACGATTTTGCCCGGTTCAAGCCTTCTCCAGCTCACTGGTTCTACGCGACCGATCCCCATTCCCCAGCTCACAGCCCCCATCCAGGCAACCGCCGCGGTGATAAGGAAGGGGGCATAAAACCGGCCTGTCCTGTCGACAAGAAACCCGGTCAGGGCGGGGGACACCCACCCCGCAAGATTGCCGATGAAGTTCTGCACCCCGGTCCATCGCCCGGCAGCCAGAGGTCCGGCCAACGCCTGGGTGATGGCCCATCCGTTGGAGATACTGATTCCCAAGAATGTTCCGGTCAGCAGCAGCACGGCAAAGAACGCCCGGCCTTCGACGACTGCGGCCAAAACCAGAGCAATCCCCACCCCTAAATGTCCTAGAACCATGGAACCCTTGCGCACCAAGGTCGGCGTGGCTCCGGCGTGAATCCAGCGGTCCGAGAGCTTCCCCCAGATTAGAGCCGCCACCGCTGCCATGAAAAACACCAGCCCGCCATCCTCTGCCATCCGGTCCATGGAAAGGAGTCGGCCCCGCACCAGGTAGAACGGTAACCAGGTCACCAGGAAATACAGGTAGTAGTTGATCGAGAACTGTCCCAGGCAGGTGCCCCAAGCCGAGCGCTGCTGCAAGATGGCAACAATTCCAATCCCCGGCGAGGCGGCTTCGATCGATGGGCGGACCCGGCGCGGCATCCATTCTAACCATGGCCACAGCCACAGCAAGCCCCCGATGCCCAAGGCGAGGAAAAATGGTCGCCAGCCGAAGTGCCCCACCACCTTTCCTCCGACCAGGATGCCTACTGCCGGACCGAACGAAAGTCCGCTCATGATAATCGCATTCATAAAGCCGCGGCGGCGTTCGCTGAAGTGAGTGCCCAGAATCTTCGAACAGGAGGGAAATGCGACCGACTCTCCGACGCCCAGAATCACGCGCACAACGATGAGCGCCACGAACCCATGGAGCGCTCCCGTAATGGCGGTTGCTAGCGACCAAACTAAGAAGCCTGCGCCGAACACCCATTTCACGTCGAAGTGATCGACCAGCCACCCCGCCGGAATCTGCATCAGGCCGTAGGTCCAGAAGAAAGCGGAAAGCAGAGTGCCCAGTTGGGAAGCACTGAGGCCAAGTTCATCCTTCAGCAGGGGCGCCGCAATCGACAGATTGCTGCGGTCGATGTAGTTAATGAAAACGGATAGTCCCAGCAGGATAACAACCCGGTTCATCTTCGCGACGGCGGCCCCTGGCGATCGCGGGCCGAGCGTGCCCGTCGACGGTGGCCGAGCGTCCTCGTCA
Source organism: Terriglobales bacterium (assembly GCA_035622175.1). Lineage (GTDB taxonomy): Bacteria > Acidobacteriota > Terriglobia > Terriglobales > Acidobacteriaceae > JAFAGX01. Next base: position 16,112 of record DASPVV010000191.1, on the reverse strand, counting down.
TGGCTCATCGTCACGAAACGTCATGATTGTACAACTTCCGTCGTCTCAGTTTCGCTTTATGGTCGGTGACGGCAAGTGGGCGCCAGTTGGCCGGCGGCGTCCACGGCAATCGGCCGGCATCGCGGGGCTGATCGAGCGCCTGCTCCCTCCAAGGAAAAGGACCGCAGCCCGACTGCGTGGTCAACCTTCGAGTTTGAACTTCGTCGATGCCAGGGCGTAAAGCCGCCGCCAGACCAAGCGATTCATGGTAACCACCATCACCACCATCACCACGGTGGCGGCCAGGAGAAGACGAAAATTGCCCGCATCCGTCGCCTGGCTGATGATCGCGCCCAAACCGGTGGTCGAAATGGTTTGACCGCGGAAGCGGACGTATTCCGCCACGATGCTTGCATTCCACGCTCCCCCGGAGGCGGTGACCAGACCGGTGATCAAGTAGGGAAAGATCGCTGGCAGGAATAGCCTGCGCCAGCGCTCCCCCGGGCTCAGTTGGTAGGCGCTGCAGACCTCTTTCAAATCTTCGGGTATTGCGGTCGCACCAGCAATCACGTTGAATAAGACGTACCACTGCGTTCCGAGCAGCAGGAGTGCAATCGAACCGACTCCGAGGCCACCTCCGGCACGAACCAGAGCCAGGAGAATGATGGGGAACAATGCGGTCGCCGGCACCGAGGCGGCGATCTGAGCAATCGGCTGGGCGATCGCAGACAGCCTCGGCCGCAATCCGAGGCCGACTCCGACGGGAACCGCCCACAGGGCAGCGAGCAGGAGAACGGCTTCCACCCTTATGAACGTGGCCCCGGCTCCCCAAAGGATGTTCCGCAATTCCGCCGACGACACCGCGGCCAGGATCCTGCACACCTTCACCATCGCGTAGGCGATCCCCCCTAAGACGAGCACCATCCCTACGCGTAACACCCACAGGTGCGTCCGGGTGCGAACCAAGGCGCCAGATGGTCGCTCGTGCTCTAGGGTGAAGTGCAGGTCCAACCTCTCACGCAGCGGCAGCAGCAAGGAGCGCGTCACAAAAGGAACCAGTTTCGAACTGCGCAGCAGGGTCAAGATCGGCGAACGAGGGATGGCCGCTGACCCCACTTGCTCGAACTTGAACTTCTCGGCCCAGGCGATTACCGGACGCCAAACCACCTGGTCGATCACAACAATCACGCCAATCATGCTCACCAAACCCAACAAGATTGCCCGTGTGTCGCCCGCGTCGGCGGCAGTCTGAAGATACGAGCCTAATCCAGGCAAGCGAAAGTCCCGGTTCCCCAAAACGAACATTTCGCAGGCCATCAAGAAGAACCAACCCCCGGCGACTGACATCATCGAATTCCAAATCAACCCGATCGTCCCCCACGGCAGTTCGAGCTTCCAGAATCGTTGCCACCAGCTCAAACGATAGGCCTGTGCGGCTTCGCGCATCTCCATGGGAATGCTCTTCAGGCATGCATAGAAACTGAAGGCCATGTTCCACACTTGACCGGTAAAGATCAACAGGATGGATCCGAGTTCTACCCCCAGTTGGCGGCTGGGACACAAGGCTGCCATGGAGATCATCACACCCGGCAGGAAACTGAGAACAGGAATGGACTGCAGCGTGTCGAGCAGAGGAATCATGATCCGCTCCGCCTTGTGGCTATAGGCGGCCACGTATCCGTAGACCACAGCGAAAATCAAGCTGAACACATAAGCGATGCTGATACGCAGAACGGAAAAGAGCGCGTATTTCGGCAAGGCTGCGGGGTGAAGGCTGATCTCGGCTTCCGCCTGAACCGGGCCGGACCAATAACGGGCGAAGGCAAGCAGACTATAAAACAGGCCGATCCCTCCCATGACGATCGGCAACTCCCGAAACAGAGAGGTCGCACCTGCTGGCACCATGCCCCAAGGTAACGATCGGGAGGCGGTTTTGTTCAGGGATGCAAGCATCAATGCAGAGAAATACTCTCCGCGGAACTCGCGGTGCCGGAGGGTTCGTCGAGCAGCAACCGATCGGTTGCCGCATCGTAGGTGAAAATCTCAGCGTATCGCCCCCAATTCAGGGCGGTCTCGATCTGGCGCTGCACGTCATCCTGGGAAAGGTGCTCGTCCAAGATGTCACGAAAAAACTCCAAGGGAACGGCGTGATCGGACTTTCGCTCAAGCGCGTTCCGAATCTGTTGAATAAGGATGACATGACTGAGGACTGCCTTGCGGAAGAGTTTCTTGCGGGTACCAATGTTGGCTGCGGCAAATTGTTTTCCCGCAGAAGTGATGCGCACATCACCTTGGGCCGAGTCGGCAAAGCCGACCATCACCGCCGCGTCCACGATGGGAAACAGATCGTCCACCTCCATGAGCAATTCATCGGCAAGGTGGTACAAATCTTCTTTGCCGCCCCGATCACTGAGAAACTCCAGCAGGCCGGCGAATCCGCCCGCGGTAGCGTGCGGCAGAACCTGAAACGAAGGCTTGCGCAGGGAAGGTAATTTGGTAAAAGGGCCCAGCTCGGGTTGGGTCATCACTTTATAAATGTAGTCCACGTATACCAGGAATTCGGCGGACTTGCGATCGCGCGGTTGCGGCAATGCAATGGAAAAATCAGCGCGGATCTTGGCGGGATGAGTTCCCAAAACCACGACCCGATCGGCCAGCAAGACGGCCTCTTCAATGTTGTGTGTCACCAGGAAAATACTGCGGGTAGGGATCTGGTCCTTGAGCCACAGTTCCATGAGCTCACCACGAAGGTTCTCCGCGGTAAGCACATCCAAAGCGGAGAATGGCTCATCCATAAAGAGCACCTCGGGCTTCACGGCCAGTGCCCGCGCAAACCCGACGCGCTGCTTCATCCCTCCCGAGAGCTCCTTAGGATAAGCGTTTTCGAAACCTTTGAGCCCCACCACGGCAAGCGCTTCCAACGCCTCCCGATGGCGAAGCGTATGCTCCAAGCCACGCGCGATCAGGGGAACCTCCACGTTTTCCAGAACCGTCAGCCAGGGAAAGAGGGCAAAACTCTGGAATACAATTCCGATATTCGCGCCCCCATGGTTCAGGGGTTGGCCATGCCACAATAATGAACCGCCGGAGGGCGGTATCAGCCCCGACAGAATTCGCAGCAAGGTTGACTTCCCTGATCCAGAGGGTCCGAGCAACGCGCAAATCGTATCCGAATCCACAGACAAGTCCATCGGAGCGATAATCTGGATTTGTTTGCCATCCGGCTGGGAAAACGATTTTTCCACTTGCCGCGCCTCAATGATGGGTTCTCGCTTCTTCTCGAGATCAAGTTCGGCCTCGCGCTCGACCCTGGGTACATCCTTTGGCGCTTCGCTCAGTGGCGCCGGCGCGGCGTCGGAGAGTTCGTCCATCAAGCGCCGCCAGGCTTCCTCCGGGAGTTCGTCGAGGAAGCGCATTCGGGCATCGGAGCTCATCTGGTCAACCACAGCGCGCATCTGTTCTTTCGGCCGCGAGTGCAACAAAACGTATTGTTGGTAATAGGGAAAGTGAGGGAGCACGACCGCCGCCAGGTCGAGGGGCAAGTGGAGGAACAAAAGTTGTTGCTGTTCGAAGGAGAGCTCGCCCAAGGCGGCGGCCGCCTGGGCCGAATCGGAATTGCGCAGCAGTGCCGCAGCCTCGTGCCAACGCCCCTCTACCAGCGCGTTCCGGAGTATCTGAGCGACGGTTGAGCTCATTCTAGACCTAATATTCTCTCAGCGAGTATGCCAGGTCGTCTATCGCTTCGTCGCCCGGATTTCGTCTTCCGCCAACCCAGGATTTTCACTCACCACCGATCCACGAAGGTCGTCTTCGAAGCCTTCTTCCCGCGATGACCAACAAGAAAATTCGTCGACTCCCCTCGATTCGCGGGCAACTGTCGGAGAATGGAGCCCCAAAGCTTCCCGCGGTGAGGGGCCAAGTACGGCAGACGACCGCGTTCCCTCCTACCTAGCACAGCCGTCGATTGGGTGTATGATTGAGCCGCCGGGTGACGGCTTGCGTGGCGGTACATTGGAGTTCCTGGCGATGCCCACGCACTCACGAATCACCGACATCACCACGTTGAACCTGCGGAATTTGCCCTGATCAAGCCATGGACTTGATCCCGATTCCCGGTGCTGAAGTTTATTATGAAAGACGCTTCCTGCCCCCCGCGGAAGCAGCGCAGTGGTTTGCCAAGCTGTTGAAGGCATGTGCCTGGGAGCGGCGCAGGGCTTCGTTCGGGCAGATTGTGCCTCGCGACGAGGCCTACTACGGCGACCCAGGCTCTCGGTACAGGTACTCCCGCCGGGAATACAGCCCCCTCCCCTGGTTGCCCGAGTTGCTTGCCCTGAAAGCCCGAATCGAAGAAGCTACGCCGATGGCAGCGTATGCGAATTCGCGCCTGCCCTGCTTGGGCTACAATGCTGTGCTCTGCAATCTTTATCGGGATGGCAATGACAGCGTCGGCCTGCACGCGGATGCCGAGCCTGAAATGGGGCCTGTGATCGCTTCTCTCAGTCTGGGTGCGGAGCGCCTATTCCGCCTTAAGCAAAAAAACGGAACGGTGGCATTTTCCGAAAGACTGCCTCACGGCAGCCTGTTGATTATGGCCGGCACAACGCAGAGGAACTTCAAACACGAGATTCCCAAGGAGCACGATATCCTCGATGCGCGCATCAATCTGACCTTCCGGCACATCCAGCATGCGCCAGCCGGCATCCTTGAGTCGGTTCGATTCTAGGCAGGCAGAAACAGGTCCTGCTGAGGCAGCAGCACGGCAGATTTCTTGAAGCTCCAACAGTGGCGGGTGAATCGAAGGATCCATGGAGGGGCAATGTACGTCGTCACGGGTGCAACCGGCAATACTGGACAGGTCGTCGCGAAGACCCTGTTAGGCAGAGGCGCAAAGGTTCGGGTGGTCGGCCGGAACGCCGACCGTCTCGAAGCCCTTGTTGCCCAAGGGGCAGAGTTGTTTGTCACGAGTCTCACTGAGCTACCGAGCCTGGCCAAGGCCTTCAGTGGGGCCAAGGCGGCCTACCTCATGATGCCTCCCAATTTCACCACTCCAGATTATCGGTCATTCCAGGATCGCGTGACTGATACGCTTGCCGCGGCTCTCCGCAGCTCCAGCATCACCCATGTAGTCACTCTGAGCAGCATCGGGGCCGACAAGCCAGATCGAACTGGTCCCGTCTTAGGCTTGCATTACCTTGAGCAGCAGCTGAATTACATCAACAGCTTACACGTGCTGCACTTGCGCGCTGGTTATTTCATGGAAAACACTCTCTCCCAAATTGGCGTCATTCAAAAAATGGGCCTAAGTCTGGGTCCGCTGCATCCCGATCTGAAACTTCCCATGATCACAACCCGGGACATCGGAGCGTTTGCCGCCGATGCTCTGCTGCGGCAGGACTTCGAGCAGAAGCAAACCCGCGAGCTGCTGGGTCAGCGCGACATCAGCATGAGCGAAGTCGCCGAGATCATCGGGAAAGCCATCGGCAACCCCAGCCTTCGCTATAGTCAGGCGCCGGAGGAGCAAGTGCGGGCGGCGCTCATCGAGCTTGGTTTGTCCCCCGACATGGCGAACCTCCTTCTTCGAATGTCGGCCGCCTTGAACTCAGGCTACATGCGGGCCTTGGAGCCACGCTCTCCCCAAAACACCACCCCCACTTCCTACGAGACATTTGTGATGGAGGAGTTCAAGCCGCGATACGAAGGTAAATCGGCTGCGTAGCTCCTGTCGCCTTCGAGGCTGCCAGCCCCGCTTGCATTTCGATTTCGCTGGTTCGAGGATTCCGAAAAGCGCAAGCTCGCTGGTTCTCATGAAGGAGTGCACTATGGTGCAGCGGTTTTACCGAAGGGACCTCTCCTCGATCCGCAGGTTTGTCCTGGCATGCTTTTTCATTGGCTATGGGGTTGCGCCCCTTCTGGCGAGCGGGCTTTATCGAAAGCCCCGGATCCGCGCGATCACCGCCTTTGTTCGGATTGAACCCTTGCAACCACAAACCGAAATTGAGCGGGCCGTGGGCCTGCTTCGTCAGGCAAAAGAGGCATTTGAAAAGGCTGGCTACGAAGTTCAGACTCTCCGCATCACAACCCAACCCTTCCCCCGCTATGTAGGCGACCGATCCCGAGCACAAGCTCTGGATTTGTTCAAGACGCTTGACGAATTGTCGAGGAAGTATTCGTTTTTGCTGAACGTCGGGCCTCTGACTCCGGCCGACTTGCCGGATGCCACAAAACTGGAGTTGCTCCGCCTCGCTTTGGCAACCACCAAAGTGAACGCCAGCTTGGTGGTGGCGGATGAAGGCGGAGTGCAGTGGAGTTCGGTGCGAGCCGCTGCGCAGGTGATCAAATACCTCGAAGACCATAGTCCAAATGGAGTGAACAACCTTGATTTCGCAGCGGTGGCCATGGTGCCACCCCACACGCCATTCTTCCCCGCCTCCCATCACGACGGTGCGGGCCATGAGTTTTCGCTGGGCTGGGAAGCGGGAGCTTTTGTTTCCGATGTTGTGGCCGGGGCGAACGGGGATCTCGAGCTGGCGAAGAAACTTCTTGCGCGGGGATTTGAGCAGGAAGCGCGGGCGGTCGAGGCCATCGGCACCCAAGTGGAAAACGCATCCTCCTGGAAGTACCTGGGGCTCGACCCTACGCCCGCACCGATCTCCGATTCCTCCCTGGCCGCCGCCATTGAAACCCTGCTGCAAGCCAAGTTCGGATCGATGGGAACGCTCTCGGCGGCTGCCGTGATCACCGAAGCCGAGCATTCCATCTCGGTCAAGCGGGTCGGCTTCTCCGGTCTCATGCTGCCGGTACTCGAAGACCCCGTGCTCGCCGATCGATGGAGCGAAGGCGACTTCGACCTAGATTCTCTGCTCGCCTACTCGGCGGTATGTGGCACCGGACTGGACACAATCCCGCTGCCCGGAGATGTTTCCGAACAGCAGCTGGAACGAATCATCGGGGACGTGGCGAGCCTGGCTTTCAAGTGGCATAAACCACTCACTGCACGGCTGATACCAGCGCCCGGCAAGAAGCCGGGCGAACGTACAGACTTCCATTTCGGGAACAGCGGATTCCCCAGTGCGACACTGCAGCCGCTCCGCTGATCAAGCCCTCACCGCTCCCCGAGGTCGACCCTACTGCTTTCGCCGGATCACTCGGGGAAATCCAAAGCTCACCGCACCATGGTGAACAACGCCGGCAGTATCTCACCGGCTTGGCCGCGATGACATTCGGTAAACGAGGAAGCGTTGGCAGGTTCTTCCGGACCAACATAGACGGTCCGGACCCGGCCAAAAACACGAGCCACCAAGCCGGCGGCGGGTTCGACAGTACCCGAGGTTCCAATCGCCACAAAGAGAGTGCATTGATCTAGCGCGTGGTAAATGTGATCCAAGGCGAACGGTACTTCACCAAACCAACAAATATGAGGACGAATCCAGCCTCCGCACCCGCACCGGGGAAGCTCGGCAGGAGGCTCGTAGAGAGTGGTGTCCTCAAAGGGCGGGCGGCTGCAGGTATCGCAGCGGCTTTTGAAAAGTTCCCCATGCATATGCACCACCTGTCTCGCCCCTGCCTGTTCGTGAAGATCGTCCACGTTCTGGGTGCAGAGGAATAGGCACTCGGGCAGATCGCGGGAAAGTCTTGCCAAGGCGAAGTGTGCCGGATTCGGTCTGGCGGCTGAAGCTGCGCGCCGACGCATCGAGTAGAATTCCCATACCAACCGCCGATCCCGTCGCCAAGCCTGGGGTGAAGCGACTTCCTCGATCCGGTACTCTCGCCAGAAGCCACCCACACCTCGGAAGGTAGGAATGCCACTTTCCGCGCTTACTCCCGCCCCGGTGAGAATGAACAGGCGGTCAGCGGGTGAAACCGTGAGCATCGACTGAAGTCCTCGAGCTTTTCAAGAATGGTGAGTCGGTCGCAGCTCACTCTTCCCGGCCATCGCTGAATGCATGGGTTGCCTGGCTTCGAACCGTGATTGCCCCAGAGCATCGCATCGCGGTGCTCAAGCCAGCCCTTCCGCTGCCAGCCCAATCCGTTCTCGATCGCCGGTTCCGAAGCAAGCTTGAGGCGGCGGAGGCCGCTCTAGCACGGCCTCTTTCCCCGACCCGCCAAGGAAATATGCCACGTATCGGTTGGCACTTCAAGACTGGCCAACGCACCTTCGAGCAAATCGGGATTCTCCTGCGGATGGGAACCGTGGGCTAATGTCTGCGCACGGTTTGTTCACCGGAAGTGACTTGGATTAGGTGGAAAATTGCCAGGGTTCGCTTAACAAGCTGGCGGAACCCGTGTCTAAGTACACGCTGGTATTCGAATGGGTACGAAGGATGGAGGCCGGAGCAAGAGCCGTGATGGCTCCTTCCAGACAGGCTTTCACCGCGCTTGCCTTTCGAGCCTCGGGGACAACCGCCAAGATCTCTTTGGCTTTCAGTATCTGGCGAACCGACATGGAGATGGCTTGCCGGGGCACTTCGGAAAGATCGCGAAACCATCCCTCCCCGACCTGTTGGCGGCGGCAGGCTTCATCCAAATTGACGATCAGGTAGGGCTGCTCGGTTGCGAAGTCGGCGGGCGGATCGTTGAAGGCCAAGTGCCCATTCTCTCCGATGCCCACGAAGGCCACATCGATCGGTGCGGAGTTCAGCTCGCGTCCGACCTGCTGCGCCACCTGCAGGGGATCCGGCCGATCACCGTCGAGAAAATGATAGTCAGTCATTCCCGTTCTTCGAATCAGTCGGTCCAGCAGGTATTTGCGGAAGCTGGCCGGGTGGGTGATCGGTAGGCCGATGTACTCATCCAAATGGAAGAGCTCCACGCGCTGCCAATCGACGGCGTTGGCTTGGGTGAGTGCGGCAAGAAAGTCGATTTGGGAGGTGCCGGTTGCCACCACAATGCGAGCGCGCCCCTGCTCCGCAATCGCCCGCCGAATGGCCGTGGCCGCTTGCGCAGCGGCCGCTTGGCCGAGGGTGGTTTTGTCGGCCAACACCTTTACCACCACCATAATCCTCCCGAAACGGCACCAGCTTCGGAAACCCAAGGCGCAAAGCGCGCTCGATGCCGATGTGCCCAGAGGCTGACCGCGACCTCGGCAGCCAGCCGAATCCTTCTGGTCTCGTTCCCTACTTCGAGGGCCGCCGCTCGTTCTTCGGCGGTTGGCTCGGCTCCTGCGTACCCTGGAGTTTTCCGAGCAACTGTTCGACTGCTTCTTCCTCGGTCCCGCAGACCGAGACGCGCCATGCATCCGCCGGCACTTCGAGAGTAGCCAGCTGAGTGTCCAGCAGGTTGGGATTCATATACGGATGGTGCCGTTTCCGAAGGCGCTCTCGCAACAGGTCGTGCGGGGCATCGAGCAGGGCAAAGCGGAACTGATCGGGTGGGAAACACCCGACCAGCAAGTCGCGATATTGTTGCTTGAGAGCGGAGCAGGCCAAGATGGCATTGTCCCCGCGAGCGATGAACTCCGCGATGCGGCGATGCAAGGCATTCAACCAAGGCTTGCGATCTTCGTCGGTCAGCGGACTTCCCGCCCGCATCTTCTGCCGGTTGGCCGGCGGGTGGTACTCGTCGGCATCCTCGAAGTGCCAGCCCAGCCGCTCGGAGAGCAGCCGTCCAATCGTCGTCTTGCCGGCGCCACTCACGCCGAAAAGTATCAGAATCATGCGCCCGCTCCATCCCCGCCACCTAGAAACAGCGGCCGGATATGGCGGGCATAGAGATTGTAGGTCACATTCTTGGCGATCACTTCTTGATCGGCTTGGAGCAGATCAAGATACCTGCGCCCCATCCTTGCGGCGACCGGGAAGGCGACGTGGAGCAACTGGCGGAGATTCGGATTGTACGAACCGGATCGAGGGTCGTGCCGGAGTGCGGAGGTGAAATCCTCGGACGACCAACGCTGAACGTCGGCCGGCGCGGGAAGCTTGCGGGGGTCGATGGCAAGCACGCTAGCATAGGGCTGACTCAATTCTCGGCGCCGGGCGAAGGCCTCGGCATAAATCTCCTTGGCCAGCACCAGGCCGTCTCCTCCAGCTTCGGCCAGGCCAAGGACCTCTTCGAGCCACGTGGTCCCAGCCGTCTTCAGGTGAACCCCCGCATGGAACTTCTTCAAGGCGGAGTGCATCGCTGGATAAAGGGAGAATTTGTCGCTGCCCGAGTGTATGCTGAGTTTCAGGTTTCCGGGCAACCCGTATTCTCGAACACCATAAGCAATTGCCGCCAGATCGAGCTCCAATTCGCGGGCAAACGCGGAGACGTCGCCGGCGTAATCGACTCCCTTGTTAAAACGCCCGCTGAACTTGGGCGCTATGGTTTGCAAAGGAATGCCTTCATCGGCAACGGCCGCCAAAATGATGAGCAGCTCGAGCGGAGTTTGGGCGCAATCGGTCTCATCGAGAGAGATCTCGCATACAAAGTTGTCTTTCCCTTTTGCCGACGCAATCTTGCGGTAAACGGCGGCGGCCTGCTCTACGGCAAGAAGAAACTTGCTGGCCACCTGGAACAGGAGTGCAGGCGTGATCGCGAAGCTTCGATCGATGCCCTCAAGCCTGATCTCGCCGATCAACTCAGGGTGCCGCCCGAGGAAGGCATCGATCGACGATGAGTCCGCTTTGCGGGCTATGCAATCCGCCACGTCGATGGTGTAGAAGTCGCAGCAGGGAAGGAATCGGGCAACGGTTTGGAGATTGATGTGGTCCGCGTCGCAGTAGTACGGCTTGGTCCAGGCGAGAGCCTTCACGGCCGCATCCGCCGCCGCCCGGGTTGACGCCGGCTCCGAGCCGATCAGGTCGTGCTCCCGGTTCGACTTGTTCCACACCGGGACGACGTCGACTCCGGGTTGAGAAGCACGAATGCACGCTTGCAGTTGCGCTTTCGCCTGATGCAAAAAGCGGTCCCCGACTCCGACTGAAAATTTCTCAAGTCTCAATCGCCCATCCGCCACTTCCCCCCTCGATTCAGAATCTGCCTCGGTAGGCCCACAGTCCGAGACCGGGATTCGCAATGAAAAAGATCTCCTCACCGTCGATCCTGTTTTTGCCTGCCTGTAGTTTGGCGGGATCGTAGCGCGCCAGCATCGTGCGCAGGTCGCCGTAGGCAAAGCCAACCCCTTCCACCTCTTCACGCGTCAGATGAGCGGGACACCAGGTGATCGAGAAGCGTCCTTCGGAGGAACCATGAATGAGATGCGCGGCCGCGCTCAGGTCGTTGGCCAAATCGCCATGGGCTGCGACGCTGGCCAGGGTTCGAGCCGTGCCCCGGTATCCATACTTGCGGATCAGCCCGTCGATGCCGCGGTCTTCGCCGAACTCCTTCACGCCGGGGGCGAGAATGATGAGATCTGCGCCGTCGGCGAGCGCCATGCGCGTGCGGTAGACGGCTTTGTTGCCCAGCCAGGTGCTCTTATATTCCTCGGGATCCAGATAGACGACGGCTTTGCGGATGGGACGGTCGAGCATCTCCAAGTTGACCGCTAGGCTTAGTTCCGCAGCGCGATGGAAACACTCGACGTCGTCGCCGATGAACAGACCGCGCAGGACACCATTGCCGCTCAGGCTGCTCCCTACTACGGTCAGCACATAAACGATGGGGATTTGCCTGAGGAAGTGGTCGGAGGCGTAGTTGAGAACACAGCGCACCGGGTTGTCGGTGCGACCCATGATGCGTTCCATCCCGTAAACCGCACCCAGATAGTGACTGCGGTTAATGCTGTCCCGCCCGCCCGTTCCGATCAGAATGTTTTTGTTGTAGTTCGCCATTCCGCTCACTTCATGGGGCACCACTTGCCCGAGAGAAAGCACCAGGTCGAAGCCGCCGCCTGGAATCAGGTGATTCACCTGCACCGGCCAGGGATAGTTCAATTTGCCTTCGGATTGTTCGTCGAGGAATGCAGCCGGAACTTCCCCGAGCGTCTCGGTGTCTGTGCGCCAGTTGTGAACGCGAAAGAGCTCATACGGCATGGTGCCGAACATACCGGTCAGCTGGCTCGGCGACATCGCCGCGTGCGTGCCCAAGGCGGGCAAGACCGCTTCGAGCCGACTGCCGTAGTAGTCATATACGGAGCGCGTCAATTCGCCCGCGCGTGACTCTCTGCGTGTCTGATCCGGGGGCACGGCGAGCACGTGGCGGCGCTCTCCGAGTTTGCTTAACCCCTCGAACAGCAGGCCCTGCAACTCCATGCCGGAGATTTCCAGGTCGGGACTGCCCTTGGCGACATAAAGACTCATGCTATGAACTCCACTTTCCTCAGACCGGGAGCAAGCAGGTGAAGGATCGCGATCGATATCAAATAAGCGCTGCCGGCAATGCCAAAAAGTGCCCCATAGCTGTGGGTCAACTCGAGAATCTTGCCGGCGCCTACCGAGAAAATCGCGCCTCCGACGGCGCCCGCCATGCCGCCGATGCCAACCACTGCGCCTACCACACTACGCGGGAAGATGTCGGAAGGAATCGTGAAGAGATTCGCCGACCACCCTTGATGGGCGGCGGCGGCAAGACTTAGCAGTCCCACGGCAGCCCACTTGGAATGCGAACTGCCGGCGGCAAACATGGGAACCGCAAGGGCCGCACAGATCAGCATGGCGGACATGCGCGCCTTCGCACGATCAGGCGGCACGCTCAGAAACAGTCGAGGAAGCCAGCCTCCGCCAATGCTGCCGATCACCGAAACGTTGTAAACGATGATCAGGGGCAAGCCGAGCTGGGATAGGCCAAGGTGAAAACGCGAATCGAAGAAGGACGGCAACCAGAAGAGATAGAACCACCAGATCGGGTCGGTGAGAAACTTGGCAATCGAGAATGCCCAAGTCTGCCGGTGGGTGAGGAGCTTCAACCACGGGATGGCTGACCCTGCCTGTACGAGTCCCTCACGGTCGACCTCGTGCCGCCCGGAGGCGGCCAACCTCAAGTCCGAGGACGGACGATAGTTCTTAAGCCACCATGCCATCCACAGCAGGCCGACGAGACCTGTGGCAAGAAATGCGACCCGCCAACCGAAATGAAGGGTGATCCAGGGAATAAGGGCCGGAGCAACAACCGCCCCCACGTTCGAGCCGGAGTTGAAGATGCCTGTGGCGAGCGAGCGCTCCCTTTGTGGAAACCAGTCCGCCACCGTCTTAACCGCGGCCGGGAAGTTGCCGGCTTCGCCCAGGCCAAGAAAGAAGCGGGCCAGGCCGAATCCAAGAGCAGACCGCGCCAGGGCGTGCCCCATGCCGGCCAGACTCCATACCGCGATGAACAGCGCATAGCCGGCCCGAATGCCCAACCGATCCACGAGACGGCCTGCGACCAGTAATCCGAAGGCGTAAGCGACCTGAAACGCGGCCACGATGTAGCCGTAGTTGATCTCCGTGAAGCCCATGCTTTGTTGGAGTGTCGGCTTCAGCAGGCCGATCACTTGCCGATCCATGTAATTGATCGACGTCGCCGCAAACAGCATGGCGCAGATTGTCCAACGAAATCGGCTGGGGCGCTCTCCTTGGGAAATACTCGCCTCCTCTCCCTGCCTTGTCTCCGTTCGCACTGGATTCATAGAAATCCCAGCCTCAAAACTGGTACGCCTGAGGCAGAAGCTCGTACGCCACCGGAGAATCCTACCAGAGGAAAGCATCGACGTTACCAAGCGATCGCATCGACGTAGGGTTTGGCCGGATTGGCTACACCCATATCCACAACGAGAGGATAGAGGAACGGTCTTGGGTAGTTACCCTGGGACCACGCCCAAATGCCAGCCCGGCTTGGCATCTCGGCAGGAACCCACTGTACTTCGGGACATCTTGACTTTCGTGTAGGCCCGGCAATATTTCTTGACTAGACACTATCGACCCGCAGCCCGGGTCTTGCCTGGCTTCGCTCGTCGCGTAGCGGCAGCACGAGACCTCGGTTTAGCTGGAAGGGCCGAACCATGGTGGCGATGCTCTCATACCAAAGTCCAAATGAGCCCTCCCCAACTTCTCTTCCCGCATGCTCCAAGTCCAAGTCGTGAAGCAGGGAGGGGTGTGGCGCTGACAGGTGATGCATGGATCGACGAATCGAGACTGCCATAGGAATCATGCGGGAGGAATTGCATCGCAATCTGCCCGTGCGCGAACTAGCGTCCGAGGTACACCTCTCCCCCTGGCACTTTATCCGCTTGTTCAAGGCCGAGACCTCGGTGTCCCCCAAGCAATACGTTCTCGACCTGAAGATGAGGCAAGCCGAACAATTGCTCGATGAATCGTTCCTCAGCGTGAAAGAAATTGCCGCCACGCTTGGGTTCGAGGACCGCAGCCAGTTCAGCCGTGAATTTAAGAAACTGCGCGGCTGCGCTCCCACGGAAATCCGCGCCCGCCGGGCAGCTTCGCGCCCGCAGTAGCAACTCCCGCCACCGAAAAGCAACATCTGCCACGCTTTTCTCGTTGTTCTGAACCCGCTCCCGGCCTACGATTGCGAACATTACGCCACTTGTCAAAACAATCTAAGCGTCGCTGATTTGCCGAGCCCCCCACTTGTCCTACAGCCGACAGCCTAAGAAGCAGGCGTTCTGCTAGCCAGGAGATGCCTGGTACGACAGAACAGAAACTAGAGCGCAAGCGCTAGAGAGAGGACACCCACCATGAAAGTGCCGGGAAACAAGCATGCCGCTCGAAACTGGAAAAACTTTAGAGTCGCGAATTCGCTCGTCGTTGGCGCGCCGATCAAACGCAGAGCTTTGCGGTTGTTGGCGCTCGCTCTAATGATTTCGTTGTTGCCACTGCCGACTGCACGCGCGCAGCAGGGGCAGTTTGGGCAGTTTGGGCAGTTTGGAGGCTCGAGAGGTCAGGGATTCTCGCATTTCCCGCAGCCGGCCCAGCCTACGCCTACTCCTACGCCTACGCCTGCGCCGCCCACTGGGTCTGGTGGTGGTGGTGACCCCAGCGACCCTGGAGCTCAGACCACCGCGCGCGGCACCGGCGGAACCATCATTAACCCTGATAGTGACCCGACCGGCTACACTGCCTTTTTCGTAGACGGTCAGAGTCGCTTCCAAACCATTGAGACCGTCTCCGACTCCGCGAACACTGGGTTGGGGCCGCGGTTTAACTCAAATTCTTGCGCTTCTTGTCACGCGCAACCTGAAGTTGGCGGGTCAGGACCTGCCGTGAATCCCCAATTCGCATTCAGTAGCAGTGGGATTGCGCCCGGCAGCACCACGCCAAGTTTCATTACCGCCAGCGGCCCAACCCGTGAAGCCCGCTTCCCGTTCTTCTTCAATTCGAACGGCACGGTCAACACCAGCGCTCCGAACGGCGGAGTGGAAGACCTCTTCACGGTTACCGGCCGCGACGACGCCGGCACTTGCAGCCTGGCGCAGCCCCCCTTCGCGCAGGCCGTGGCAACGGGCAACGTCATCTTCCGAATTCCTACGCCTACCTTTGGCTTAGGCCTGATCGAGAATCTTGACGATTCTACCCTGCTCCAGAATCAAGCGGCCAATCTCAGTAACAACTTTGGCGTTGCCGGCACTTTCAACCATAACGGCAACGACGGCACCATCAGCCGCTTCGGTTGGAAGGCGCAGAATAAATCGCTACAAATCTTTGCCGGTGAAGCTTACAACGTCGAGATGGGCATCACCAACGAGGTGTTTCCCACCGAGCGTCCGCTGCCGGAAGAAGATCAGCAGGGCACCGGGCTGCCGGCGAATTGTCTGAACCTCGACGGGCAAGGATACCCCGAAGACGAGATTAACCCGCAAGCGTCGCCGAATATTTTGGTTCTCGATGACGTATCGGCGTTCGCCAACTTCATGCGCTTCCTGGCTCCGCCTGCCCCGGGTGGGGTCGTGCTGAATGGAACGGCTGTCCCTGCCGCAACCATTGCTCAGGGCAGCGCCTTGTTCAGCTCAATCGGCTGTGCAACCTGCCACAATCCATCGCCTGGTACAACCCAACCGTCGTCCTTCGGTTCCGCGTTGAGCAACGTGCCAGTGAACGCCTTCTCGGATATTGAAATCCATCACATGGGTACCGGCCTGGCGGACAATGTGTCGCAGGGCAGCGCCGGCGGCGATCAGTTCCGCACGGCTCCCTTGTGGGGCCTGGGGCAGCGGATCTTCCTGTTGCACGATGGCCGCACCACCGACCTGGGCACGGCGATCCAAGCCCACGCCAGCACTGGCAGCGAGG
>DASPVV010000190.1:0-9827 GCA_035622175.1 Terriglobales bacterium | reverse complement strand
AGCGCGTCGCGACCTTGCTGTTAGATCGCATGAACGGAACTTATATGTTTGCCTTCGAGATCGCCTCGCTGTTGCTGCTGGTGGCGATCATCGGGGCGGTAGTAATGGCGAAGAAGAGAATTTGAAGTTGGCTATGAGCTTCCGGCCAGCAGTTGTGAGCCGGCCATGTCCGAGTCAGAAGATGGCTCGACGCTCCTAGCTCAACGCAGGTAGCGCGAGGCTGCTTATGCATGCCATGCTCGACATATCGACTTTGCACTATCTGGTGCTTGGCGCAGCCCTGTTTCTGCTGGGGGTGATCGGCGTGCTCACGCGGCGAAACGTGGTCATCGTACTGATGTCGATCGAACTGATCCTGAATGCGGTGAACCTTAACTTGGTCGCCTTCTCGCGCCTGTGGGGGCTGCACGGACAGATCTTCGCGATCTTTGTAGTAACCGATGCCGCCGCCGAAGCCGCTGTGGGCCTGGGAATCTTGATCGCCTTTTTCCGCAATAAGGAGACCGTGAATGTAGACGAGGTGGATCTGTTGAAGTGGTAACCCGTCCCGGGGGTAGTCGCAACGACCGACGACATGTTCTTCTTATCCCACATCTGGCTCATTCCGCTGCTGCCGGCCGCGGGCGCGACCCTCATGTTCTTCTTCGGCAGCCGGCTGGAGAAGGCGGCGGTCAGTGCCGTCTGCGTGGGCGCGGTGGTCCTCGCCTTTGTCCTCGCCTGTGCCGGCGTTTGGCAATACACGGGGTACGCGCGGGACAATCCGGGGCAGCCCTATCAAACCATTCTTTACACCTGGCTCGGCAGCGATTCCGTTCCTCGCGGCGCGGCCGCCGACTCGGGCACACTGAACTACGTAACCTCGAACGGAACTCCGGCCATCTTCGAGGCCGACGCAGGATTTCTGCTCGACCCGCTCTCCAGCATATGGCTGCTTTTCGTCACCGGCGTCGGCATGCTCATCCACATCTACTCGATCGGCTACATGGCCCACGAGCACGGGTACTACCGCTTCTTCGGGTACTTGAACCTGTTCATGTTCTCCATGCTCACCTTGGTTTTGGCCAACAACTATGTGCTGATGTTTGTGGGCTGGGAAGGTGTGGGCTTATGTTCCTATCTCCTGATTGGCTTTTATTTCCATCGCAAGTCGGCCAGCAATGCCGCGGCTAAGGCATTCATCGTCAACCGCATCGGAGATGCCGGATTCCTGCTGGGCATGTTTACCCTTGCCTGGTACTTTGGCTCCCTGCGCTACCTCGACGTGAACCGTCTTGCCCGCAGCGGCAGTTTCTCGATCGGGGATCCGGTTATCACGGTGGCGACCTTGCTCCTGTTTGTTGGCGCATGCGGAAAATCCGCCCAGGTTCCTCTTTATGTCTGGCTGCCTGACGCCATGGAAGGCCCGACGCCGGTGTCGGCTCTGATCCACGCCGCCACCATGGTGACCGCGGGGGTGTACATGGTGGCGCGCTCGAACGCCTTGTTCGTGCTGGCGCCGACCACGATGAAGACCGTAGCCTTCATCGGCGCGCTGACCGCCATCTTGGCCGCCTCCATCGGCCTGGTGCAAAACGACATTAAACGGGTGCTTGCCTATTCGACCGTCTCCCAGCTGGGGTACATGTTCCTGGCGCTGGGCGTCGGCGCATTCGCAGCCGGCATCTTCCACGTCTTCACCCACGCCTTCTTCAAGGCGCTGCTGTTTCTCGGCGCCGGGTCGGTCATGCATGCTCTGAGCGGAGAGCAGGACCTGCGCAACATGGGGGATCTTCATCATCGTACCCCGATCACGCATTGGACGATGTTCGTCGCAACCTTGGCCATCGCGGGAATTCCGCCCTTCGCCGGCTTCTTCTCGAAGGATGAAATCCTATGGCAGACTTGGTCTTCCGAAGGCGGTGCTTATCGTGTGCTGTGGTTTGTCGGCTATGCCACGGCATTGATGACTGCCTTCTACATGTTCCGGCTGATGTATCTCACCTTTCATGGCCGCCCGCGCATGGTCCGGGAAAGCGGACACCCTATCCACGAATCGCCGAAGTCGATGACGGTTCCGCTCGTGGTGCTCGCCATCGGGGCGATTGGGGCGGGATGGTTGGGCTGGCCGCACAGCTTGGGAGGTTCCGACCGCTTCACGAAATTTTTAGAGCCGGTGTTTGCCCGCGAGGCCCGGGTTTTTCGAGAGACAGGGGAGAGCGCCCAGCTGGCGGCAGGGATCCGCGAGGAAGAACACACCAGCGGGACCGAGTATCTGTTGATGGTTCTTTCGATTGCGGCGGCCGCCGCCGGTTGGGGTATGGCATGGAAAGCGTATCGCCACGCCGACAAAGGGTACGTCGAGCCCATCGAGGCTTCCGCCCGACCCCTCTATACTGTCCTCTATAACAAGTATTACGTGGACGAAGCTTATGATTATGCCTTTACCGGGCATCGCCGCTTGGGTCCTGTCCGCCTGGGCGCACTGGGTTTGGGGGATGCCTCTTTCTGGTTCGATTCCCGCTTCATCGATGGCATGGTGAACGGAACAGCCTGGATCACGCGCCTCACGGCAAGCCTTTCCAGTTGGTGGGACAGGTTCATTATCGACGGCCTGCTGGTCAATGGTCCGGCGTTTTTGTCGCGCCTTCTTTCCTATCCCGCACGGATGCTGCAGTGGGGTTTGGTGCAGTGGTATGCCTTAGTGATGGTATTCGGTCTGATCGGATTCGTCGCCTACTACGCCTGGCGATGAAAGGCCTGAGGCGCGGGCGCAGTCGCCCGCGTCAGGGATGAACAATGCAGAATCACATTCTCTCGGTCATCTTGTTCACGCCGCTCCTAGGAGCCATTCTGCTGCTTTTCGTCCCCCAGGACGAGAAGGGCGCCATTCGCTGGATCGGCAACATCTTTGCCCTTGCCGGCTTTATCGTTTCCCTGCCGCTAGTCCCCTGGTTCTGGCAAAGGCGTTTCGAGCCCGGCTTCAAGTTCGTGGAGGGCGCACCGAATCAATGGATTCCCTCGATCGGTGCGGGATATGTGCTCGGCATCGACGGCATTTCCTTCCTGCTGATCATGCTGACCACCCTACTCGGATGGATCTCGATTCTTTCCTCCTGGTCCGCCATCGAGAACCGGGTCAAGGAGTACTACATCTGGTTCCTGGTGTTGCAGACCGGCATGTTGGGCGTTTTCATGTCCCTCGATTTCTTCCTGTTTTTCGTCTTCTGGGAAGCCATGCTGGTACCCATGTACCTGCTGATCGGCATCTGGGGCGGGCCGCGCAAGCTCTATGCCGCGATCAAGTTCTTCCTCTATACCCTGCTCGGCTCGGTGCTGATGCTGCTGGCCGTGCTGTTCCTCTACTTTTACAACTATCGCCAGACCGGGCAATACACGTTCAGTATTCAAGCCCTCTATCGCACTGCCCCGCACATCTTCCACGATCCTGCCTATGGGGCGACGTTTGCGATTCTACTGTTCCTGGCATTTTTCCTGGCCTTCGCCATTAAAGTCCCGATGTTTCCCTTTCATACCTGGCTTCCCGACGCCCACGTCGAAGCCCCCACGGCAGGTTCGGTCATCCTGGCCGGGGTCCTGCTGAAGATGGGAACCTACGGCTTCATTCGGTTTTCTCTGCCCTTTTTTCCGGACGTCGCCATGCACCCCAAGGTGCGAGGCTGGATGATGTTGCTTTCAATTGTCGCCATCATCTACGGCGCGCTGGTGTCGCTGATGCAGAAAGACATGAAGAAACTGGTCGCCTACTCCTCGGTGAGCCACCTGGGTTTCTGCACCCTGGGCATCTTCGCGCTGAACCCGATCGGGCTTAGCGGTTCGGTGCTGCAGCAGATCAACCACGGCATTTCGACAGGGGCGCTGTTTTTGATCGTGGGCATTCTTTACGAGCGGCGTCACACGCGGGAAATCGCGGAATATGGCGGCATCTCGAACGTCATGCCGCTCTACGCCACCATCACCATGATCATGTTCCTGTCTTCCATGGGACTGCCCCTGCTCAACGGTTTCGTGGGCGAATTTACGATCTTGCAGGGCACGTTCCTGGAGAGCTGGAAGTGGGCGGCGTGGGCCGTGCCGGGCGTGGTTTTGGCGGCGGCCTACTTGCTGTGGCTGTATCAGCGAGTGTTCTTTGGAACCGTAACTAATCCCAAGAACGAGAAGCTGCACGATCTGACGCCGCGCGAAGTGCTGACCTTCGCCCCGCTTCTCGTTCTGGCCTTTTGGATCGGCCTGTATCCCAAGCCGTTCTTCGAGATCCTAGAGCAACCTGTCAATCAGCTGGTCCAGACCGTGCGCCCCGATTATCCGGGCCTGAGAGGCGGGGTCAACGCTTCCACCCAGCCCGCGCGGGTACCGTCGCGCGGCGCGGGCGGCAACCCCACCGAAGGGAATCAGTAAGTGACCGCCGCACAGTACTTCACCGGCATCGATTACCTGCTGTCGCTGCCCGTCATTTTGTTGACGCTCTTCGCGCTCGCTATCCTGCTCATCGATTTGATGATCCCGGCCGAGTGGAAGTGGATGAATGCGGCTACCGCTCTGATCGGAGTGCTGTTTGGGGCCGCCGGCGTGTTTAAGATTCAGCTCGTGCAGCGAGAACTCGCCGAGCATGGACAACGGGTGCAGTGGGCCTTTATGCACTCCCTGTGCATGGACCACTTTGCCATCTATTTCACCTACTTGTTTCTGGCGGGAGCGGCCCTGGCCATCTTGATTTCGGTGCGATACCTCGAAATCGAGAAGGAGCACCACGGAGAGTTCTACGCCCTCATTCTGTTCTCGGTGATCGGCATGATTGCGATGGCGGCAGGCTATGACATCGTGCTCATCTTCATCGGCCTGGAGCTGATGGCCATCTCGACTTACGTGTTGGTGGGCTTTCTTCGCACCGATCGCCGTTCGAACGAAGCCGCGTTGAAATACCTGTTGCTCGGTGCGTTCTCCTCGGGAATCTTTGCCTACGGCTTATCCCTGTTCTATGGCCTGACCGGGAGTACGAATCTGGCGGACATCGGCGAGGGCATCGGTCGCCAAATGGCGGCTCATCACGACCACGCCACTCCGGTGACGATGATTGCCTTACTGACCACCGCCACCGGTCTGTTCTTCAAGATTGCCGCCGTTCCCTTCCACCAGTGGGCGCCCGACGCTTACGAAGGGGCGCCCACCAGTGTCACCGGCTTCATGTCGGTCGCGGTGAAGGCGGCCGCCTGGGCGATGCTCCTTCGCATTTTCGTGTGGGGCTTATATCCCTTGCGGAGCGTTTACTTTCCGCTGGTCGTGTTCGTCTCGGTCGTCACCATGACCGGCGCCAATTTAGCAGCGCTCACGCAGAACAATCTCAAGCGGCTGCTCGCCTACTCCTCCATCGCTCATGTGGGGTACATGCTGCTCGGACTCGTCGCCTTCGGTTCGGTAGAGTATCCCGCGGCGGTGGCCGACGGCTTTCGCGGGATCCTCCTCTACCTGCTGGTCTACACCTTCATGAACCTGGGCGCGTTTGCGGTCATCACTTCGCTCCGCCAGCGCGACGTCATTGGCGACGACATCGACGACATTGCAGGCCTTTATTCCCGCGCCCCCGCGGAAGCCGTCCTGATGCTCATCTTTTTGCTGTCGTTGGCGGGGATTCCGCCTCTGGCAGGCTTTTATGGAAAGTACTTCATCTTCCTGAGTCTGGTGGAGAGCGGCCATTACGTTTTGGCTTCCTTGGCCGTGGTCTATGCGGTGTTTGGCCTGTACTACTACATGCGCATTGCCAACGCTATGTTCATGCGCGAGGCCCTGGACTCGTCCCGCCTTCCGGTCAGCCCCGCCATGAAGGTTGCCCTGGGTGTCAGCGCTTTCGCTACCCTTTTTATTGGCATCTTCCCCAACCGCTTCATTCAACTCGTGACCTGGAGCCTCAGCTAGCCTCGACCTTGCCCTTCTGCGCTCCGGCGTGATTCCGCGGTATCGCTTGCTCTCCTGCTCTGCGGCGGAAGGCTGGCACCGGTTTGTCGATGTCTAGCGTACTGAGGCCACCAGGGGGAGGGAAGAGGGAAAGTTTTCAGCCTGCGACCTACAAATAAGGAGGTTCCTACGTCGGACCAGCCTCAGCGAAAGCATGGCGATCCGAGTGCACCGGACTCCAGAGATCGACTCTCGCAATCGAGCGGCTCTACGGTCAACTCTCGTTGTTCGTGCATGGACATCTGGTAGTACGCCTTCCACCTAGACTCCGGAAACCCGCGCTCAGAAATTCATCGCAGGACTCGAGGTTCTCCCGCCGCCAGGATTAACCCGCGAAAGATGAGAAATATGGACAGCCGGTTGCCGGATCAGGGAAACGATGGTAAGATTGTCTTACATGCAAACCAAGGTCTCGACCAAGGGACAAGTGGTTCTTCCCGGCCCGCTTCGCCGCCGACTCGATATTCGCGCGGGAGATCCCCTGGACGCCAATATAGAAGATGGGAAAATCGTACTCACGCCGCGACGGAAACGGCCTCACCGCGGCAAGTTCGTGACGGATCCCGTTACTGGACTACCCGCTCTCAGTGCCGGTCCTGCTGCCCCTGTATTGAGCAGCAAGGAAGTGGAAGAAATATTGGCGAATTTTCCATGATGTATCTGCTTGACGTGAACGCCCTGGTCGCTCTCGGCTTCATCAATCACGAGTTCCACGCTCGCCTCGCCCATTGGGTGCGGTCCTCCGGTTCACCGCAGCTGGCCAGTTGCTCGATTACCGAACTCGGATTCGTGCGCGTGCTAGCGCAAGCTCCAGCCTACGGGTTTACGGTTGCTCAAGCCCGTACCTTGCTGCTGCGCCTGAAGGAAGTGCGCACTTCTCGCCTCACGTTCTTTCCCGACACGCACGATGTGTCCAATCTTCCTACGTGGGTCAAAATGCCTAAGCAAATTAGCGATGGTCATTTGTGTAGCCTCGCGACCGCTAATGGCGCGATCCTCGCAACCTTGGACGAGGGCGTTCCTGACTCGTACTTGATCCCGAAATAGTCCTTTAGCCTCGGTCAGATTCCACCTCAGCAACCCCGCAGCACTCCCCAGGAGCGATCCGGCAATCTCAAGCCACTCTTCGGAGAGCGCGGCAAACGCTTATCTTGCCCGATATCGTACGGGTGCCCGTCGAATTACGCCAACATCGACAACCGCCGGACAAGCTTCCCTATTTCACAAGATTCGCAAAAACTGCTGGCATTTCCTGTGTCTTCATAAGATCTCCATTAACCGTTCTTGGCCTGGTCAATTCAAAGTGAAAGCGTTTGCTCAAAACTGTTCAAGGTGGGCAACGCCGAAGATTGTATGGAACCGCTCGCAGTAAATAACGGCCGCGTTGTATTTCTGTAAGTCGACAGATGGAGGAAGATCGAAATTCTGATCTCCTTGGTTGCCTTTTAGGGAGCCTAGTTCGACGCTGTCAAGTGGACCTTTGACGATCTCTTGAGTAAGGTTCACATCATCACCGCGAGCTAGCAGAATGTGAACGTCCGGGCCGTTCGAGGTCGAGAAATCCGTCAGCCGCAGATACTGTCTGCCATCGGACGTCTTGTAGATCGTCCCTCGCCCGCTCGTTGGGTGAGCCTTCCCTTCCAGCCGGCCGGTATAAAGCGGCTGAGGGTCGTTGCTCGAAGCGAACGGCGCGGCCTCATTGACCCTTTGATTGATCCAGAGTTTCTCGGGCCGGAAAGCCCACCACACCACAACCAGAATCGGCAGACCAAGGACGGCCAAGATCCACTTTTTACGTGAGAGCCAGGAGCCCGCGGGCGTATTCATAAGTTTCTCCTTCGAGTTCGTGGATCGGGCAGGTCCACCTGCGCGATTCTATTGACGTAAACCTACTTAGAACTTCTCAAGAGGCGCAGCGCCGAAGTTAGCGTTGAACCGCTCGCAATAAATCGAAACGGTTTGGAATTTGCTCAAGTCCGTGTCGCTGGGTATTTCGTAATTCTGATCACCCTCATTCCCCTTCAGACTGCCCAGCTCGACTCGCTCCGTGCTGCTTTTGAGAAAATTGGCGTCGTCGTCCGCGTCCTTGGCTGCGATCAGAATCACGTGTACGTCAGGACCGTTGGAGGTCTTGAAGTTTGTCAGGCGGAGCACAAGCTTCCCGTTCGACTCCTGATAGATCGTGGCGCGGCCGGACGTCTTGTGCACTTTGCCGTGGAACGTACCCGTTGCCAGAGTTTTGCTTGTGCCATCATGCTTCGTGCTGTCTTGTGCGTACACTGAGGGCTGGAGCCCAAATACGAACGCCACTACGGTGAGTGCTAAAGTGGCATGGATGTTGCGAACCATAAGAATTTCTCCTTGTGTTGTTGGATTTGCGATGAGCTCCCGCGGGCGCTCAACTCTCACGGGCGATAGGAGTCGATCGCCGCGCGAAGGTTACAAGGACGAAAGAAAAAAAGCTGCACTCGGTGGGTGATGCCAGTAGCGCGCCCTCCTGCAGGCTGCACTTTGGTTTCGATCCGAGACAGAAGCGGAGACTATGGGAGACTCAAGAATAAAATCGCTTGCGCGTTCTGAATTCCGGCAGGCTTACTGCAGCGGACAGGCAGATGACTCGCGGCTGAACCAGGATTGCGGCCCGCTTACCTGCGGTCTGTTCTCAGCTTGGTCATAACACGGTCTATGATTGAGTCGGAGACGCTGTGCGGTAACTCGAACGAACCACTCTCCGTCACAATCTTTACCGTCTTACAGCTGGAGTCGTACAGCACATGACAAGCGCGGCAATGGGATAGGTGTACTTCCAGTTCCTTGCGAACCTCGGGCGACACTTGATTCTCAAGGTAATCACCGAACTCCGCGAAGAACTCTTCGCAGCTGATCATCGGGCCGCTCTCGTGAGGCTGATTGTGAAGTGAGGTGAGAGCCACTCTCGCAGCATGAGCCGGCCCCTCAGTAGCCGTACCTTAACCGTAGGGACGCTCAGCCCCAACTGCCGGGCAACCTCATCTGTCGAACGCTTCTCGATATCCCGAAGCACCAACACAAGGCGGTACTTCGCGGGAAGCTCCAAGATGGCTTTTTCAATGAGCTGCCGGGTTTCCAACCTGGAGTAGTGCTGCTCAGGGTTGTCCTCCCATGCTATAACCTGACGAGGGCGAAAATCCTGATCCTCCTCGTACCGACCTTCGTCCAGGCTCTCAAAATCTATCCGCTGCCGCAAACGCTGCAGCGCCGTATTCCTGGCGATACTCACCAACCAGGTCGAGAACTTCGAACGGCCCTGGAATCCTCCGATGTGCTGGAAAGCACTCAGGAGCGTATCCTGCATGGCGTCCTGCGCATCGACCGGACTTCCCAGGATTGCTGTGAGAGCGCGATAAATCAACCGGGAATGCCGGCGAGACAATTCTTCGAAGGCCTCCAACTTTCCGCCCTGCGCCTCTGCGACCAATCCCGCATCCGGGTCTTGCGCCCTATCGGATGCTGGGGCAACGCCTCCATCTGTCGTGTGATGGCGCGTAACTGCAGGAAGATACACTTTATTTTCCTGAAAGGCGAGGGGTGGCTCAAAATCCGGCTCGATTCCGAGGCCCATCTGGAGCGTGTTCGCGAAATTATTGAGTGCCGTGACCACCTCACATTCCAAAATCTGTTCTTCAGTAAAGCCAAATGCTTGAAGCCTAACGATGTCGTCACGGGTAAACTCTGCCGCGCGCGTTCCCAATTTCAGCGCGAAATCGACTAACGCTTTATCAGCCTCCGATAAACCGGACTGATGATGATCCACGGCAATCTGGTCGCCTTCTTCCGGAGGCATACCCAAGCCTCGCAACAGGTTGCAATGTACCGCGACACAATAAGAGTTGAGATTC
>DASPVV010000189.1:0-5645 GCA_035622175.1 Terriglobales bacterium | reverse complement strand
GCGAGGTCCGGCAGTATCGGAACAATCGAAACGAACCCGTACTGCACGAATGATCCGGACACTCCAAAGGCTCGGCTACCGAGTCGAACTTTCAGGAAACCCGGCATGAGAACGTTTTCGACCCTGCTTTATCGGACGCGCACTCCGCATAGTTGCATGGGAATGAGTGTTTGGTGCGGGTTCGATTAAAGCCGAACGCTGGAGCTCCTCCAGCATTATTTTGCGTAAATGGGTCACGAGGACCTCCTTGTGACCCAAACTTTACCCGACGCAAGGAACCACCACTGCTGCCCGCGCCACTCACGCGGCAGCGTCCGCCGCGCGAACGGCTTCGTTCTCACGAGCAAGCCGGAAATGAACAAGCGAGGGTCCAGTTTCTGGGTTACCGACCACAAGGCCGTCGACTCCCCGTTCGGGGTTGGAGTGTTTCGCCGGCACAGTACAGCTGCGAAGGAGACCCATGAAACAGCTCGTCGATGACCTGGCGTGGGGGGCTCTTATTTGATCGGCCGTGAGCCACTGATGAGAATGTCCACCAGGCGCTTGGCGCTTTGCTGCCAGTCCGGGGTGGAGGCCACGTTGGACACGCCGATGAGCGCGCGAAGCAGGTCGAATGCATCGAGGTCCTTGCGTATGTCGCCGCTCCTAATGGCGCGTTTCACCAGCGCGTCGATCGCCCCTTGGATCTGAGTGCGGGAACCTTCGTACAGCTTCGCGGTGCCACCGACGATGGTATTCAGTGCAGGCGCAATGATGTGCTTCGCCGCAATGTAATCAACGAACAACAGCATCCAGGCCCGCAGAGCCTCGATCGGGGGCATGGTCTCCGCGAACTTCCGTTGGGCTGAAGCAAGCTTCTCAACCTCGGTCCGATAGACCGCCTCGAGCAAGGCATCGCGGCTGGGAAAGTGCCGATACAGAGTTCCGGCCCCCACGCCTGCTTCTTTCGCAATGTCGTCAAGGCTGGCGTTGGCACCGTAGCGCGTGAACGCCTCCTTCGCTACTCCCAGAACGCGGTCGCGATTACGCTGCGCGTCGGTGCGCGGCTTCCGCTGGGCCGTCTTTGCGCTCTTTTTGCCCATCCCAAAATATTTGCAACCGGAGATAGTCTCCGGTTATCTTATCAGGTAATTCGGAGACGTTCTCCGTTTTATTAGAAGTTGGGGCATTCAATATCGACACTGAGAGGTTAAACAAATGAATCAATTAGGGGTTAACCTGCAGCCGAAAAATCCGGATTGCGCCGACTCGATGAGCTTGGCAGAACGAGAGTTACGGGCATTCTTCGGAGCGGCGACCGAGTTGTTCGGATCGGAACTGGCGGAGCTCTCAGCAGCAGAATGGTTGCGTGAATTGGAAGCAACCGACGATCTACCCGCTTCGGCTCGCGACTGGCGATGGGTAACTGCCAAGGTCTCGGCACGGCTCGCAAAGCAAATGAACGCTTTGTCCCTATCAACTGAATTCGCAACTACGTAGGAGGAGAACATGAGCATTTTCGTAACCGGCGCTACAGGTTTCATCGGATCCGCGATTGTTCATGAACTCATCAATGCAGGCTATCAGGTGCTCGGTCTCGCCCGCTCCGATAAGGGCGCAGCATCCCTCGCCACGGCGGGAGCTCAGGTGCATCGCGGCTCGCTGGAAGATCTCGAAAGCTTGCGCAACGGAGCGGCCACATCCGATGGCGTCATCCACACCGCGTTCATACATAACTTCAATAATTATGGACCTTCAGTGGACGCGGATCGGCGTGCCATCGAAACACTCGGTAAAGCGCTTGAAGGGTCCGACCGCCCGTTGATTGTCACGTCTGGCCTTGCGCTCCTCGCTCCGGGCCGGCCCGCAACAGAAGAGGATGCGCCGAGTCCAAACTTCCCGCGCAGGTCAGAACAGACGGCGATGGAGTTTGCATCACGCGGCGTGCGGGCCTCGGTAGTGCGCCTACCTTTCTCAGTCCATGGCGACGGCGATCACGGATTCGTGCCGCGGCTGATCCAGATCGCGCGCGAGAAGGGGGTTTCCGCCTATGTACGTGACGGGCTCAACCGCTGGCCCGCCGTGCACCGGCTCGATGCGGCCCGTCTCTACAAATTAGTACTGGAGAAGGGTTCTGCGGGAGCTACCTATCATGGGATCGGAGATGAAGGAGTACCGACACGGGAAATCGCGGAAGTGATCGGGCGGCGCCTGAACGTACCGGTGGTCAGCAAATCGCAGGAGCAGGCCGCTGAGCATTTTGGCTGGATGGGACTGTTCTTCGGAATGGGTGTCTTGGCCTCAAGCGCCCTAACAAGAGAAAGATTGGGATGGCGGCCGACGCAAGTTGGCTTGGTTGCCGATCTCGAGCGTGGCACGTATTTCGAAACGGAAAAGATCGCTGCGGCTCTGCGGAGCTAGGTGTTCCGTCATTTAGAAACGGTCAGCGTACAGGAGGAAAAAGTGGCAAGCACAATGACGAACCGATTTGGAGCAACATCAACCACTGACGATGTTTTGTCCGGAATTGATCTGCGGGGCAAGCGGATTCTCGTTACCGGCGTTTCGGCGGGCCTTGGAGTTGAGACTGCCCGCTCACTAGGGGCACACGGCGCTCAAGTGATCGGCGCGGCACGCGATCTGGCCAAAGCGGAAAAAGCCACCCCGCAGATACGCAAGGACGCTATCGCTGGCGGTGGCAGCTTCGAATTAATCGAGCTCGATCTGGCCAACCTTAAGAGCGTGCGAGGATGCGCCGATCGGCTGCTGGCGGAAGGCGAATCGCTCGACGTGATTATCGCTAACGCTGGAGTTATGGCCACCCCCATTGGCCACACTATCGATGGATTTGAGACCCAATTCGGCACCAATCACCTCGGGCACTTTGTGCTGGTCAATCGGATCGCGCCACTGCTCCGCGAGGGTGGGCGCTTAATCAATCTGTCATCTGCAGGTCATCGCTATTCTAACGTGGACCTCGAAGATCCGAACTTTGAACGGACGCCGTACGAGCCGTTTGTTGCCTATGGGCGATCGAAGACTGCAAACATCTTGTTCGCTGTAGCTTTCGACCATCGGCATCGAGATCGTGGCGTGCGCGCAGCGGCGGTGCATCCCGGAGGCATTCAAACGGAACTTGGACGTTACAGCGAACCGGGAAGAATCGAGAAGCTCATCGACCAGATCAATCAGCAACTCGCGGCCGAAGGTAAAGGTCCGTTCGAGTGGAAGAGCGTCCCGCAAGGCGCAGCCACTCCGGTGTGGGCCGCTGTCGTTGCTCCCGCCGATGAGATTGGAGCCCAGTACTGCGAAAATTGCCACGTTGGCAGAATCGTGCCGGACAGTACGCCTATCACCGTCATCAGCGAAGGCGTACGGGCGTACGCGCTTGATTCAAACGGCGCCGAGGCGCTCTGGAAGAAGAGCGAAGAACTGGTCGGAGAGTCTTTCTAACCTTGTGAATGAGAGAGCAGAGATAGGAGAGGACAAATGATTAATCAGACTGATCTTGCTGGCAGCTTCACATTGGTGGGAACAGCCACGACCGTGAACCGCATGGGCTACGGCGCCATGCAACTTGCCGGCCCGCACGTCTTTGGGCCGCCACGCGATGCCGACGAAGCCATTGCAGTTCTGCGGGAAGCGGTGGAGTCCGGTGTGAACCACATTGATACCAGCGACTACTACGGTCCGCACGTTACTAATCAGATCATTAGGCAGGCTCTTCATCCTTATCCGAAGGGTCTGGTGATCGTTACCAAGCTTGGCGCTCGACGGGGTGCAGACGCCTCCTGGATTCCTGCTCTCTCACGACAGGAGCTAATTGACGGCATTCACAATAACCTGAAGAACTTAGGCCTCGACGTTCTGGATGTCGTCAATCTTCGGGTCGGTGGCTTCGCGGAACCGTCGGAAGGCTCGATTAAGGAACCGCTGACCACGCTCGTTGAACTCAAAGATCAGGGGCTCATCCGCCACATCGGGCTGAGCAACGTCAGTCCCAAACAGTTCACCGAAGCCCAGACCATCACCGAGATAGTGTGCGTCCAGAATTTTTACAACGTCGCACAAAGGAAGGATGATACGTTCATCGACGATCTCGCCTCCCAAGGGATCGCATATGTTCCGTTTTTCCCGTTGGGCGGGTTCACTCCGTTGCAATCGTCGGCACTCGATGCAGCCGCAGCATCACTGAAAGTAAGACCCATGCAGCTCGCACTTGCCTGGCTTCTGCATCGCTCACCCAACGTCCTGCTGATCCCAGGGACATCTTCCCGCAAACATCTCCGCGAGAATCTGAATGCTGCATTGCTGCCGATTCCTGCCGAATTGGCTGTTGATCTCAATTCAATCGGTGGAGCGCCACGATAATCAGAACCGCTCTTGAGAGGGGTCCTTTGAAACCCCGTCGACTGGATCTCAACCAGCCCTCATGGAACTCACGCATGGACGCGAGAATCTCCGCGAAGACTAGCGGTAAAGATCGACATTGGCGGACTTCTCCCGGTTTACGGCGTGGTGTTTACCAATAGCACTCGGATGGTGGACAGACCTGAAGTTGGTCAGAAACGAGCTTATCGCCCGCATTGTTTTTCATCGTTCGACGTCCCGTTAGCCCATCATCCGCCGGGAATCAGTAAACGCTGGCCGACAAGGGACCTATTTTCGAGGAATTCCTTTCATAGAGCCGCTGACGCTTCGCAAGGTGACATTTTACCGTGGACCGCGATCATTCATTCCAAGCGCAGAGCTGCCATGGGACTTACCTTCGTCGCCCTGCGGGCAGGAAAGTAGATGGCAAAAAATGCAACCGCGATCAACACTACGGAAGCGGCTACAAGCGTCAGGGAATCGCTCGGGCGAACTCCGTACAATAGGGTAGACATAAAGCGAGATAACGCTAGCGACACAAAGAATCCGAAACCCAATCCGACGCCCGCCCAACTCATACCGTCTTTTAGAATCAGGCTCAGGACCTCCCGTGGGAGGGCACCAATTGCCATGCGAATACCCATTTCCTGCATCCTCTGGGTTACTGAATAGGAGATCACCGCGTAGAGTCCGACGGACGCAACCAGCAATGCAATTCCCGCGAACACACTGAGCAGTACCAGCGCCAGGCGAGAGGGGCCCAGGGCCAGATCGGTGAGTTCCTGCAGTGTCTGCACATCATAAATCGGCTGGCCAGGATCAATACTGAGCACCTGTGCGCGCACGGCATCCGTTAGCGTTCCAGGCTCCGGGACGGTCCTCAGTATGATCGCCATGTCGCGATTGGCGGCAGCATGTTGCCGGAATGGAACATAGATTTCTGGAGGCGGAGCGGCATAAAGATCGTGCAACTCTCTCGAGGCGTATTGCCGGGAATCTTTCACAACGCCAACAATCTGAACTGTGTCGTTTTGCGATTCCGCCGAATCAATGCCTTCTCTGGCATAGAGATTGTGCAGCTCTAGGATTTTGCCGAGCACATCTTCGTTAGGGAACCATGTCCGGACAAAACTCTCGTTGACCAGAACTACGTTGGCACTGGCAGAGCCATCGCTCTCAGCGAAAAACCGGCCTTCGTGTAGCGGTGTGCCAATCGTCGTGAAGTAGTCCGGGGTGACGACACGATAGGCCGCCGTGGCACGACCTCCCGCCGCGCTCAGGGAGCGGCCAGGAAT
>DASPVV010000188.1:0-3907 GCA_035622175.1 Terriglobales bacterium | reverse complement strand
AACTTGGGACTTGACGAAGCCGAGCATCACCTTCAAAAATGTGCAGCGGTTTCGAGGGGTCTCGCGATAAACGCTATCCGCGAACTGTTGGATGGGGTGACTGCCCGGAAATATCGGGTGCTCGGCTGCGCCATCCTGCTTGCCTCCGGCCGTGCATTGCCATCACTTCAGAAAATCCTAGCCTCACATGCTCTGATTCATACAGCCGAAGGAGAGTTTTTCCGCAATGTTGTTCGCGAAGCATGTGAACACTTCCGCATCCCTGTCATGGGTATTCGTGAGCGCGAACTGGACGAACGTGCGAATGCGACCTTCGGCAAGGCTGCGGCTCGTGTACGCCAACACATAAACGGTCTTGGAAAGACTGTGGGATCACCGTGGACGCAGGACGAGAAGACTGCTGCGCTCGCGGCATTGATCGGATCGAGAAGCGCACGTCTTACGCCGCCACAGTAGAAGATCGCTCGACTGATTGCTTCGCCGGAGTGAGCGCAACCAGCACCATACCGACGATTGCGAATACAACCACTCCCGCGAGTTCACGACGCTCGATCACATTCCGATATTCCTGCGCAGCCATGACGCCAGCGTGCGCGAGATTTGCCCATCCGCC
The DNA here is from genome assembly GCA_035622175.1 of Terriglobales bacterium. Taxonomy (GTDB): domain Bacteria; phylum Acidobacteriota; class Terriglobia; order Terriglobales; family Acidobacteriaceae; genus JAFAGX01. The sequence continues at coordinate 3,294 of DASPVV010000188.1, read as the reverse complement.
GAAGGCGATCAGGCTGCGGTTCGCCGCTGGGTCACGTACCGCCAGCAGCAAGAAGATTCCGAGCGTGACATAGATGCTCATTATCATTGGCACCGCAGGCTCTCGCGAGAAAAACATTGTCAGCGGAACAACTCCTGCGGTAAACAACAATCCGACCACCACAAGCACGATCTTCAGCGCCCGTTCCCGCCACATGGTGTCCTCCTGTCTACTTCCCGTCACCGACAACATGATAGCCCCGACGATGTAAAATGCACGTCCAACAGATGAGAACTCTCCTGAATGATCGCGACCGGAAGGAAGTGCTGGATCGACTGAGCAAGGTGCGTCCCGACAGCCAACCCCGTTGGGGTAGCATGTCCGCTCATCAGATGATCTGTCACTTAAGCGATTCTTTCCGGGCGGCTCTGGGCGAGAAATACGTTAGTCCCGCGACGAATGTTTTCACACGCACTCTTATGAAAACGCTGGCGCTGTGGGTTCCGATTCCATGGGTACACGGCTTCAAGACGCGCCCTGAAATGGATCAGCGGCAGGGCGGTACGCAGCCAGTGGAGTTTGCGTCGGATGTCGAGAAACTTCGCACGCTATTTGATCAATTCTCTAGCTGCGATCGAGAATTCACTCCTCACGCGGTGCTTGGTCAGTTGTCGCGGACTGAGCGGATGCGCCACGCCTACCTTCACATAGATCACCACCTAAGACAGTTTGGAGCATGATTGGCAGTCCGATACGGTGCAAAGGGCGAGAGCTTTATCGCTGCTTCCTGTATTCGCCTTAGGCTTGCTTCAGAGCAGAATCAGACAGACCTGCGTCCGTTGCGAGAGCGAGGACTCCTTGCCTCGTGCGCGGTTACAAACTTGTGAGCCATGCCGAGCAAGTCCCGCAGGACATCGGGTGTGACACGAGATAAGCGAACCAACACGGCGCTGTAGCCGAGATAGTGATCGGTCACGTAGTAAACATCGGGAGCGGTTGCGAGCAGTTCGGCGCGGTCGTCAAAGTCAACTCGAACCACAAGCGAATTCGGCTCAGCCGAACGATGAGCAGGCACGCTCGCCAACAGTTTCCCGCGTACCTTGAGCGCAGGTGACCCGTAGGCTGTACTCTCCTCCACACCCGACAACGCCAAGCCGATCTTCCGCACCGTGTCGAAATCAATGGTGCTCCCGTGTTTCTTCGAGGTTTTGATCCCCTTCGCCGACATTCCAGCCGCTTTTGAGGACTTCGACGCTCGTGCGCTCGGAACTTTGCCGATCCGAGGATCGCCAGCCAGCACAAGTTCGCACGCCCGCAGCGCCGATGATTCAAAATCAGGCGCATCCGCTGGCAGAACTTGCCAACCCGTGACGGGCTTGCCCAATACTTGAATCGACCGCATGTTCGGGAACTCACGCAGCAAACTCTGGTGGTGTTCCTCAGTAGTCGCGAGCCATACGCCATTGTCAGCAGCGTTCGTAGGCTTGTCCCGCAGGATCAACACGATTTTGTCTCTCACATAGATTGCAAGGCACCCAAACATCGGACGGGTGTACGGCGATAGCGTGGAAATCGCGTCAAGCACGAACGCATGGGGAATGGGCTTACGCTGCTTCGGCAACAAGCCCCCATCCAGAGCTTCTGGAGAGTTGTGTTTCCGCTTACTCATGCGACGCATCATTGCAACTTCGCGTACTCCGCCTTAGCGGCTTTATAGATGGGAATGTCGGGGTCGGCGTCTTTCCGAAAAGTCACTTCACTGCGGCAGACCCACCTTCCACACCAACTCGGCGAATCGCGGATCGGCACGAATGGGGTCGAGTGCGAAGTCAACTCTTAAACCTATCAGAAACCAGTCATGCTCCTGAAGCGCAGTATTTAGCCACATGAAGGCTTGATCTTTGTCTCCCAACTCCGCGTAAAGTTGGGCAATCTGATACGCAGACTGGTAACCAGTCCTACGTTGCGCTTTCCGGGTTTGAATGCCTTTGGCGAGAGCGCTCTGCCAACCTCCTGTACGAAATGCTTGCTCCATCGCAGAGGCAAATTCAGAAGTGCTTTCGTCGCGGTTAAGATCGCCATAGACTTTCCATTCGTCAATCGCTTGCAAGTACATGCGTTTCCCCCAATATGCTTGGTACAAACAACGGTGCGCAATGGCAAACGTGGGGTTCTCATCTGCCAACTTCTTGCATTCTGCAATCGCCTCATCGTAACGTCGTTCATGAATGTGAATCTCCCCGAGATTCTCGATAACGATTGGTGCCAACGGATCGAGTTGGTGAGCACGGTTGATTTCAGCAAGTGCCTCCTGCTCCCTGCCCCCAATCCAGCCAAGATCGATTGCGTGCATTTCGTAGGCGATCGGATCAATGGGATCGAGTTCAAACGCTCTCTTGAATTCTGCCTCTCCTCCGGCAAAGTCCCACTCGTATCGATCCTCGTTCCTACCGAGAGCAGCGTGGGGGCGAGCTAAGGTCGCATCCAACTCTAGTGCCTTGCGGGCAGCGGCATTCGACTTCGGCACGCTTTCGCTCGGAGAGGCACCGTAGGAAGGCCATATGGTATAGGTTTCGGCCAAACCCGAATACGCCAGAGCGTAGCCGGGGTCTTTGGCGATAGCTTGGTTGAAGTAGGAAATCGCAGTTTCAAAGTCCGGGACTGTCCTTCTGTTCCAGTGGTAGCGTCCCTTCAGATACAACTCATAGGCTTCGGGGTTTTGTGTGCCTTGCTTGGCGACAAGTTGCTTTTCTGAAGTGCTGAGCTTCGAACGTAACTTGTCCGCGAGGTCACTCGCGATCTGCTGTTCGAGTGAGATGATCTCCGTGTTCTTGCCGCTGTAGTGCTGTCCCCAGATTTCGGTGTTGTCCCGAACATCGGTAAGTTCGGCGCTCACTTCGATGTTGTCCCCTCGCGGCACTACTCGCCCGCTCACCAGCGCGGACACACCCAACTCGTTGCCGACCTTCTGCATGTCAACGTCTTTCCCCTTGTAGTGGAAAACCGAGTTACGCGACTTCACCTTCAAGTCAGGCACATGGGCAAGGTTTCCGATTAAGGATTCTGTAATGCCGTCGCTGAGATACTCGGTATTGGCATCTCCACTCACGTTGGTGAAGGGCAGCACGGCAACGGAATCAATCTGGGCTGTCCTGCCAGATCGCAAGTGCCAAGCGCCAGCTACGGCCAATCCAATGACGATGATGCACGCGGCTAGGATGACCCACAGGTTGCCCCGTTTGAGCACCTTTTCACTCGCTGCGGATATCGCAACGACTTTGGTGGATTCACTATCTCGCTTCAGTCGTTGCAGCT
>DASPVV010000187.1:0-34493 GCA_035622175.1 Terriglobales bacterium | reverse complement strand
TAGCAATTTGAAGTGGGCCTTAGCACCGGGCAATGTGAGCTTGTCCGCGCGGCTTACTGGATTACCAAAAGATTCCGTTGCCAACGTTTCGCAAATCATTTCCCTCGACAAGTCCCTTCTGAGTGAACGCGTCAGCAAGCTGCCACGCCTTAAGTTGGAATTGCTCTTGTCGGGAATCGATCTAGTCCTTGGCAAATAGACCGGCTAGCTGATGTAGCGGATGCAGCGACTGCACCTGCCCCGCAAGCGCTTAAAAAGAGTTGGTTACCGCTTGAATTGAGGACCCGGATTTGGGAGCCTCTCGACAACCGGTTCGGCTCGAGGTTGTTAGGTTGTTACCTATGTCTCCAAAACGGACCTTGAATCAATGGTCGGGGAGAGAGGATTTGAACCTCCGACCCCCTGGTCCCGACACAAAGGAAATCAGTCAATGTGTTGATTTTTCAATCCATGTGAGTGGTGCTTCAACCGTACAAACTCACTGCGGCAAAGCGCGGCCAAGAGCCGCATATTTATCGTCGAAGGCTTGCCGGCGCAATGAACCGCTCAGCGTTCTTGCCTTTTCTCACCAGATTTCTGGCTAGAGTTGGCTACCCGTTGTCTCGCTCATTGCAGCACGATTCGCCGTAGCCTCGGGGCACAGCAATGATCATTGCGGTGACCGGGTAACCCTACACGAGTGCTTCCATCGCGGGTCGCTGTCCGGGAATCACTCCTGCTTTTGCGTTGCGCCGAGGCGTATGGCATTCCGTAAGGCGCGAAAGAAAGTTGTCGGCCCAGGAAGGAACGTCTTGCGACCTGCGGCAGTGCTCTTAGTCTCGTGGCGCAAGAGACGCACAATGTCCGACGCCGGGACGCGAGAGGCGACTTGATCAACTGAGACAAAGCGGACCGTCAAGTCGGGACTGAGAATGAACACTGCCGGTTTGGCAATACCTCCCTTTTCGCGGCGGTTGTAGATATCCCAGTCTTGTACCACGCGGCGGTGGCGATCTGACAGAATGGGAAATGGAAGCCGCAACTCGCGCCTTATCGACTCAGATTTCTCCGGGGCATCTACTGAAACAGCAACCAAATTCGCGCCCCCAGCGCGCAGCGATTCGCCCAAGTCACGATATTCCGCCAACTGGCGAAGACAGAACGGTCACCAATGGCCGCGGTAAAACAAAACGATCAAGGGTCCTCGCGAAGCCAGATCGGAGAGGCGGCAGTTTACTCCTTTGGAGTCGGGAAGCTCGAAATCTGCCGCCAATTGCCCAATCTGCGGCAGTCTGCCGGGATATGGAGAAGTAGCCGCCATCGCTACAGTTGGATTGTGCGCGCGGGGAAAAGGATTCAGACCGAAATGAACGCATGAGTTGAGGGCGGCCCTTGGTGAGACGAAACGCCACGCCGTGTGGACGTTTGTGTGGACGAACCCCTTCCTCAGTCGGGCGAGGGTCAGAGAATTGATTGAAAAGAATGGTCGGGGAGAGAGGATTTGAACCTCCGACCCCCTGGTCCCGAACCAGGCAGTTCTAAATTCCAAGTGCCTCATTTGGTGTCGCTTAGGAACCAGAACACCATTCTTTCTCTCCTTTACTTGTACCGAAGTTGTACCGAGAATGCGCATGTTGCAGTCGACCTCGGCCGGCGTTTCAGCTTTGAGTTTGCATGGTGAAATACCCTTGTAAGCAACTGAACTTTGATGGCATGCAGTCTGGATAAAAGTCTCGGAAACTATTTATAATATCCGAGTGTTCTATCCAGACCGACATGCCTAAAGATTCTACAAATCTCACCCTGGCCCGCAAGGTATTCAGGAAGCAGGGTGGAATGCTTCGGACTAGTAATGCCCTGCGGCTGGGAATTCACCCGCGCTCGCTGTATGCCTTGCGCGACTCGGGCGAGATCCTCCCAGTTGGAAGGGGGCTCTATCGGCTGGCGACGGCCCCTCCCTTGATCAATCCAGATTGGGTCACGGTCGGTCTTCGGATCCCGCGAGGCGTAATCTGCCTGATCTCTGCGCTTGCGCATCATGAACTGACCACACAAGTGCCGCACTACGTGGACATTGCACTCCCAAGTCATGCCCAAGTGCCGAAGGTAAAGGGGATACCGGTTCGAGTTTTCTGGTTTCCAGACCGCGCCTTCAATGCCGGAATTGACGTCATCACTGTCGACCGGGTTTCGGTCAGAATTTATTCGCCCGAAAAAACGATCGCAGACTGTTTCAAGTACCGCAACAAGATCGGAATTGACGTTGCCGTTGAAGCGCTCCGAAATTATCGGGAAAAAATCCGAAGGCTGCCCGTTAGCAAACTGCTCGAATACGCTCGCATCTGCCGTGTTGAAAGAGTGATGCGGCCCTATCTGGAGGCCGTGATTTGACCAAACGCGACCTCGCTGCGTCGGTACGGGAGCGTTTGTTGAATCGGGCCCGCGCTCAAGATCGACCCTTTCAGGAGTTGCTTCAGTATTATGCGATCGAGCGTTTCTTGTATCGCCTCTCGCGTTCTCGCCAGGCGGGAAAATTTATTCTTAAAGGTGCTCTGTTGCTGACTGCCTGGCGAGCGCCCCTTTCGCGCTCCACGATGGATATTGATCTGCTGGGGAGAACCAGCCATGAGCTTGAGCACGTCCGTGCTCTCTTCGCCCAATTGTGCGATATCGAGTCTGAACCAGATGGTATCGAATACGATGCGAAGTCTGTGAAGGTCACTAGGATTAAAGAGGACGCGGACTATGAGGGCGTGCGTGTTCGCTTCCGGGCAACTCTTGCTCGTGCTCGGATTTCGATGCAAATCGACATCGGCTTCGGCGATGTGGTTACTCCAGGCGTCGTTGAAATCGAATATCCCACGCTTCTGGAATTCTCGGCTCCTATCCTGTGGGCCTATCCGAAAGAGACAGTTGTCGCTGAGAAGTTGGAAGCGCTGACAGCGCTTGGGATGCTGAATAGTCGAATGAAGGACTACTTCGATTTGTGGGCGCTCTCTCGCCTCTATGTTTTTGATGGACCGATATTGCTCAAGGCAGTTAAGGCGACGTTTGCGCGCCGCGCAACGGCCATTGAAGCCCAGCCAGTCGGCCTGCAAGAGGACTTTGCGAACGATGAAGCCAAGTCCGCGCAATGGACTGCCTTCAGCCGCCGCTCCCGTCTTACCGCCGCGCCTGCGCGTTTTACAGAGGTTGTTTCCGTCGTAAGAAATTTTGCTTATCCCCTATTGTCCGCTGGGGCAGCGGGTGCTGCCCTCAATCGAACTTGGCGACCAGGTGGGCCGTGGACAGTTGAAGGGCCGGAATAGTCAACACAAAAGTTTACAAATTCCGTTACTCGATAAGTTCGATAAGGATTATCGAAGGCAGAGTTCCAGATAATCACCAAACTTTCTCACTTAGCATTCCGTGATTTTCGGCAAGCTGAGTGAGCGCGGCACCGGTTCACCGCAGAGAACAACCGGCTGGGAGGATTCGTTATGGGGCAGCTTCGACGCATGCGCGTCATTATTTCTCCCACGGATTGGTAGCCCAGTCTGGATGCACTCTGCTCCGGTTTCTGTATTCCTCGAGGTTCGTAGATTTCGACAAGAGGAAGCCGAGAAACGATTTTCGTTGGAAGCGGCAAGTCTGAGCGATAGCGAGGAGGCGGAGATACTCGTGCGCGCCCTTCTCGCTGAATGCCCCTGAGATCTTCCGCTGGACCGCCAGGTGACGAAGCGCTCTCTCGGCAGCGTTGTTGTGCCACGGTACACCGTCATTCTCAATGAAGGAGAACAGAGATTCCTTGTACCGCTCAAACCTCTTCCGATATCGGGCCGTCGTATCGTGCATGGAAGATTGTCCCTTGACCATGTCTCGGTAGAAGCAGTCGACCCGACTGCGATGTTTGCGGAGATAGCGAGCTTTAAGGCCGAACCGTTGAACGTCTTCGAGAATCGGAATCAACAAATCCCGAACAGCCACAACAAATCCTTCCAATTCATAGTCAAATGGATTCCTCCAAAGATCGTCGTTCAAGTCTCTGATCAGATGGACGAGGCATTTTTGTTGCTTGCAGGGGAGGGCATCATATCCTCCATAGAAATCGCTGACGACGGTACCTTTGAAAGTGGAAAACAGTGGCTTTAGAAACTCCGTTTCCCGGTTTGGGCGCAGCTTGAAAACCACCCGGGCATTGTGAGTAAGAACCCAGACGTATTGATCTGCCCCTTGGATGTTTATCTTTGTCTCATCGAGGTGCACGACCGGTCCATTCAAAAGGTCGCGCAACAGGAGATCTTCGGTGCGTTGATAGTATTCAGAGAACCTTTCGACAAAACCCACTGCCGTTTCGAGGGGCAGCGGTTCTGAAAAAAGATCATAGATAGCTTTGGAGATCAGTCGATATGACATTCTCAACGCGATACGCTGGTAAACCACCCACGCCTGGAATTTCCAGCCGAACCGCTGGCCCCGATAGAGGCGAGTGCCCTGAGGGGCGTATCTCTCGTGGCAAAGCTTGCAGTAACCCATCAATCCTGTGTATCTGACGATGGTCTTGTGGCATCCGCTCTTGCTGAACCTCAAGTCGAGTAGTGAATGTTGAGACGTCTTGGATGAAGCGCTTAATTTGTGTCCTGCCGGGCAGATCCGTTTACGGGGTACCCGAATGATTATTCCCTTAATCGTCGAAAACGAACGTCGCTGCTGACGTCTCTTGGGTTTTTTCTTTTCGGGGAATAGCGACTGGGTGGCTTTTTCCGTCGAGAGCTTGACGCGGGAATGCGCGTACCTGAAATGAGCCGATCGCAGGATCGATTCAAAGGAACCGTGAATTTCTGCTCCCTTGCCCGACGCGACTTTCTTGGGGTTGTCCGGGAACTCGACATCAGTTCGCAACTTGGCTTCGCGGATGATCTGGATCAAGTGGGAGGTAACTGTTTCTATCGCGACACAATCATCCCGATTGTATGTCACTAGGGCAGCCTTTAGTTCGGGAGCGAGCGAATGCTCCCACTCGAGACGATAAGCCAGGCTTTGCAAGCCGGATGTGACAGGACCAGTCCATTTCGCACCCAGAAAATGGCCGATCTCCTTGAGCCTGTTTGAAAATGTGGGAAAGTAAACTTGTGCGAAGATCACTGAGAGGAGGTTTACCGATTTCTTCACCGCTTTCGCGACTCTGGACTCTGCGGGAGGAAGGCCATAACGATCGGCCATACGTTTGAGGAACACGGTTTCGTAGCCGCCATAGTGGATCAATACTGGATCTCTAACATTCGCGAGGATGCCTTCAAATTCCTTCCAAATTCTCCTCTCGTCCTGGACGCTGTCCGCCCAAAGACTATGCTGGGCAGCTGAATCATGATCTCCGAGCCGTACCCCGATCAGATAGTAGAAGTCCCGGTCCGGCAGCCCTTCGACGTCGAGGTAGACTGGTGTGCCTTCAATCACTATTTCTGGAGTGCCGACGATGTGGATTTTCTTCTGTCGAATGGCCAGCGCCCTCAGCGAGTGGTGATACTTTTCCCGTTTGTCGCGCATCCGTTTGGGACGCCGTCGAGGGCGGAAGGTATAGGACAGCTGCGTCACAGTAAAGATCCCTTTGTCATGGAGTTTCTTCCGCTCCCTTTCAGTCATTCCCGCCAATAGACTGAGATCATCACTGTCCAATGCCTTCCTTCGGCACCGGGTTTGAAACTCGCATTCTGTGCAGTGTGGGATCAGAACGAGGTTTGGTGATGCAGGGCTGGACAACAGCACATCGATTTTCGCTATATGCTGCCGGACCTTGAGCGTCAGGGCCGAAGTCCTCACATTCAGCATTGCGGGTTTATCGCCATGGATGATTTTGCCAAAGGTGACCTCTTCTCCTAACATCTCTGAAAGCGCTAGTGCGTCAAAAGCTAGCAGCAGCTTGGTGTCCTTGCTGAGCTTGTTGGTGGGAACGAAGCGAATGGGGATGAATTGAGCCGGTTTGTTGGGCTCCTCCGACGGCAGGCACTCCACCGCGTGAAGCTGGGAATCCAGATGCGCTGTTTGCGCAAGAACATCCGTGGCTAACCGCCACCTGCCCGCCTTCATGTTGTCCGCAGAAGGGGAGATCATGCACTTACCCTGGTGCGTTTTCGAGAGCAGACGGCAGATCTCAGCTGTAGCATATGACTCATTCGTCTGAACGCATGTACTGTCCGTAATCTGTTCACCGGCTGACCTTAGCCAGCATTTGGTAGGGCATTTGAGGTAGGCTTCTAGGAGGTAGGAAGTGATCTTCATCGCGTTTCCTTCTGCCCAACAGTTTCAAGCTGTGAGCGGTACTTCTACGTCGCCAGTACATTTTCCGGGGAGTTTGCCTTAAGGGCTGACTCGCCACTACGCATGGCCCGCACTGTGAACCCTCTACCTGCTTACAGGGCAAGAGGAAAGTCATCAGACTAAAACTGTCTGGTCGCCACAAGCCACAAGCGCCTATTCGGGCTGACTCGATCCTTTGCGAAGCCCTACGACATCGGCAGTGGACTCGATCTCTTTCGTTTCCTTGCATAACAATTGAAGGTGACCCTCTGGTGGGACACTAAGGGCTCATTTGACTAGAAAAATGTGGATCGGCCTGATTTCAAAGAAGAACGACGCTGAAGATCTGAGTGCCGAGGCTTTTGAATTCTCTAGACAGTCAACTTCACAAGCCATTGAAAACACTTGCGGCGACGTGCATTTCAAGAACTCAGTTGTACCGAACGTACCGAGGATGGTCGAAAAACTGAAACAGCCAGGTCAAGGCCTAAACGATTGATATCACAACGAGAAAAGTTGGTCGGGGAGAGAGGATTTGAACCTCCGACCCCCTGGTCCCGAACCAGGTGCTCTACCAGGCTGAGCCACTCCCCGACTTCCTAACCGTAGAGTTTACTATATTAAGCAGCGCTCACACCGTGTGCACCGCAGAAGGACCCTAAGCCGATCCAGAAACCCCTCAGGGGCCTGCCTGTCTACATGGCGGAGCACGCGAAGGAGGCGTTTGAAGTTCTGCCGCCTACCAGCCCCCGCAGATACTGGACACGCAAGGCAATTGCCCAATGGCTCGTCTGCCGCCCTCCGAATCGCCTCTCACTGTGGTCGGCATTGATCACGGCTCTCATTCCCACTGCGATATTTCGAGAAGTACGGCCTACCCTGCGACTGGTCAGCCTTTCTAGACGATTTTCAAAAGCACTGGCCGACGGATGAAGACCGCACCTACGTCGATTTCGTTCGGGAAGGTGTATGTGGAAACGGCGCGGCCCGCTGCGGTGATTCTCGCTGGAGGCGGATTGCCGAAGTGCGCGCGGGTGCGAAATCCGTTTTTCATTTCGATGTGCCAGGGGCAGTGGCGAAATCTACCCATGAGGCATTCCATGGTTGCGTTTTCTACGCATGCGCGTCAGAGATCGAATCCATTTCTGGCCGTTCGACGGCTGGAGGATGGCGCGAGGCAAATCGCTAGTCGTCGAGATTTATCCGGCTTTGCGGAGTCACTGCTTCCCGCGCGACGGTCGAAATGCCGATCACCAGGACGCTTACGCCGCCGCGCAATGGCTGCCGAAGCGATCTCGAAGGCAGCCTGAAGAAGTTTTTCCATCCCAGTCTGACAGAGCACGAAAGAAACGCGGCCGAAATCGAAGGTTGGATTCTGGGAATCGCTTGAGTGCCTTGGTGGGCGGCTGCTCGCGCTTGCGAAGTTCGATGCACGGTGGCAATTTTTAGCACAGGCATCAGGAGACAGGAACGCAAGGCAGATTAACTCGGCCCTCCGCGAACTGCGCAGGCTTGGTTCGTCAAGTGTCCACAACGAATGTCAGCCTACGCGAAAACGCACATCGGCGGCCCAGAAATAGCAGCGGGCAAGAGAAAGCAGGATACATAAGCAGGGGTTGCGTGACCGAAACACACGATTCGCAGTCGCCCGAAGAAAGATTGCAGCCGCCCAACGGTTACGGTTTGCGAAGCTGAGGAATGTCGTTTCGTCTAACCAAACCAACGCATACACAAAGCGGTAACAATCTTCGACTCGACGACACGGACGCGCCTCAGTTCACACCAGACGCCATGTGCCAGACGCCTGTTGGCGCTTAATATGTGCCGTGGCTCTTGGCGAAGTCGATTCCCAATTGAAGCTCTTCGAGAGCCTGATGAATGAGGGACATCGCCTTCGCCCGACGTCCACCCCATTCATTGCCGGACCTTTCGAAGTCACTCTCGGCGTTCTGCAGCGCAGTCGTTCCACTTTGCATTTCCGCCGGCTCATCCTTAGGGCCGGAATCCATTTCTGTCTTGCTCGCAGCTGGAGGTTGCCCCGCCACTCGCAGGGCCTGGTCAATAAAGGCGATAGCCTTGACTCGGTGCCCACCCCATTTATCTCCCGCCCTCTCCAAAGAACTCTTGGCGTTTTGCATTTCTGAGATTGCCGCCTGGAATTCTGCTGGCACGTCTTTCTGAACTGCTGCACCCTTGGCCTTTTGCGTTTCTGCACGGGATACGACGCTAGAAACACTCAGGCTCGCTGCGAACGCCAGAACCATTGCCTTGCAACGTAGCTGCATAACGACTTCCTCCAGATTTTGATTGGGTTCTTGCGGCATTTAAGAGGATCTTACACCACGACGTCACCTGCGTACCGGAATTACCAAGTTGCGAGGATTCACAAGATGGGTTCGTGAATCAGCGAGTTCTTTTGACGCTCCCTCCAGAAAGAAGGGTTCGAGAAAGGGGCGGGGAAGATTGTCAAGGTTCAACCGCGCCCCATGAACTCCGCGAAGTGACGCTGAATTCTTTCATGCATGGGTCGCTCTCGGCGCAGCAGATGTTTTTAGGGACGGTCCAGAGGGCCCTAGAGATATCGTATACACTGAAAAGGCTTCTGAGGACTGCTCCTGCTCCGTTGCCAACGTCCTCGGACAAAGCCATTGAGAGTCTCATTCCGTGATTGCCTTCCTCGCAAACCGCCTCTACACCCCGCTCGAGTCCGTGGACCATCCCTACATTCTGATTGAGGACGACACAATTGTGGAGATCGCGTCGCAGTCGGCTCGTCCCATTCCGCGCGGCCTCGAAACCGTGGAATTTCCAGACGCCATCTTGGCTCCGGGATTTGTCGACATCCACATCCACGGTGGGGCCGGTCATGACGTTATGGATGCCGATACCGCCGGGGCTCAAGCGCTCGAGCGCCTGCTCGTCCGCCACGGTGTGACCAGCTATTTCCCGACGACGGTCACCGGACCCCTCGACCAGATCTTGTCTGCTCTGGACCGGCTCGCTGCCCGCATTGACCAGGCCGAGGGCGGCGCCACCGCGGGGATGCCGCAGGCTCAGGCGTTAGGTATTCACCTGGAAGGTCCGTTCCTCAGCCACATTCGGCGGGGGGTTCATCCCCCAGAGAACCTCGAACGACCCAGCCTGGAATTGTTCGACCGATTTTGGCAGGCGGCTCGTGGGCGAATCCGCTTTCTGACCATCGCGCCGGAGCTGGAAGGAGCCATGGAGGTCATTGCGGAAGCTGCCCGTCGCGGAGTGTGCGTCAGTCTCGGACACTCTGACGCCGACTTCAATGTGACGCAGGCTGCGGTGGGCGCGGGAGCGCGTCACGCAACCCACGCATTCAACGCCATGCGCCCGCTCGATCATCGCGAACCCGGAATCATTGGGGAAATGCTGACCGATCGCCGCCTTTCTGGCGATATTATCGTCGACGGCGTTCACCTGAATCCCGCCATTGTGGAGCTATTTCTGAAAGCCAAAGGCGCCGATTCGGCGGTGCTCATCACCGATGCGACGTCGGCAACCGGTATGCCGGAGGGACGGTATCGACTCGGTTCGATGGTAGTCGAAGTGAAGGATGGCCGGTGCGTCTCGGAAGGCAGACTGGCGGGCAGCGTATTAACCATGGATCGGGCAGTGCGGAATGTGATGCAGTTTGCCCGTTGGGATTTGCAGCAGGCCGTGCGTCTGGCGTCCTTGAATCCGGCAAGAGTGGCCCAATTGGTAGACAGAGGCAAGCTCGAGGCCGGCGCGCGGGCTGATATTGTGGTACTGACCTCGACGGGAGAAGTGCAGGCAACGATCGTACGCGGCTCCCTACTAGAATCTGCCGCCAGGCGCTGAGGAGTGTGGATGAGCGATAAGGGCAAGTTCCCGCATTACATGCTGAAGGAAATTTTCGATCAACCGCAAGGGTTGCACGATACGACTGCGCCTCGGGTTTCGCTCGATTCGGCACGGGTATGTCTGGACGGGGTGCGCATCTCGGAAGAGGAGCTTCGCCGCCTGCGGCGCATCAACATCGTGGCCTCCGGTACCAGTCGGCATGCTGGCATGGCCGGACAGTACATGATTCAGGAATTAGTCAGTCTGCCCGTCGACGTCGATTACTCGAGCGAGTTCGAATATCGCAATCCGCTGATTGGCAAAGGCGAACTTACCATGCTGATTACGCAGTCCGGGGAAACTGCGGATACGACCGCGGCGCAACGCGAGGCGAAAGCCAAAGGGTCCCGGACGATTGCAATTTCCAATGTGATCGATTCCACCATTGCGCGCGAAGCGGATGGCGTCCTCTACACCTACGCGGGGGAGGAAATCAGCATCGCGTCGACCAAAGCCTTTACGGCGCAGTTGGCTGTGCTTTACCTCTTTGCGGTTTATTTGGGTCAGGTGCGCGACACGGTCAGAAAAGACCGAATCCGAAACCACATCCAGGAATTGCTCGAGATTCCGGGGAAAGTCGAGATGGTGTTGCAATCGGCTCCCGCCTGCAAGCGGTTGGCCGGGATTTATCACACGATGCAGGATTTTCTTTTTCTGGGTCGTGCCATTCATTACCCAGTCGCCATGGACGGGGCGCTTAAACTCAAGGAAGTTTCCTATATTCATGCGGAAGGCTATCCCACCGGAGAGACGAAACATGGCCCGAACGCACTGATCGACGAGAGCTTGCCGGTGGTGATCATCGCTACCTGTGACCCCGAAGACGAAGCCGCAGTGCGACGTTACGAAAAAACCATTGCCAGTATCAAGAGCTTCAAACAGCAGTCGGGACGTGTCATCGCCGTTGCCACCGCCGGGGATGAGCAGGTCCCAACCCTCGCCGATCACACGATTTTTGTGCCGCCGGCGTCCGAGTTATTGTCACCGATTCTCGAGATCGTGCCCCTGCAATTGTTCGCCTATTACATGGCGGTCGAGAAAGGGCTCGATGTCGACCGGCCGCGGAATCTGGTGAAATCGGTGATGCTCGAGTAAAGAGGTCCTTTGTACGCTATGGTCCGCGGGGCAAAGGAATCTTCATCCGGATCGGGTCCTTCGTCGGAAACACGAAACCCCCTATAGATCAGATGGTCGGCTTCCGTGATTGCCGGAGAAGCAAGGGTTGCGCGATCGAGCTCAGGAGTCGAGGCTCAGATTTGACGGGACGCAAAACCGAGAGGTAGCTGCCCGTGACCTCAGGGAAACTTCTAGCTCTTAACTTCGGTGTTCTTAACCTCAGTGCTCGCACTCTTGGATGGGTCCGAATGCTCCTTCATGCCCTCCTTCAAAGCGCGAATCCCTTCTCCAAGCCCTTTCCCGAGCTCGGGAAGCTTTTTCGGGCCGAACACCAGTAGGGCGATAAAAAAGATGACCAAAAGGTGCATCGGCGAGAACAGGCCCTCAAACATACAAACCTCCGCCGCTACCGAACAAGGCTAGCCTGCCGCATACCCTGCGGCTTCAAACACACCTCATTATACCTGGAATCCCCTGTCCCGTCGTGGCCACCCTCCCCGGCCCCCGCCTGGGTGGATGGTTCGCCGGAAGGGTCCGCGCCGCGCCGGGCTGGTATTGGGCGCCCTTGGCTGGGGCGGTTTCCGCCGCGCCGGAACCACCCGGTGCATGGTTTTGCTGGCCATCGGATCATGCCAGCCAGGCGTCGTTCCCGCCGAATTACCTCAGTAACCTACCCCCGAACACCTTTCGGGTCTATGTTTCCAACAAGCCCGGGATGGCGGAATGGTATTGAGGAGCGCGTGTGACAGCGAAGCTTATCGCTCTGGTTCTACTGTGTGGACTCTGGGGAATCGCCGAACCAAACCCTGCCAAGCCTGTCGATTGCTCCCAACTGCTGACCTGGATGGTCGGTGGGGTTCCTCCTCAAAGACTGCTGCGATTGTCACGGGAACGCGGGCTTGCATTTCGCGTGAACAACGAGGACGTGACCAGCGCCCTGTCCCGAGCGGGAGCCCATCCCGATTTCATTCGTGCCTTGCAGAAAGCCCATGGCTCAGAAGGCGAGGGGCTCCCGGACACGTGTCCGGCGCAGCTTACGCGAGCTGCGACCTTCGTCGAGCAGGAACGCTACGATGAGGCAGAAACGATCATCCGTAAACTGGTGATGGCCACGCCGGACAATGCGGATTTGTACTCCGCCTTGGGTTACATCCGCCAACAGAGTGGTGATTTGGATGAAGCCTTCGACGCCTATGCGGACGCGAAAGATCTGAATCCAGAGTCTCCCGAGATCCACAGTGGGCTGTCTTACATCTTCTCCCGCTGGAACGACGGGGCAAACGCGGTGGCGGAAGCGCGCACCGCCTTGAGCATCGACCCGGACAATGCCGAGGCCTATCGCTATCTCGGGCTGGCGCTGTTTGTGGCTGACAAATACTCAGCCGCCCTGCACGCGCTCGACGAATCGCTGGCGCGCGACCCCAAGCGCGCCGAAACCTACTACGACGTAGGTCTGGTGCAGGTCGCCGAGAGCGATTTCCAAGCGGCGGAGGAATCCTACCTGAAAGCGGTTCGACTGAATCCCCAACTCGGAGAGGCCCAAACCAGCTTGGGGAACCTGCTGCGCGAACTCGGGCAGCAGCCCGGCGCGGTCGCTGCCGACCGGAAATCCAAGCCACAGGCCCCGAATCCAAGCAACTGACCCATGAGCCACCACGATCACTTTCTACGTTTGCTATCGGTGGTTGGACGTGCGGTCCCTGAACTCTCGTGCTCTCGGCAGCTCGAAGTCGCGTTCCTACAATGAGGTAGCCAGCCGAGGGGAGAAGAGCTAGAGAGGTAGAAGCATGATTTCGACACCATCCCTCAGAAACCCGAGTGTCCAGCCAGCCAATCCGCGTCCGCCCGACAACCGGCCCGCGCGGACGAGCGTGCCGGTTCAACCTGTTGATTCTACGAAGAGTAGTAAGCCCGCCGGTTACGGTCTCCCGTGTGCGAAGTGCCGGACCTACTACTCTGCCGACCTGAAATCTTGTCCGGTGTGCAAAGGCTCCGAGCGTGTTTCTGCCATCCCCGCAACTCCGCGGACCACGGCCCCGATCAGCCAAGAGACACCCGATCTGTCGGTCATCGAGCAAGAACGCGAGCGCTTCCTCAAAGAGTTCAAGGCACAAATGGCCAGCTTCGAACTCCCGGGTCAGTCCTCGTTGGCACGCTGCATCCGAGAAGAGAACCATCCCAGCCGATTTGCCTCGGCCGTGATCTGCCAGGATTGCTATGAGCATTTGCAGGAGCGCGTAGATGTCCTCGAAGCCGCCCTGCATATGGATTTGAAAGAGGCAGCGCAGATCGTGTATCAGGCAGTTTGGGCGGATCCCTCCGATCCGAGCAAGACCTACCTGAATGCTGCGCACGCCCTGCTCAGCGAATTGCGCAAACGATCGGGAGTCCCTCTGACCTTCACGCTGCTCGAGCCGCCAATGGTGGATTAGCGAGTTCTCTTCGATCGGCAACGGACGAATCAGCCCAAGCTCTAGGCTGCCCAGCGCGAGGCGATCCGCGCGCTTAGGCTCCTCCCGATTGAGCAAAGCGCAGCCTGCCAAACGCCCGGGGGACATGAAAATTGGGCTGTGGCGTCCGCGTGGGTTGCCACGCAAGGTAGGTCCGCGGCTCTTGCCTGCCTTCAATCCGGTAGAAATTCGCCCGCCAGATCGCAGAGGGATCGAAACCCTCGGTCAGCAGTCGTAAGGGAATTGCCAGTTCCGCCGACCAGGTGAGAGATTTCTCATCGAGGAAGACAGAACGCTCGAGGCCACGCTCCAGATCGGCTCGCCCCCCAGGAAAGATATCGAGTGCGATCCACATCCCGTTGGGGCTGACTTCGAATTCGCGGTAAAAGGGCTGGCGCGATGGGTCGGGCTGCAGGAAGGCCTCCGCCACGTCGCGGTCCCACAGATGATCGCGGCGGCCGCTCGGTTCAGAATCGGGGAAGACGTTCAGCTCGCGATAGCGGCACTCAAATCGCAAATACAGAGTTCGCTCTGACCATAAGGCCCATACTTGGGTTACTCGGTCCGGATCGGGGTTCTTGCCTTGCCAATCGGAGGAGAAGGCGATGGGACTCGCCTGCTTCCATTCGGCTGCGGGGTGAGAGGCTGCGAGGCTGATCTCGCCTCTGACGTAGCTGGCCACAAGCTCGGATGCGGAAGACGGTGGATCGATCCCTGGGTTGTTGTTCTCGAGCATCATAAAAGAGCCGAATCCCAGAATGAGAGCCAAACACGACGGCAGCCGGTGAAAACGGGTCAAGGTTGCCTCCAACCACGGGATGCGATCTCGGCACCGGGAGCGGCGACCTGCCGAAGGTCCCATCACCCTAACACCGGCCGGCTTACGCTGTGTGCCCGGACAGGGTCGATGGCTACTTCCTCCTGCCTCTGGGTTCGCAGAAGCATTTTACTTTGAACGCAAGATCCGGATGGTCGGTTCAAGTGGCAACTCCTAAGCTTGGTGGATGATGACCACGAATGCGATACTCAGCGTTACCGCACCCACGGAGATGATGCGCGATCGGGAAAGCGAGTGGTGGCAGGCCGTTCAGGACCGCGACCCCACGCGGGATGGGCAATTTGTGTTTGCCGTGTCCTCGACGGGTGTGTATTGCCGCCCGTCGTGCCCCTCCCGGCGGCCTCGGCGGGAGAACGTTTGTTTCTTCCGGGGGATCGAAGAGGCAGAAAAAGCCGGCTACCGGGCTTGTCTGCGCTGCCGTCCTCAGGCTGCGGGGGGCACTGGCCAGCTGCGGCTGGTCAAGGCCGTATGCCGGTATATCGAGCAGCACTTGGACGAACCCGTGACCCTGGGGCGGCTTGGCTCCGAATTCCACCAGAGTCCGTTTCACCTGCAGCGGACGTTCAAGGCGGTCCTCGGCATCACCCCGAAAGCCTATGCTGGTTCTTGTCGGGTCAGACAATTCAAGAGCAATCTGCGCTCCGGTCATTCCGTGACCCGCGCCTTGTACGACGCTGGGTACAGCTCGAGCAGTCGCGTGTACGAGCGGACGGCTTGCGAGTTAGGTATGACTCCGGACAGATACCGCCGAGGCGCGATTGCCGCTACCATTCGATATACTTGCGCGGATTCCCCGCTCGGCCGGATGTTGATCGCAGCCACGGACAAAGGGATTTGTGCCATCCAATTGGCCAGTTCCGACGAGGAACTGGAACAAGGCCTGAGGCGCGAATTTCCCTATGCGAACCGCCAGCGGGACGACCAAGGCATGCAAAGCTGGAGGCAGACCCTGCTCGAGCGGATGCGGGGCCTGCGGCTCAATTCTGCCCTTCCGCTTGACATTCAGGCAACCGCTTTTCAGCGGCGCGTTTGGTCGTATTTGCAGTCGATTCCATTTGGGGAGACGCGCTCCTACCTGGCGGTGGCGAAGGCGATCGGACGGCCTTCGGCTTCCCGCGCCGTGGCCCGGGCTTGCGCCACGAACCCGGTCGCCGTGGCCATCCCCTGCCATCGCGTGGTACAGAGCACGGGAGCCATGGGAGGCTATCGCTGGGGTGTGGCGCGCAAGAAGACCTTGTTGCATCTTGAGCAGAAGCCAGCCGGTGCCTAAACCTCGTTGCGCGATGGGAACGGAACGAGAAGCAGGCCTGGGTTTGGCAAGCCGGGATATGGGGGGTTTCACTTCGCAAGTTTTTCGTAAACGCCACGCGCTTGCTCGAAAAACTGGAGAACGGAGGCCTTTTCTGCCTGGGTATTCCAGTCTTGATTCGACCGTAAAGGCTCGAGGAGACGATCGATCCAGGCTATGAAGTACGCAGCGTCTTCGGTGGATTTCGGCGGGGAGGTGCCTACCTTTACGTAAATCGGGCTGGTTGTCGCGTACGGGTACAGATCGAGCACCGGATAGGCTGGCTTATCAGCCCAGGCGCGCAGCAGGCACCAGCCGCCCTGGGAGACCGGGATCGTGCCCCTTCGGTCGGAACTCTGGCGATCGGCATTGAGTGGCAGATCACCCGCTACCGCCCCGTTGCAAACCAGTTGAAGATGATCCACCGGAACCATCGAGCGCAGCCAAGCTTGATATGGCACTTGATGTTTCCCGGCTGACAGCCGTAGTTCTTCCCCCACTTCCTTGCCTCCGAGCACCAGGCCAACCAAAGGCCCATTGGTCGCAAAACTGTGTCCCCGCTTCAGGGAATCCAGCCAGGCGTGGATGTCGAGGCGACCGAGCGGCGCCTTGGCGTACACTCGGTTCAGACCAACCGGGCCTCGCAGCGACGCGAAGTTGGCCATCGCGTCAGTCCCGGCGGCCGCGGGCAAATGAAATCCGAGATTGAGCAACTTGTACCAGACCGCGGCCGTGGATTTGTGATCACTGAAGCCGAGGACCTCGAGGTAATCCACTTTGCCGAGCGCGACGTCCACGGGCAACTCATCGGTGAGCGACGGGTCGCGGAACGGGTCCGGCACCGTATCGAAGGGGTGGGCGTAGCCGACCAGAGCCTGCTGCGCGTGCGCCATGTCGGCGACGTGGGCGTTCGCGGGAAATAGACTGGCGGCCGCCGTGCCGGGGTAGCCGGCGTAGCCGGGAATCAACAGATGCTCGGTGAGGTTCAGCAAACCCAGATGGCCCCAATAGCTGGTGTGAAATTCCTGGCCGGCGAGGAGGAGTGTCGAACGATTCGAGGCGGAGTCGGGTTGGGTGCTGAAGTAAGCGACGTCCGGGATCCGCTGTTCCTTGTTGACGATGAGATTTTCTACGATCGAAAGATTCTCTGCGGCAGCTTGGGAGACCAGGTGGGCAGGCGTGTTCCGGTAAGCGCCACCGTAATTCATGTGGACATGAACGTCTCCGCTGACCCAATGCCAACCGGCATCGTGGGGCAGGGCCAGCGGTTCGAGTCTAATGGTTACTTGGGCGGTCTCGCCCGTGGCGAGCTCGAGACTGCGCTTGGCGGGGCGATACTCAAATCCCTTCATGGCTTCGACCAGGATGTGTCCTGCGGGCGCTTCCACCAGCGCTTGGCCCAGGGTATGGAAGTAGTGGGTTTCGAAGGGCTGCTCGGAGCGTATGAAGCTATCGTCCGCGTGCATCCAGGCGTTTTCCGGACCATACGCGCGACCATCCTCTCCCACCACCGAGACCCGCGCCGCGGTGGGCCGACCGAGCGGGTCGAGCACGGTGATCGAAATCCGCACCATCGGCTTCAAGCACTGCCTCTGCTTTACGACTAACTGGGTTTGCTTGCCCCCAGGAATCTCTTGAATCCAGAGCGAAGTGTTTCCCGCCCGATTGGAGATGAACGCGATCTTCCCTCCGTCGGGCGACCAGCGCGCATTGGTGTTATCGAAATCGCCGTAGGACAGGGGGAAGGCATCCCCGCCTTCGGAGGGCATAATCCAGAGCTGATGCCACGATCTCCCCAAGTATGAGGCATACACGATCCGCTTGCCGTCGGGCGAAAAATCCGGGCGCGCCTTCCAGGTGGTTTCCTCGTAATGGATTTCGCGCATTTCCGCGCCGGGTTCGGCCTTCATGCGCCAGAAACCGCCAGTACCGTAAATGTGACCGCGATTGGAGACCAACGCCAGCTCCGAGCCGTCCGGCGACCACACGGGACTGATCTCGTGATCGAACTCGCTGTAATAGTAACGCGGCAGTGGGCTGCGGTTTTCTCCCGTGAGGCGCTGCACGTTCGTCAGCCAGCCGGCGCGGAAATCTCCGAGAAAAATATGAAAATGCCCCCGATACGACGTCGAGACAAACGCGATGCGCTTGCCATCCGGAGAAAAACGCGGTTCGAGGTTTACCGCACCATCGGAGGTGAGCGGTCGGGACTGTCGCGTCGCGAGATTCAGAGCCCAGAGCTCCATGGCATCTTTGTGGTAAGAAACATAGACAACCCATTGTCCGTCGGGCGAGCAGTCGGGCTGGTAGTCGTATCCTGGGCCAGAGGTTAACTGCTCCGCCAGGTTGGAATTGAGATTCTGCTTCCACAGAGAACCCGCCATGGAATAGACCAGAGCCCGCGAGTCAGCCAGCCATGCTGCCGCACTCGGGCCCGTCGTGAGCTGCGGGAGGTACATCTCGCGATAGTAGTAGGGGTGGGGGAGATCGATTTGCTTCAACACCGGTTCTCGTTGAGCGCTGAGTCGGAGGGTGAACAAGGCCAGCATCAACAGCAGGCCTGGTCTGGATCGCATGGGCCGGCGCCACCTTTCTAGCCGAATGGCGGATTATACCGGAGAACGCAGGCGAGGGCGCTCGTGGAGGGGCAGGTGCTGCACATCAGGTATCCACCCCACGGAAGCTCTGGTAATGTATCAGCGCATGCGGCGCACGACAACCCTCTGGGTTTTGGTCTTGATCGCCGGAGCTCTCCTTGCGGCCGGCAGCGACTCCATCGGCCTGGTCCACATCCCTCGGGAAGTCCTCGTGAGCACGCGCTGGCTTGTGCTCGGGGGAGCGGTGCTCTTGGCAACACTCACTCGTTCCCTGATCACCTGGATTTTCGTGTCCATGCTACTCGGTGCCGAGGTTGGTCACGACTTTCCCCGAGTCGGCATTGACTCACGTCTGCTCGCGCAAATCTTCCTGCGGCTGATCGAAGTCGTCATCGCTCCCTTGGTGTTTTCGACCCTGGTCAGCGGCATCGCCGCCCACTCCAACCTGAAGACGGTGGGTCGCGTTGGTATCAAGGCGATCCTTTACTTCGAGCTGGTCACAACGGTGGCACTGTTCATCGGGCTGGCGGCCATCAATCTCAGCCAAGCCGGAGCTGGAGCTCAGATTCCCGCCAACTCCACCGAGCCCGGCAGAGTTCAGAGACTGTCGGCGAGCGACGCCGTGCTCAACACATTCCCGGAAAACATCGCCAAGTCAGTCGCCGAAAATCATGTTCTGCAAGTCGTGGTTTTTAGTCTGCTGTTTGCGATCGCCTTGGTCATGGTCCAGCAAGAGGAGAGGCGCCGCCCGATGCTGGCCTTCGTTGAGAGCCTGGCGCAGGTGATGTTCAAGTTTACCGACATGATCATGTGGTTCGCGCCCCTCGGAGTTTTCGGTGCGATTGCCTCTACGGTCGCTTCGAGTGGCATCGGCGTCCTGGGCAATTTGGCCAAACTTCTGCTCACGCTCTACCTGGCTTTGGCGGTATTTCTCTCCCTGGTCCTTTTGCCCATCGCAGTTTTGGCCAGGTTGCCCCTGCGCCGCCTGGTGCGCGCCATTGCCGAACCAGCCTCCATTGCCTTCGGTACGGCAAGCTCGGAGGCCGCCCTGCCGCGGGCCATGGAGAAAATGGAGGAGTTCGGAGTGCCTCGCCCGATCGTGGCCTTCGTCATGCCCACGGGATACAGTTTCAACCTGGACGGTTCTACCCTCTATCTTTCCCTGGCAGCCATTTTTGTGGCCCAAGCCTCCGGCCTGCATTTGGGACTCCGAGCCCAGCTTTACCTGGTTCTGGTCCTGATGCTGACCAGTAAGGGCGTAGCCGGCGTTTCCCGCGCCGCGATCGTGGTTTTGCTGGCGACCGCCACGACGGTGGGGCTTCCGACCGGGCCGATCTTCCTGTTGCTCGGCATCGACCAGTTCCTCGACATGGGGCGCACGGCAGTCAATGTGATTGGCAACTGCTTGGCAACGGCCGTGATCGCACGCTGGGAGGGGCAGTTGAAGGAGATCCCCTGGACTCCTGCTGCCCTTGCCGGGTCTGGGTCAGCCGTTCCGCGAACCACCCCCGGATCTCGGTAGATGATGGTGCCCAGTTAGGCGGATGTCGGCTTTTTCAAATCCGCGTGGGGTTTTCTTCTGCAAGCGGTGGCTCGCTCAACCAGCGAAGTCCGCGAGGAGCGAGTTTTGTACTAGAACCATCGGCGTTCCTTGCCGCTGGAGCGAGACCTCAGTTTTTCCTACCGCGCTCAAACGTACAGCGCTAGGCGCCGACCAGCGGCCCTAAACTTTCGTGCCAAGCTAGGGCAGTGGCCGCGGCTTCGAGCCAGGCGAGAGAACTTGCAGCCTGCGATCGGGTTGCCCTTGCACAAGCGCGCTCGGTGCGCTTCGAGTTTTCCCTGCAGGCGATTGGGAGAGCCGGGAATACCCACATCTTGTTGCATTTTTCTCTGCCAATCGTGATCATGGCGATTGCCAAATTCGGCTTCATACGAAGGTAATCGGCGGAATTACGAAAGCGCATGCCCGGGGGACATCTGTTTTGCGTTTCGCATGGGTGAGATTGTGAGTTGAGTTGGGAAAGATCCTGGCCCATGCATAGCGACGAATTTCTCGATGACTTGCACCTCCGGATTCTACGCGTATCTGAGGATTTGCGCGCCATCCAGCAACAGCTCAATTGTGCTGCGATGCAGGCACCCGGCGATCCGGAACTGATGGAAGCCCTTTGTCAGGGTCCCGAACTCGAGTCGCTCGAAGTCTTGAAGACGGCTCTCGACCAGATGCGCCACTTTCTGTGGTTCTATATTCAGGTGATCACCAATGAGTCGGCCGAAGCCGACCAGCGACAGCCCATCGCGAAAAAACCGGTGCAAGATACGGTGATCAGCCCGAGAGTGGCCGCAGCAGAAAAATTTCGTTTCCCGACCGAGGCAGCCCTACGCGAATTCCTTGCTGCCGAAAAGACCCGAAAACCGAACTAAGCGCTGCGCCCGCCCCCTCGTCCTAATTGAGCCCATCGATGCGCGCAGAGGAATCTGGGATGGGCCTGATTCCAACTGGACCGGCGGCTGAGGCGCGGGCGGTTGGGGTCGAAAGTCAGCGCTTTCTCAAATCCCGCAGCCTTCGAAGCCGCTCGGCCGCCCGGTCCAAAGTTTCCCCGCGTTTGCAGAAGGCAAAGCGCACCTGCTGCGCGCCCTCGCGAGGGTGGTTGTAAAAACTGGATCCCGGTACGGCAGCAACTCCGATCTCTTCGACGAGATACTTTGTGAATGCCACATCGTCCGCGAAGCCAAAGGCGCGAATGTCCGTCATGACGTAGTAAGCGCCTCGCGGCCGGTAGCATCGGAATCCAGCCTCCACCAGGGCAGGCATGATTCGGTCCCGGCGCGCCGTATAGCCGCTCGCCAGGCTTTGATAGTAACCGGCGGGTAACCCCAAAGCCTGAGCACCTGCCTCCTGCAAGGGCGCCGGAGCACCCACGGTGAGAAAGTCATGCACTTTGCGAATGGCATTGGTAATGGCGGGAGGCGCAACCGCCCATCCCACGCGCCAGCCGGTCACGCTGTAGGTTTTTGAAAGACCGTTGATCGTAACCGTTCGTTCGGCCATCCCCTCCAGGCTGGCAACCGAGATGTGCTTGGTGCCGTCGTAGGTGATGTGCTCGTAAATTTCATCGGTAATGGCGAGCACGTTGAACTCGACGCAAAGATCACGGATGAGCTCCAGCTCGTCTCGGCGGAAGACTTTCCCCGTGGGATTGTTCGGCGTGTTCAGAACGATTGCCTTGGTCCGCTTGTGAAAGGCGGTTCGGAGTTCCCGCTCGTCGAAGGTCCAATCGCCGTCTTGGGCGGCAGGCGGGTGCAGCTTCACAAACACCGGTTTCGCCCCGGAGAGAATCGAATCCGGTCCATAGTTTTCATAAAACGGCTCAAAGATCACCACCTCGTCATCGCGGTTACAAAGGGCGAGTAGCGTGGCAATCATCGCCTCGGTCGAGCCACAACAGACGGTGATCTCGGTTTCGGGGTCGACCGTGATTCCCTGCGCTGCCTTCATCTGCCGTGCGATGGCGTTGCGGAGATTCGGCGCGCCCCAGGTGATCGCGTACTGGTTGAGGTCGCCGCCGATGGCCTCGACGGCGGCGCGTTTGACCTCGGGCGGAGCTGGGAAATCGGGAAAGCCCTGAGCCAGATTGATCGCGCCATGGAGCATGGCCTGCCGCGTCATCTCGCGAATGACTGACTCGGTAAAATGCTCCACTTTATCGCTGAGGAAGTGCTTGGCTGCCGTCCCTAGGTCTGTCATAGGAAGTTAGGCTAGCACAAGCCAGTCGAGATCAGGCCCGCGCGGGGCGCGCCTGGCGGGTTTTTTCACTGCGACCTGAGCGTACCGCCGAGTGCTTCCCAGGCCTTCATGATCTGCGCCGACCAGTGCGCGACTTCGTCCTCGCGCAAGGTACGATCATTCGCTTGGAAAGTGAGCCGCAGCAGCAGGGAATAGGTTCCCGGCGGGATCGAACCTCCGCGGAAGATTTCGACCGGAAGCAAGCTGCGTACTTCCCTCAGGCCCAGGTCATAGCAGGCTCGGCGAATCTGCTCGAAAGCCAGCGAATCCGGGAAAAGGAAGGAAAAGTCGCGCTCCACGGCCGGGTAGCGCGGCAAAGGTTCGCAAGCGAACTCGCGCAGACCACGTCGGTAGAGGCGGTCCAGATAGAGTTCGGCGATGTAAACATCCTGGCGCAGCTTGCGGGTGGCGGCGGTGGCTGGATGGAGCTGTCCAAACTGGGCAACGGATTCGCCGTCCATGACCGCCCTGGCCGATCGCCCAGGGTGGTAGTAGTCGGCGGTCTCGGCGTCATAGCACAGAGACTTGTGCGCGAACGAAGCGAGCAGGCTTTCGACATCGCCTTTCAGGTCGAAGAACGAAAAGGGCCGACTCGCCTGGTGCACACTCGGGGTCAGCGCACTGCCGGTTGCCCCCATGGCGATGCGCTTCATTTCGACCGCGGCTGGACCGACCGCCGCGAACACTTTTGCGCTTTCAAACAGGCGTAAATTGTCGTTGCCGCGATTGAGATTGTAGGCAAGCATGGTCAACATGCCGGGGACGAGTGACGTGTGCATCACCGACGCCTCTTCGCTGAGCGGGTTTTCGATTTCGATGATCGGAACATCGGAGAATTGCTCCGCCTCCTCGTGGGAGAGGAAATTGAGCGACACCGTCTCGTGATAGCCCAGTGCCAGCAGCGTAGTCCTGAGTTTCCTATCTTTGGCAGCTTCCGGCGATTCGATGACGGAACCGGAGAATGCCGGCAGTCGATTGGGAATCTTGTCGTAGCCGTAAAGGCGCGCAATTTCTTCAATCAGGTCGATTTCTCGCTCTACGTCCAGACGCCAGCTCGGAATCTGCACGGCGAAGGTCTCCGCTTCCTCCGCCACCAGCTCAAAGCCCAAACCTCGGAGGATGCGCACGATCTCAGTCTCCTCCAGGCGTGCTCCCAGAATTCGCTGCACCTCGGGTGTGCGCAGTTCGACCGGGGCCTGATCGATCCGGCGGGCGATCACATCGATCGGTTCCCCGATCAGTCTCCCGCCACCCGATTGCAAGATGAGTTCGGCAACCCGATCACAGGAAAGCACGGTGGCTTCGAAATCGGCACCACGCTCAAAGCGGTGGGAGGCGTCGGTATGCAGGCCATGACGGCGCGACATCTTACGAACGATTAACGGATCCCACCAAGCGGATTCGATCAGAACATTGCGCGTCCGCTCCGTGATCATGGTGTCGAACCCGCCCATGGTTCCAGCCAGGGCGACGGGCTTCTCTGCGTCCGCCACGACCAAATCTTCCCCGCTCAGCTTGCGGTCGACGCCGTCCAGCGTCTTCAGAGTTTCGCCCTCCCGCGCGCGCCGCACGATTATCTTGCCGCCTGCGAGCAGGTCAAGGTCGAAGACGTGCGTCGGCTTGCCCATTTCCCACAAAACGTAATTGGTGGCATCGACCGCGTTGTTGATCGCGCGCTGATCGAGCGACGCCAAACGGCGGATGATCTTCGCAGGCGAGGCGCCAACCCGGACCTCGCGCAGGATTCGGGCCGTGAATCGCGCACAACCCTCGCCATCCTCGATCGCGATCGGGAAGGGGGCCGCAGCCGTCCCCGGGCCCGAGGAGGAGGCGTTGGCGGAGGGTGGAGGTAACTTGGGTGCAAGCGATCGCAACCGCACGTCATAGATAGCCGAGGCTTCTCGTGCCAAGCCGTAATGATTCATGGCATCGGGACGGTTCGTGCCGATCTCCATCTCGAAGACCGTGTCTTCGCCCTGGCCCGCCATACCTTCGACGCCCATACCCACCGAGGTCAGAGCCTCGGCCAGACGACGGTTGTCGACCGGGACCTCCACGAAGTCGCGAATCCATTGGGCCGAGAGTTTCATTCTTTGCTTGTGACGGCAAGCACCGCCGGCTGCGCGCCGAAGGATCCCAACCGGAGCCTGGCACGCCAGCAGGGCGGCTGGTGCCTTATGCGAATGCCTAGGCAAACTGCCGCAAAAATCTCACATCATTCTCGAAGAACAACTGCATGTCTTCTACCCCGTAGCGCAGCAGGGCAATGCGATCTGCGCCCATGCCGAAGGCGAATCCGGAAATCCTTTCCGGGTCATAACCATTGTGCCTCACGAATTGGAATACATTGGGATCGACCATACCGCAGCCGAGAATTTCAATCCATCCTGTCTGCTTACACGGACGGCACGGTGCGCTGCCATGAGTTCCCTTCCCGGCACAGAGAAAGCAACTGACCATCAGCTCGGCGCTCGGCTCGGTAAAGGGGAAAAACGACGGTCGGAAACTGGTCTTTA
Source organism: Terriglobales bacterium (assembly GCA_035622175.1). Lineage (GTDB taxonomy): Bacteria > Acidobacteriota > Terriglobia > Terriglobales > Acidobacteriaceae > JAFAGX01. The sequence goes on along the minus strand of DASPVV010000187.1, from coordinate 9,758 downwards.
CACTCGACCCGAAGAATGCCTTCATGGCGTAATCGAGCGTGCCCTTCAGATCACCGAAGGTGATGTTGCTGTCCACCGCCAGACCCTCGATCTGATGGAACATGGGCGAGTGGCTGGCGTCGGAGGGGTCTTTGCGATATACCCTGCCCGGAATCACGATCCGGATGGGCGGTTGCTTCGCCTCCATGGTCCGAATCTGGACGGGAGAGGTATGGGTGCGCAGCAACAACTGCTCGCGCAAGGGTTTTGCCTGTTGCCGTGCGATGAATAGAGTGTCTTGGGTGTCGCGCGCCGGATGATTGGGGGGAAAGTTCAAAGCCTCGAAGTTGTAGTAGTCGGTCTCAATCTCCGGACCTTCCTCGACCGAATACCCCAGGTCGCGAAAGACGGCCAGCATTCCATGCAGCGTCTTCATGATGGGGTGTTCAACACCAATCTCACGCTGAATGCCGGGCAGGGTAAGGTCGACGCGTTCCGCTTCCAGGCGGTCGGATCGAGAAGAATCGAGCACTCGTTGCTTGGTTCGTTCGACGGTCTGTTCGACTTGACGCTTCAGTTCGTTGACACGTTGGCCGACCTGACGCTTCGCTTCCGGCGGCGCAGCCTTTAACCAGCCATCATTCAGCCAGGTAAGCACGCCATCCTTGCGCGCCATCCAGCGATCGCGGAATGTCTTCCACCCCGACTCGTTTTGGACGGCCAGAGCTTCGTCAGCCAGTGCCCGCAGCAGTTGTTCCCCGGCCTGATCGAGAGCTGCCGCTGAGAAGTCTTTCAGTTTGGAAACGGTATAGGCCACGTTCTCTCTCAACTCCCGTCTGGATGCGACTGCCGTAGCGAGCGAGCCTTTGGCGGCTGCGCCACCCGCCTTCGACCCGCTGGCGCTTGCAAGCACTGTTGGTCGAGGGAGGATTTCGAGGTGTACCCGGGCAAGCCAACCGGCCGCCGTTTTGAGCAAATCGACGGCCCGAAGGCGGGGCTACGCCGCCCGGCCGAGAGCAACCTTCGCCTGCTCGGCGAGGCTTTTGAAGGCGGCCGCGTCGTTGACCGCCAAATCCGCCAAAATTTTTCGATCCAATTCGACTCCCGTCTTCTTGAGCCCGTGGATCAACTGGTTATAGCTGAGGCCATGGAGCCGGGCGGCGGCGCCAATGCGTGTGATCCAGAGCGCCCGGAACTGGCGCTTGCGCTGCTTGCGTCCGGAATAGGCGAATTTCAGGCCGCGCTCCACCGCCTCTTTGGCCGAGCGGTAGAGCTTGGACTTTGTCAGGAAATAGCCACTGGCACGATCGAGGATTTTCTTGCGCTTGGCGTGGCGCTTGGTTCCGCGCTTGACACGAGGCATGGCTGGCTCCTTTTGCGTTCATTGGCGGCGGCTGGAGGTAGGAGACTGCTCTCGAGCAGATCCGCCGGGGCGGCTCTCGAATGGCCTCTTCGCACGCCGACTAGCGATCACGGCTCGCGAGTCGCGACCGCTAGTAGGGAATCATTCGTTTGACCTTCGGGGTATCGGCATCGGTCACCAGGATGGCGCCGCCTAGTTTCTTTTTCCTCTTGTGCCGCTTCGACGTCAACATGTGGCGCAAAAAGGCATGACGCCGCTTTACCTTTCCCCGGGCGGTCTTCTTGAAGCGCTTGGCCGCACCTTTATGAGTTTTCAATTTCGGCATAAATGCTCGCCACCTTGGGTAGCCTCCGCCGGCAAACATCAAGCCATGGAGGCACCCGCTTTCTATCCTTGTTTCAGGCGATCTTGTACCACCGGTGCAGGCTGCGGTTTCTCTCTCCCCTCACGCTTGGGCGCCAGAATTGCATGCAACGTGTTCCCTTCCTGGCGCGGGCGGAACTCCACCATCCCCTTTTGTTCCACGTCCTTAATCAGCCGTTCCAGAATTTCCCGCCCCAGCCCGGTTCGGGTCATCTCTCGGCCGCGGAAGAAAATCGTGGCTTTGACCTTATCGCCCTCTTCGAGAAAACGCAGCACGTGATTTTTCTTGGTTTCATAATCGTGGTCGTCCACGTTGATACGAAACTTGACCTCTTTCACGGTGATCGTTTTCTGGTGCTTCTTGGCTTCTCTCTCCTTTTTTTCTTGCTGGTAGAGATACTTGCCGTAGTCCATGATGCGGCATACGGGCGGCTGGGCCGTGGGTGAAACCTCTACCAGATCCAGATTCTTTTCCCGGGCCAACTTGAGCGCTTCGTAGGGAGGCAGGATGCCGATTTGTCGGCCTTCATCGTCGATCACGCGCACTTCCCGCGCACGAATACGTTCGTTGATGCGGATGAAACGCTTGTCGATACAATCCTCCGTCCAGTCACCGGGCGAGTGAGATGGGGAATTATAGCATGGGAGTCAGGCCCGGGTTCCCCGACTTTGCTCGCTGTCATGCGACGGGCAGGAATGTCTTCGCTGGGTGTTGACCCATAGCTTGCATCGCCAATCGGAGGGTGCCAGAGAGGGAACGAATTGCTTTCGTCGGCCGCAGAGCAAATCCCCAACCGGCTAGGAACGCCGCAGTTCCTCAACCTCGTTGCCCTTGCCGAGCAGCACTACCTTCGCCATGCCGAGAAACAAGCCGTGCTCGACCACGCCGGGCATAGTTTCCAGCTTGCGCGCCAGAGCGGCTGGATCGGGGATCTGGCCGAAGGAACAATCGAGCAGGTGATGGCCCTCATCGGTGACAAATGGATTTCCTTGGGCCGATTGGCGAACTTTCACCTTTGCCCCTAATGCCTCGATGTTTTTTTTAATCAGGGCTTGGGCGAACGGGATCACTTCGACGGGCAAAGGAAATTTCCCGAGCACCGGGACCTGTTTGCCCGAATCGGCGATGATGACCAAAGATTTCGACGCAGAGGCGATAATCTTCTCGCGCAAGAGGGCGCCCCCTCCGCCCTTAAGGAGGTTGAGCTGGGGATCGAATTCATCCGCCCCGTCGATGGTGACGTCGATCTGTTGAAATTCATCCAGGCTGGTGAGCGGAATCCCGTTCGCTGTGGCCAGCTCCTTGGTCGCAGTCGAGGTCGGGATTCCGCGGATTTTCAGGCCGGCTCGAACTCGTTCCCCGAGCATGCGAACCGCAAACGCGGCGGTCGATCCCGTGCCCAGCCCGACGATCGTTCCCGGGTTGACGAAACGCAAGCTGGCGCGGGCCGCCGCTTGCTTCTCCTCATCCTTTGCCATGCTCGTCCTGTGCGCGACCGCCTACTCTACCGCATTTTTCCTTGACCGCCAAACTGGCAATCAGCCGGTTGCGGCTTTCAGTTCTTCACCCAGGCCTGAGGGGGCAAGGTCCGATGGTTCTTTTCCTCTGCCCGCCGACGCATAGAACCCGGTAACCTTTTGACCAGTACCTTCAGTTACCTGAAAGTGTACTGCGCGATCGATAGGATTAAAGCACGAGGCATCGTAGGCGAGGCATGAAAAAGTGGAAGCTCGACCGAATCATCAGTCTGGCGACCTTGGCCAGCTCTCTCATCGCCATCATCCTCGTCCTCAAAAGGCCGCAGCCGGTTTCCCCACCGATTCCGCCCGCGATCGCTAAAGTGAAAGCAGAGTCATTCCAAGAGAAGATCGAGCAGATCGAACAGCCAAGACCGGCCGGTCAGCCTCCCACGGAAGTTCGTTTGAATGCGGAAGAAGTGAATGCGGCGTTGGCCCAGGCCGTTCAAGCCTCAGCCAGCGACATTCCTGCCACCGATATGCCCAGTTCGGTTCCCCCTTCCGCCGACACCCCCCTTGCTCCTGGCCAGCCGGAAGTCAAGGATTACCATGTGAACTTCGACGGCGACCTGGCCCGCGGACAGTTTGTGGTTGCGATCGGCGGCAAGCAGGTTTACGTAACCCTCGCCGGACACCTTGGTTCGAAGGATGGATACGCCACCTTTGATCCCACCGAATTCAAAGTGGGCGACCTCGACATCCCAACTTCGTTGATCAGCGGTGCCTTGCAAAAGCGGCTGGCGGAAGAGCGGGGCCGGCTCAAGCTACCCGATGATGTTGGAAGCATCAAAGTCGAGAATGGCGAGCTGGTGATGACCCAGAAGTAGTCGATGATGCCGGGGCGGCCATCCCGAGAGCATTTCCGAACCGGGGATCGAGAGACGAGTCCCGCTCACGAAAGTGGCGTACCGTCGAACAGCGCATACACCTGGTCTCCAATTACGCGATACACGACGTACGCCGAGCTCGCGTCGTAAACTTTGCGGAATAGCAGCTCGCCGCGGCCGTCGCCATCCACATCGACCGCATCGATCAGCTCAAACTTCGGTTCGACATCGAGATGCTGGCTGTCGGTCACGCTTGAAAAAATCTTGTGAAAGTCGCCATTGATGTCTTGCCGGGCCACCAGGGTGACGAAGTATTTTGGTGGGCGTTCATTCATGTGCGGCGGCATCTGCGAGCTGGCGGTCAGAACCATAATTGGTTCGTTGCTGCTCGACAGATCAAAGGCGTTGAGCTGGACATCATCGAGATCTGGCTGCGCTGGCTTGGTTGCGCCTGGGGCACGTTGCCCGGAGGTGCGGGCAGGTACCGTCGAACCGGCCATCCCGCCGGTGAGCTGCTTGGCTCGAGCACGAACTTCATCCGCCGCTAACGCCAGCATCTTTTTGCGACACGTCTCTGCTTGTTCCCCTTTCAGCTCGTAGGTGTAGGGATGCGGTTCGGGACCATCCGCGTCGGAAATGGCGGGAATGAGCTGTACCTGGGAACCGTTCGGCAGCGAGGCATGAACCGCAGGCTTCGGCGCCGCTGCGTTGCTCGGGCTGAGCGGTTCGGGCGGCGCCGGCTCGGGCTTCCCCCGCTTCAGAACGGGCCGGTTGGGATCCTCCGGTTCGGAGGCAGGAGCAGGAGGCGCAGACGAGGCGCTTGCACTAGCCGGAGGGGGCGGGGCAGGAACTGAGGGGGACGCGGCTGGAGCCGCAGGAGGTGTGGCTGGAGCTGGGGGCGGTGAAGCCGGAGCCGGCTCCGACGAAGTCGGCTGGGGCGGTTTGGGATTGGCGCCGGAATGCCGCAACACCGGTGGACCCTCGTCCTGGTTCAAACCCCGAGGCACGGAAGCAACGGATTTCTTGGTGTGCTTGGCGGCAAGCGATTCGGCGGTTTGCCAGGTACCTTCGGCGATCCATTCGTTGGTTCTTTGATTCTGCAATGCGGCCGTAACCGTAAACAATCCCTGAGAAATGCCGCTGCGAAGGCCCTCATACTCGGTTTCCGCCCAAAGCGCCATGGGAACCGGGGAAGCTTTGTAAGCGCTAGCATCGTAGAACTTTCCGTCATAAAGAATGGTGATGGGAATGAGGTGAGACTTTCCGTTGGGCGAAAGTTCCAGGAGGCCGAGGGCGCGCGGTCCCTTATTCGTCTTGCTCCCGCTCGAGGGCTGGCCGAAAGGGAGCTGCGCCAAAGCCGGAATGAGCAGACCGCAGATGACGAGGCAAGGCAGGTTGCGGTATAACTTGGATCGGTGAAACAAGTCCTCCATGAATGTCTATGATAAAGCTCCCGACTTCGCTTTGCCTGACCAGAATGCGCAGAAGATCGCCCTGAAAGATTTTCTTGGCAAAACTGTCATCCTCTTCTTCTTTCCCAAGGCCGACACTCCCGGTTGCACGATTGAGGCTTGCGGGTTCCGCGAGGCATACCGCAAACTGCAGAAGGCCGGCGCCGTGGTCCTGGGCATCTCCCCGGATCCTCCCCCGGCGCAGAAGAAATTCGAAACCAAGTACGATCTGCCTTACACCTTGCTGTCCGACGTGGATAAGAAAGTGGCCGAGGCTTACGGCGTGCTCAAAGAAAAGAATATGTATGGCAAGAAAGTGAAGGGAATCGTGCGCACGACGTTTGTGATCGGAGGGGATGGGAAGATTGTGCATGTTTTTGACCATGTGAAAGCCGAGGGTCACGCGGAGGAGGTATGGGATTATCTCAAACGCCCTGCCTAGCCACCCTCCCCTGCGCCCGCAGAAGCGCTGCGGCCGGAGTTGGAACTTGCCCAACCCGATCGAACGAGTCCGCGTACTGGTTCCGCCCAAGTTTTATGACCGTGATCCCCGCTGCGTGGGCCGTGAATTATTGGGCAAGGTTTTGGTGCGCGAAGAAAAGGGCAAACTTCTTACTGCCAGGGTGGTAGAAGTCGAAGCCTATCTCGGCGCCGACGATCCCGCGGCGCACGCCGCTGCCGGGCGAACCCCCCGCAATCAGGTCCTGTTCGGCCCGCCCGGCCGTGCCTATGTATATTTCATCTACGGTAATCATTATTGCCTGAACGTCTCCTGCCTCCGGGAGGGGGTCGCTGGAGGTGTCCTGTTCCGCGCTTTGGAGCCGCTCGAAGGGATCTCTGCCATGACTCAAGCTCGCAGGGTCACCCTTGGCTGCGATCGCGATTTGCGGCTGCTCACCAGTGGGCCAGGCAGGCTGGCGCAGGCGTTTGGCGTCACCCGCGCTCGGGACAACGACAAAGACCTCACCCGGGCCGATTCCGACCTCCGCATCGAGCAGGATGGCTTTGGCGCACCGAAAGTCGTGGTCACGCCTCGCATCGGCATCGTGAAAGCCGCCGACTTGCCCCTGCGGTACTTGATTGCCGGGAATCCCTTTGTCTCTGGACCCGTCAGGCTGCGACGTTCGGCGGGGTGACCTTCTTGGTGTGGTTTCGCGGTGCCCCCATCGGCTTCCTTTTCAAATCGAGTTACGGGGTCAGCACGGCGTTGTCAATGAGTCGTGTACTCCCTACAAAGGCAGCGACGGCGACGAGGCTATTCCCGGTCAACTCCACGACGGGTAGAAGGGAGTCGGGATCAACGATGGAAAAGTAGTCGAGACGCACCGTGGGTTCCTGGGCCAATACATTCTTGCCCGCTTCGATCAAAATCGCCGGGTCGCGCTCCCCTTGCCGAAACCGTCTTTCGACCTCGTTCAGGGAACGATGGAGCAGCAAGGCCGACTCGCGCTCTTGCGGACTAAGGTAGGCGTTGCGGGAACTCATCGCCAGCCCGTCAGGATCACGCACGATCGGGCAAACCACGATTTCTACCGGGAAGTTCAGATCCTTCACCATGCGGCGGAGGACGGCGACCTGGGCCGCGTCCTTCTGCCCGAAGAAAGCTAGATCGGCTCCCACGATGTGGAAGAGCTTGGCCACGACGGTTGCCACCCCGCGAAAGTGTCCCGGACGCGAACCACCGCATAGCCTTTTGCTTAAACCTTCAATCTCAACGTAGGTAGTCGAAGTCTCGGGGTACATTTCTTCAACCGAAGGGGCGAACAGACAGTCGACCCCTTCGCTTTCCAAGCGTTGACAGTCGCCTGCGAAATCGCGCGGATATTTAGCCAGATCTTCCTGAGGTCCAAACTGAATGGGATTCACAAAAATCGAGACGGCAACCGCGTCGCAAGTGGCGTTAGCGGCGCGAACCAGCGACAGATGCCCTTCATGCAGAGCGCCCATGGTTGGCACAAAGCCCAAGTTTCCTCCCGTCCGTCTTGCTGCCTGGACGGCCACCCGCATCTCCTGCACGGTTTTCGCGATCTTCATAACGCGTTTTGCCTCGGCCCATCGGTTGACGGCGGCTCCACCGCGGGAGAGGTTTACGGCCGCATGCCCCGCTTGCGCGCGAGCACGGTTTCGAGCGCATGTTGCGTGTCCTTCGGAAGGTGATAGGACTCGTCGTCGGATGGATACTGGTGGGAGAGCACGTCGCTGCGGAAGGCTGCGACAGCGTTACGGATGAGTCCCGCGGCATCGCCGTAGCGGCGCACGAATTTGGCGGGGACGCCGAAGGTCAAATTCATGATGTCATGGAAGACCAGTACCTGGCCATCACACTCCGGTCCTGCCCCGATCCCTATTGTCGGAGTGGCCACTTCCGCCGTGATCATGGCTGCCACCTCCCGGGGAATGCCTTCAAGGTAGATGCAGGCCACGCCGGCCCGGTCGAGAGCCACCGCATCGTGCATGAGCTGCTCGATCGCCGTGAGCGTCTTGCCTTGCACTTTGTAGCCGCCCATCACGTGAACCGACTGCGGAGTGAGGCCGATGTGGCCGGCGACGGGAATCTCCGCGTCGATGACGCGGCGGATCAGATCAACACGTTTCTTGCCGCCCTCCATCTTCACGGCCTCGGCTCCGCCCTCTTTCACGAAACGGGTGGCGTTTCGGAGGGCGTCGTCCGCGGTAACTTGGAAGGAGCCGAACGGCATGTCGGCAACCAGCAGGGCGTGCTTCACGCCGCGCCGAACCGCGCGCGTATGGTGCAGCATCTCTTCGAGCGTGACCGTAAGCGTATTCTCATAACCAAGCATGGTCTGCGCCAACGAATCGCCCACCAGGATGATGTCGATCGATGCCTCGTCGACCAGCCGCGCCGTGGCATAGTCGTAGGCGGTCAAACACGTGATCGGTTGGCTGTGAAGTTTCTTTTCTCGAAGGGTTGCAACCGTGACTTTTTGGCGAGGCTCGCCAATTGGTGTGATACTCACTCGGTCCCCCAGTGCCCCTCCGCTTAGGCGGATAGAGCCTGTCATCCCCGTCTCGGGTACTTCGCCATTGTACACTTCCCCCCGTTCTCGGTCGATCCTCGACCACAGAACCAGTAGAACTCCGTCACCTCGCGGCCCGCGGCAACCCGAGACACCCCGCCCATCCCTCGCAACCAATTGAAAATACAGGCTCCTTGCCTCTTCGCGCTCTCGGTCGATGACGAACTTTAGTCACCTGGAAGGGGCAGGCTTCGATCGACAACAGCTGATTTGCCGCTTCCCAAGGGAGACCGGGGAGCGCTGTGGGCAAACGACCAACGGCTGCTGACCGAAGGCAAGGTTACGCGCTCGCCGCCTCCTGCCGTCCCAACGGAAGAAAATACTGCGTGCCCTTGATCGGGGCAGAGACTTTGCGGAGCAACTCCTGCAAATCCTCGTTGCGCTCCACAAAATCGATTTCCGAGGTGTTCACGATCAATAGGTCGGACGAGGTGTAATGAAAGAAAAAATGCTCGTAGGCTCTGATCACTTCTTCGAGGTACTCCTCGTTGATCGCCCTTTCCGCTGGGGCATTCTTTTTCTTCAGCCGTTTTTTCAGAACCTCGGGAGTGGCCTGCAAGTAAATCACGAGGTCGGGCGTGGGCAGCTGATCGCGGAAATGCGTGTAATAGCGGTTGTAGGTGTCAAGCTCCTGATCGGTCAGGTTCAAACAGGCAAAGATCTTATCTTTCTCGAAGATGAAGTCCGTGACGATTGCCTTCTGGGAGTGGGGGCCCAGGTCGAGCGACCGCAGCTGCTCAAATCGGCGGATCAGGAAGGCAAACTGCGCCTGGAACCCGGCCCCGCGTTCGCCATCGTAGAAGGCCTGCAAGAATGCATTCTCCTCCGGTTCCATCACACGCTGTGCGTTCAGCCGCTCCGCCAAAACGCGGGCCAACGTGGTCTTGCCCACACGTACGGGACCCTCCACGGCGAGGTAACGGGGGAGCTCGAACAGATTGCCCATGAGTTCAAGAAATGGCTGCTTCGGATGGCAGAATAACGCGAGACAATCTTGATCCGCAATTGAAGGAAGAGTAACCCCTGCTCAGCGAGCTTAGGGGAAACAGTTTAGGCCCCACCTGAAGAAATGGAACAGGTGATTTCACACCTGTCCTTTAGGGCCTTCGGCCCGCGAAACTTCATGAAAATCAGTCAGAGCCGAACGACACTGGTTAACACACTGGTTTGGTCCGCCACGGCAAGGGTAACTAGAATTCACTGCGGCTGAGTGCGGCGA
>DASPVV010000186.1:0-39833 GCA_035622175.1 Terriglobales bacterium | reverse complement strand
GGGCAGCAGTAAGCCAGTGCAATACGACTTCAAGGGAACGACGCGATCCAGGTGCCCCGCGGCCAGCGCCAGGCGATCCAGATAAGCCGCGAAGCGTTTTTGTTGGGCGCCTGGCGCAACTGAGTTGGCGCTCATGACTCGCAACTTAGCAGTATAAAGGTTGAAACCGCGACGGATTTTTAGTAGAAGGTATTCAGTTTATAACACAGTAGTACTAGTCGTCTAGCAGGCTGCGGAAAACTTGATGCGCAGCGGGGTTTTCCTTCTGTTGCCCGAGGCTCATGATGTCGAGCGCTTTGATTTCCGATGTTTTTCGTGACCTCTGGTTCTCACTCGATGCCGCCGGAAGCCACGCAAGACACACGTCGGCTCTGACTTATGCCCTGCTGATCCTCTCCGCGCATGGCCGACTGAATGCTTGGCAGGAACCGAAAACTGACAAGTGGTGTCCATTGCTAGCATGGCGGCGCTATCTCGCCGGCGTTTCTCAGTTTCCGTTGCCCTGTTGGCGCTGTCATTTTGTTCCGCATCGTCCGGTCAAGATGCATTACAACTCTTCCACAAAATGCAGGACGCCTTAGGGGGCGCCGACAAGATTGCATCCATCCGCGACTTTGAGGAAAACGTGCGTGCACAGGCATGGCATAACGACGGTAGATCCATGGGCGAAGTTCACAAGCGCACCCGGTGGATCCGGCCGAACATTCTGCGTCTCGATCAGGTAGGCGCAGAGGACACCTACGTTCTCTACTTCGATGGAACTTCGGGTTGGGAGATATTGCCCGACAAACCTCTAGCCAACTTCGATGCAGGTGATTTGAAGTTCGCTCACAACTATCTGGTCGGCATCGTCCTCAACCGTTGGCTTGCCGACCGCGACCCGAACCGGGTTATCACGTCTTCCGGGCCAAACGTCATCGTCGTCTCAACCAAGGGCGACTCCTCTCAGAAAACCGAGATCACCCTCGACCCCGCCACCTCACTGCCCATGAAAGAGACCGGCATCTCGCTCTCTGATCCCAATCATCCTGTGACCCGTGAGACAAAACTTGAGCAATGGCGGTCTGTTGATGGCGTACAGTTTCCCCATCTCATCTCCACATTTCAAGGTGGCACGCAGCTGGCGGAAATCGTCGTAGAGCAAATCAAGCTGAATAGAGGATTGAAGGTTGCCGATCTCTCCCTCAAACCGCGCGATCAAAAACCGGTCATGTCTCAGCCATGATTGAACGCACACCTCTGCTGGTGTGAACCACCAAGCGTCTCGATAGTTCAGCAGCCTGCTAATTTAGCGCTCTGCTCATAGTCAGGCTGGGCGCCAAGTTGGAGACACCGACAAGAGCCCGAAGCAGATCGGACGGGTCAAGGACCAGACCAGGCACCTGATGACCGGCGTCGACTAGCTCCTGAAGGGTGCCTGCGCTTCTTCCACGGGCAGCACGGCTCGTGGCTCATCCGGCCCAAGCTGGCGTCCGTACGCCGTTATTCCTTTGTCACGTTGATCATGTTGTCGTCGGCGACCCGGTCAATCAGCTTGTTATAGGGATCGATGCCCGCGCGAGTGGGCTCTTGGTCGACCACGATCTCAAAGTTGTTTTGCTCCTGGGTCAGCTTTTCTTTCTTTAGGTAGAGCGGCTCCTCTTCGTCCTTCTTACCCTTAAAAATGCCGATTTCGATGTAGTCGTTGAGCGACATCGGGCTTTCGTTGCCGTTCCCATCGGCCCTCATTTTTCGCGCCTGAACCACCAAACTGACTTTGAACTTATGGTCGGCGGTCGGCGTGACCGTGGCAGAGACAGCTTTGTTGTCATACAAAACGATGGACTCGAATCCGTCGTCGATCAGGTACTGCAGTTCGGGCGGGGTCTGGGCACGAAGCGCGGCGACGAGTTGCCGGGTGTCCGGATAAGCAGCCGTCTGCGCATTGCTGGCATTCGCGTAGCGATACTGCATGAGAAAGTTGTGCAGGGCGAGGTTTACTTTCTCCTCGCCAATATAGTCGGCCAGCGTGTACATGATCTGGCCTCCTTTTTGATACCAAACGTACGGCTCGCGCTGCACCAGGGCCAGCGGCGGTTCGTGGCGCACTTCTCCGCTGCGGCCGCGCAGGTATGTGTCCAGCTCGTGGCGCAGGAAGCGATGCATTTTGTCGCTGCCGTACTTTTGCTTCATCACCATCAGCGCGGAATATTCCGCCAGCGTTTCCGCCATCATGTTCGAGCCCTGCACGTTGGCCCCGATGAGCTGGTGTCCCCACCATTGATGCGCGAGCTCGTGAGCGGTCACGAAATACGTAAAGTCAATGTCGTTCTTCTTCACGATGCGCTGGATGAAGCCAATACCCTCCGAATACGGGACGGTATTCGAAAACGACTGCGCGAAGGTGCGGTAACGCGGGAACTCCATGATGCGGAACTGCTGAAACTGGTAGGGACTGAAGTTGGCCTGGAAGTAGTCGAGACCAGCTTTGGCCGAGGCCAGCATATCGTCTAGGTTGTACTTGTGGCTCGACCAGTAATAGATCTCGAGATTGACCCCTTTGTACTGTTCCCGGCGAATACTGTATTGGCCCGATAGGTAAGCATGAAAGTCGGCAATGTTGGTCGATCCCATGTCGTACTCGAAGTAGTTGCGCCCGTTTTCCTGCCACTGACGCTTCAGATAACCCGGGGCAATCGCGACCTGGTCGGCGGAAGTGCTGACTATGGTGTGATAACTGGTCCAGTCGGACTCTTTGCTGAAAAGGTTGTAGAGCGATTGCAGGGCGTCGCCGCGCGGTGCCATTTCTTCGAGCGGTCCCAGGTGTTCTTCCCGGCGGCGGCGTGGGTCGTCAAGTTCGTTGGCCTGCTGATATCCGATAGCAGGAAAGTAGCCGGAGTCGAAGAACGTGCCGTTGTAGGCCAGTTCCGCCTTTTCGTTGCCGTCGCGGAAGCCGTGCGAGGTCCAGCCTACGTTAAACGTCAACTCCATGCTGTCGCCCGGAGCCAGCGGTTGCTCGAGTTCGTAGGTGGTGTACAGGTCACGCGGGCTCGAGCTCACGAGGTGGAACGGGCGATCAAAGTGAACTTGAGAGACCGACTGATTGGTGTCGGTCAGATGGATTTCGGAGATGGGTTGCGAGGTCTTGTTCCGCAAGGTGTAGCGCCCCCATCCCGAGAACGAGCGCCGGGCTGGATCAATGTCGATGTGACTGTCGACCGCCGTGACCTTCGGCTGCGGAATGTTCTCGTATTTCTTGAAGTTCTTTTCGTACTCCGCCTGAATCTGTCGGCGCCGCTTGGAGTTGCGATATTCGTTCAGCACATGCGCGTTGTAGTAGAACCAACCTCCGCTGCCGATGGCGGCGGCAAGGCAGAGGGCCGCCGCGGGGACCAGGCGGGGGAAGCGCGCAGCAGCCAGGCGCAGGCGGGCTTGCCCGAAGTCGTCGGCGCCGCGGCGTGTGAAGGCGACCGAGATGACGCCGAGGAAGGCCGAGATGGCAAACCAATACAGAATTGACCAGAACATGGCCGGAACAAAGTGGCCGTAGCCGTTCATGTCGCTGTAGGTGTAGGGGGGCGTGTTGCCATAGAGATAGAGCGAGTTCTCCCTTCCGAAGCTGTACAGGATGGGAACCAGCACGAAGACGCCGATGGCGATGCCGTGCCCAACGAACTTGTTGCCGACCATGGTATGAACGAACATCGCAAACAAGGCAAAGGCGACGGTCTGCGGCAAAACGATGACGTAGAGCTCCTTGGCGTATTGCAGCAGCTCGTAGTGGTAGTAGCCGGCAACCGTTTGCATGACGATGCCGCAGATCCCGGCGACCGTGAGCAGAGCGAACTCGACGAAGGTAATCGCCACCAGTTTGGAGAGCCAGTCGACACTTTCGCCCATGGGCAGCGCATCGTGGATGCCGTCCACGTGGATGTCGCGCTCGCGCCAGATTAACTCGGCGGCGTACAGGCCGGCGACGATATACAGAAACAGCGTGGCGCTGCCTTCCACCGCCTGCAGCATGAGATAGGTCACAGGCCAGACGTTCACGTCCGCGACGTAACCGGCGAAGTAGCCGTTGTTGATGGCGAACCCAATCATGAGCGCAACGATGGCCCAGAACGGAATCTCGTGCAGGATCATGCTGATCCGCATGCGGGAGAGCGAGAAGAATTGAGCCCAGGTGGTAGAGCTGGAGAACACCTGACGGACGCGGGGGAGGCTCGCTGCAACCAGGGACCGCACCTGCCGCTGTTCCAGATCTTCCTGCCGCTTGGCTTTGGCCGCCCGGCGGCCCTGCGAACGTGCGGTGAGCGCCTCCACCGACATCGGGAACAGCGCCCACGCCGTGGCCAGAGAAGCGGAGCCCACGCCCAGCCACAGCAAACGGTTGTAGAAAAAGACGCCCGAGGCTACGTGCGGCGACCAACTCAGAAACAGCGAATTCTTTTCTACCACCGTCCAGTAACGCGTGATGTCGTACATCAGGATGAAGCCGACCGGGTCGAGAATGCCCGACCAGAAGCGCTCCAGCGACCGGCTGGCAAAAAACGCAGTCAGGCTGATCAGGTAGATGATGAACAGTGCTGCTCCCTGCACATATACCACGAAGATTTTGCGCGACAGGGCCGCGACCATGAAGAAGAGCGACCCGAAGACGAAAATCTGAACTACGACGATGGAAAGAAAGGGCTGCATGTACCACCAAAAGTGGTTCGGAGCAATGCGAGTGTGGTCGGCCCAGGGAGCAAAAGTGCCGGCAAACTCTCCGAACAGGCAGCCGGAGAAAGCAAAGATTGTAGTGGCCAGCGAGCCCGCCCAGCGTCCGCCCAAATAGGCGAACTTGGAGATGGGCTTGGTGAACACCATCTGGTAGGTGTCACGTTGGAAATCGCGCAGGATCGAGGTCCCGAAGATCGCGGCGATGATGATGACGCCAAACAGCGAAATGTAGACGTCATTGAAGGACGCCGCATAAGCCCCGTTGAGCAGCACCTTGCCATTGCCGGCCCCGATGGGTCCGAAACTCTCCGACGCGACGCAAAGAAAGCTGAAAAGAAACCAGGCCAGAAAGTAGACGTAGGTCGAGATGCTCTTGCGCCGGAGCCGCAGTTCGAATGTAAAAAACTCCCACAACATGTTCATGGCTGGCCCGCCTCAGTTCTTCGGCTGCCGGGAAAGATTCAGGAAATACACGTCTTCGAGCTCCGAGGCGACGACGCGGAAGCCATCGCCGGGGTTGGAGTCGGAATACACCCGAATCTCGTGCTGGCCGCTGACCAGGTGCGTCGAAAGGATATGCATCTGGGCTTCGAGCACGCGCAGTTCGTCGTCGCTACTCACCACCTTGCTCCAGACCTTGCCCTCCAAGGCCGCAAGCCCTTCGGCCGGTACGCCCTCGAGCAGCAGCTCGCCGTTGGCGATGATCGCCATGCGCGGACACAGTTCGCGAACGTCATCGACAATATGGGTGGAAAGAATGACCGTGACTTCGCGCCCGATCGAGCTCAGTAGGTTAAGAAAGCGATTCCGCTCGGTTGGGTCCAACCCTGCCGTGGGCTCATCGACAATGATCAGCCGGGGATTGCCGAGCAGCGCCTGCGCGATGCCGAAGCGCTGCTTCATGCCTCCGGAAAACGTGCCCAGCGCCTTCTTCCGCACGTCCCACAGGTTGGTCTGCTGCAGGAGTGTGTCCACCATCTCCTTGCGCTCCTTCGATGAAGTGATCCCCTTCATCACCGCCAGATGCTGAAGCAGGTCGAGCGCCGACATCTTGGGGTACACCCCGAACTCCTGCGGAAGATAACCGAGAACCTTGCGCACTTCATTTTTGTGAGCCAGAACATCCAACCCGTCCAGGTGGACCGATCCCGAGTCCGGATCTTGCAGTGTCGCAATCGTCCGCATCAGGGTGCTCTTGCCCGCCCCGTTGGGACCGACCAGTCCGAACATATTGTTCCCGATGCTGAGAGAAACGTTCTTGAGGGCTTTAACGCCGTTCGGGTAGGTCTTCGACAAACCTGAGATGGTCACGGCCATGCGGTGCCCCTCCTGTTGGCTGTGCGGTGAGTCGCTTGCCCGGGAGATGATGCAGCCCTACGCTCACAAGCTGCCTAACGCAAGAAACGCACCACCACTCCAAAAAGTTCCCCAGACCGTGGACCTAACCAAGCCGAATAAGTCGACACTTTATCACAGGCCAGGGGAAGGTAGCAGATACGTCGGCTTGGAGGACGTCCGCTACGTGCACCTGGCAGCTTACGCACTCGATTGGCGGCAACGGTGGGTTGGGCCACAGGAGCACCGATCTCGGAGCTCTCAAGAAACAGCCAGCGGGCAGTCGAAGTATGGTCTTGGCCTTGGCTTTCAAGTGTTTCGCTGGGTTGCGATGGACCATACTGGCGGTCCTCCTGAGCTGCGGCCAATATGGTCCCTCAGGCTATGGCTGATGGTCTCCAAGCCCGTTTCTGCATAACCTTCGGTTAAGCCGAGAATCCAGAACCTGTCCTGCGACGCCGGCTTGGCGACGTGCCTTAGGTCGATTTCGGAGCGTAGCAGCGTGACTTTGGGCGCACGGAATTCGCCGCTTGACTATGCGAATTCACGGATGAAATCGCCTACCTGGATGACGCCCTCATTTAAAATGAGTGCTCGTAGGCCCCCGCGATGGATCAGGCCACTTAGTACGCCAGGTTGGGTGAGCTCTTCCAAATGTTGGCATGGTTCGCAAAGGCGCGTTCCGCGCATGCGAACCGCGCCCACCGAGAATTCACGGCCGACCAGATGGTTCAGCGGAACATTCGCGGTCACGATCTTGCGCCGGGCATCCGGCGCCGCGAGCTCGATCCCGAGCCTCTTTCCCTCGGCGTTGATCACCCCGCCGCAGAGTGCTTCGACAGCTTCCATTTCGATCAGCGTCACTTCACGCCCGCCGTGGCTAGGCTTGGTTGAATGAAATCCCGTACCGGTGAAATACCGGTCACCTTCAAGGCCGCGCCCCGGAACCGCGCGCACCTCCGCGACCGACTGCATCGGCGCCGCCGCTCGCGGCGCTATGTGGAGCGAGACTACGTGGCCTTCCCACACTCAGGATGACTCCTGCAATCGACTCTCCGTCAGAAGAACCGGAGCAAAGTTGCGTTGGGGTATGCGAATCCTGATCACCGGGACGATACTTCCCGCAAGCAGGTAGCTTGCCCCGATGAACAGGAAGGCGGCCGACATGCCCTTGGTCCAATCGTTGAGATAGCCGACGGCCGACGGGCCAATGAAGCCTCCGATATGCGCAATGGAATTGATCAACCCGAAACACGCCGCCGCCGCCGATTCGCTCAGAAACGTCGCCGGCATGGGCCAGAGTGTCGGATAGTAGGCGTAGAAACATCCACCTGCAATAAGCAGCGCGACCGCGACCGGAAAGCTGCGCGTGAAGGCGACGAGCGAGTAGATCACGCCGGCAAAGAGCAGTGGCACTGCCGTGTGCCAGCGGCGCTCCCCGCTTTTGTCCGAATGCCATCCGTTCACCAGCATAGCGGCGATTCCTGCAAACCCGGGAAGGGCAACCCACAAAACTACTTTTGGCCCGGGGAGTCCCGATATCCGTTTGAGAAACGTCGGGATCCAGAACAATGCCGATTGGGCTCCGACCTGGGCCAGGGAATGCAAAAGGACGAGCAGGAGTACTTGCTTGTCACGAAAGGCCTGCCAAATCGTGTACTGGCGGGCGTCTTTCTTGGCCCGCAGTTCCGCCTCTAACTCCCGCATAATCCATGAGCGCTCGTTCTCCGGCAGCCACCGGGCCTGCTGCGGGCGGTCCGTGAGGTAGAACAAGGTCACGATGCCCAGGATGATGGGCGGAATGCCCTCCACGATAAAAATCCATCTCCATCCCGCGATTCCGCTCCAATGAACTCTCAGCAGCCAACTAGCTAGCAGGGATCCGACCACCGAAGCAGAGGGAATCGCGGCAATAAATGAAGCAATTGCTTTGCCTCGATCGGAAGCTCGAAACCAGTGAGTCAGATAAACAAGCATGCCAGGAAAGAAACTTGCTTCCGCGGCTCCGAGAAAGAACCTTGCCACATAGAATTGCCGGGCGGTCTGCATGAACGCAGTCACGATTGTTACGAAGCCCCAGGTGAGCATGATGCGCGCCATCCACTTCCGCGCGCTCCGACGCTCCACGATGATGGCGCCGGGAATCTCAAACAGGACATATCCGATGAAGAACATTCCTGCGCCGAGCCCGTATATGCGATCGCTGAATTCGAGATCGGCGCTCATGCTAAGGTTAGCAAACGACAGGTTGGCACGGTCAACGTAGCAAACGACATACATGAGAAAAGCGAAGGGTAGGAGTCGCAGGGCAATGCGGCGTCTTGCTCGGTTGCCCAGGGTTTCCGACGATTCGGTCATGTCGCCTCCGTAACCGACCCGCGATGTTATGGCCGACGCCCCCACGCCGACCAGAGGATTGGCGACGGCATCAGGAAGTCGGGGTCCTCTAAGCGAGCGATGTCTTCCTCAAACTGTTGCGGCGTGATGTAGTTGCTATCGACCATTGCATCTCGAAGCAGCTCGTAGGTGGCCCGCACCAGGGAAGCGCCCGGAGACCCGTGTTGCCACATGAATGCCCGTGCCTCGCCACCGATACTGACCAGTCCGTGCGCCCGCAGTCGTCCGAAGAGAAGCCGTCCGTACAGCCTGTCCACGCCACAATCTTCGAGGAGCCTCAACATCGCAAGTTGGGTTGGCAGGAGAACCTCGCCGGGACTCAGCGCGGGGTCCGGCAGCATGGAGGAGCTGTCGTATTCCTCGTCGACCAACCAGCCGCCGGGCTTCAAAGCAGAAATCATGCGCGCCAGGGCCCTCTCGCGTTCCGGAAGATGCATGAGCACCAGGCGTGCATGAACGAGGTCGAAGGCCGCTTGGGGCAAAGGATCGGCGGCTATATCGTGTCGGCACACCTCGAGGTTCAGGAGTTTAAGGGGCTCAAGAAAACGGGGATCGATATCGGTTGCCAGTACACGTCCCGTCGGGCCGACGCGATCCGCGAGCCAACTCGCAATCGATCCGCTGCCACCCCCTACTTCCAGGCAGTGCCAACCGCGCCCGACCCCACACGCTTCCAAGTGACGGATCGTGCCAGGGTCAAACAAAGCGGAAAGGGCGGCGAATCGCGCGGGCGCCTCTCTAGCCCCATTGTCAAGCAAGTAGCCGGATCGTGCGCCGCTGGCCTCGGTGTTTCCCGTAAGCCTTTGTCGGCTGGTTTCAGGGGATGCCGTGCCGGTTCCATCATGGAAGGCGCCGGCCGTGCGACCTTGCCTGATCCCGCCTGGAGACGCCCCCTGAGCCATCGCACCCCCAAAGTGCGGCTATTTTTGACCAGACGAACTTATAATACAAGTTCAAATAAATTGATAATTGATGAGGAATACTCAATGATCGACTTCACCTCAAGGCAGATCCGGGCCTTCCTGCTGGTGGCACAGCACCGAAGTTTCTCCCGAGCGGCAGGGGCCTTATTCATCACGCCCTCGGGCTTGAGCGTGTTGATACGAGAGCTCGAAACTCAACTTGGCGCCAGGCTGTTCGAGCGCACGACCCGCCACGTCGCGCTGACAGCTTCCGGAACCGAGCTGCTCGCCGCCGCGCAACGCAACCTGCAGGAACTGGACAGCGTCATGTCGCGTATCGGGCGGATGGGAACCGCTTCCGGCCAGTCGTTATCGCTGGGCGCGACGCCGATGTTGGCGGCGACGGTTTTGGCACAAGCCATCAAGGAGTTCCGATCGCATCGGCCTGACCTTCGATTTCGATTGTTCGATGGAGCCACCTCTGCCGTCATGCAACAGGTCGAATCCGGCACACTCGACATGGGCCTGGGCGTTTTCCTCAGACACTTATCCGGTGTGCGACGTACGCCCTTGTTTCGCTTTTCCTTGGTGGTGCTACGCCCGGATAACGATCCCGCATTTCGGCGCGCCACCACCACCTGGTCAGCGTTAAAAGGAGAGAAGCTAATCTCGCTGCCGCCATCCCTTCCCTTGCAGCAGCTTATCGACAGGCATCTCGCTCGCGCCGGCGTTGCTGATCAGCCCAGCCTCGTGCTGAACTATCTCAATACACAGGTCGCGATGGTCGAAGCCGGGGAGGGCGTTGCGATCATTCCTTCCTACGGGCAACTCGCCTGCCACGATCGAAAAGTGGTGATGAGCCGGCTGATTAATCCGGTGGTGCATCTGGACTTTTCCCAGATTCGGCACGCTGGCAGGAAACTTCCACCCGTCGCCGAAGAGTTCACATCCTTCCTGCAGAGTTACAGCGCCAGATGGGCAGGACGCTCAGGTGTCCTCTAGCCACGCTGCCGAGCAGGACCTCGAAATAGTCTGCCACAACAGGGAAATTACGTGGCACCTCCAACCCGGCCATCGAAAGGCATGCACGTGACAGGTCATGCCCATGGGCATTTTCCCCACTGCAATCGCGTTCGGGTCGGCCCGGGATCGACTACCTCAATTTCCGGTTAAGCCTACTTACCATTCAATGGGTGCTGGCCCGAACGCGAAGAAACCGTCCGAGACTATTCGTACCTCAGAGCGACCATCGGATCGACGCGCATGGCGCGGCGCGCAGGGATGTAGCTGGCGAAAACTCCGACGACGAACATCAGGGCGATGGCGGAGGCCAGCGTAAGGGCATCGGCCGGCTGCAAACCGAAGAGCAAGCTGGAAATCCACTTCCCAGCGGCGCAAACCAGCGGGACGCCAATCGCAGCTCCAATCAAAACCAGCAGCAAGGATTCGCGAAGAATGAGCCAGAGGATGCCGCTGCGCTGCGCGCCGAGCGTGATGCGGATGCCGATTTCGTTGGTGCGGCCGGACGTGGCGTAGGCCATGATTCCGTAAAGTCCGATGCAAACGAGGAGCACGGCCAGCACACCGAAGGCTCCGCAGAGTTCGGCGATCATGCGGTCCGTGACGAGCGAATCGGCAAAACGTTGGTCCATGGTTTCCATCGTGACCGGCGCTAGATTAGCGGCCGCTTGCTTCACCACATTGCGAATTGCGGAAGAGAATGAGGAAGGCTCGCCTGCGGTGCGAATGAGGATCGCCGCCCCGGCCGTCCAGTCGTCGGTAATGGGATTGAAATAAGGAATGTAAAAGCGAGGGAGTGCCTTCTCTCTCGCGCTGTGCCGTTTCGAGTCCTGGGCGACTCCGACCACGACAAAGGGAGCTTGGCCCGCCGTGGTATGGACAAACGCTCGCTGTCCAATTGGATTGGAGTTGGAAAAGAATTTGCGGGCCATGGTCTCGTTGATGACGCCAACGCGCTGGCCATTGCCGCTGTCCTGCTCGGTGATTTCGCGGCCTGCAAGGATGGGGATGCCAGTTGTTGAAAAGAAATTGGGGCCGACCATGTCCCAACGGGCATGCGCTTCGTCACCCGACAATGGCTTCTGACCTTCGATGGTGACCGGTGAATTGGAATCCGTGTCGCTCAGCAAGCCGTTATCCGCAAGCGTCGCGCCACGAACGCCGGGTATTGCCGCAATGTTCTGCAGAATGTTTTCGTCCAGCGCGAGAATCGCGGCGCTCTGATAACCGTAAGCCAGAGGATTCACCCAGAATTCCAGCAGGTGGTCGCGGTCATACCCGAGCTGTGTCGCGCAGAGATTGCGGAAGCTGCGCACGAAAAGACCGGCCACGACCAAAAGCAGCAGCGAAAGAGCGACCTGGGCAATGACGAGAATCTTGCCGCTGGGCACGCGGCCGGAGTGAACAGCGCCGCCCGCTACGCGGCGGGACGTGCCCTTCAGGACGGAGTTGAGATCCACACGCGTTGCGCGGAAGGCCGGAGCAAGTCCGAAGAGGATTCCGGTCAGCAATGAGACTCCAAGCGTGAACGCGAGAACCCTGGCATCGGGATGAAGGTCCAGGCGAATTTGGTCTGACGAGCTCGAGACCATGCGCAGGAGCGCCGTATCTGCCCAGTGGGCCAGCAGCAGGCCAACTGCGCCGCCAAAGGCGGCGAGCAGAACGCTTTCGGTGAGCACCTGCCGAAACAGGCGCAGCGCACCGGCTCCGAGAGCGACTCGCACCGAGATTTCCTTCTGACGCGCCGCGGAGCGGGCTAGAAGAATGTTCGCGACGTTCGCGCAAGCGATCACAAGGATGAGGCCCACAACGGCCATCAAAATCTGCAGGGGCTTGCCGAAATCAGCCCGCAGCCTCGATGCACCGCGACTGCCGGGCACGACCGCAAGATGCTGATTCAGGAATTGACGCTTTTCGCCCGCCGACATCCCGCCGGTTTGCGAATCCATCATCTGGTGAAACTCGACTTCGATGCTGGTTTTGGCTTGAACCAGAGTGGCGCCGGGTTGCAAGCGGCCGATGGCCTGCAGCCATTCCGTCTTGCGGAACGGCTTCGTTTCGAGCGAAAGAAAATCACGACCGGGAAAGATTTCGCTTTGCATCGTGAGCGGAACCCAGATGTCGGGGTTGGCGCCGACGGTTTCGCCGTGGAATTGCGGCGGAGCTACGCCGACGACTGCGTAGGGGGTGGTGAGGATGCGAATTCTGCGGCCGATCACGTTGTCGGCGCCGCCGAAGCGGCCTTGCCAGAAGGCGTAACTGATCACGGCGATAGGATTTGCGTCGCGGAGCTTATCGACTTCGGTGCCGAACGCGCGACCGAGAATGGGAGTGACACCGAGAACGGAAAAGTAGGAACCGCTGACCAAACTGACGCGCGCGGGAGCGCCGTTCGCGGCGGAGTCGGCGGCTTGGAGTTCGACCGGGATGCTGGAGGTGAAGTTGGAGGCCGCAAGCACGCCGGAGAACACCTGCTTGTTCCGCTCCAGCTCGCGAAATTCGGGGTAGGTGAGGAAATCGCGGTCGCCGTCACCAAAACCGATTTCCAGGCCTTGTTCGTCGGGATTCGTGAGGAAAACGAGCTGCTGCGGATCTTTCACCGGAAGATTGCTGAGCAGCACCGAATTGATGACCGAGAAGATGGCGGTGTTGGCGCCGATGCCGAGGGCGAGGGTGAGGACGGCTACAGCCGTGAAGCCAGGGGATTTGCGCAACATGCGGAAGGCGTAGCGCAGGTCCTTGGCCAGGACTTCGATGGAAGACACACCTCTTTGTTCGCGGCATTGTTCCGTGGCACGCACGACACTGCCAAACTGCAATCTTGCCTGTCGCTCTGCTTCGGCCGTGTCCGATTCATAGCGCTGGTTTTTCCGCGCTTGCATTTCGAGGTGGAACTGCAGTTCTTCCTGCAGCTCTTCATCCATCCGGCGACGGAAAAGTAACGCACGCAATCGCAGACTATAGTTTTTCCACCACATATCACGCCATTCTTAATACCCTGGCAATGGCATCGCTAAGCTTGCTCCAGTTCACCGCCTCGATTTCGAGCTCTTTCCGGCCCGAAGCAGTGAGCGAGTAGAAGCGCGCTCGTCGGCCCAGTTCCGAGATACCCCACTCGGCCTTGATCCAACCACGGTGTTCAAGTCGATGAAGCGCGGGATAGAGAGAGCCCTGGTTCACCTGCAAGACGTCCTGTGAAATCTGCTGAATGCGCTCCGAAACTGCCCATCCATGCATGGCGCCGGAACGCAGCGCCCGGAGAATCAGCAGATCAAGCGTCCCTTGGAGAAGATCGAGTCGAGATGAATCCGGTGGCATTGGTGTCGGTGTCCTACAACAAGCTATCCTTTCTTGGTGTCGGATGTCAACAACAATCGTAGCCCGGGCAAACTGAACCGTCCAAGGGGAGCAATTGGGCGAGGAACGGTCCACCCCCCGAGGTTAGAACTACGGTTTATGCTCTTAAGAACATAAGCCGTATTATGTTGGCAGTTGATTCATGTGGTCCCCGGAAGCCGCGACCGCTCGTCTTCGAGGTCGCACCGCATCTAGAGACCACATAACTTTTCTCATGCTCTGTCGGACGCTTTCGATTGTCTTCGGCGAAAGCCGCCTCTCCACATCCCGGTCAGGCCCACGGCTGCAGGCGTTGCGGTACCAGCGGTGAGCCCATCGTTTTGCTGCTCGCTCGACATCTTCTCGCTCCACTGGGCTGGGGTGGTCCAGCTTCAACATCTGTATGGCGCGATAGAAAACTCCAGCTGCGGCTCGGATTGTGTGAAGCGAGGCTCCCTGCGAGGCAAGATGTTCCAGGTAATGACGCCGTGATTCGGCCAACGGACCATTTTCGTGACGAGCGACGGTGCGTGGACAGCGGTAAAGAGTTTTGAACATAAAAGCCTCCCGCCGGGAGGCTGCGGTTGCATCGTGTTTCTATCGAGGAAAAGGTGGGGAGTTCAACTCTCACTCTTCGAGAGCTACCTATTCATAGCGTAGCGCCACGACCGGTTCAACCCTGGTTGCCCGCCTTGCCGGGGCCAAGGATGCTAGTAGTCCAACGAGTACAAGCAACGCGCATACCGCAACAAACGTCACGGGATCGGTCGGACGGATATTGAAGAGAAGACTTTGCAGAAAGCGAGTGACCACGAAGGCCCCAACGGTACCCGCCATAGATCCGAACATGATCAGTATGAGAGCTTCTCTTATGATCATGAACAGCGCATCTCGGCGCCGTGCGCCGAGTGCCATGCGGATGCCGATCTCGCGCGTGCGAAGCGCCACATTGTAGGACAGCAGCCCGTAAAGCCCAATGCACGACAGTACCAACCCCAGAACTCCGAATAAAGCCAACAGTCCAGTAACCATGCGCTCATTCAAAAGATACCTGTTGATGGCTTCGGCCTGTGTTTTCACACCGAACACCGGAAGATTATCATCGACATCCTTCAGGGCTTTCCGCACCGAAGGAATAAGCATAGCTGGTGTCAATGCGGTCCTCAGCGCGAAAGTTGCGCCTTTGTCTTTCAAGAGAAGGTATGCTGTTGGAGCAAAGTCCCCCCTTACGCTCTCATATTTTGTGTCCCCTACCACCCCAATGATTTCGTATTGAATGTCTTTCGGATCGTCGCCCCCAATATGCAAGCCAATCGGGTACCTAGATTGTGCAAAGCCCCGCACGAAGGCTTGATTGACAATAGCAACTGGCTGAGCAGAACTGAGATCGGCCGGTGCAAAAGTGCGCCCAATAGCCAGCGGAATCCGCATTGTCTCAAAAAAACCAGGACCGACCGCCAGCATTTGGACTGCAACGGTACTCTTCTCGCTCTGCCCTTCTACGTGAAGGCCAGAGGTCCACAATCCGCCATTCAGAAGTACATCCGACGAATAGCTCACGGAAGTAACACCCGGTAGGGACGCAAGGCGCCGGTCCAGATCATCATAGAGATCTCGGATTCCGTCTTCCTTATAACCTGCCAGTGTCGGGTCAATCGAAAAAAGCAGTATGTTCCGGGTGTCAAATCCAACCGCTACGCTGTGCAGTTTTTCCAACGCCCGCGTCAGGAGGGTGGCGCCAATCAACACGACGACAGAGAGTGCGACCTGAACAATCACCAGAGAGCCGCGCAATCCAAAACGTCGGTTGGGAGCAGAAGTAAGGGCTGAAATATTTCCGGTGTTTGCTGCAAGTCTGTGCGTAACTTTTACGGCGGATCCGCGGAAAGCTGGTGCCAGACCGAAACCGATCCCCGCAAGCACGGCAACGCAGATCGTGAACAGGAGGACCGACACGTCAGGGCGCGGATTGATTTCCAGTGACGAATATCCATTAGCCGACAAGAATGCCCAGAGGGCCCCCACTCCCCAATATGCGAGCAAAATGCCAAGGGCCGCCCCAGCAAGTGAGAGAAGCACACTTTCGGTGAGAAGCTGTTGAATCACTCTTCGACGACGCGCCCCTAGCGCCAGTCGAACTGCCATCTCTCTTTCCCGGGCCGCAGCACGAGCCAGCATCAGGCCAGCAACATTCGCACACGCAATGAGAAGGATGATGGCGACCGCGGCCGCCAGCAAATTGAGAGGCTCGCCGAAGTTTTGGCGAAGACCAACTAGGCCTTTCTGTGCAGGGAGCAGCGTGATGATCGGATCATCGGCAGTCTTCCAATTCGGCTTTTCGCCATGCAGCGTCTGATTGCGGAATAGAAGGCTGATGGCGGCCTGAGTCTGCGCCCGTGGCATCTCGGTCTTCAGCCGGCCAGCGATGGTCAACCACCAGCCGGCGGGATCAGTCATACTCTGCCCGCCCCATCGGAGGTTTATGGAGTCAGCGTGCTGAAGAGTAATCCACAGGTCTTGCGATTTGCCCGGCGTCAATCGTGTAAAACGAGGTTCACTGACTCCAACGATAGTGAAAGGATTTCCGTTCAAGCGAATTACCTTGCCAATCACTGCCTCCGAGCCGCCAAACGCAGTTTGCCAGTATCTGTAATTGAGCACTGCCACCCCGTCTGCTCGGGGCTCTTCGTCGGCAGGTTCGAGCGTCCGCCCAAGCACGGCAGATACCCCCAGTGTTTGGAAGTAATTCCCGGAGACAAGTTCGCCCTGCACCATGCTTGCTTGACCGTTGCCACTGAGATCCAATTGTGCGGGGCCGGCGAATGCCATCACGCTTGAGAAAAGGTTTTCTTGAGTTCGTATTTCTTTGAATAGCGGATATGAAAATGAACAGCCGCCCAATTGATCCGTGCCCGCCGAACTGAACCTCTCACAATCGCCATAACTGCTAATACCAAGGTGGTTCGGCCGATTGCGTGCCGACCATCGGAGAATGACCAACTGTCCAGGATCACGCACTGGCAGGGACTGGAGCATGACCGAATTCACCAAACTGAAAATCGCTGTGTTCGCGCCGATTCCGAAGGCCAAGGTGAGGACGGCAATTATGGTGAAGGCGGGCGTCTTGCGAAGCATTCGGATTCCGAAACGCACGTCTTGAACGACCGCTTCAAAAGGATACATTCCGAGCGCTCCGCGGCATTCCTCTTTCAATCGCTCATAGCTACCGAACTCAATGCGTGCGCGCCTCTCAGCTTCGGCTCGGGGCAGCCCCAACTGTTCGAGGTGCACCGCACGCTCGTGGATGTGCGACCGAAGTTCCTCATCCATGTCTAGCTCAATGTCAGAACGATGAATCAGCGTAGCCAGGAAGCGTCGCATGCGAGTTAGGAGCTTCATACTTCCTCCGGCTGCGCACCAAGAACACAAGCGACGGCTGAGGCCAGCCGGTTCCAGCCCTCGGCTTCTTCACGCAACCGTTTGCGGCCTGGAGAGGTCAGCTCGTAAAACTTAGCCCGACGATTGTTGTCCGATGTCCCCCATCTCGCCTTGAGAAACCCCTGACGCACCAAGCGAAATAACGCAGGGTAAAGTGCACCCTGTTCGATCAATAAGGTCTTGCCGGAAATCTGTTCTATGCGCAAAAGAACGCCGTAGCCGTGAAGAGGGCCAAGAGAGACGGCTTTCAGAATCAGGAGGTCGAGAGTACCGGGAAGAAGTTGGGCCTGCTCAGTCACAGACCACTCCTAAGATATTTAGGAATGTACGCAATCTCTCCTAAACTGTCAAGGGAAGCAACAGCGTTAAGACACAAGGGTGGTCGCAGAAAAGTGCAGCTTGGTGATTACTGGCACCGCTTGCGCGGGGAGTCTTCTCCGTCCAAGACCCCTACAGATCCTCTAATGACCATCGCCGGTCTCTTACCCTAAGCAGCTTGGCAACATAATCCTAGCGGAAGGCGGGCCAGAAGCCGGCTTCGCGGACTCCAAGCCTGTCTCTGGACAACTCCGGTTTGCCAGCAAGGCTAGCGACAATCTGTCCAGAGTATTGGCCCCTTTTCCACGGACTGCCAATTGAGGCTTGCAAAAGTTTGCTTATTGATCACGCAACGCGGCCATTGGTTGGACGCTCGATGCCCTTCGTGCCGGCAGATAGCCGGAAAGCAGGGCGACGGCAATGAGCGAAAGCATCATGGCCGTATAAGCGGTCACGTCCCATGGCGAAGTAGCGAAAAGAAGGGACGCGATGAGGCGGGCTGATGAGGCGGACGCGAGCGTGCCGATCACCATGCCGACCATCGCCAGGCGCAAAGTTTTGAGAATAACGTCGCGCTGAACACGACCGGCGCTCGCTCCAAGCGCCATGCGTACTCCAATCTCCTGAGTCTTCTGAGTAACCGAGTACGAGATAACTCCATAGATGCCGAGAGCGGCCAGTAGCAGGCCGAGACCGGCGAATACCGCTACGAGCACCACGAAGAAGCGGCGCGGGGAAACCGCGCGGTCGACAATGGTCCGGATAGGGCGGAATTCGGCCGCTGGCTGTTTGGGGTTAAGTTCGCGAAGCGAGCGCAGAACACCCGGTGCAAGTGCTGCAGGCGGCAGGCTGGTGCGGAGTACCAATTGTGACCAGGCGGGTTGTTGCTGCGTTGCCGGGTAGTAGATTTGCGCGCCCGCTTCACTCTCTACGCTTTCTTCGTGGACATCATCGATCACTCCTACGACGCGGTCCTCCTCTTTGTCGCGCATGAGAATTTTGCCCACAGCATCCTCGCGGGGCCAGTAAATGCGGGCGGCCGAGGCATTGATTAGTACAACTCTCTCGCTATGCGGTCCGTCGGCCCAAGTGAAGTCGCGACCGTGGAGGCGAATGCCCATAGCGCGGATGAAACCAGGAGTGATCACGTAAACGAGGGGATCGGGTAGTTCACCCGGTGCGAACGACTTTCCTTTGGGCACAGGTTGGTCCCACTCCCGGTTTGGCCCCAGCGGAAGGAAATCGGCGATACCTGCGGCCTCTACACCTGGCAGGGCGCTTACGCGCGTGACGATCTGCTGGAAGATTGCGCCGCGTTTGGCTTGGCGCGCGTCCGTAGTTGGGGCGCTGTCGTCATAGTCAATCTGGATGGAGGCTGCGCGGTCGGGCTGGAATCCAAGGTCAACATCCAGAACTTTAAGAAAGCTATGCATCAGCAGGCTTGCGCTTACCAACAGAATGCTAGCCAAGGCAATTTCCGAAATGACTAGTACGGCGCGCATGCGCTCGTGTTTGAGGCCAAGGCCGGCCCCTGAACCAGAGTCCTTGAGAATTTCTTGGAGATTACCTGCCGCCATCCTCAGTCCGGGAAGCAATCCGAAGAGCATAGCGGTGAACAAGGAGATGAGAACCGTCCAGCCCAGTGCCTGGCCGTCGATGCGCAGACTGCCGAGGAGCGGCAGAGCCAGGGCTCCCTGGTGTGCGAGCCAGGTGATCAGCGCCACAGCCAGTCCAAGTCCCAATACGGAGCCCGCTCCAGAAAGCAAGAGGCTTTCCATGAGCAGTTGGCGCATAACCCGGCCCCGACTTGCTCCGAGTGCGCCACGCACAGCGAACTCTTTGGCGCGCGCAGCAGCCCGCGCGAGCAGCAGGTTGGAGAGGTTGACGCCGGCGATCAGCAGAATAGCACCCACTGCGCACCACAACGCAATCAGTGAGCGGCGCAGTTTGCCCGTGACGTAATCCTTCAGTGGTACCGGCACGAAAGCCCCTTTGTACTGGCCCCGCGTTTCCGGATACGTCACATCCTGATAGATATTGGGTGCCAGCCGCGTGCCCTCATCGAGCGCTTGCGCCAAGGTCACGCCCGGCTTGAGCCGGCCGAGGAAAGTCACAATGTTTCCCCAATGACGCTCCAGATTCAAATCGAGCGGAGTGAAGAGATCGACTTTTGCGCCGGGAGAAAACACAGCCCCAAAATCGAAGCTATCGGGCAACACGCCCACGATGGTTACCGGGGTTCCACTTAACTCGATGACCTTCCCCACAATGGCTGGATCGGCCATGAACTCCCGCCGCCAATAGGCATTTGTCAATAGAACCACCGGATGTGAACCGCCCCGCACCTCGTCGGGAGTAAAGAGGCGGCCCATGGCAGGCTGCACGCCCAGAACCTGGAAGAAGTTGGCAATGACTTCGCTGCTTGTGGCCGACTGGGGCTCGCCCCGGCTGGTCAGGCGCACATTATCCGGCGTAGTGAAGGCCTCGTATCCAGTCACGTCCTGATAGGAGCGATTCTGAGCGCGGAATTCTTCGAATGCGTCCGCAGAAAATGTAGCGCACGAGAGGCCGCAGGCGGATGGCGGCGGAGCGATCCACATGAGTTCGCCCGAGTTGGGAAATGGCAAGGGGCGCAGGAGCAGAGTGTTGACCACGCTGAAGACGGCGACGTTTGCCCCAAGGGCGAGAGCCAGAATAAAAATGGAGACGGTAGCAAAACCGGGGTTGCGGCCGAACGTGCGGAAGGTGTAGCGCACATCCTGGAGTGTGTCATCCCAGTAATCCTTGAGGCGTCTGCGGCGTTCCATCTTCTCTCCGATCCGCGACCCGATTCGTTCCAACGCGCGAAGATCACCGAACTGGCGTTCGGCTTCTTGGCGAGCGGCGTCGCGAGGCCAACCCTGGTTGACGAGGTCGTCAATTTTCGTTTCCAGGTGAAAGCGCAGTTCGTCCTTCACGTCGGCGCCTGGATCAGGGCCGAAGAATCGCGCGTAGCGCCGCCAAAGAGGAGTTGGTTTCATCAGCTCTCCTCCGGTAATGGCGGTTGCGCCGCACCAAGCACTTTGGTGACCGCAGCCGCGTACGCCTCCCAGGTCTTCACTTCGTGACGCAGTTGACGGCGGCCATCAGCCGTGAGCCGATAATACTTGGCTTTGCGATTGTTCTCCGAGAGTCCCCACTCGGCCTCAAGCAGGCCCTTGTTTTCCAGTCGCCAGAGAGCAGGATAGAGCGTCCCCTCTTCTACCAACAGTGCGTCGTCGCTCTGCCGGTGGATAAGATTGGTGATGGCATAGCCGTGAAGCGGGCCCCAGGCCAGAGCCTTCAGTATTAAGACATCCAGCGTGCCACGTAGAAATTCGAGTTTGGTCGTGTCCATTCGCTCCCCTAGGATTTCTATGGAAGGATCTCATAGTCTCCCCTGGGAATGCAAGGGTATCTGCCAGAACACTGCCAACTGCCTTAAATAGCGCCAATCCGCCCGGATTCCTGTCGTACGGGCAACACGGAAGTTGGGTGCGCTCATTGTGCAAACATCGTAGAGGGGAGTTGGTCGTGGGATGCACACGAGCAATGGGTCCACAGAGCAAGATCAGCGACGGTTTCTAGCCAAAATCAGACTAGATTTAGGGGGCGCGTGCGGCAATGGCAGCGATGTCTGCAATGTTGTCGCCTTTTTTGAGGGATGGAACTGCGTTGATGTGCAAGATGACACCGGAGACAGGAGCGCGAACTTCGAGTATGACCTTGGCAAAATAGTCTGTGACAAAGCCGATCTTCATGCCCTCTTGAACATAGGTACCACGCTTCACAAGCGGGTACCAGATGCCAGGTCCGTCGGACAAGACATCCACGACTCTGTCGAGCCAGACGGGATTCTCGATGGGCCGAGGGTCTCCTGAAAGAATTTTGAGAGCGCGCATGGTGCTGATTGTTCCGTCGACGAGGAGGGTGACGTCATCCGGTTCGACGATGCCGGCATAGCCAGCTTCGACGACGATGGAAGGTTTGCCGCGAGCAGTAGAGGTGTTGTCGAGGTAGCGAGTCGCTCCGAGGTCGGTGGGACGGTCGCGCCATATAATGATGTGGTCGAGTCCAAAGGCGAGGACCATTTCTTTGGATATACGGTCTTGGGTCTCCTTGCCAGTAGGTGCCCAGTACGCGTAAGGGCGGAGGCTCTCGTCGAGATCGCCGCCGTGGTAGTCGATAAGATAATCACACCGATCGACGACCTGTTGGGTGATAAGAAAGGACGCACGTTCAGTTTGCGACCCATCGGCTTTCCCAGGGTAGAAGCGGTTCATGCTCTTGTTATCGATGGGGTTAACATGGGGGACTTTCTGTTCGAACGATTGAATGTTGACGAGCGGCACAAGGATAACGGTGCCGGCGATTTGAGAGGGATCGAGCAGGTTGATAAGTTTTTCAATCGCGATAATGGAGGTGTATTCAGTACCGTGGGCGCCAGAG
Organism: Terriglobales bacterium; assembly: GCA_035622175.1. Classification (GTDB taxonomy): domain Bacteria; phylum Acidobacteriota; class Terriglobia; order Terriglobales; family Acidobacteriaceae; genus JAFAGX01. The sequence goes on along the minus strand of DASPVV010000186.1, from coordinate 17,919 downwards.
ACAAGAGCTAGGACAGGACCACGCTGTTTGCCGTTGATGACGATTACGGGAATACTGGTAGCAGCGTCGACGCCAGCGGGGACTTCCAAATAGCCCGTTGATTTTTGGCCCGGTGCGGCAGAGGCAGTGCCGACAGAAAAAGACAAAGCCTGCGCCTGGACGAACAGTGGGAATAGTAGAAAGATCCCAGACGAAGCAAGAGTGCGAGCAAGAGACCTCAGCATAGATCCTCCATGGGGTGGATGAGGATACCGCGAGGGGAATGATTTGAGCAATGCACGGAGACCGACAGCGCCTCGCTGAACTCGCTACATTGGCCAAAACGATGTTTGGTGAGTGACCCGTACTCGCCGCTGTGCTTCGTGATCATTGTGACGCTCGCCGACAACACGTCCCGAAACCGCCGCATCTACCGGGGGCACGAACGGCGGACTTGACTGTAAATCAAGACATGCTAATATCCGCCCTCAAGCTTACGGTCAACAACCCATCTCGGATTACGCGCTCGGTAGCACCGACGCGGAGCATGACCGACTCATTCGAAAGCGCCCCGAATCTACTGCTGAGCCTGCGCCTACCCTCCCTGCCGGGGCGTCCTCCGTACATAATTCTCGCGTCTAAGGCGCGGGGTTTGCGGCAGGTGGCGCCGGGGTTGGATCGTACTCGGGGTGGGGGACGCCCATCATCCATTTGTCGAACCAGCCGACGATGTGGTCGAGGCGCTCGATGCGATGCCAGGGCTCACCCGAGCGCGAGAGTTCGTGAGTCTCGCGGGGGAATACGACCATGGCCGTTGGGCGCCTGAGATACTTGAGCGCACGGAATAATTGCTCGCCGCCCGAATCTTGCGGGGTGCGGTAGTCGGATTCGCCCAGGACGAAGAGAACGGGCGTGTGGATGTTTTTCACGAAGGTGATCGAAGAGCGGTTGTTGTAGTCGGCAGGGTCTTCGAACGGCGGCGCTTTGAACCAGCGCGGCTGAAACAGGGTGAAGTCGGCGGTGTACCACCAGGAAGCCCAGTTTGAGATGTCGCGCTGGGAGACGGCCGCGGCGAAGCGGTCGGTGTGAGTGATGGTCCAGTCGGTGAGGACGCCGCCGCCACTGCCGCCGGTCACGCCCAGTTTTTTGGGATCGATGTAGCCGCGTTTGAGGATCTCGTCGACTCCGACCATGAGATCGCGGTAGTCGTCGCCCGGGTAGTGATACTGAATGATGTTGCCAAACTCCTGTCCATAGCTGGTCGAGCCGCGCGGGTTGGGATAAAAGACCACGTAGCCTTTGGCCGCCATCCATTGAAATTCATGGTCGAAGACCCAACCATAGGCGGCGTGCGGACCGCCGTGAATGTCGAGAATAAGCGGATACTTTTTCTGCGGATCGAAATCGGGTGGCTTCTGGATCCATCCCTGGATAGGTTTGCCGTCGAAGCTCTGGTAATTGATCTCTTCCGGCTCGGTGAGATTGAGCTGCGACCAGAGCTTGCGGTTGAGGTCCGTGATGCGAGTCTGGCTTCCGTTGGCGCCGATAAAGAAAAGATCGCCGATCATCACCGGACTTGAGATGAGCGCAACCACCGATGTGGCAGCCGGATTCGCGGACAGGTCGAGCACGGCTTCGTCGCCCTGGGTGATTTCGCTGACGGCGCCGGTCTGCGTATCGACCCGAACGATCGGGGTGCGGCCTTGCTTCTCGACGATGTCATAGACCCAGAGGCCGTCAGGCGACCAGTGAATGCTGTGACCGTGCCCGCCGCGGGGGGAAGCGTTGTCGCCTGAAACCGAGCTGCCTACATCGAAGTCGTAATGGGTGGTCAGGTTTTGCGGCTTCGCGCCAGGTGAGACGTCCATGAGCCAAAGATCAGGCTGCGAATACGAGCGAACCGGCTCTTCTACCGAGCCATGGAAGGCGAACTTGCGTCCGTCAGGGCTGAGGACGAGGCCGTGAATGCTCATCGGCACCGTGGTGAGTTTTTCCGCTTCACCACCGGCGAGGGGAACGGAGTAGATATCGGTGGTCGCGAGCTCGTAGTAGGGCTCGCCTACCCGCTCGGTGAGGAAATAGAGGCGCGCGCCATTCAGGCTCCAGACCACCTCGCCCTCGTCGAAATTCCCCCTGGTGAGCTGCGCAGGCTTGGGAACTTCATCAGAGTTCGTCGGGACGTCGACGACCCAGATATGGTCGTGGCGTTTGAAATCGAGATAGCCCTCATCGTTGCTGCGATACTCAGCCCGGCTAATGATGTGCACGTCGGATTCGTGCTCGGAGTCGGCTGGTTTCGTGTCGTCGGATTTTGCGTCGCTGGGTTTCGAGTCGCTGGACTTGGCATCGCTGGGTTTGCTGTCGGATTTCTTGCGTTGAGCTTTGTCGATATCTTCCTGGGTTGTTGTGCTCAGAAAGGCGATATGCTTGCCATCGGGCGACCAAACCGGGTTCGATGCTCCTTTCGGCAAATCGGTGATGATGCGAGCTTCGCCTCCGGTGAGCGACAGGAGCGCCAGTTGACTTGGCTTGGGTTTGCCGGAGGCATCCCTTTCGCCGCCGCGAATAAAAACAATGAGCCTGCCGTCCGGCGACCAACGCGGCTGTGCGTCGTGCTTGCCATTGGTAAGGCGGATCGGCTCCTGCTTGCCGTCCGTGGCAACCAGCCAGATCGAGGTCTCATAGCCGGCGCGCGTTTCGTCGACGTTGACGCGTGTAAAAGCGGCGCGCTGGCCGTCGGGCGCCACTTGAGGGTTCGCAACCCAGATGAAATCGAAAAGATCTTTCTCGGTGATGAAGCGCTTTGCAGAAGTCGCGGCAGCATCCGGTGCGGCGACGGACGCCATGGTTACAAGGGGAGGAATCGCGAAACAGATGATCGTAAGGCAGGTGATGGAAAACGAACGACGGGATCTCATGCGCATCCTCACGCCGCAGTCCGGCGAACAGAGATTGTGCTCTATTGCAACTGGAGGGTCAACCCGCCTTCGGGTGAGGCAGTACCCCAATTTGTCTGCGTGGGTCCAAGGATGACACTTGAGGCTGCGCAATTATTACTGTAAACAGCTTACACTACAACCTTGCGTGGTGATGTCACTATATTATTCAGTCTCGATGGGACATCACTACCGGCTCGTCCTTAGCGGGCAGTTTGAATTGATTCGGGTCGATAATGTCTGAAGGTTCCGGGCTGAAAGCTCTGCCCATTTTGCCAAACTCCTGGCTGTGAGCCCTGCTTCGCTCTCCGATTTTTCAGAGACTCGCCGATTTGCCTCGACTGCGAGTTCGAGCGACGGCGATCGGAGCCACTCCCTGCACTTCCGGGCGAGCGAGTTCTGGCTTCACGAGCTGAGAAGCAGTGGTGCCACCATTAGCGCCGACCGTCTTCGGGCCCAACACGGCCGCCGCATCCAAGAATGACTCAGACCAGCGGTGCACATTGTGCTGCTCGACGATATTGCGCAGGAGCCGCATGCGCGTGCTCTTTTCTTCCCGGCTCATAAAGGACGCTTCCCGAATAGCGTGGGCTACGCCCGCAATGTCGTTCGGGTTCACCACAATGGCACCGTGGCTGAGTTCAGAACTGGCGCCTGCAAACTCGCTGATGATTACGACCCCGCGTTCATCGACCTGGGCTGCACAGAATTCCTTGACCACCAGATTCATCCCGTCCTTAAGGGGCGTAATGAGGGCTATGTCGGCAGCTCGATAGTGAGCGAGAAGCTCATCCCGACCCAAGTTGCGGTGCATATAATGCACGGGCACCCAGCCACGCTCGCTGAATTCACCGTTAATCTGGCTAACCAGCAATTCGATGTCACTGCGCAACTCCCGGTATCTTGGGATATCCTCTCGGCTTGGAACCACAACCTGAACGAAGGTGATCTGTCGCCGTAGTTCCGGAAACCGTCGGAGCAGGAGGCGAAACGCCTTTAACCGCTCCGGAATGCCCTTGGTGTAGTCCAGGCGGTCAACCCCAAGCATCAGGATAGTTTCCTGAAACTCCCGCCGCACGGCCGCCGCCCGAGCCGCCACTTCGGAACGCGCCGCCCGATGGGCGAATTCCTGAAAGTCAATGCCAATCGGAAATGTGCCGATGATACTCTCGGCGCCCTGAAATTCGACCGAAGTATGCGGAGTGACCGGGTTAATTCTCGCGCTCGGGAGCAGGCGCTCGAGACAGCTGAGAAAGTTGTCCCGACCGCGATCCGTCTGAAAACCGATCACATCGAAATCCAGCAAAGCCTGCAGAATGGAATCTCGCCAGGGCAGATATTCAAATATGTCCGGAGAGGGGAATGGGATGTGCAGAAAGAAACCAGACTTAGAACGACTGCCCGATTGCCGCAAATAATGGCCCACCAGCATGAGATGGTAATCATGCACCCAGATGAAATCATCCGCCCCCGAGCCTTGCGCGGCGGCGGCAAACTTGCGATTCACCCGCTGATATACATCCCAGTAATCGGGGTCGAAGTTGCAGCGTGACGGCATATCGTGAAACAGGGGCCAGATGATCTCGTTGGTGAAGCCCGCATAAAACTTGTCGACTTCTTCGTTGCTCAGGCACACGCCCTGCAGGCTGTGGGAGCGGCGCCGGGACGCCCTCGCCAAAAGCTCGTCGGCAGACTCACCCTCCGGTGTACCTGCCCATCCGATCCAGATTCCCTGCCGCCCTCGCCAAGCACTTTCGAGAGCCGTCGTTAGCCCCCCAGAACTGCGCTCCAAACGAAGTCCGTTGGCGGTCTGCTTGATCGACACCGGCAGCCGATTCGAAATGTTAATCAGGCGTCCTTGCCTTGGCATCAGACCTCTCTTCATGACGCGGCCAGCCATTCTTTGAAGAAGTGTATGAGTTCCTGCGGCGGACGTAGCTGAACCTCCGCCAGCGTAGGCCGAGGCTGATCCCGTACTAACACGGTGAGGCCTCTTCCTCGCAGGGCATGAAACGCGTCTTCATCGGTGCGATCATCACCCAAATAGGCAATCACGGCATCGGGGTTACTCTCTCCTAAGATGGCGGCCACGGCTTGGGATTTGTCTTTGCCCCGCACCCGAAGCTCCAACCCGCCGTCAAACGCAAGCAAATCAAGGGGATATTGTCTCACGAGAGGGTACCAGAGGTGACGGACGGCGTCGCTGAGTTTCTCAATCTGTTGCGCCTCCAGGCCCCGCCAATGCAAGGTTACCGCACCTGGCTTGAGTTCCATACGATTCTTTAGGCCTTGTGAGCGCAAACGCTCTCGAGCCTGCATGAGCCCGGTTTCCTGATCGGTCGATACTTTCTCCACCCAGTAGGTTCCGTCGGGCTTCAAGCGTTCGAACCCGTGACTGCCCCAAACCTCCGGTTGACAACGAAGGCCGCTCAGCAACAACACTTCCCGGACCGGCCGACCGGTGACGAACACCACGCGCGTACCGTTGGCCATAATCCGGTCGATCAGCGCCGGAACCCCAGGGTATGGGAAGGCACGATCACGATCAATTTGAAAGGGTGCCAGGGTCCCGTCGTAATCGAGGAAAAGAACGCGCGAGGATGCCGAGCGAAGCCGATCAAAGAAAACAGACAATCGATCGGTTTGGGTCACACCCGTCATCGCATCCTAACTGACCAATCGAGCAAAAAACCATCTGCCCTGGACGCAGCGGTCACCGATTCCGCTGCGCCTGTCGTCGAGCCGGGTCACTCAGGAGTCTAGCACCGAAAAAGTTCGACAACAAATCGTTAGGACATGTCTCTCCATGCTCGCCGCAAGTCGATGCAACGATTCGCCAATCGAGCCGCTGGTTCCCCGGGGACGAGTTCGCGACCGCCCGCCCAAACACGAGCTTGCTCAGCCGCAATGTGGAAATCTGGGATGGTCCTCGAAAGCAACCCCGAGCCGATTGCTCAGACTCTTCCCGGCAGCGGGGTTCTCCCACTTTGCATATCCACTATGTCCAGCGGAACCACTTTAGCGCGAAGCCAAACGAAACCGCTCCCCAGAGAACCAGCACCAAGAGACGTCCGCTCTGGGCGGCGAGCGGGGAGCCCTCGAGGATCGAGGCACGGAGCGCGTCATTCAAGGCGGTGAGGGGCAGGACCTTGATCAACGGTTGAATCACTGCCGGGAAGCGCTCATAAGAGAAGAAGACTCCGGAGAAGATCCACATCGGCATCATGACAACGTTGATGAGGCCGCTGACGCTCTCGATCTTCTGCGCCCGGCTGGCGGTAAGCAGGCCGATTCCGGCAAAGCCCAGGGCGCCAATCGCACCGACCAAAAGAATCGTCAGCACCGACCCAAGCACGCGCATGTGGAATACCAACACACCGAAGCCGAGGAGAAGGCCGACCTCGGCAATCATCAATAAAAGCCGGCTGCTGGCCAAAGCGGCCAGAAAATCACCTCGGCGCATGGGGGTGGCCACAAAACGCTTGAGCAGCTTGCGCTGCCGCATTTCAACAATAGCGAAGCCGATACCCCACATGGCGGCATTCATGACGTTCATCCCAATCAAACCGGGGATGACAAAGTCGATGTAGCGCGATCCTGGTTCGCTCGAGGTTGCGGTAGAAGTTGGCAACGGATTTTGGCGGCCGGCCGCCGCCTGCAGGGCATCATCGACCTGAGCTTTCGCGAGTACACTTTCCGGGCGCGCTGGATCGAATAGGTAATGAAGGGTCTCGCGGCCTCTGACCTCCACCACCAAATCGTATTTGCCAAGCCGGAATCCCTGTGCGGCCTGTGCCGCCGAGAGCACGTTAGGATGAATGGCGGTCTTCTGGGGAGAGCGCTGAAGCAAATCCAGTGCCTGCTGAGCTCCCGCACCGTTCACGATCGCGATGGACATTACATCGGCTGGTTTATTGCGAAACGCGACCCCGAGCCCGAGTGCTAAAAGCAGGGGAAACACGAACACCCAGAAGATGACCTCCGGCTCCCGCTTAAGCTCGTTCATCCGCGCCATCATCAGGTGCGTGAACCCCGTCCAGCGAACGTTGGGCCGAGGAGCGAGTCGACCGGGAGTCTCATCAATTCTGGGGGGCGGTTGCACGATGTTCATAGGCTTGCCTCAATGCCGGTCCGACCGCGCTCTTGGCAGAAGAAACCCGGCAGAACCGGTTGGCTTCCTCAATCCTCTCGCAAATGCCGTCCGGTTAGCCGAACAAAGACGTCCTCCAAGCTGGCCTGTCGCGTGGTCAAATGCTGAAGGACCCGACCGAGTTGTTCGACTGCTGCCAAGAGTGCGGGAATGGTAAGGTGCGGCTCGCTTACGGTAAGACATACCAACTCGTCGTCGTGGCGGACGGCCTCTACCCCGGGCAGCTCGTGCCAACGATCGATGACGCCGTCACGGGTGGAATTTCCACTGACCTCGAATTCGACGACATGATGTCCGCCAAGGCGGGCAATCAAGTCCGCCGGTGTACCCTCCGCAATGATCCGCCCGTGATCGACAATCGCCAGACGGTCACACAACCGCTCCGCTTCGTCCATGTAATGTGTGGTCAACAGCACGGTGCCGCCTTTGCGTTGAAAGCTGCGAATGATGTCCCAGAGCTGTCGGCGGCTTTGGGGATCGAGACCCGTCGTGGGCTCATCGAGAAAAAGAACCTTCGGGTTTCCCACCAGAGCGGTCGCGACCGCCAGTCGCTGGCGTTGTCCGCCCGAAAGCTTGCCGACCCAGGCATCCGCCTTTTCGCTCAAGTGCAGCTCCCTTAGAACTTCGTCCGCAGCTCTCGGCTCGCGATAAAAACTGGCGAACAGCTCAATCGTCTCCCGCACCGTCAGTTTTTCCGAGAGCCGCGTCTCCTGCAGCGAAATGCCTAACCACTCGCGCAACTCGCGGGGACTCTCCTGCCAACTGCGTCCTAGGATGGTGACTTCCCCGGAGGTTGGTTGCAACAGTCCTTCCAGGATTTCGATGGCGGTGGTCTTTCCGGCGCCATTCGGCCCGAGCAACCCGAAGCATTCCCCCGCGGCAATGCGCAGGCTCAGACCCCGCACGGCCTCGACTTTGCCGTCATACGTCTTGCGCAGATCCCGGCACTCGATTGCAACGGGCATTCCCAAAATTCTAACTGAAGGTCACGGATTTTCTGGAAATCGACAGGATATCTCAGAACTCGAGGCGGGAGCCGGTCACCGCCCCGCGAGCCGGAAAGTGTCCAAGCGATGGTTGCGGGTGCGAACCCTGGGTATGCCACAGCCACAGCGGCTTCGCGGGGTGGATTTGGTGTGCCGAACACGTACACCAAAGGCCGGCTCTCGTCTAGAATGAACAGCTGCCCTCTGGGGACCGAGGAACGTATCCTTACAGCTTCGCCGTGGCTTCACTTGAACCCACCCTTCCCCAGCGGGTGTCGTTAAGCTGCTTTCTAGTCTCATACCAGTCCAGTTTCCGGAAAGGACGACGGCATGCTTCGGATGATCCTGCTTTCTCCGCTTTCGGTCCTTGTTTTGGTCAGCGGCCTCGCGGGACAAAGCGAGCGCCACTTTACCTTTCATTATGGATTCACTGTGAAAAACCTTTCTGCGGGAGAGAAAGTTCAGATCTGGTTCCCTGCCGCGCATTCGGACCCATTCCAGGACGTTAAGATAACCTCCGCCAGGGGTGACCTTCCACTCAAGAAGACCCGCGAGCCCGATTCCGGCAATGAGATATACTATGCCTCCTCCAAAATCAAAGAGCCGGAATTGCAGTTTGAAATTGTGTATGAAGTTGTGCGCCGCGAACACCTCACCTTGGGGATTTATGCCCCTCACCTGGCAGAGGTCAGTCTGAGCCCCAAAGAGGACAAACGGTACCTTTCGCCGGATGCGCTGGTTCCCATAACCGGTTTGCCGGCGGAACTGGCCGCCAAAGCCACCCAAGGCCAAACTACTCCTCTCGGAAAAGCTCGGGCCATCTACGATTACGTTTTTGCCACCATGCGGTATGACAAAACCGGCAAGGGCTGGGGGCGCGGCGACGTACTCTACGCCTGCGATGCCAAAAAAGGCAATTGCACAGATTTTCATTCTTTATTTATCGCGATGGCGCGAGCTCAAGGGATTCCGGCACGATTTGAAATTGGATTTCCCCTGCCCGGCGAGAATCATTCTGGGGAGATTCCCGGTTACCATTGCTGGGCAGAATTCTTCGAACCGCAACATGGATGGATTCCCGTCGATATCTCAGAGGCCTGGAAACATCCAGAACAAAAGGATTATTTCTTCGGGGCTCATGATGCAAATCGCGTACAGTTCACCATCGGCCGCGACTTGGAACTGAACCCGCATCAGGCGGGCCACCCGCTTAACTACTTCATTTACCCATATGTCGAGGTTGCAGGGAAGGAGTACTCGAACGTGTCCCTGGCGTTTTCCTTCTCCGACCTAGGAGTTGCGCATTGAGTCGCACCTCCGCCGGAAGCGAACTCGATGGTCGATAGCATAGTTTTCAGTTACCCCCGGATCCTCTGGCCAAGGAGGTTGGTCGGGCCGAGCCATTCTCTAGGACCGGTAGGGCTGCGTTGCCCTTGCGATCCCGCCACAGAATTCGATTGAGGATTTGCGGATTGACCGCGTCCGGGCGCGAGAAGTCCATGGCGCTTGATTCCTGGGATCCTTGTCCCTTGGGCGGGTTCATCTGGTAGATGAGACCGTTATCGCGATTGCTCCAGTCCGCCGTGAAGGGCGGCTGGTTTCCAGCCCCCGAAAACATGAAGCTCATCACCGGTGCGTAGCCATCATTCTGATTCATCGGAGGAACTCCGAGCAGCACCTCTATAGTGTGAATCATGTTGACCGTCGTGTAGAAAGTGTGTTCCACGTAGGGCTGCTCGGGGGAACCGGGCGAATACTTGCTCACGACGAAGGCAATCGACCGATGGGCTTCGACGTGATCGGCCCCGTCCTGGGCGTCGTCCTCGAGGATAAAAATCGCGGTATCGTCCCAATAAGGACTATGCGAGACCGCTTCGACCACACGGCCGACGGCAAGATCATTATCCGCGACCGAAGCGGCAGGCCGGGGGCATCCTGGAGTAGTGCCGTGGGTGTGGTCATCGGGCAAATAAAGCAAGACGAACGCCGGCAACTGCTCCCCTTTACCCGGTTGGCGCGCGCGCACGAAGCCGTCGAACTCGTTCAGGAACTCATCGGTGCGCAGTTGATCGGGATAATTGGTATTGAAGTCTGGAAATTTTGGGTCGAAGTGGTCTCGGAGAACCGCCTTGGTTGCCTCGGTGAGTTGCATCATCGGAACCGGCCAGGGCCACGGACTCGCGCTTCCGTGGGGCTGGCCGACATTGGGCGGTAACGGTTGGCCTTGGCTAACCTCAGCGTGCTCACATTTCGCGGAGAACCGCTGCGGCGCGCCCCCTCGCTCCGGCCTGCACCAAACGGTAACCAGGAATTCACCGTAGTCGCGATAGCTCAGGCCATGGGCGGTCATATTATCCCAAATGTAGCCGCTCGCGGGAGCGTCTACGTCCGGCACATCGTGCTCGAGCGGCAACTCATCGGCGACGCTGCCCCCGAAGTCGTAGGTGCGTTCCTTGCCGCGATAGGCAATTTGCCAGGTATTCTCGTTGTAGTCGCTGGTGATCGCCGCGGTGGACCAGTCGTGCCCGTCGCCCGAGACCTCCCCGCTATCGTAAAAATTATCGAGCACTCCGAATTGAATGGCGAGCTTGTGCTCATTCGGTGTGATCTCTGCACCGTAGAGAGTGAGAGAGGGATCTCCATTTCCGACTTTCAAGTCACCGAGTATCTGGTCGTAGGTGCGATTTTCCTTGATGATATAAATCACATGTCGAATTGGATTGGATCTTCCGGAGAACTGAAGTTTGCCGGAGTCAGAATCAAAGCGATTGCTGCGCTCAACTCGCTCTGTGAAGTCGGCTAATTTCGGTTCGAGGTGCTGAACATTGAGTCGTGCGATTGAGCCGTAGAGCAAACTCGGGAGGTATGCATATTCCCGGGGGCGGGCGGTGGGGCTGGTGGTGCCGGGAAAGTTGTTGGGCCCGCTTCCCTGCCCTTTGGAAGTGGCAATCAGCAAGTCATCGCCAACGGTGGCCAATGCCGTCGGATACCAGTCAGTCGGAATGGAGCCGAGGGGAGCGTGCTTGGGCATGACCGTAATGGGACTGCGCCGGATACTCGCCAGATCGAAAACTGCAACCGCGTTGATGCAACCGTCCGCGACAAACAGCTTGGACTCATCCGAGGCCAGGGCTAACGCGTCGGGACAGGAGCCGGGGGACTGAGACAAATCTTTCATCGTCCGACTGCCCAACAGATTTGTGGCCAGAGCGCGGTTCGGTCCGCCGCCGACTGGAATCATCATGACCTCATCGGCATTCCCCAAAGCCACAAAAAGCTCCTTCTCATCCGCACTGAGGAGCAGCGCCGTAGGGTGAGAGCCTGGGTCGTTGGGCTTCGTCGGCGGCCCCAGAGGGATGGAGTCGAGAATTTGCCCCGATTCCAGATTTAGCATCACCACGCGTGAGGCGTTCCACAGGCTGCACCAGGCGCGTACGCCGTCGCGCGAGGCGACGCACGCATATGGAAACTCCGAAGGAATAAGCTCATGCGAGCTGACATTGAAGCTCTTCAGGATGAAGCCGTTCGAGGAGTCAAGCAGCACAATATTGTCGGAATAATTGTTGGCAACCAGCAACCTGTCCGCGCTCCCATTTTTGCCAGCAATCACCGCCAGGCCCGCCGGATAGGGGATGGCGCTACCGACCGCGACCTTGCGCAACCCATGGGCCACCGTTTTCCCGTCCGCGATCCTTTGGGGAGGAATTCTGATGAAGCGCTCCGGGGCGATCTTGCCGTCTCGTAAGCCATACACGGCGATGCCATTGCCGGTGTCTCCGGCCCTTTCACCTGAGCCATCGGTGATCGAGCCCAGGGAAGCATAGAGATGAAGCCCGTCTGAGCTGAAGGCTAGGCCAATGAAATAGCTCTGGTGCGCATCCTGCCCCAGCCGTTCGTCTGGAAAGTCGGAGAGTTCATTGGTCGACAGATTCAGCAGCGCAATGGACTGATAGCCCTGATTGCGCTTTGATCCATAGCCGTCATTGAGCAGCGCGGCATACCGCTTATCGGGGCTCAAAGCGATGGTGGGCGTGAAGCCGTTCAGGGATCCAAGCACTCCTGGAGAAGCACCGATCAGGAGCTTGCCCGTAGGCAGCGGAATAGGGCGCGACTCAAGTTCAGCCTGGACAGGACTCAGGCGGAGTCCATTCTCCGCAAAAAGCAAGCTTAGGGCAACGATGGATAGGAGCAAAACTGCAGACACTCTAGATTTCAAGTTCCCTCCGATCGTGGCGGAAACAACCTTCTACCATCCTGGTCTGAAAAAGAAAAGTGCCACCCATCAATATCGTACGTGCCCGATCGGTTCCCTTTCTGGTGATAGCGAGCTTGACCCAGTAGGGACGGCTACATTCGCGCTGTTCGCAGATGTCGCAGAGGAAACGCAAGCGGCCTGAAGAGAACGATCCGGCGTCCCGCGTTCCGAAAGACCATACGTGCCCTCGAATCGGCGCCCAATGCGAAAGTTGCCTTGGAATCAGGCTTTACCGCAGTCCGCGATGTCGGCAACGATCAATGACGATTGATCGCCGAAACCGTTGGTGCAGCCGTCACTCGATTGGCGGCAAACGCGATTGGTTTTTCACTGCAGAGAGAACCACCGAGATCGAACGTACCACGACATCGGGTCTATCGAGATACATGATATGTCCGCTGCCTGAGACCATCACGTGTCTGCTGTTGGACGAAAGCTGTACGAGGTCGTTCTGCCAACGCAAGTGATCTTGGCGCGCCTGTTCAACTGTCAATCCCGAAGCCTGCACTACGTCAAACTCCGATGCCGTAAGTACCGCCAGTGGCGTATCGCCAAGTGGATGTTGGCTCCGAACCCGAATCTGGTGAAGTCGACTCCAGTCGGAGTGAAGATTGAGACCCCAGTTCCTGACCAGTGGTAGCACCTTCTTGAGCGCCCACAAATGGAGGCTCTGAAATTCCCTTGGTAGCCTATCGTAAGGGGGAAAAATGGTCGTCGGCCCCGGTTCTGGATTCTTGGGACGGTTTGCTTTTGCTTCATCAAGCAGACTCTGGAACTGCTGCGCCGTGAGTTCGGGAATCCGTACCACCTCCGGTCCCACCTGTTGCAGACTTTCTTCATGCGAGCTGTCCACCAATACTATTCCGACGATCTCAGCCGGGTATTTTGCCCGGTAATAACGGATCAACATCCCGCCCAAGGAATGCCCGACCAAAATGTACGGACTGGGAACAGCCGCCTTCGAAAGCAATAAATGAAGATCTTGGGTGGCTTGATCGAACGTGTCGAATTCCGGTCCCTCATCGCTCCAGGCATACCCAGCACGATCATAGGTGCAGATTCGGGTGAGCCGCGCAACCTGCGGCTGCACGAGTTGCCAATCAAATGAGAAAGCAGCACCGCCATTTTCCACTACCACGGTAGGGCTGCCACTTCCCGTGCAATAAATATGGAGTTTACGTCCACCGATATCGACCAACTGGCCGATGGGCCGAGGATCAGCGGACGCCGCCGAGCAAACCGCCACGAGAACAAACAGTATGTGAATTGCCGACTTCATCTGCTTGAGCATCTCCGCTGCAGGCTGTGCGGCAACCGAAGGAATACTACCCCAAGCTTACAGCGACAACGCACGCTTCTAGTCAATTGCTTCATACGTGTTGCTGCTTTCGACCGATTGGAATTGTTAGGCTTTCGCTCCGCCGAGTGACGCGGTTGCCAGAGTTCCGCCGAGCCCCATCGTCTCGACCACCGAGGATGGCACGATCACCATCGAACCCCGTTCCTTGATGGCTTCGTACAGCATGTTCATGGCACGAAGATGCAGGGCGGTTGGATTTTCGGTATAGGCGGCGGCCGCCTGCACAAACTTGCCGGAAATCTCAGTTTCCGCTTGTCCAAGAATGATGCGCGCCTGCCGTTCCCGTTCGGCCTGGGCCTGCCGTGACATGGCGTCCTCCAGAGCCTGCGGAATTCTCACATCCCGGACTTCAACCGATTGGACAGTTATCCCCCACGGATTTGTCTTCTCATCAAGAATGCGTTGCAGTTCACGTCCCAGAGTTTCGCGCTCGGTGATCATTTGCGCCAATTCGTGACGGCCGATCGACTCCCGCAGCGCCGTTTGCGCACTCATGTTGATGGCTTCGAGGAAATTCTCCACTTCGAGAATGGCCTTTTCGGCGTTCCACACCAGCCAGAAGACGATGGCATCGACATTCACCGGGACCGTATCGCGAGTCAGTGTGGATTCAGCACTCACGCTGGCCACCCGCACCCGTTGATCCACGAACGGACTGAGCGTCTCAATGACGGGCACGATATGAAACATCCCTGGTCCCCGAAGTCCCACATATTTTCCGAAACGCAAGAGAGCAACCTTCTCCCATTGCCGGACCACCTTGATAGCGAACAGCAGATACACTCCCAGCAACCCACCGATGACCATGGGCGCGGGTTGATGCATTGTTACCGTGACCAATGCCCCGAGGACTATACAGAGTGCAAATGCCGTGACAGCAACGCCGTTGATCTGGTACAAACCGAATTTTGTCATGACGTTCACCTCCTGCGACTTGGCTCTACCAACTCGCGCAACTCCTCAATCAAATCTTCGACCGTAAAACCAATTGCCGCCGCACGAGCAACGAAGTCTCGAACAATTTGCGCCAACTGCCGCGCGCGCTCCTCGCTCCCACCGCGTATTTTTTGGGCGCTGATGAAAGTACCCGTTCCCTGGTGCGTCTCCAGGACTCCACCGAGGTCGAGTTCGCGATAAGCCCGGGCGACCGTGTTGGGATTAATGGACAGGTCGACAGCGAGTTGTCGCACTGTGGGCAGTTGATCGCCGACGCTCAGCGACCCGGAAGCGATACCTCCCCGCACTTGGTCCATGATCTGGCGATATACGGGGACGCCACTGTGAAGGTCAAGGCGGAAACGGAATGGAGGTCGCCGCGAGTTCACGGCTTCCAATGTACTATACTACTAGTACATTAGTCAAGGGAGAAGTTGGCTGCCGGATTGTGGTTTGGCGACGGTCGAGCGGGCCGCAAGACGGTGAACCTTTTGCGATCAACCTGGAGTGCGACCGTGACCGAGTGAGGTGATCAGCAATAGCACTTATGACCTGTGGGTTACGAGTCTAATGGGGATATCTCGCCAATGGACTGCTAAACTGGCCCCAGTTTCATGGTCCCGAAAACCGAAAATCTTGCTGGAAAACGGCGGTCAGTTTTATATTTAATTTTTTAACTTCAATCCACATCGGTAAGTTCGACAACTCAAGCGTTATGAAATAGGTTGTAAGGATTCTTAAACCACTCGACGTAGCAAGCCAGGGCACATCAATTCCTTTAATTATCAAGTACTTAGGCGCCGAACTGCCCCTGGCAAATCGCCCGGGATTTCGATGCAGAACTTGGGCTTGCTGACCCCGTTAGGGCGAGGAGCTGTAACCTCCTAGCCTTTGTTGGAGTCACCAAGTTTGAACACTGTGTCATTTCTGAAAGGGTCGAGTTCATGTTTAAGTGTTGGATCAGGGTCGGAGTCCACCCACTTCGGCAGACCGCAGTGGACACACAAACGAGCGAAAGGGTTCATCCATCTGACAAACCTCCCGGCAACGTAGTGGAAGGGTTTTCCGCACCTTGGACACGACCAATAAACATACTCGCCAGATACGAAGAAAAACCTGACCAACAGGGCCACCCAAGCTGCGAATAGCACAAACCCGAATGCCTTGGCGATGCTGTAGCGGGGGGCATACCCATTACTCAGAGGCACAATAGCCAAAACAGCCGCACCCACAATTACAATGGTGAGCATTCTCCGACGCAACCTCCGTAGCTCTGCCCATTCCAGCGAATACTCGCCTTCCATGCAGCAAATTTTAGTCTAGAAAACGGTCACCGTGACGTTGATTTAAGGAAGCTCAACCGCGCGGGCCTTTACTTGGCTGGTGGTGAGGCGTGAGATGCAGGGGTATCACGTAAAAACGGACTCAAACCAGGCCAGAACCAAGCTGCCAGAGCAACCACCAGAACCCAGAGCCAAAACCACAGCCTGCGTGTTTGTTTGCTGTGCTCCACCCAAAAATTATCACTTCGACCTACCAAGCGAATCAAGGAAAAAACGGAACTGGTGATCCACCTTGCTCCAACCTTTTCTTTCCTTTCCTCGCATTTAACGGGGTCCGGGGGACCGGGTCATTAGGCGCAATTTGAATGTGGTCCACCTGCCTGAAACTTGATCACTTTCCGATTGTCTTCGTAGTGCGGCCCGGTTGGTCGTTCAAAGTCGTCACCCTTCTTGGGCATCCCAACGCCTCCCATTTGCAGCCGACCCAATCAGGGTGTCGTGCGGGAGCGAAGATTTGAGAAGCCGCTCCGAAGAGGAGCGGCTCAAGTGACCGTTTTGCAGGATCTTAAAGCTAGTTAGTTAGCCACCGAGTAGGTGCCCTCGCAATTCCAAGTGGAAGAGCCGTCCAAATTGCTCTTACCTTTGCAGCCGCCCTCGCCCTTAACTGCCTTGAACTTACCGGTGCCGCCTGCAAGAGTCCACTTGTTGGCGCCGCTTTCGAACTTGCCCTCTTTCCAGGTTTGAGTTCCATGATATTGCAAAAACACTTTGTCGCCGCTGGCAAGGGTTTCTACAAATAGGCCGTGGTTTTGGACCGCGCCGCCGCGCACCTCGCCAAATTCGGTAAACGTCCCCTCTTGCTCCTTCGTATCGCCCATGCTGCCCTTTTCGGCCGTGCAATTGCCCTGAGCGATGCTATAGCTGTGACCCTCGCGGTCCGGGACGGCGATACTGTGTTGGTCGGAAGGCTTTCCATCGCATTTCCATTGCGACGAAATCTTATTCTGTTCCTCCGCAAGAGTGATAATACAAAAGACCAACAAGCAGACTACAACCACGCAGTTGCGCATTGTCATTTTCTCCTCAGTTGTTTTGATCACGAACTAATCCGCCCACTCGGACACTCTCAACGGATCTTGGCGGAACTAATGTCCGGCAGGGCCGGTTTATCCTACGCTGCGGGCAGTTGACGGTCAACCAAGGATCGCTGCCGACGGTAGACTGAGATGAGCTATCACTTTCCAGCCGGCAGTTTCTTGTCCGCAGTTTCTTCCGCGAGACTCTTCATTGAGGTCAATGTGCATGACATCTGGATTTGCTGCCTCGAAAAAGCACATGCAATGAGCTTTTCCGGGCACGGTTCGGGGATACCACCGTGGTTACCTACACGAAGGAGTACATCGGAACCGCAAGCGATATTGCCGGTATGGTGCGGAAGCAGGGGTCGGTTGATGCACTTCACAAAAGCTGAGGCCGAAGCCGAGTCGCAGTAAAACATGATTAATCCCAATCTCGCTGCAATCATGAGGTTGAAATCTGGCCAGTTATGGATCCCCAATGCAAGCGATCAAAATTCTGCGTACCGTTGACCGATAGTGGCATACAGCATTTGTCTACTCAGTCAAAGCCAAACAATTCACGATACTGTTTAGGGTACCCTCTAACTTCGTCGCCAGGCCTGAGTCATCGCACCGCATTTCCTCGAGCAAAGCGCCCATAGTGAGCCGAAAAGCGCGTTTGAGTTCAACCGGTTCCAAGGAGTGAGCCAGACATTCCGCCGCTCGCGCCTTCTCCTCTTCGGTAAGGTCGTCAAAGCCTCTGCCCTGGACAGCAGTTACACCGCGGCGCTTGCACATCAGCGCAAGCACGTTATCTCGCATTCCGCTCAGCATGTATTCTGCCTGCAACAGTCGAGAGCGCGCGATACTCGAGCGCACGTGCAGCGCATACAGCCACGCCATTCCAATCATGTCCTTGGAATCGGGAACTGGTGGTGAAATCGGCTCTTCAGCAGCACCAAAGATCAGACTGAAT
>DASPVV010000185.1:0-19598 GCA_035622175.1 Terriglobales bacterium | reverse complement strand
GCCCAACCACTGATTGCGTACGGTCTGCGCCGCCGGGCCGCCGTAGACATAGACGATCAAAGGAATCTTGTCCGCGTCGCCGGCAGGTGGGGGCAGGATCAGTTCGCCGTAGAGTTTTGTCCCATCCTCGGCTTTGAACTCCAGAAACTGGGGCGGGATCAGGCCGAACTCGTCCACGCTGCGCGAATTCCAAACCTTGCGGCATGACCCGTCGCTCTGGCACAGGGCCAAGCTCGGCGGGGTCAGGATGGCAGAATACTCGTCCACATAGTGCTTTCCATCATTGGCAAAAACCACCTCGTGGGTTCCGTTCTGCGCGGACACCCGCCGCAGTTCCGAGCCATCCAGTTTCACGGCGTAGAGCTGGCGCTCGCGCGGGTCATCCTTATCGCAGCTGAAGTACAGCACTCCGGCATCCTCATCGAGGGCGGCAAGGGCAGAGAGCGGCCGTTGATCGGCTCCCAGCACCTCAAAAGCGCCCCGCGTGAGCTGACGTTCCAGCTTGGCGTCGGAACCCAGGGGATGGTTTTTATCGAAGCGGTAGAGATAGAGCTGGGTGGTGCCGTCACGCCAGCTCTGCCAGGTGAAGCGGTCCCCAGATTTCAGGACGGTGAAATCATCGTTGACGTAGACCCAAGCGTCGGGAGCGGATTCGGTCAGCACTTTGTGCGAGCGGCCGGAATGAACGTCGACGAAGTACAACCCCAGCTCGTCCTGAGGACGATTTAACACTTCCGCCCAAATCAGATCGTCACGCACCCAGCCAAAGCGCGGGATATAGATGTTCGGATCGGCGGTGAGTGAAATCCACTTCGTCTTACCTCCCTCGGCTGCCACCACGCCCAAGCGCACCCCAGGATTCGGATCCCCTGCCTTGGGGTACTTCTCCATTTCCACGCTGGGATGGGTCGTCAGCCAGTTCACGATCGGATAGCTAGGAACCCTGGTCTCATCCATCTGCAGATAGAGGATGTGCCGGCTATCGGGCGACCAGAAGTAATTGCTGCGCACGTCGAGCTCTTCCGCGTACACCCAATCCACCTCGCCATTCAGCAGGTTTTCATCCTTTTCCTTGTCTCCGGTTTCCTTGGTCAGTTGCTTCTCTTCCCCGCCGGTCACCGAGCGCAGATACAAGTTGTGTTGGCGAAGGTACGCCAATTTGTCGCCGTCGGGAGAAAACTTTGGATCGTCGCTTGGTTCCGGCGCCGAGGTTACTTGTACGGCGGTACCGGTTTCGAGGGTGTAGAGCCACAGCTGGCCCTGAGAGTCGAACAGCAAGTGCTTGGAATCGGGGGCCCATTGGTAGGCAGCGATGTGATACCTGCCCAACCGCTCCTTTTCCCGTTCGTCTTTGATGGTCTCAAGCGGCGGAGCCAGTGTAGCCAGCTTCCCTTCACTCACCAAGACTTTCTTCTCACCGGTCTGGGCGTCCACATACCACAGCTGGCCGTGTTCCCCCGCGTCATCGCGCTCGACGAAGGAAACTTTTGTGCTGTCGGGACTCCACTGGATATTTTCCGGCTGGCGTCCGCTAATCCCACCTTCGGCGAAGATGGCTTCCACGGTAAGCGGTTTCCGTTCCCGGGTAGGCGCTTGCGGCAAGCCACCCGAAGTCAACCAGCAAAAGAGGATTCCTACGCTGACGAGTTGCTTCACAAATCGGCTCCGCATGAGAAATCAGGGAAGGTGCGCAAAGCTGAAAAGTGTACACCGGGGAGGCGGGTTCGTGCAGGCAAACGAGCGGGCGGAAGTCGAGGACGCGCATCGGTCGGGCGGTGTCGTTCGGGCGCGGGGGGCGAAGGAGCGACTCGAGGTCAACCTGGTTGAAACCTTCCCGTCTCGGGGGCGGATGGCGATCGACACCGACCACCTTGCTGGACGGGCTGATTGCGTGCTTCTCCTGCCCGCTCGCGGCGCCCAAGGCCGGAGGCGGGGACTCGGATCCTGGCGCCGGGTCAGGCCGTGTAGGGTACAAGTGCACGTGCTAAAATCAAAACAGTACTCCCGGGGTATGCTTTCCGACATTCAGAACCTCATCGAGCTGCAGAAAGCGGACCGAGAGATCCTCCGCCTCAGGGAGGAAGTGGCCGCGTTGCCCAAGCGGGTGGCCGCCATTGAAACGAAGCTGCTCGGCACCCAAGCGGTTCTTGAGAAAGCCAAGACGGCCATCAAGGCCGATGACGGTGCCCGCCGCAAGGCGGAGTCGGCGATTCAGGATCTCGAGCAGAAAATCTCCAAGTACCGCGACCAATCCCTCGAAGTGAAGACCAACGACCAATATAAGGCCTTGATGCACGAGATTCAGTTTGCCGAGCGGGATATTCGCACGAACGAAGACAGAATTCTCGAGCTCATGGTCAACGCCGAAGCCCGGGAAAAAGATATGAAAGCGGCAGAAGCTGAGCTGAAGGCGGAGACCGAGGAAATCGAGAGGGAAAAGACCGAAGCGCGCAAGCGCACGGCCGAGGACGAGCTGCAACTGGCCGAATGGAGTCGCATTCGGGATTCGGCGCGGGCGGCGGTGAACGCGGATTTGCTGCGGCACTATGATCGGGTCGCCCACCACCGCGGCAGCGGACTCTCCGAAGTCCGCGAGCAAAAATGTCTGGCCTGCCAGGTGATGCTGCGCCCGCAGACGTACAACGAGGTGCGCGGCGCGGAGGTCGTATTCTGCGAATCCTGCCAGCGGATTCTCTACTTCGATGCCAGCCGGGCGAAGCCCGAAGAGCCCGTGGTCACCCACAAACGGCGCCGGCCTCATCCCAAGTTCGAATCCAGTCAGGCCTGGTACTACCAACCCAGTTTTGAAGAGTGTGGGGAAGTCCTGGTGGCCTTTATCAATGGCGGAGCAAGGTCGCGGCGGCGGGTGTATGACGCGGCTACCGGGCGCCAAATAGGCGAGATCCGGGAACGCGAAGGAGAATACCGGCTGGCCTTTCCGGAAGACCTGCGGGAGGCGATCCGCCTCAACGGCAATTGGGAGGAAAGCGAGTTGGACCAGTGGGGCGCAGAGCTTCCCATGGTGGTTCTCGACATCCTGCACCGTGACCTGGATTTGGCCCGGGCCGAGGCGGTCGGTCGAGGGCACGCTCAAGCCCCGTCCGTTTCCCCCGAACATCCCGCCGCCAGCTAATCGCAATCGGACCTCCCTCCAGCCAGCCTTCTCTATCCTCCCGGAGCGGCGTCGCCGCCAGGGGAAGCAAGCGCGGCGTCCGCTCACAAGGAGCGGGCCGCGGTCGAAGATCAACGTATGCCGGCCAAGCTCTTAGCACTCGAAAACCCTAAAGTCAGGGTGTCCCACCGAGGCGCACAGCGGCTCAAGGCGGGTCATGTTTGGGTCTATCGTTCCGACGTGCTTTCGGCCGACGGCATCGCTCCGGGTTCCCTCGTCGATGTGGTCGACGAGAGAGGAAGATTTTTGGGCAGCGCTTTCTACAGCAGTTCCTCCCAGATTGCAATCCGCTGGCTTTCGCGAGAACCCATTCGCCAGCCAGATGACCTGCTGCGACAGAGGATCCGCGATGCCATCGCGTATCGCGAACGGGTGGTCCAAGACACGAACGCCTATCGCGTGGTGTTCAGTGAGGCCGATTTCCTCCCCGGGCTAATCGTGGATCGCTATCAAGACCTGCTGGCGGTCGAGATTCTGACCCAAGCCATGGACCAAGAGTCCAACCGCAGGACAATTGTCTCTGCATTAAGCGACGCTTTTCGGCCGGCGGGCATCACAGAACGCATCGAAGCTAAGATTCGTGAACTCGAGCAGCTGCCTGCGCGCACTTCCGGGCCGCTGCTCGGGGAGAAGACCAGCACGGTTTTTGCCATGAACGGTGTCAAGTTTCACTACGACGCCTTGGCGGGCCAAAAGACCGGAGCATTTCTTGACCAGCGGGAGAACTACGCCGCGGGCGCGCAATACGCCCACGGCGATGCTTTGGATGCCTTCTGCTATCAAGGTGGCTTCGCCTTGCACTTGGCGCAGCGCGGTTTGAAAGTCACCGGCGTCGATAGCTCCCGTGCGGCCTTGGAAATGGCGGATCGTAATGCCGAGCTGAACGGCTGCTCGGTCGAATGGATCGAAGGCAATGCTTTTGATCTGCTCAGGGACTATTCCGCAGCCGGTCACAAATACGACACCATCGTGCTCGATCCCCCAGCCTTCGCCAGGAGCCGGAGCACGGTCGAAACCGCGCTGCGCGGCTACAAGGAGTTGAACTTGCGCGCGGTCAGGATGTTACGCCCCGGGGGAGTCCTGATCACCTGCTCTTGCTCGTATCACGTCAGCACTACCGACTTCCTCGGCGTCGTCGGCGAGGCGGCTTGCGACAACCATCGCAGCCTGCGCATCATCGAAAACCGCACCCAGGCCAAGGACCATCCGATCTTGAGCGGCGTGCCGGAGACGGCCTACCTAAAGTGCATAATAGCCTTTGCAAGTTGATGAAAACAAAACATAAATGCTATATTGACAATATTAAGCTCATATTTTATGCTTCTTTTACGCTAATTAAACATCTAAGTGTTGTAGGGTTCACTGAAAACATACTTTTAAGGGAGAGGAGATACTTATGACAATACTGACCCGTTGGGATCCGTTCCGTGAGTTCAGCACGCTCCAAGACCGCATGAACCGGCTGTTTCGCGACAGTTTCGGGGAAGGCCGGGAGGAGACGCTGACGAATGCAGGGTTCGCTCCGGCGGTCGACGTTTACGAAGATGAGCACAATGTCACGCTGAAGATCGAAGTGCCGGGGATCGATGAGAAAGACATCGATGTCCGCATCGAGAACAACGTTTTGACCGTCCATGGAGAACGCAAGTTCGAAAAGGAAGAAAAGGAAGAGAACTATCGCCGGATCGAGCGGCAATATGGGAGCTTCACTCGTTCCTTCACCCTGCCGAACACGGTGGATACGGAAAAGGCGAACGCCAACTACGACAAGGGAGTGTTGAGAATCACCTTGGCGAAGAAGGCTGAAGCCAAGCCCAAGCAGATCAAGGTGAACGTCGGAGGCGAGCGCACGCTCGAAGCCAAGGGCAAAGCTGCCTAAGCCGCATCACCTCAGGCGGGCAACCGCCCAGGCGAAACTTAGAAAGCAGGCCTTTTCGAGGGGAGGCGGCGGACAGTGCGCCTCCCTGATTTTTTTTTCGGGAAGCAAGTCCGGCTGCGAGAGTCCGCGGCCGCAGGGAAGGAGGAATGAGCTATGGCGATCCGTTGGGATAAACTGACGGTGAAAGCCCAGCAAGCCGTCGAGCGCGCCAATCAACTCGCCGCCGAGCGCGGGAACCCGGAGATGGTTCCCCTGCACCTGCTGGCCGCCCTGGTCGAGGACAAGGAGGGAATTGTTCCCCCGGTTCTCGAAAAAATAGGCATCGGACCGCAGGCCGTTCTCCATGCCTGTTATCAGGAAATGGAGAAGCTTCCCAAAGCCTCGGGCAGCGCCGCTCAGCCCGGTTTCTCCCAAGCCGTGAATCATTTACTGGAGCGGGCTTTCAAAGAAGCCGACAACTTCAAGGATGAATACATTTCTACCGAGCATTTGCTGCTCGCCGCCACCCAACTGAAACGCGATCCCTCTACCGAGATCCTGGGGCGTTACGGTGCCAGCCATGAGGCGATCCTGAAGGCGCTTACCTCGGTGCGCGGCTCCCAGAGGATCACGGATCAGAATCCGGAAGCCAAGTACCAGGCGCTCGAGCGTTACGCCCGCGACCTGACGGAGATGGCCCGGCGCGGCAAGCTCGACCCCGTGATTGGTCGAGATGAGGAGATTCGCCGGGTCATTCAAGTGCTTTCCCGCCGCACGAAGAACAATCCCGTTCTGATTGGCGAGCCGGGAGTTGGCAAGACGGCCATTGTCGAGGGCTTAGCGCAGCGCATCATTTCCGGTGACGTCCCGGAGATTCTGAAAAACAAGCGCGTGGTCGCGCTCGATCTGGGCAGCATGCTGGCCGGCGCCAAATACCGCGGGGAGTTTGAAGACCGGCTGAAGGCTGTGCTCAAGGAGATCGAGGACTCAGAAGGGCAAATCGTCTTGTTCATCGACGAATTGCACACCTTGGTAGGGGCAGGAGCCGCCGAAGGGGCCATCGATGCTTCCAACATGCTCAAGCCCGCGCTGGCCCGAGGTGAACTGAGGGCCATCGGGGCGACCACGCTCGACGAATACCGCAAACACATCGAGAAAGATGCCGCCCTCGAGCGTCGGTTCCAGGTGGTTTACGTGGGGGAACCGAGCGTGGAGGACACGATTGCCATCCTGCGCGGACTGAAGGAACGCTATGAAGTTCATCACGGTGTGCGCATTAAAGATTCCGCCATCGTGGCCGCGGCTACGCTCTCCCAGCGCTATATCAGCGACCGTTTTCTTCCCGATAAGGCCATTGACCTCATCGACGAAGCGGCCGCCTCTCTGCGCATCCAGATCGATTCCATGCCCACCGAAATCGATCAGCTGGAGCGCCACGCCACCCAACTCGAGATCGAAAAGCAGGCCTTGAACAAGGAAGACGACCCCAACTCCAAGGAGCGGCTTTCCTCGATCGACCAAGAGCTCGCCGACATTCGCGAGCAGGCCGACGCCCTCAAAGCCCGATGGAAGCAGGAAAAGGACTTAATCGCGCGGACCCGCGCCCTCAAAGAGAAACTCGAACAACTGAAGATCGAGGAGCAGACCGAAGAGCGCAAAGGAAACTTGCAGCGCGTGGCCGAAATCCGTTATGGACTGATCCGCCAGACCGAACAAGAACTGGCCAAGCTCACCGCCAAGATGGATCGCCAAGGGCGGGGTGGCGACGGCCAAGCTCCCCGCATGCTCAAGGAAGAAGTGGACGAAGAAGATGTGGCCCGCATCGTGTCTAAGTGGACCGGCATCCCGGTTTCGAAGATGCTCGAGGGCGAGGTCAAGAAGCTGATCACCATGGAAGAGCGGCTTCGTCATCGGGTCGTGGGGCAGGAGGTGGCACTCGAGCGTGTGGCCAATGCCATCCGGCGTTCGCGTGCCGGCCTGAGCGATCCGAAACGCCCAATCGGATCCTTCATCTTTCTGGGGCCGACGGGAGTGGGCAAGACCGAACTGGCCCGGGCATTGGCCGAGTTTCTGTTTGACGACGAACACGCCTTACTTCGAATCGACATGTCCGAGTACATGGAGAAACACGCGATTTCACGGCTGATCGGGGCTCCTCCAGGATACGTCGGATACGAGGAAGGGGGGCAGCTGACCGAGCAGGTGCGCCGCCGCCCCTATGCCGTCATCCTGTTCGATGAAATCGAAAAGGCGCATCCCGATGTCTTTAACCTTCTGTTACAGGTCATGGATGATGGCCGTCTGACCGACGGTCAGGGTCGCACCGTCGACTTCCGCAATACGGTTCTTATCATGACCTCGAACATCGGCTCCTCGCATCTCCAGGCGGAAAAAATGCGCACCGCCGAAGACTTCGCCGAAGCGACCAAGTTGGTCATGGCGGCCTTGCACGGCAACTTCAAGCCGGAGTTCCTGAACCGGGTGGATGACATCATTGTCTTCAATCCCTTGGGAAAGGAGCAATTGGTCAAGATCATCGAGCTGCGGCTCGAGGATGTGCGACGCCTCTTGGCCGAGCGCAAGATTTCGCTCGAGTTGACGGATCGAGCTCGCGAGCTTCTGTTCCGTGAAGGCTTCGATCCGAACTTTGGGGCGCGTCCGCTCAAGCGGGCGATTCAAAAACTCGTGCAGGATCCTCTGGCTCTGAGAATTCTCGACGGGGAGGTTCTGCACGGCGACCATGTCATCGTCGATGCCCGCGCCGCTAAGATGACCTTCGAGATCAGTCGGCACGTGGGCGCAAGCCAAGCCGAAACTCCCCGATGATCGGGCTGGTTCGCCCGGGCGAAGAGCGCTCGTTCACTTGGACAAAGCGGCCAGCGTCTCTTTAAACATCGCGTCAAAGGATTGTGCCAATCCGTTGCGAGCGGCGGAGGAGACCACCTGTTCCGCCACGCCGCGCGGGTACCCTAAATTCACCAGGGCGGAAAGCACATCGTCCTCGACCGCAGTCCCGGCCTGCGCCACCTGGATTTCCCCCGCCGCCAGGATCGGCAGCTTGTCACGAAGCTCGAGCACCAGGCGCTCAGCCGTTTTCTTGCCGATGCCCGGAATTCGGGTCAGCCGGGCCACATCATTCCCGCGAATGGCTCCGGCCAGCTCGTCGGCGGGCATGCCGCTTAGGACCGTAATCGCGAGCTTCGGCCCAATCCCGTTGACCGCGATGAGTTTCTCGAAGAGCTGCTTCTCGGCCGGGCGCAGAAATCCATAGAGCGCAAGCAGATCTTCCCGCACATGGGTGTGAATGTGCAGCCCCACTTCGCTGCCCACCGCAGGCAGGTCGGAAAAAGTCGGCACACTGATTGCAACTT
This sequence comes from Terriglobales bacterium, assembly GCA_035622175.1. Classification (GTDB taxonomy): domain Bacteria; phylum Acidobacteriota; class Terriglobia; order Terriglobales; family Acidobacteriaceae; genus JAFAGX01. The sequence goes on along the minus strand of DASPVV010000185.1, from coordinate 11,197 downwards.
CGTAGCCGACGCCCCCGACGTCAACCACGGCTTGGTTGGGATGCTTCGCCAGCAATCGTCCGCGCAAATGGGCAATCATAGGGATGCTTCGGAGGCAAACCGAAAATGCATATTCTAAAACAAGGAACTCTGCTTCCGATTTGGGGTTATGCCGAAGTGTTCATACGCCAGCTGGGTTGCCACGCGGCCTCTGGGGGTGCGGTTCAAGAACCCGATTTGGATGAGAAACGGTTCGTAGATCTCCTCGATCGCATCCGCTTCCTCGGCCAAAGCCGCGGACAGGGTGTTCACCCCCACCGGACCACCCTGAAACTTCTCGATGATGGTCAGCAACAGTTTGCGATCGACCTCGTCGAACCCGTAGCTGTCCACCTCGAGCATTGCCAGGGCAGCCTCGGCCGTCGGCAAATCGATTTTTCCCCCGCCGCGGACCTGAGCATAGTCCCGCACGCGCCGCAGCAGCCGATTGGCAATTCTCGGTGTTCCTCGCGAGCGGCGGGCAATCTCGAGCGCACCCTCGCGATCCATTTCCACCCCCAGAATCTCCGCCGAGCGCTCGGCAATGATCCTGAGATCTGCAGCATCGTAGAATTCCAGCCGCAGCACGATACCAAAGCGCGAACGTAGCGGGGAGGAGATCAATCCCGCCCGCGTGGTGGCGGCCACAAAGGTAAACGGCCTGATCTCGAGGGTATGGGTCCGCGCTGCCGGCCCCTGGCCGATGATGATATCGAGTTTGTAATCTTCGAGCGCGGGATAAAGAATCTCTTCCAAGGCGGGTTGCAGGCGGTGAACTTCATCAAGGAACAGCACCTGTTTGTCGCGCAGGTTGGTGAGGATGGCCGTCAGGTCCCCTTTGATCTCGAGCAGGGGTGCCGCGGTAGGCTGAAAGAAGACTCCGAGTTCGTTGGCGATGATATTGGCCAGCGTGGTCTTGCCGAGCCCGGGCGGCCCGTACAGCAGCACGTGGTCGAGGGCCTCGCCCCGCGAACGCGCGGCCTCGATGGCGACGGCCAGATTTTCCTTGATTTTCGCTTGTCCGATGAACTCGCCGAGCCGCTGTGGGCGCAGCTTTAACTCAAAGGAGGAATCGTCCTCGACCGATGCCGCCGATACCAGCCGATCGCGTTCTGCTGGGATCTTGGGAGTGTTCCTGACCGTGGCCACTGGACGGATAGTACCAGTTCTCCATTCTCAGTGGCCAGACGTTAGTTCACTTCCTCCCGCGAGCCCGGAACAATCGAAGCACTCTGCGCCCAGGGTTGCGGCGGCGAGGGGAGCGAGCAAGGTACCGATTGAGAAAAGTCACCAGGGAAATGGCGCAAACACGCCGGGCGAGCGATCTGCCGAGTGGTGGCGCCACCCCCGCTAGGTCTCAGTGAGTCACGTACGTGGAAAAGTAATAGACCAGAACGCCAAACAGGGCCAACCCGGAAATCCCGTAGGCCGTCAGAACCCAGCAATTACGGATTCCCCTGCGCGTGCTGGAAGCATCAGAGTTGTCTGTCTTTGTCGAAGATTGATCTAAAGTCCGTTCCGCCATGAAAGGCCTCCACCGTTGAAATTCCGGGTGAAAACCACAATTTTCGATCCCGCACCGGCCCCTAGGGCAGGTTTACTTCGGCAGATGTTACTACAGATTCCAGCCGGTGCAGCCGGGAAATCTGCGTCCGCATCTCGCCATGGCTCAGACGTTGGCCATACCATCTTCGCCTCGCGCGCCCGCTAACGACCGTAAAATCATATTGTTGTAAGGGCTGCTAAACCGGGCGGCGAGATCGCACCCGGGATCCCTGCCATCTCCAGCGAGAGCGATGGCAGCCGAGAGATTAAGCGTGGGTTCCTGGAGGGCTCACGGCCGCCAGGCCGTCCGGAACCATCGGCAGAGAACGCAGGCGGGTTCCGGTGGCCTCGAAGATGGCATTGCCGATCGCCGGAGCGAGCGCCATGATCGGAGTTTCCCCGGCGCCGGCGGGAGCCAGATCTTTGCGATCGAGCATCACCACCTCAATTTTCGGTAGGTCGCGGAAGCGCGGAACGCGGTAGGCGACCAGGTGGGGGTTCAGGATTCGACCCTTCTCGAAGTGAATGGCCTCAAACAGTGCTCCTCCTAAGCCCATCACGATCGCCCCCGCGATCTGGTTCTCAAGGCCATTCGGATTTACCACCGCACCACACTCGAACGCCTCGACCACGCGTTTTACCTTCACCTCGCGTCCGGCGATCTCCACCTCCACACAGCTGGCGACGTAGCTGCCCTTCTCGGCGCCGAGCGCGATGCCGCAACCCCGGGTCGAGGAACGATTTCCCCGCTGCCAGCCAAATTTTTGGGCGGCGGCCTCTAAGACCGCGCGGGCTCGCGGATCGCTGAGATTCTTCCTGCGGATTTCGAACGGATCCATGCCAAGAACATGGGCTAGTTCGTCCAGGTGGACCTCGCGGGCGAAGTGATTGGCCGGCGCTGCCAGTCCGCGGTACGAACCCTGGCGAAGGGGAGGATCCGTGGGATGAAATTCGATGTGTTGGTGGGGAATGGAATACGGCGGCCGAAGACCGGCCGGACCCGAATTGTAGTTGTCGAACCGCCAGGCGATCAGCGTGCCATCGCGCCGCACCCCGCTTTTGACATCAATGACCCCGGCCGGGCGAAAATACGCCCAGGTAAATTCCTCCTCTCTCGTCCACACCAGCTTGACCGGTTTGCCGGCGGCTTTGGCCAGGCGGGCGGCTTCGACGGCCGCATCGCCCGTGTGTTTTCCTCCGTAGGCAGCGCCGGTATCGGGAACCATCACTCGCACCTGGTCGATCGCGATGCGGAATGCCTGCGCCAGCTCCTCGCGCACCGCAAAGGGACGCTGGGTTCCGGTCCACACCGTCAGTTTTCCCTCCTGCCATTCCGCCACGGCCGCTCGTGGTTCAAGCGGCACGTGGGCAATGTAGGCAACCCGATAGCTTTCCGCCAAGGTGTGGTCGGCGGCAGCAAGCCCTTGCGCGAGCGACCCTGCCGTGAACCGCGGCGGGCCGCCAGGATTGTCACTCTCCGCAGTCGCCGCGCGGCGCACGTCCTCAAACAGTGTGGCCTCGGAAGTCTGGGGCGGGGCAGTCCACTCGGCGTGAATAGCCTGCAAAGCCCGGTTCGCCGTGCCTATGTCCGGGGCCGTCACCCCGACAAAGTTGCTATCGCGTACGACCGTGACCCCGGGGATTTGGCTTGCGCCGGCGGGATCAAACGACGTGAGAGTGGCGCGGAAGGCAGACGGCCGAAGCACTTTTCCATGCAGCATGCCCGGACGAGTCAGGTCGGACGCGTATTGGTGCTTGCCGGTTACAAAGGCGCGTCCGTCCACCTTCGGCGTCCCTGTGCCGGCAATTCGCCATTGGCTTGGCGGCTCTAGGGCGGGATCGTCTCCCACCACCTGCACCAGTTCCCGGCCTTTCGTGAGCTCACCATAGGTGAGGGAGTGGTGCAAGTTCTGGTCAGTGATTTCTCCATTGGCGGCCACGAGCGATCGCCGATCAGCATGCCAGCGTTGGGCGGCGAGATCGATGAGGTTTTCGCGGGCCGCCGCGGACACATTTCGCAGCTGTGGCCCCATCGTCGGCGTAGTGCGGCTGCCAAAGGTGCCCATGTCATACGGGGTCAGATCCGTGTCTCCCATGATCAACTGAATCGAAGCGGCGGGGACGCGCAGCTCTTCCGCCACCTGCTGGGTCAGCGAGGTGCGGATGTTCTGCCCGACTTCCACCTTTCCCGTATACACCGTCACTTTGCCATCCTCGGCAATGTGCAACCAAGCTTGGATCGCTTGGGGAAGCTCTTCCTCCGGCTGGCGGCGACCACCCGGCGCTTCACTCCGAGCCTGAGGGGCGCACAGGCATACCAGCAGGCCACTCCCCAGCAATTTGAAGAACTCCCGGCGTCCAAGCTCAAAGCTGTAGCGCAGAGGCGCGATGGCGGCGTGCTGGTGTTCCTCAAGGATAAGATCAGCTGCGAGCTGGTCCATTATTCCACCGTTCCTTGGGCAGGGGCCGCGGCTCGGCGCACCGCCTCGACAATGCGCGGATAGGTGCCACAGCGGCAGACGTTGCCGTCGAGAGCGCTGATGATTTCTTCATCGCTTGGCCGCGGATTTCTTTGCAGCAGGCCAACCGCCGCCATAATCATGCCGGAGGTACAGTAAGCGCACTGGAACGCTTCCGCTGCCACAAAGGCCGCCTGAACCGGATGCAGTCGACCCTCTTGCTCCAGTCCCTCGATGGTGGTGATCTTCTTTCCGCGGACCGCGCTGAGGGGAGCCTGGCAGGAACGCGCCGGCTTGCCGTCGAGCAACACCGTGCACGCCCCACACATCCCTTCGCCGCAGCCGTACTTGGTCCCGGTCAGGCCTAGGCTGTCGCGCAAGACGTAAAGCAGCTTGCTGTCGGCAGGGAGATCGATAGGATGTTCGGCTCCGTTTACCGAGAGCATCAGTGGCATGGCTTACCTCGAAGCCGCCCCGGGCAACTTATGTCGATTATAGCTCCAGGCTGTGAGGCTCTCCTGGTGGCCCGGCTGCCGTTCCCAGGCTTTCCACAGTTGTTTCACCATTTTCGTTTTTTCTTCGCTCAAGCGAGTATATAATCGCGGCGGGGTGCGGGAAGCTGCATCTCTACCGGAGCCTTACTTCAGGAGCCTTCCTCATGGCCGACGAACGCAGCCGCGCAATTGATCTAGCCTTCTCGCAGATCGAAAAGCAGTTTGGCAAGGGCTCGATCATGCGCCTGGGATCGAAGGAAGCCATTGTTCCGATTTCCGTCATTTCTACCGGCGCGATGTCCTTTGATGCGGCGCTCGGCGTGGGCGGTTTTCCCCGTGGGCGGGTGGTCGAGATCTTCGGCCCGGAATCTTCCGGCAAAACCACGATTGCCCTCCAGGTGATTGCCGAAGCCCAAAAGGCGGGAGGCATGGCAGCCTTTGTGGATGCCGAGCACGCCCTCGATCCTGGCTATGCCAAGAAGCTGGGCGTCGATGTCGACAATCTCCTGGTTTCCCAACCCGACTATGGCGAGCAAGCCCTGGAAATCGCTGAGACTTTGGTTCGCTCCAACGCGATCGATGTGCTGGTCGTCGACTCGGTGGCGGCGCTGGTTCCGAAGGCTGAGTTGGACGGCGAGATGGGTGACAGCCACATGGGGCTGCAGGCGCGCCTGATGTCGCAAGCCTTGCGCAAGCTGACGGGAATTGTTTCGAAGTCACGCACCTGCCTGATCTTCATCAACCAGATCCGGGAAAAGATTGGCGTCATGTTCGGGAATCCCGAGACCACGACTGGGGGCCGCGCGCTCAAGTTTTACGCCTCGGTGCGCATCGATATCCGCCGCATTGCTGCCATCAAAGAAGGGGACCAGGTCACCGGCTCCCGCACCCGGGTCAAGGTGGTCAAAAACAAAGTGGCGGCTCCATTTCGCGAGGCTGAATTCGACATCCTGTACGGGGAGGGCATTTCCCGCGAGGGGGACTTGCTCGATCTGGCGGTAACCCTGAATCTGCTGGAAAAAACTGGCGCCTGGTTCAGCTACAAGAGCGAACGCATCGGGCAAGGCCGGGAGAATGCCCGCCAGTTCCTACGGAACAATAAGGACAGTTTGGCCAAGCTCGAAGCCGAAGTACGCAAGCAACTCGGCTTAACCGCTACGACACAAGCCGCGCCCGCCGCGACCCAAGCGTCCCCCCAAGGGGCTCGCGTCACGACCATGCCCAGTGCTTCCGCCGAACCGGCCAAGGTACCTGCGGCGCGTCGTTAAGCACCACCTCGAGAGCGTGGCTTCCACCCCCCGGGCGTCAGCGAGCCGGAGCTGGCGCTCGACGAGGCGGCGCAAGCTCCGCTCTCGAGACCGGCTGCACGGAGAACTCAATGTCTAATTCATCCTTGACCCGGACCATGCCCCCTGCCACTCGGACCGGCTGAATGCCGAAGTCGGTCTGCTTGATTTGACAGCGGCCCAGGTAGGCGTTTTCCTGCTTGCGAACCGTAGTGTGGACCGGCCTGGTTTGTCCGTGCAGGCTCAAATCGCCGCGCACGTCCCAGGTATTCGGAGAGGCTTGCGTGATCGAGGTGGAATGGAAGCGAATTTCCGGATACTGCCCGCTCTCGAGCACTTTGGTTTGCATCGTGCTCTCAACCTCCGACCGCTGCTCGCCCGAGAGGCTCTGATCTTCCTCGACCTTCATTTGCCGGGAATCGACGCGAAAGCTGATCGTCGCCGGCGGGCCCTCTTGGAGATCGCCTTCGACGATGGGAGCCTGGACCCAATGCTCGTGGCCGGCGGCGGAGAACAAGCCTCCCTTCCCCACGTGAATTCGAATCCTGCTGTGCTCGACGTCAATGGCGGCTTGCCCGGCGGCACCGATTCCGGCTGCGATCCCCAGCAGCAGGAGAGTCCCGAGGCGGAGCGTGCCGCTCAATCAACCCCTCCTTCGCGCTAAGCGCGTTTCGTAGGCGGCAATCTCGGCTTCCTCCTCGAGGGTGAGCCCAATTTCATCCAATCCTTCGAGCAGGCAGTGACGGGTGAATTCGTCGATCGAAAACCTGGCCGAAACCCCCTCGTCATCGCTCACCCGGCAGTCTTCAAGATCGACGGTAAGCTGGTAGTTCGCTGCCGCCGTGGCGCGTTTCACGATCTCGCCAACTTCCTCTGGGCGGAGCACGACGGCCAGGAGACCGTTTTTCGCACAGTTGGTGGCAAAGATGTCGGCAAAAGAGGGCGCCACCACCGCGCGGAAGCCAAAATCCGCGAGCGCCCACACGGCGTGTTCGCGGGAAGATCCACAGCCGAAATTCTTGCCGGCCACGAGCACGGTCGCGCCCGCCGCCCGCGGTTGGTTCAACACAAACCAAGGATCGAGCGTGCCATCCGGACGGTGGCGCCAGTCAAAAAACAAAAACTCCCCAAAGCCGGTACGCTCGATGCGCTTCAGGAACTGTTTGGGGATGATCTGGTCGGTGTCGATGTTGGCCCGATCGAGAGGCACGACTGGGCCGGTGTGTCTGCGGAATGGTTGCATGGGAATCTCGAGCTTCAGCGAAATTGCCAATTTCGGATGTCGGTGAAGTGCCCGGTGATGGCCGCCGCCGCAGCCATCATCGGGCTCACCAAATGGGTGCGGCCGCCCCGGCCTTGCCGGCCCTCAAAGTTGCGGTTACTGGTGGAGGCGCAGCGCTCGCCAGGTTGGAGAATATCCGGATTCATGCCCAAGCACATCGAGCAGCCGGATTCGCGCCACTCGAAGCCAGCCTCCCGAAAGATGCGATCGATGCCCTCCTGCTCGGCCGCGCGCTTCACCGCCTGCGATCCGGGCACGACCATGGCGCGCACCTGCGGCGCCACCCGGTACCCCTTGGCGACGCGGGCTGCAGCCCGCAGATCCTCCAATCGGGAATTGGTACAAGAGCCGATGAAAACCCGGTCAATTGCAATCGCTGCGATGGGCGTGCCCGGCTCCAGACCCATGTACTCCAACATCCTTGCCACCCCGGCGGCATCGAGGCCATGCGCTTCGCTCTTGTCCGGCACCCGGCCCGTGACCGGCGCGACCATGCCGGGATTGGTTCCCCAGGTCACCAGCGGCGCAAGCCCGCAGGCGTCGACCTCGACGACGGCATCATACTTCGCGCCCGGATCGGAATGGAAGCGGCGCCAACCGGAGAGCGCCTCCTCCCATGCCCGGCCGCGCGGGGCAAAACGACGACCTTCGAGATAGGCAAGGGTTGTGTCGTCGACCGCCACCATGCCCGCGCGTGCGCCGGCTTCGATACTCATGTTGCACAGCGTCATCCGGCCTTCGATCGAAAGCGAACGCACCGCCTCGCCCGCGTACTCGATGACGTAGCCGGTGGCTCCGTCGGTCCCGATCTGTCGGATGATTGCGAGCGCCAGATCCTTGGCCGAGACCCCGTCGCCCAGCCGGCCGCGCACCTCGATCAGCATGCTTTTCGGTTTGCGTCGCGGCAGACACTGGGTGGCCAGCACGTGTTCCACTTCCGAGGTTCCGATCCCGAAGGCCAACGCCCCCAAGGCGCCATGCGTACTGGTGTGGCTGTCCCCGCACACGATCGTCATACCGGGCTGGGTCAACCCCAGTTCCGGAGCAATCACGTGCACGATTCCCTGATCGGGCGAATCGATATCGAACAGGCGGATGCCAAATTCTTTCGCGTTCCTCGCGAGCGTCTCGACCTGGAGCGCGGCAATGGGGTCGCTGATCGGCGTACCCCGCGGCGTAGTCGGCACGTTATGGTCTACGGTGGCCACGGTACGTCCTGGCTGCCGCACGCCTCGGCCGGCCACCCGCAAGCCATCAAAGGCCTGCGGCGAAGTGACTTCGTGCACCAGGTGCAGATCGATATAGAGAAGCGGCAGCCGGCCAGCCGGCACGCACACCACATGGTCCATCCAGATCTTATCGAGGAGTGTGCCGGGTTCGCTCATGGATCTCTACCGCGGACGCTCGCTGCCAAAACTTTCCCCCGGGCATCGCCTCCGCGGCTCGGGCGGGGCTGCCGGCGCAAGGGTACGCTGGCAGAAATCAACCGGCAACCGCGCGCTCGGGAATCTGGGACCGCTGTTCGACGGCCTCGACCACCTTGCTTCCCATCTCTTCGGTGGTGAGCGAGGCCTGGTCCGGCTTGGCCAGATCCCGGGTGCGATGCCCGCGAGAGAGCACAGCCTCGACCGCCTTCTCGATGCACCGGGCCTCGGCCTCTAAATGAAAGGAATATCGAAGCATCATGGCCACCGAAAGAATCGCACCCAGCGGATTGGCGATGCCGCGGCCGGCAAGGTCGGGTGCCGCCCCGTGGACGGGCTCGTATAAGGCCACCGAACCGCCCAGACTGGCCGACGGCAACAGTCCAATCGATCCGACCACGCTGCCGGCTTGATCCGACAGTATGTCCCCAAACATGTTCTCGGTCAGCAGCACGTCAAATCCTGTGGGCCGGGAAACCAGAGCCATGGCCGCCGAATCGACGTACAGGTGGGTCAGCTCGACTTCGGGAAAGTCCTGGGCGACAGCGCTCACCACTTCCCGCCATAGGCGAGAGCAATCGAGCACGTTGGCTTTGTCGACCGAGGTCAGCTTCCGTCGCCTGGAACGCGCCAGGGCAAACGCCGTGCGCGCAATCCGCTCGATTTCCCGCTCCTCATAGCGCATGGTGTCGATGGCGATGCGCTGGCCGGTCTCTCCCTGAAGCGATCGCGGCTGGCCAAAATAAAGTCCCCCTAACAACTCGCGCACGATCACAAGATCGGTCCCCCGGACAATGTCCGCCCGCAAGGGCGAGCCTTCGACCAGGGCGGGGAAGCAGATGGCCGGCCGCAGGTTGGCGAACACCCCCAGTTCCTTGCGCAGGCCAAGCAAGCCCCGTTCGGGACGCAAGGCCGCCGGGTAGCCGTCGAATTCCGGGCTTCCCACCGCCCCGAGCAGCACAGCCCCAGAGCGCAAGGCGCTCTCCAGTGTGTCTGGGGGTAAAGGATCGTTATCGGCTTTGAGAGCGGCGCCGCCGATGTTCCTGTGGGCAAGACTCAGCCGGTGCCCGAAGAATTGGGCCACGCTTTCGAGAACGCGCAGGGCCTCTCTGGTGACTTCCGGGCCAATGCCGTCCCCCGGCAGGATGGTGAGATCGAGAAGCATCGCCAAGCCAAACTATACACCCCAGAGATAGTCTTCCTGATCCCCGTGATGCTCGATGAGCGGACTCAGGGGAAGACGGGGAGAATCAAACTTGGGGTTCGATTTGCTGGGCTGGGGCTGGACCGGGAGATTGGCCGGTCCTCCGCTGGCCGCGGCGGCACAGGCCTTTTCTGGGGTCGCCGTTATCGACTGGGCGGGAGCCTTGGTGACCCCGATCAGTTCGACGAGATGATGGTCTTCGACCCGCTTTATGCGATCGGCGAGCGCCACAAAGCGGCGGTACACGTCATCCAGTTCACGCGCTTCAAAGCGATATCCCAGCTGCTCATAACGCAAGCCGAGGGCGTGCCGGCCGGAGTGTTTGCCGAGCACCAGTCTCGAATCTGGAACTCCCACCGACTGGGGAATCATGATTTCATAGGTCCGGGGATTCTTGAGCATCCCGTCCTGGTGAATCCCGGCTTCGTGGGCAAAGGCGTTGCGACCGATGATGGCCTTGTTCGGCTGCACGCTGACTCCGGTGATCTCGCTGAGCAGGCAGCTGGTGGGGTAAAGCTCCTCGGCAGCCACGCCGGTCTCGTAGGGCAGGCGATCCGGACGAACCCGCATCGCCATCACGACTTCCTCGAGCGCCGCGTTGCCGGCCCGTTCCCCAATGCCGTTGACGGTGCACTCCACCTGTCGGGCGCCCTGGGCGATAGCCGCCAGGGAGTTGGCAACCGCGAGACCAAGATCGTCGTGGCAGTGGGCTGAGAGGACCGCCTTCTCGATTCCCCGCACCCGCTGCCGCAGGGTTTGGATCAGTTCGCCGAATTCGGCCGGGGTGGCGTATCCCACGGTATCGGGAATGTTGATGGTGGTGGCTCCGGCGGCGATCACCGCTTCGACCATGCGGCAAAGGAAGGCAGGCTCGGTGCGGGTGGCATCTTCCGGGGAAAACTCCACATCGTCACAGAAAGTTCTGGCCCGCGCCACCGCTTCTGCGGCGCGCTCGAGACACTGCTCTCGGGAGATGCGCAGCTTGTACTCGAGGTGAACGTCGGAGGTGGCAAGGAAGATATGGAGGCGTGGCCGCGCCGCCGGTTCGACGGCCTGCCAGGCTCGCTCGAGGTCCTCGGGGCAAGCCCGGGCCAGAGCCGCAATGACGGGACGCCGCAGGGAGGTCGCGATCGAGCGCACGGCCGCGAAGTCTCCCTCCGATGCAATCGGGAACCCAGCCTCAATCACGTCTACACCCAAGCGGTCGAGTTGATGCGCCATGCGCAACTTTTCCTCGACGTTCATGCTGCAGCCCGGCGACTGTTCGCCGTCACGCAAGGTGGTATCAAAAACTCGAATTTTGGTCGGCTCCATGTCCGGCTTCTCCCAGGAGATGAGTCGGTGTGATCTTACGTCGACAGGGAGCTTAAGCAAAGTTTATAATCATTAATCTAGTATTAGTTTATCTGAATACCATAAGCCAGGCTAATGCCGCCTGCAGTTTGTCTAAAGAGGGTGGGAGCATGGATTTAGGTCAACTCGAGG
>DASPVV010000184.1:0-12848 GCA_035622175.1 Terriglobales bacterium | reverse complement strand
TCGAAGCGGTTCACATTGAGGCTGAGGAACAGGCTATCGCGGGAGCTGGCCTGATAGTCGAGGCGGGGGGTCAGCACCCAATCGTCGCCCTTTCTGGCTTTGAGGCCCAGATTGGAGTTCAAAGCATTCACGACGTTCGATACTTGCTGCAGATACACCGGATCACTGGGATTCGGCGTCGTGTCGCTGCCCGGCACCGGCAATGGGCCGTTCGGCGGCGGCAGTGTCGTCCCCGCCGGTATACCAAAATTTGCCGTCAAGAACGAGGCCAAGTTCGTCGGGTTGGTCGCCAACACCGAGTTGATGACGGGAATCGGATTGTTGCGCAGCTGCTGCTCATAATCCGCAAAGAACCATAAACGGTTGCGCAGAACTGGACCGCCCAGCCCGATGCCGAATTGCTGCAAATCATCTTCCGGCTTCGGATTGCCTAAGGATTTATCGAGTGCGTCGTTGGCCTCGAATACGGAGTTGCGGTTGTAATAAAACGCACTGCCATGGAAAACGTTGCTGCCCGATCGGGTAATCGCGTTTACGTAACCGGCTCCGCCGCCATAGATTGCGGTGTAAGGGCTAACGGCGACTTGAAACTCCTGGATCGAATCTTCGCCAAACAGGTAAGGGATGCGATTGCGGCCGACGATGTCGGAGAAGTAGTTGTTGGTGGCATTGGAGCCATCGACAGTGAATATAGTATTGCCGTTTCCATTAGCGTAGCCGGAATCCTCGCCGCCCTGTTGTCCCGCGACGCTCACCAGGCCAGTGTCGCCGTCGTAGCTGGTATTCGGCGTGAGCATCATGAAGTTGGTGTATTTTCGTCCGTTGAGCGGCAAGTCTTCGATGAGAGAACGGTCGATAACCGTGCTGGCGGAGGAGTCCTCCGGCCGCAGCAACGGTGTGGTCGCGATTACTTTAATCGTGTCCCCGCTCGCGCCCGCCTGCAGCTTGACGTCCTGGGACGTGGTGTTTCCCACCAGCACGCGCACCAGGACCTGGACATCGCGAAAACCTTTACCGCTTGCGGTAATCGACATCGAATATGTGCCGGGCGTGAGCGCCGGAAACTGATAAATTCCCGCACGATTGGTCGTATCCGATTGTTCGACGCCGGTCGCGAGGTTCTGCACAACCACCGACACTCCCGGCACAACTGCTCCGCTCTGGTCGGAGAGACGTCCACTGAGTGCACCCGTGAGGACAACATTCTGAGCGGCCAGAAAGGTGCTCACCACAAGGACCAACACGCTCGAAAGCGCCAGCCCATTGGCCGCAGGAAGCGTTCGCCCACTTGGTCGAAGCATGGATTCGTTTCTCATATTGGCTCCTCTCGACATGGAACATAATCACTGTGATGCTCGCGGAGATACCGGCGAGCGTGGAAGGACCTGGGGAAGCGGAGCAATCATGAACCACACCGAAGGTAGAGGTGGATTGTTAAAAGAATGCGGCGGGGCGATGAATTCTGTAAGAAAATTTTATCTGCAATCTATCTACTATCAGCAATACTACTAGCTATGCTCATCGATGACGCGCCGTGTGCTGGTCCAGGGTGAGCTGTGCAGGCTGAATTGAGTTTGCGATCTCGCGGTTTTTGTTGACGTCTAGTTAATTTTGTCCGCACGCGTTGACCTGGGCGACGCTTCGCCGTTAAACTCACCTTCTCCACCAGAAATTCGTCACGGTTCGTTTGCCACATGGATAAGGTTTTCTCCTTTTTCGAAACCAACCCCAGAGCCAACCTGGGACCGCTCGAACGTCAGGTCCTCGAAGTTGTGTGGGGGCTGGGAACGGCGACGGTTCGCGAGGTAGTACGAGATGGGAAACTTTGGCAAACCTATCCCACGATCATGACGACCATGGACCGTCTCTTCAAGAAAGGACTCTTCAACCGCGTGCCGGAAGGGCGGGCGTTCCGGTATTCTCCGCGGTTCGGTCCGCAAGAGCTGGAGCGCATTGCCGCTGAACAGAGCATACGGCAACTGCTGAGTTCGCAGAATGCGTCGTTGCACTTGTCCTATCTGGTCGAGGCAGCGGGCACACAGGACGAAAGACTTCTGGACGAGTTGGAAGCGCTGGTCGAACGGCAACGAGCGGAATTAAAAAAAGGAGAAGCGAAGTGATTTTTGTCGCCCGCGGGATGATTGTGTCGCTGGCGTTCTTCTCGCTGGCGTACAGCTTTCTTTCCTGTCTGGCGCTGCTGACCTGGCGAGGCATGCGTTTCTTCTCCCGACGCCCTTCGGTCAACCTTTTGTTTAGTTTGCGCGTGTTGCCTTTCGTCGTTTCCGCCGCGATCACTGGCTTGCTGGCCTTCCCATCCTTCTTGCTGCTCGAGGCGCACACGATGGATGAGGATCTGGCCACGTTCGCCCTGAGCGTCAGCGCGGGTTTGTTTCTAGGCGCGGGCTTCTACCAGGTGATGTCCGCGGCAGCGAGGACCCGTCAAGTGGTTGCCGAGTGTCTGGAAGGAGCAAGGGCCTTATGGGCCAAGGACGCAACCTCACTCGTCACGCCTCGGAGCGTGTTGCCTCTCATGCTGATCGGCATCCGTACACCGAGAGTTCTCATCTCCGAAACGGCCTGCGAAGTACTGAGCGAAGGGGAGCTGCGAGCGGCCGTGCGGCACGAGGTCGAACACTTGCGCTCGCGCGATAACCTGAAAAAGGTAGTCCTCAGTTTCATTCCGTTTCCCCTCATGGCGGAACTGGAAAGAGCATGGCAGGAAGCCGCAGAGCTGGCCGCCGATAACCGCGCGGTGTCGAGCCGCGAGGATGCTCTAGATCTAGCGGCAGCGTTAATCAAGCTCTCGCGCCGTTTTCCGCCCCAAGCCGCTCCCGCCTTCACCACCGGACTGGTCAGTGTTACCGGCTCGGTGGCCAAGCGCGTCGAATGCCTGCTTGCCTGGAAGGAAAACCCGGTTACGGCTGACAACGCTTGGCGCTATGCGGTCGCCGGGGCGTTCACCGCCATGGTTGGTCTTGCCGCCAAGCTAGGTCCAGTCTTGGTCCTGATGCACTCTCTCACCGAGCGACTCGTGCCCTGAACCGAGGGTGCCGGGGCGCTCCTTGCGAAGGCGCCCCGGGGAGAGGGAGTATTCACGGGCAGGTTGTCGGTTACTGCGATTGATTTGTGCTGACTCGTCTGGTCTCGGGCTGGGGCGTCCCGCCCCGCCGAAGGTCCGCGCCGGAGCGGGTTGTCGGGTAGGGCACATTCCCCTTTAGACCTTCCCAAATGATGCGGTTGAACACCTCCGGGTTGACTCGATCTTCCTCACTGAAGTCAAAACCTTTGGTCTTCGCCGCCCACCAGGCGGCGTCGTGGGTGGGGTGAGGCAAGTTCGCCAGGTTGGCGACGGGCTTGGTGATGGGCAGCTCCGTCGTGTAGAGGAACTCTGACGGAGTGGCTGAATACGTCCAGCACGTCGCCGTGCAGTCCATGGTCACGTCAAAGGCTTTCGTCATGGGTGCAACGCCCGAATCATGAACGCTCAGCTGGGAGACGCCGAGGACCTCTTCAATCGTACGTACCATGCTCACCGTGGTGTAAAAATCGGAAACCACCGCTCCCTGCTTCACGTAGGGCCCCACAATGAAGGCAACGCTGCGGTCGCCGCTGACGTGGTCGGCGCCGTCCTGGGGATCGTCTTCAATCACGAAGATGAGCGTTTTGTTGGCGTAGGGGCTGTGGGCGATCTTGTCGACCACCAGTCCCACGGCATAGTCGTTGTCGGCAATCTGCAGTTCCGGGGTATTCACGCCGAAGCTGGCGTCGCTGAAATTGCCGAAGTGGTCATGCATGATCCGCAGCAGGGTCAGATTGGGAAACGTACCCCCGGCAACTTGCTGGTCGAATTCCCGTGCCCACTCCTGGTAGCGGAAGAAATCAGGGAACGAGTTGTCAAAGCCACGGAAACACAAATCGGTGCGCGTGAGCAGGGCCCGATGCGCCGGGAAGGCAACCTGGACCGGTGGTGTGGCGGCGCAAGGGTTCGTGAGGGTCGGGGTTATGACGCCCAAATCCTCGAGTACTTCCATCGCACCCAGATCGAGGTAGAATCCGTAGTTGCGGACGGTGAGGCCCTTGTTGAGCGCGGCATCCCAGATGTAGCCCAGGCCTTCCTGGCCTTCAGGGCCATCGGCTGCCACCTCGTTAGCGGTTCCGGGCAACAGGTTCGGGTCGTCCGGGTAGAGTGGTTGCCACGCCTTGCGCGCCTCGACGCCGACGAGCGCGACGTTGACATTGCGCGACGTCCCTTCGCTATCGTAGTTGCAACCACCCTTTCCGTAGTTGACGGTAACGCACTTCTCGTTGATGTCGAGAGCGCGTGCTGCCGTCGACCACTGCCATCCGTCCATGCTCACCATGGAGGTGTCGTCGAAATTGTCGAGAGTCACAAATTGGGTGGCGAAGTTGTGAAAATTCGGTGTCACCTTTTCGGGGAACTGATTCAACGACGCATCTGCATTGGCACCATTGGTGAGATCACCCAGCACTTGGTCGAACGTGCGATTCTCTTTGATGATGTAAATCACGTGCTGGATATGGTCCTTCAAGAAGGACATGGTCACCTTGTCTAGCGCGCTCAGCTGAAAGCCAAAGCCATTGTTGGTGGCGACCACTTCGGTGAGCGAGGCGAGGTCGACGGGGCCAGGTACAGGCACGGTTAGGAAACCCGCGTACTCGTTTTGCCACGCATACTCGTTATACCCACCGTTCTGGGCCTGAACGGATTGGCAGCCTGAGCCATAACCACCGCCGGGATCGTTATTGATGTCGCGGCAGTTCCGCGGATTGGGACGTTCCACGCTCTTGCTGTTCACCACGTAGAGAGTGGAACCATCCGGGCTGACGCTGACAGAGTTGGGGTACCAGCCGGTGGGGATCAGCCCGACAACTGCGGGTGTTGTTCCGGTCAGGCTAATCACAGCCACGGCGTTCGTGCCGCCGTCGGTCACGTAGGCGGTCCTCTCATCGGGCGAAAGGGTAACGCTGTTGGGGTTGCTCCCTTTCGGAACCTTTTTCGCCGAACCGAGTAAGCCCAGCGGGGCGCTGGCATTGACCTCGCTCAGGACAGTGTTGGTAGCGGTGTCGATGACAATCAACTGGTCGGAGTTGCTCGCCACCACAAAAAGCTTGCTTTCGGCGCTATTCAGAGTCATCTTCCCCGGGTTGCCGGCGACTGGAATGCGGGTGGTAAGGGAGAGAACACCGTTCGACAGGTTCAACACATCGATCTCGCGGTCGCGGACGCTCGAGACGTAAACTGTGTTGCTACCCTTGACCACAACTCCGTACGGGAACTCTCCGCCGGGGATCCCCACTTGCGCCCCGTTAATACGACCGGGGCGAAGATCGAGTTCCTGTTGAACCACGCCGAGGGTCAGGTTAACAGAGGTGACGGAGTCGGTTTCGTGGTTCGCGACAATCAGCGTGGTGCCATCGCGGGTGATGCCGACTAAGGCAGCGGTCGGGCCAACCTCGGTCTCTACCTGCATCTCGTCGCCGATATGGCCGAGAGGTATCGGTGTGGCCGATTCCACCCACTGGCCGCCATTCTGAGTGAAGGTATACACGGAGTCGCTGGCCCCGCCACCAACATAGAATGCGGAACCGTCGGGAGCCCACACGATGCCGTCAAAGGCGGTTTGGTTCCCCAGGATCACCACCTGCTTTTTCACGGGCAAGCTCGGGGTGGAGATGTCGTACACGAACACATACTCGCCCGAATCCTGCGGTTGATAGGTGCCGCCGGCATCCAGATTCTGGTTATAGCCGCTGGTCAGGATGAGCAGAGTCCTGCCATCGGGACTCACGGCAGTCGTCTCGGCGCTGTCTGGTGAATAGTCGGGATAATCCGGTAAGGCAACCTTTAAGGGTTGGAAGACCGATCTCGGTGCCTTGCTGGGCGTGATGGTTGCACCGGTCGGTAGAAGCACATTTTGCGCATGGGCGCCACGATAGCCAGCGAGGGTCGCCACGGCAAGAACAGCCGCGAGACTGGCTCTGCCAAGGGAGCTTTTGATCTGCATGAGCTGATCCTCCAAAACTTACTTCCAGTAGAAGGTTCGACTTTTCGAGACCGAGGCGTAGTTCAGGTCGTGCCGTGAAGCGGGCCGTAAAGCGAACTTAAACCGGAGGTGTTAACGGCTGGTTACGAATTGGTGAAATCTCTTGGTCGGGGATAACCTTTCTGAGTCCCTTGGGCAATTCGTTTGGCGAGTCACAGATTTTAGCCTGGACCCTCGACCAGTCCTACCCGCATTTTGCGGCTGCGGGCAGTGGAAGAGTGACAACCCTTGTACTTATTTTGGGTTACAGTGGTGGACACGCGCTGAGTTAAAAGATAAACAAATGCTCACAGACTCCCCACCCCGGAAGACCAGCCGCGCAGGATTCCTCGCAAGCGACCGGATCACGACTCTCGATTACCCGCGGGACGAGCGTTTGCTTTCGATTACGAAATCGATTGGTGCGGCGATCGAGGCGGGGACAAGCGGGAATGTCCGCCCTGCCTGTGAAGCGTTCCTGAATGCCGCAGCGGAGTTCTACCAAGTCCCTGGATGCGAAATCCGCGTGCTTGCAGCCCGGCCCCTGCGAGTTCGCGAACACTGGACGAGCGAACTTTTCGGGGACTACGCCCCCGAAACTATGCTGATCCGTGTCTGGATGCGGACGGCAGTGCGGAAGGAGGTGACGTCCTTCGGCACCTTCCTCAGCACGCTTTGCCACGAATTCTGTCACCATCTCGATTTTCAGAAGTTCGGCTTTCAGGACTCGTGGCACACCCGCGGTTTCTACGAGCGCGCCTCTGCCTTGTACCATCATGCGCGGAATACGCCTCGAAAGCGGTTGTTCTGGGTACCTGTGCCAGGGGGGCGCTGGCGCATTGACTGGCCGCGCACGAATCAGGGTGGATCATTCTGTGGCGGTCACATTCCCGGTCGGTTGGGGTAAGAATCCCGCTCGAATTCGCGACCTTCTACCAGGTTGGTTTGCCAGGGCCCGTAAGTACCCAACCCGCTATTACCAACTAGCCATTGTTTGCGAGGACGATTGTTCATACCATGTCGTCCTCCGAGGGAGGTGAGGCCCCTCAGAGACGCGAAGCGCAGAGGGACTTGACGGGGAAACTCGGCGGGTCCCTTTGCCTATTTGGAAACGATGGGTACAGCCCAGGGTTCGACTACCCGTTAAAATCGCGCGCTTTGAACGCGCTCCGACGGGCTAGGTCCCAGTCATTTCTGAAACCGGCGAGAGAATCTAGGTAGGTTCTGCTAGAGTAGACGATCGAAACCATGACCGCGCCATCCCGCGTTCGTTTGCCGTCAAATCTACAGCCGGCCGGCGGTGTCTTGGCTTGAACGGAACAGCGTTTGTAAGGTAGCTTCAAAGACCGTCTCCGCCAATGTCCGGTCCTCGTCTGAATGGGCCATATCCAGTTGGAACCCATCGGCTAACGGAGTTACGATAATGGTCACGGGTTCTTTCAGAAGGCTCTTCATTTATTCTTACCCTCTCAACTCTGGCTTTCCCGTCTCTAACGGCGCGGTCTTTTTGCCTGGGGTATGACTTCTCGTCCTTCTCTCCGGACACCCCTCCGGAGTGGATACGGAGATTTTCGAACTTCTGGTTTCCTCCGTCTATGGCGCACCAGTGCCGGGCACGATGGTGTGCCTATCCCCGCGGAGGGAAATGCGAAGTCCATTGGCTAGAACAGCTTAGACTCTTCCCTTCTGGCACTTCCCCGGGTCGCCGGCAGCTGCAGTTGCGCTCGGGACGGCGTAACATTAGGCATGCGCAGAAGGCGTTCCGAACACCTCGACCAAGACCTATACAATCATTCGCTGGCCAGCAAAGCCCGATTCCGAGAAGAGCCGGATGAAGAAGAGGAAGATGACGAAGAGAAAGAGGATGAGTCTGACGGCGACGATCGAGAGGACGAGGATGACGACGATGACGCAGGCTATTCGGAGTGAGCCCGTGCACGATCAGGAATCCGGCAAGATCACGGCTGGTAGTTGCCTGTCCATAGTTCAGCGAGGGAAGAAAGCAGTCTAAGAACTCAAGGCGGAGGCAGACGTGAGCGAGTCAGAAGCAACCATCAATCGCAGAAACTTCTTGGCCAAGTCGGCGGCCCTGATTGCCGCGGGAGCAGTGTTGCCGAGCCAGGCTCTTTCCTACAGTAGGATCCTCGGCGCCAACGACCGCATTTCGTTATGCCACATCGGAATCGGGAGTCGGGGCACGGAGTTGGACTGGCTCGTGTCGCAATTGAAGACCAGCCACAACGTGGAGATGACTGCCGTCTGCGACCTGTGGCGAGTGAACCGCGAGAAAGCTGTCGCCAAGAATACCGGGTATTACGGCCGCGCGCCCCGCGCCTTTCGGGATTTGGAGGAAACGCTCGCGGCGAAAGACCTCGATGCAGTGATCATTTCGACGCCCGAGCACTCTCACTCGCCGATTTTGAAAATGGTGGCAGAAGCCGGCATGGATGCCTACGTGGAGAAGCCGATGGGCAACGTGCTGGCTGAGGCAAAGGCGGCTCGGGACGTGGTCCTCCAACAAAAGCGAATTGTGCAGGTGGGCACGCAACATCGCAGCGAGCCTTATCCGAAAGCTGCCCACGACCTGGTCGAGACCGGGGTTCTCGGGGACGTGAGCAAAGTCGAAATCGTCTGGAATTACCACGGGCCCAGGTGGCGCGGCCGGGAAGAAACCCAGCTGATCCGCGCGGAAGATACGGATTGGAGTAAATGGCTGCTGACGAAGCCGTACCGCCCCTTCGATCCAAAGATCTACTGCGAATTCCGCTTGTACAAAGAATTCTCGAGCGGCATTGCGGATCAATGGATGAGTCACGCCATCGATCTCGTGCACTGGTTCATGCATGACAGTTTTCCGCGTTCCGCGGTCGCGCACGGCGGTATTTTTGCCTGGCATGACGGCCGCGAGAATGCCGACACCTTCCACGCTCTCCTGGAATACCCCAAAGGCTTTCTGGTCAGCTACTCGACAAGTTTCGGCAATGATGCCCCAGGATTCACGCGCTACATGGGGAAGAAGGCCACTCTGATCAATCTCGGAGGCGAAGGCAGCCCACGTTATCAATTAGTCCAGGAGAAGGGGAACCACGAAGACGACGCCGCCATCGACCAAAAGAGATCGGCGAACTACGTTCTTCTACCCGGCGAAACCAAGCTTCCGCCGATGGGCATCGACGACCTGTCGCTCGGGCACATGGCCAATTGGTTCGAATGCATGCGCTCCCGCCAGCAGCCCCATTGCACGGTACAGGACGGATTCGCTCACTCGGTCGCCTGCATGATGGCAGCGCAATCTTACTGGTCGGGCAGGAAGCAGTACTGGGATGCTGGGAACGAGACCATTCTCGACCGCGCGCCCAACGGCTGAGGGGGAATTCCCGCGGCGCAATTACGACAAATAGCGGATACTTTGCTCGACCAGTTGCGCAGTCGGCCCGTAGGGTTCGCCGGGCGCGTCAAACTCCATCGAGCAGTATCCACGATAGCCGCTCGCTTGCAAAATATCGAAGGACTTCTTCAGGTCAATATTGAACTGCCTGCCCTGATCGTCGACCTCGCCGCTTTTGACGTGGCAAATGCCGTAGGCGTGGCGAAACATGGCCGCAACCGCCCGGTAATTGAAATCGGCATCCCCGCTCAGCATGGAGTTAGCGAAATCGGGTAAGGCATGCAGAAACGGGCTGTGGACGGCCTCAATGACCTTCACCAAAAAGAAAGCATCCTCGCTGACCAAGTCGTCGTTCTCGAGGTTCACCACGACATTGTTTCCCCCGGCGTATTCGGTCAGTTGGCGAAGGCTGTCCGCTGTACGCTCCACCTGGGGCGCCGAATTCGCGGCCTGGTGAATGTGCACCCGAATGCTGGGAGAACCGACAGCCACCGCCACGTCAACCCACTTCTTGGCGAAGGCGAGCGCCTTTTCGCGAGCGGAGGGATCAGCATCATAGAAGCTTGCCTCTCCGCCGACGGCAATATTCACAACTTTCACCTTCGCCTGGCTGAGCGTTTCCCTGAAACTGGCGAGCGCAGCCGGCGTCAGCGAGCGGAAATGTCGATAATGGGGCTCGATATTGTGCACATTAAACTTCGCCCCGATCTGGGAGACGAACTCCGTCAGCTCCATACCGGGCAAACTACGATCGCGATCGGGATTTGTGGGACTCTCGATGTAGGCGCGAAACGGGTACGATGCAACGGCAATCCGATCGCGGGGCTCGGTCGGAAACGACAGGTGCGGTTCCGCCACGGCAGTGGCAAAGGGGTTCTTGATGCGGTTGGCTGCCAATCCGACCGTCGCTAGAGCGGCGAATTGCTGTAGGAAGGTGCGTCGAGTTGGTAAGCGCATGCGATCCAGCTCAGAAGTCTCGGATTGAGCGTCCTTACCAATCGCTCCTAGCGACTCGGCCGGGATCGAACCCTGCCACGTACTGGTTTGATCCCTTGAGCAGGCCCCGGCATGCCGCCTCAAAATCGCGGCACCCATTCTAACTAGTTCCACCTCAAAACGGTAGGCGCGCGGGGAAAAGAAAAGAGGAAAGGTTGAGGTTGGATGGTCGCGCCCAAAAGAAGGCTATCGTATCGGGGGTTCGGTGTCTAAGAGACTGGCCACGACCTTGGGGTCGCTGCTGGGCAGGTTGCAGACGTAATTCTGGCAGACATAGGCAGTGGCTTTGCCGTTTTTTGGCCGCATGTTGGCAAGGAAGGGGAATTTGCGTGCCAGTTCTTGTTGTCCGGCTCCTTGATCGGCAAGCATAAGGAAACTGTTCGGCAAATAGCGCCCCCAGACTAGGTCGAGCATCTGACGGGTATCAGCGGCCTGCGGGTTTCCCGCAATCACGATCTGCCTTTGGACAGAGGTTAGCGCTTCGTACGCCGACATCATCGCCGGCATCGATTCTGGGTTGCGGTTCAGTTGTCCTCCGAAGGCGCTGATCGTCTTCACCGCTCGGTCTCGCGCCGCATCGTCCTCGGTGATCTGCCAGATCCGCAGTAGGTTCATGGCCGCGACAGAATTGGCTGAAGGTTCAGCTCCGTCATATGCCTCACGATCCCTCCAGAGAAGATGTTGATCCGACGCCCCCGTCGTAAAATAGCCTCCTGCCTGTTGATCCCAGAAGAGACGGTCTTGGGTTCGCTGAAGTTCGAGCGCCCAGTTCAGCCAGCGTAAATCGAAGGATGCCTCATAGAGGTCGAGCAGGCCTTCGATCAGGCTTGCATAGTCGGAAAGAAAACCATCCACTTCGGCTGCACCCAGGCGATAGCGCCGCTTCAGCTGACCTGTCCCCGAAGAGTACAGGCGAGCTTCCAGCATGGACGCTGCCTGTTGCGCGGCTCGCAAATAGCGGGTCTCATGCAGCACTTGACTGGAACACGCCAGTGCCGAAATCAGCATCGCGTTCCATGCGGTAACGATCTTGCTATCGACCGGTGGACGGGAACGTTCGCTGCGTGCCCGCAGCAGTTGCCTCTGGTCACCTTCCAGCTGTTCGACCATCGCTGGCTCCGCGCTTTTAAAATACGCGGCGGTCTCGGCTACCGAGTGTTGCTGGTACAGAACATTCATGCTCCTCATATTGCCTTCGATGTCCTGCGCCACCGGCACATTGCCGTCCGGCCCTACCCCGTAGCGATATTCGAATGGCGGAGCGTCCCCCGGGCCGAGCACCTCCTTGATCTGGGCGGCAGACCACAGGTAGTAGGCTCCCTCACGGTCCGGCCCGCCGCTCCCTGGCAACCGGCTATCGGCATCGAGAGCCGAATAGAAGCCGCCCTCCGGACTGCGCATTTCGCGCAGGACGAAATCGAGCGTATCCCGCGTGGTTCGAGCGTAGGTCTGGTCATGAGTGATTTGGAATGCATGCAGGTAGGCTAAGGCCAGTTGCGCTTGGTCATAGAGCATCTTCTCGAAATGCGGCACAAGCCACGTCCTGTCAGTTGCGTAGCGATGGAATCCACCGCCAAGTTGATCGTGCACCCCTCCTCGTGCCATCTGATCGAGCGTGTGCTGCACCATCGCCAGCGCATCCTGATTCTTTTCCCGCCGTGAGTAACGCATCAGGTATTCGAGTGCCACTGGACGCGGAAACTTCGGGGCCCCGCCAAAGCCGCCATTGGTCGCATCGTAGATGCTCCGCATCTCGCTATAGGCGGCAGGAAGTGCCGCCGCCTCGACCGCAGCGAAGCTTCCGCCGCTCTTAGCGCTCAGTTCGCGGGTGAGCTTGGCAGCCGTCCCCAGTACCTCGGCATGGTCGCGCTGCCACGCCAGCGCAACCTTCTTCAGTACGCTGGGAAGTCCAGGCAGCCCGCCGCGATCGACCGGAGGAAAATACGTCCCCCCGAAGAACGGCTGCAGGTCGGGAGTCAGAAAAACGTTCATCGGCCAGCCAGCATCGCCCGTGGTTGCCTCGAGAAAGCGGGTATACACCTCGTCTACATCGGGACGCTCCTCACGGTCTACCTTGATCGCCACGAAATCTCGATTCACGATCGCGGCGATCTGCGGATTCGAATACGACTCCCGTTCCATCACATGGCACCAGTGGCAGGTGTAGTAGCCAACCGAGAGGAAGATGGGCTTGTTTTCCTGGCGCGCCTTGCGAAATGCCTCTTCCCCCCACGGGTACCAATCCACAGGGTTATGAGCGTGGAGCAAGAGATACGGACTCTTCTCGTGGATGAGGTGGTTGGTGTATTTGAAAGTCGCGGGAGGGTTCTCCGAACTCCCGGCAGTGCCCGCGGCCAGCGCCAGGATGATGGCCGCTGCCGCCAAGTGGACGCGACAGAAGACATACCCCCGGAATTGAT